>LUOO01000081.1 GCA_001626765.1 Maritimibacter sp. REDSEA-S28_B5
CCGCTGTCCATCGGACATGTGCGCTATTCCACCGCCGGGTCCAAGGCCGCGGCGATCCGCGACGTGCAGCCGTTCTTTGGCGAGTTCTCGATGGGCGGCGCGGCGATTGCGCACAACGGCAACATCACCAACGCCGACGAACTGCGAAAAGATCTGATCTCGCGCGGGTCGATCTTCCAGTCGTCGTCGGATTCCGAGTGCATCATTCACCTCATGGCCCGGTCCATGTCGCGCACCATCGCCGAACGGCTCGAGGATGCGCTGCGGCAGGTCGAGGGCGCGTTCTCGGTCATCGCGATGACGCGCACCAAACTGATCGGTGTGCGCGATCCGCTGGGGGTGCGCCCGCTGGTGCTGGGTCAGATCGGCGAGGGCTGGGTGCTGTCGTCCGAGACCTGTGCGCTCGACATCATCGGGGCCAAGTTCATCCGCGAGATCGAGCCCGGCGAAATGGTCGTGATCGACCACAACGGGGTCGACAGCCGCCGCCCCTTCCGCCCGCAGAAGGCGCGGTTCTGCATCTTCGAACATGTCTATTTCTCGCGCCCCGATTCGATCATCGGCGGACGGTCTGTCTATGAGACGCGCCGCCAGATCGGCGTGGAACTCGCGCGCGAGACGCCGGTCGATGCCGACCTCGTCTGCCCGGTGCCCGACAGCGGCACCCCGGCGGCCATCGGCTACAGTCAGGAAAGCGGCATTCCCTTCGCGCTCGGCATCACCCGGAACCAATACATGGGCCGGACCTTCATCGAGCCGACCGAGCAGATCCGCAACATGGGCGTGCGCCTCAAACTCAACGTCAACCGCTCGCTGATCCAGGGCAAGCGGGTCATTCTCGTGGACGACTCGGTCGTGCGCGGCACGACCTCGCGCAAGATCAAGGACATGATCCTCGATGCGGGTGCGGCCGAGGTGCATTTCCGCATCGCCTCCCCGCCGACCGCCTGGCCCTGTTTCTACGGCGTCGATACGCCCGAACGCGACAAGCTCCTTGCCGCCAACATGAGCGAGGACGAGATGCGCGATTATCTCGAGGTCGACAGCCTCAAGTTCATTTCGCTCGACGGGCTATACCGTGCGGCGGGCGAGGCGAAGGGACGTGACAACAAGCACCCGCAGTATTGCGACGCCTGCTTCTCGGGCGAATACCCGGTGGCACCGCGCGACATGCTGGCAAAGGGATTCGCGCTCAAGGCCGCCGAGTGACGGCAGCCGACCGGCGAAAAACCCAATGAAACGAAGGGCCGTCGGCGTATCTTCGCCAGCGGCCCTTTCGCTTTCGGCGTTCCCCTGCCCACGTAAGCCGCCCCCCTTTCCCCCGGTCTGAACCTGTTGTTTACCCGCCGCCCGTAAGGTCGCGAGGACCACTCCCTCGCCAACCAGAAGGTGACATTATGGCTCAGACAAACCCCGCGCCCTCCGGGAGCGCGACCAATCAGGTCGTGGCATCGAACGCCACAAGACAGGGCGAGCTTCCACTGGACCGCGTTTCGCTCGTCGGGATCATGGGGAAACCGATGGAGAAAAAGGCGCTCTTTCGGATGACGCGCGGCGACATCCTCACCGTGCAGAAGGGCGACAAGACCCAGTTCGGCACGATCACCGAGATCACCGATGCGGGCGTCGTCATCATGCGCAATACGGGCAATTCGGTCTTCGTGCCGCCGATCCCCCTCGGCTAAGCACGGGACGATTGCCCGCGTCCCCCTCCTGCTGCACCATGTCAGTGGCAGGAGGGGATCATGACCGACACGACCAAGCCTTCGACGCATGAGGATTATTTCGCCACGCTGAACCACGACATGCGCGCGGCTCTGGTCGAGCTTGCCGCACGGATCGACGCGCGGCTTCCGGGTTACGAACATTGCGTAAGCTACGCCATGCCCGCGTGGCGGCCGAAGGGCGCGAAGGGATCGAAGCAGATCGTCGTGGGGGTGGCGGGCTTTACCAGGCAGCTTGGCATCTATCCCTATTCTGGAAGCATCGTGCCGCGTATTGCCGCCCGCGTCGAGGCGGCAGGGTTTCGCACCACCAAGTCGGGGATCAATTTCACCCCTGACAACCCCCTGCCCGATTGGGTTCTGGACGAGATCATCGCGCTCAGGCGCGCCGAGATCGGCTGAACAGCGCAACCTGTCCGAAGGCACCGGACAGGCCCGAAACCGGTCCACTCGCGGCGCCTATCGAAAAGAACCTGCGCCGCGGGGCCCGCGGCGACAGGCCCATCGGCCAACTCCCGCGCACCGAAGGACAGAAACGCCACAGGGGCGTCGCATGTTTGCATCACGGCGCGAAAACCCCGCAGCCCCCCCACTGGACACCCCAAGGGCCGGGTGGGATAGACCCGCCCAGGACTGCCAGAAAGACCGGACCCCCATGCAAGACGCTGCCGCACCCATCGAGAAAATCGCTCTGATCACCGGGGCCTCGCGCGGGATCGGCGCGGCATTGGCCGAGGCGCTGGCCCCCGAGTTCCACATCGTCGCCGTCGCGCGCACCACCGGCGCGCTGGAAGAGGTCGACGACCGGATCAAGGCCAAGGGCGGCGATGCCACACTTGCCCCCATGGACATCACCGAGGATCACGCGATGCAGCAGCTTTGCCGCGCGATCCACGAACGCTGGGGCAAGGTGGACCTGTGGATCCATTCCGCCATCGAGCCGCAACAACTCATGCCCACGGATCACGTGGCGTTGGCACCGAAAGACTGGGCCAAGTCGCTTGCCGTCAACGTGGATGCGACCGCGCGGCTCATGGCCTATGTCTCGCCGCTCCTCGGGCCCTCGGGCACTGCGGTGTTCTTCCACGACGACCACGCTGGCGAAAAGTTCTTCGGAGCATACGGCGCGACCAAGGCGGCCCAAATGGCGCTGGCGCGTTCCTGGCAAGCCGAGACCGCCGCCATCGGCCCCAAGGTGAAGATCGTGGCGCCCCGACCGCTCGCCACCGCCATGCGCTCGCGGTTCCATCCTTCCGAAGACCGCTCGGGCCTTGTGCACCCGAAAGACGAGGCCGCGCGGCTGCTTCCGGAAATTCTGAGCTAGACCCGTGCCATGGCGCTGATCCTCGTTCTGGCGCTGTTCTTCTTCGCCGCGCTCGACCTCTTGCGCGGCAGCCGCCAGCCGCGCTGGTTTCTCAAGCTGCGTTACCTGCTCGCCTTTGCCCTGGGCGGGGTCTACCTTGGCGTTCTGGTCATTTCCCGCGAAAGCGCGGTCTGGATCATCCCCGGTCTGATTGCGGCCCTGCCCACGCTCTATATTCTCTGGTCGGCGCGGCAGGACGCGCTTCTGCGACGCCTGATCTTTGCCGCAGTCATGATCGCGCTCTTCTTTTTCCTGCAGGCCTTCGCGCTCTCCTTTCCGGGGACGCTCCTTCACGGGGACGCCAATCCCTTTACCACGATCGCGCTCGGTTGCCTGACCGCCGCCGCCATCGCGCTCGTCCTGCCGCCCGCACGCGCGCCCCGGCTTGGTCGGGCCCGCAATCTGGGTGTCGTGCTGGCGGTGCTGCCACTGCCGGTGGTGCTCGCCGGTTGGGCCTATGTGGCGCTCTGGATGGAGCGTGAGGCGCGGATTGTATATCCTGAAGTAAAGATCTGCTTTGCCCAGCCTAACAGCCGCCAGACCAGCGTGGCCTATGCGCTCGTCCCCGGCGACGTGCTCTTTGGGCGGGACTACCGGGGGGCCAAGCGGGCCTGGGTCCTGATCGGTCCCGAGGGCGGCGCCTGGACGCATCACTGGAGCTTCGGGACCGGGACCTTTTCCCCCAATACCTCGCGCGCATTTTTGTTCGATGCGCCACGCCGTCCGAAATGCTGATCGGAATGCCCGCTCGTCCCTTGTGAGGTAAATCCCCCCCGTCTATTGAGGGAGGAGCAAGGGAAGAACATGCGCATACTCATCACGAACGACGACGGTATCAACGCGCCCGGCCTCAAGGTGGCCGAGGCCATCGCGGCAGAAATCGCGGGGCCCGAGGGCGAGGTCTGGACCGTCGCGCCGGCTTTCGAGCAGTCGGGTGTCGGCCATTGCATCAGCTATTCGCGCCCGATGATGCTGGCCGAGCTTGGGCCCCGCCGTTTCGCCGCCGAGGGTAGCCCCGCCGACTGCGTTCTCGCGGCTTTGGGCGAGATCCTTCCGGGCCGTCCGGATCTGGTGCTCTCCGGCGTGAACCGGGGCAACAACTGCGCCGACAACGCGCTTTATTCCGGCACGCTGGGCGCGGCCATGGAAGCCGCGCTCCAGACAATCCCCGCGATCGCCCTGTCGCAGTTCTTGGGCCCCGAGACGGCGACGCTCGAGAACCCTTTCGAGGCCGCCGCAGATCATGGGGCAGACGTGGTCCGCAGGCTCATTCACAAGGCGCCTTGGCAGGAAACCGCCGACTACCGGCTCTTCTACAATGTGAATTTCCCGCCCGTTCCCGCCGCCTCGGTCAAGGGGATGCGCTCCGTCGCGCAGGGCTGGCGGCCCGACAGTTTCTTCGGCACAGTACCCACCACCTCGCCCTCGGGGCGGCGGTTCGTCTGGATAAAGGGCGGGCCGCAGCATGAGCCGACCAAGCCCGGCACCGACGTGGCCGCGAACCTCGAAGGCTATATTTCAGTGACCCCCATGCGTGCCGACCTCACGGCCCATGACGCCCTCGACGCGCTTGCCGGGGCGCTTTCATGACCGAGGATCTGCCCCGCAACGAGGCCGAGCGGAAGATGCAGTTCCTGTTCCACCTGCGCCAGCGCGGGGTGACGAATACCCGTGTTTTACAGGCGATGGAGGCCATCGACCGCGGCCTTTTCGTGCGCGGCGTCTTTGCCGGCCGCGCCTATGACGACACGCCACTTCCCATCGCGAGCGGTCAGACGATCAGCCAGCCCTCGGTCGTGGGCCTCATGACGCAGGCCCTCGACGTGCAGCCGCGCGACAAGGTGCTCGAGGTCGGAACCGGGTCGGGATACCAGGCCGCGATCCTCGCGAAACTCGCCCGCCGGGTCTATACGGTGGACCGCCACAAGACCCTCGTGCAGGGCGCGCGCGCGGTCTTCGAGCAGCTTGGTCTGCATACAATCACCGCGATCACGGGCGACGGCAGCTTCGGCCTGCCAGAACAGGCGCCCTTTGACCGCATCATCGTGACGGCCGCCGCCGAGGACCCACCCGGCCCCCTCTTGGCTCAATTGGCCGTTGGCGGTATCATGGTGCTACCGGTGGGTCAGTCGGACACCGTGCAGAGCCTGATCAAGGTGACGCGCAACGAAAGCGGGTTCGACTACGACGAGATCCTTCCGGTGCGCTTCGTGCCCCTTGTCGAGGGGCTCGCCTCGGACTAGGTCCCCCCGGAACACAGCGGGCATCGGACAGGACCACGAGGTGACACCGGCGCGCAGCGAGAGGCAGTAGGACCGGCCCGCAACGACGGGTCTGAAAAAGGGGCAGAGCGATGGATTTCCGGCGCATGGGATGGACGAGGGCCAATCGGTTCGGGGTCATGGGGGTCAGCCTTCTGGCCCTCGCGGCCTGTGAAGGCGGCATGGACCTGAGCAACTTCGACGGCGACTTCCGCCGCTTCGGCAACGGGTTCTCGACCACGCAGGCGGCACAGAACGCCACTGCGGCGCGCCCGACGCCAGATGGGCGGGGCGTTATCTCCTATCCTAATTATCAGGTCGCCGTGGCCCGCGAGGGCGACACGGTTGCCACCGTCGCCCAGCGGATCGGGCTGGGCGGCAGCGAGCTTGCCCGCTTTAACGGTCTGTCCGACGGAGCACCGCTTCGCGAGGGCGAGATCATCGCCCTGCCCCGGCGCGTGGCCGAAAGCGGTGGCGCAGGCAGCGGCGCGCTCGATGTCACGACGCTCGCAGGCAATGCGCTCGACCGGGTCGGCAACACGGGCGGCGGGTCGCAGGCGACGATGACGCAGGCCACGCCCTCGGCCCCCACGGGGAACGAACCCACGCGACACCAGGTGGTGCGCGGCGAGACGGCCTATTCCATCGCGCGGCTCTACGGCGTTTCCGTGCGCTCGCTCGCGGAATGGAACAGTCTCGATGCCTCGCTCAACGTGCGCGAGGGTCAGTATCTGCTGATCCCAACCGGCGCGGGCACACAGGTCGCGACGGCCGAAGTCGACAGTGCCTCGCAGCCCGGGGCAGGATCGGCCGCGCCGCTCCCGCCCTCTTCAGCCACGCCGCTGCCGCCTGCGGGCGCGACCACCCAGACGACCCTGTCCGAGACCCCGTCCTCGCCCCAGATGGCCGAGACCCGGACCTCGTCGGCGGCCATGACCATGCCGGTTCAGGGCAGCGTCGTGGGGGCCTACGTGAAGGGCAAGTCGGACGGCATCGACATCTCGGCCCCGGCCGGCACCGCGGTCAAGGCGGCGCAGGGCGGCACCGTGGCCGCGATCACGCGGGACACCGACAACGTGCCGATCCTCGTCCTGCGGCACGAAGGCAACCTGCTGACGGTCTACGCGGGCATCGACAACATCACGGTCGCCAAGGGCGCAACCGTGGCGCGGGGCCAGTCCATCGCGCAGGTGCGCAAGGCCGAAAACCCCACGCTGCATTTCCAGGTCCGGCAGGGCACGGCCAGCGTCGATCCGATGACCTATCTGAACTGACGGCCTGAGCGAACGATGTTTCGCGGGCCATGTTTCGCGGCAGACTGCGTCTGCCACGACCGATTGGGGAGAGGCTAGCCTCTCCCGTCGCCATTGTCTCTCGGACCAATGGCGCGACAATGGCGACCCTCTCCAAATTATTTATGAAGCAGTGAAGAAGCGCGCGGTGCCTATTCGTCCGCGCGGCCCTTGCCCAGGTGCTTGCGCAAGCGCGAGGGCGTCGATTTCGTACGGTTCTTGTAGGGGTTCTTGTCCCCTTGATCGCGCATGTAGAGCCGGATCGGCGTGCCCGGCATGTCGAAAGTGTCACGCAAGCCGTTGATCAGGTAGCGCGAATAGCTTTCCGGCAGCTTGTCCGGATGCGAACACATGACGACAAACGCCGGGGGCCGGGTCTTGGCCTGCGTCATGTAGCGCAGCTTGATCCGGCGGCCACCGGGTGCGGGCGGCGGGTGAGCCGAGACCATCTCGCCGAGCCAGCCGTTCAGTTTGGCGGTGGTCACGCGACGGTTCCAGATGTCATGCGCCTTGAGCACCGCGGCATGGAGGCGGTCGAGGTTCTTGCCGGTCTTGGCCGAGATCGTGACGAGGGGCGCGCCCCGAAGCTGCGGCAGCAGCCGTTCGAAACTGTCGCGCAGGAGCCGGATTTTCTCGTTCTTGTCCTCTTCCACGTCCCATTTGTTGACCGCGATCACCACCGCGCGCCCCTCGCGCTCCGCAAGGTCGGCGATGCGCAGGTCCTGCTGTTCAAAGGGGATCGCGGCGTCGAGAAGCACCACGACGACCTCGGCGAACTTGACCGCGCGCAGACCGTCGGCAACGGACAATTTCTCGAGCTTTTCCTGAACTTTCGCCTTCTTCCTCATCCCCGCCGTGTCGAAGATCCGGGTGGGCGTGCCCGCCCAGTCAAAGGCCACGGAAATCGAGTCGCGGGTGATCCCGGCCTCGGGTCCTGTGAGCAGGCGATCTTCGCCGAGGAGTTTGTTGATCAGCGTCGATTTTCCCGCATTGGGGCGGCCGATCACGGCGACCTGAAGCGGGCGCTGCTTGGTGATGGGGCGCGCAGAGGCATCCATGTCATCGTCGTCCGACACGTCCACATCGACCTCGGGCGCGGTCGCCTCGGCCTTCTCGGCCGCTTCCTTAACGAGGGGCGCGAGCGCCTCGGCCAGTTCGCCCATGCCCTCGCCATGTTCGGCAGAGAGGCGGATAGGTTCGCCAAGGCCCAGGGACCAGGCCTCGATCACGCCGCCGTCTGCGGCCTTCCCTTCGGCCTTGTTGGCCGCGAGGATCACATGGGCGTTCTTCTTGCGCAGGATCTCGGCAAAGATCTCGTCGGTGGGCAGCACGCCCGCGCGCCCGTCGATCAGAAAGAGGCAGGCATCGGCCATTTCGACCGCGCGTTCGGTCAGGCGGCGCATCCGGCCCGGCAGGCTGTCGTCGGTCGCATCCTCGAGCCCGGCCGTGTCGATCACGGTGAAACGCAGGTCGTTCAGCCGTGCGTCGCCCTCGCGCAGGTCACGGGTCACGCCGGGCTGGTCGTCGACCAGCGCGAGGCGGCGACCGACGAGGCGGTTGAACAGCGTGGATTTGCCGACATTGGGTCGGCCGACGATGGCGAGCGTAAAGGTCATGTCTTCGGTCCTGAAGCGATCAAGACGCCCGCTTACATCATTCGGCGCTTAACGCAAAGCCACCAAGGTGCCTTTTTCCGTCACGATATAGGCGACGCCGCCGACGATGACCGGGCGCGAGGCGGCGCCTGCCGGCAATTCGATGGCGGCTGCGAGCGCTCCGTCGGTCGGAGAAAAGGCACGCAGGTAACCGTCACCCGAGGCGACCCAGAGCCGACCACCCGCAAGCGTGGGGCCGTAGGAGGGGTAGACCGTGCGCTGGCGGCGCGGGTTGTCCTTGACATAGCCCGGAAGGGGCACGCCCCAGATCCGATCTCCGGTCGAGGCGTTGACGCGCACCAACTCGAGGCTGTCGGACACCATGAAGAGCGATCCGCCCGCAACGGTCACGGGACCCGTCGCGCCCTCGTCCGAGGTCCACAGCGCCTGACCCCCGGTTGTGGCCGCCATTCCTGCGCCCGAGAAGTTCTGGGCGTAGATGGTGGAGCCGGAGACGACAGGCGCGCCGGTGATCTCGGAGATGACGGAATAGGCCCGGCCCTTGCGCACGCCCTTGACGGGAAGCGCCCAGCTAGGTTGTCCCGTGGACCGGTCCACCCCCACCAGCGAGCCGATCGAGAAGGGCACGATCACCGTGTTGCCCGCCACGGCGGGAGCCGACGAGCCAAGCACGCCGGGGGTCGAGGGGGTGCCGGGCAGTTGCCACTGGACCCGGCCGTTGGAGGCGGTCACGGCGAAGAGCCGGTTGTAGGCGGAGAGCACATAGACCGTGCCGTCGGCATAGGTCGGAGCACCCGATCCCGGTGCCGCGAGGTCCTGCCGCCAGACGATTGCGCCGGTCGCGGCGTTCAGCGCCACGAGCTCGCCACCGCCGGTCGAGACATAAACCATGCCGTTGCCATAGGCGATGCCGCCGCCAGAAGCCTCTTGCCCCCGGTCGCCGGGGCGGTTTACGTCGACGCTCCAGAGCGCGCCGCCGCCCGTGCTGGTGGCCGTCACCTTGAGGCGGCTGTCCATGGTAAAGACGCGGCCCTCGGCCACGACGGGTTCGGCGGTGATCTTGTATTTGCGGGTCGAGCCCTGCCCGATCGGCACCGAGAACATCACCTGCGGCGCGGCGGAGAACGCGAGATGCGGCAGGTTATGGGTCGGCCCGCCCGCGACGCCGGGCCAGGACCCGAGCGAGTTCATTGAGGAGAGCGAGATCGGCACCGACCGGTTCGTGCCCTCTTCGGCCTCGTTCGCGGCGAATTGGGCCGCTGCGGCCTCGCCCACGACGGCGGGGTCCGGAGAGAAAAGGGATTCGCGCTTGCCTTCGAAGATCACTTCGCGGTCACAGGCGGCCAATGCGGCCACCGCGCCGATGAGAAGAACTCGGATCGTTGTCGTCCCGGCCATGTCTTGCCCCCCAATTCCGCGCCGCCTTGGGCCGCGTCTTTGTCCGCTCGTCGGGTCCGCCTTGGCGCAGGTGATGCCCCTTGGCCTGTGATACCCATGTCATGCCCCTGGCGCCATCGGGCGGCGCCACGGATTCGTTCAGTTCGTTGTTTCAGGCGCACCGACCGCGCCGAATTCGGGTGTGCCGCCCAAGGCGACGATGATCTGGCTCGCCCGATCCCGCAAGTCCGACGAGGCTTCGGCGTCCTGCAAGAGCCCCTGAAGACGGGTCAGTGCGGCTTCCGTGTCACCCATGGCAAGCTCGGCCAGCGCCGTCTGTTCCTCCGCCAGCGTGCGGAACGGACCGCCCGCGCGGGTCAGGGGCACGAGCGCTTCGATCTTGGCATCGGGCGCCATCGGGCTGTTGGCGAGCGTCACCCGCTTCATCGTGGCGAGGTCACGGTAGAGCGCGGGAAAGGCCGTGTTCCCCTCGACTCCGGCCAGAAGCGCGTCGGCGGTCGCTGGGTCCTCGGTTTCGGCGGCCTTGATCAGGTCGAGCACGGCAACCGCGTCACCCGTCGCGGGCACGGCCTCGAGCGCCGCGATGCGCGCCTCGGTGGTTTCGCTTTCCACGGCGGTCAGGATCGCATCGCCCGTCGCCTGCGCCTCGCGCGCCTCGCGCGCGTTCAGATATTCGTTCACAGCAGCGCCGCCGACAATGACGATCACGGCCAAGGCACCGACCCAACCCCATTTGCGGAAGATCGCATAGAGTTTGTCGCGCCGAACCTCTTCGGTCACCTCGTCGATGAAACTGTCGGGATTGCTCAAATCCTCGGCCTCCGCCGTCTGTCGTGCCTGTTTTGCTGCCTCTCTTTAGCGCGAAGGCCCGAGCTTTGCCAAGGGGCGGGACTATGGGTGGTGATCAAAAGCGAAAAATGATCCAAATCTTCATCAAATGCGCATATGACGCGAGGGAGGCCGTTGTGGCGGGACACCTCCTGTCCTATCTCGTTAAGAATTGTACCAAATGGGGAACAGCGGACCAATGCGACCGATCCCGATCCTGACAGCGCTGATCACGGTTGTCGTGCTTTTCCTGCTCGTGTTTCAACGGGAAGCGGTGCGCGATTTCCTGGGCCTCGGCTCGCCTGTCGAAACCGCCGAAACTACGGAAGACGCGCCCAGAGACGTGCATGTCGTGAGCGTCATCGCGCAAAGGTCGCAGGCGCAGGAAATCGACTCGGCCGTGGTCTTGCGCGGCGAAACGCAGGCCAATCGCGAAGTGTCGCTTCTGGCGGAAACGGCTGGACGGGTCGTATCGACGCCCATCGCCAAGGGATCCATGGTGGCTGAGGGCGATCTGCTCTGCGCGCTCGATCCCGGCACCAAGGAAGTGAGCATCGCGCAGGCACAGGCCGCACTGGCAGAAGCTGAACGCAACCTCGCCAACGCCCAGAGCCTGAGCCAGGAGGGATTCGCGGCCGAAACCCGCGTGCTCGCGGCCACATCGGCCCGCGAATCCGCCCAAGCCGCGCTGGCACAGGCCGAACGCGCGCTCGCCGACACCCGGATCACGGCCCCCTTTCCCGGCGTGCTGGAAAGCGACACGGCAGAGGTGGGTAGCCTACTCCAACCCGGTGCCCCCTGCGCCACTATCGTGGACCTGACGCCAATCCGGCTGGTGGGCTATGTGGCCGAGGCCGACATCGCGCGGGTGAGCGAGGGCGCCGCGGTCGGCGCGCGGCTCTCGACCGGGCAGGAGGTCATGGGCACGGTGCGCTTCGTCGGACGGTCCGCCGATCCGGTGACGCGCACATTCCGCGTCGAGGCCGAGGTACCCAACGACGACCTGACGTTCCGCGCCGGCCAGACCGCCGACATCCTGATCCAGACCGCCGGGCGCAAGGCGCATCTCCTGCCGCAGTCCTCGCTCACCCTGAATGACGATGGCGATCTGGGCGTGCGCGTCGTGGGCGGCGCGGAGAACGGCGACGTCGCCCGGTTCCTGCCGGTCGAGCTGATCCGCGACGGGACCGACGGCGTCTGGCTGGGCGGCTTGCCCGACGAGGTCGCGGTCATCGTTGTCGGGCAGGACTACGTGGTGGACGGTGTTCCGATCGAGGTCACCTATCGGGAGCCGGGGCTGTGACAGGCATGGTCGATTGGGCCGCGTCCCGTGCGCGGATGGTTATCGCCTTTATCATCCTGTCTTTGACGGCGGGGATAGCGGCCTATGTGGGCCTGCCGAAAGAGGGCGAGCCGGACATCGAGATCCCGGCGCTCTTCGTTTCCGTTCCCTTCCCCGGGATTTCGGCTGCGGACAGCGAGAACCTGCTCGTGCGCGTGATGGAACAGGAGCTTGCCGATATCGACGGGCTCAAGACGATGACGGGCACGGCGGCCGAAAACTACGGCGGCCTCGCGCTCGAGTTCGAGTTCGGCTGGGACAAGACCAAGGTCATCGCCGATGTGCGGGACGCGATGAACAAGGCCGAGGCGCAGTTTCCGGCGGGCGCCGACAAATATTCGGTCAACGAGATCAACTTTTCCGAGTTCCCGATTCTCATCGTGAATTTCACCGGCGACGTGCCCGAACGGATGCTCGTGCGGCTGGCCAAGGAGGTTCAGGACCGGATCGAAGGCATGGACGCGGTGCTCGAGGCGCAGCTGACCGGCGCACGCGACGAAATGATGGAGGTCGTGATCGACCCCTTGAAGCTCGAGGCCTATAACGTCACGGCGGGCGAGTTGATCAACGTGGTGGTCAACAACAACCAGCTTATCGCGGCGGGCCAGATCACGACGCCAACGGGGGCCACCGCGATCAAGATCCCGTCGAGCTTTTCGGATGTGTCAGACATTTACAGCCTGCCCGTGAAGGTCAATGGCGACAGCGTCGTGACGCTGGGCGATCTCGCCTCGATACGCCTGACATTCGAGGATCAGGCGGGCACCGCACGCTTCAACGGCGACACGACGGTCGCGCTGCAGGTGGTCAAGCGCAAGGGCTTCAACCTTATCGACACGGTGGACGAGGTGAAGGCGGTGGTGGCGGAAGTCACAGAGGACTGGCCGGAACCGCTCAAGGACGCGGTGGACGTGCGGTTCTCCAACGACCAGAGCCACATGGTCGCCTCGATGGTAAGCCAACTCGAAGGGTCCGTGATCACCGCCATCGCGCTTGTCATGATCGTGGTGCTCGCCTCGCTCGGTATGCGCTCGGCGCTGCTCGTGGGCTTTGCGATCCCGACCTCGTTCCTCCTCACCTTTGCGCTCTTTGCGGTGCTGGGCGTCGCGATCAACAACATTGTCATGTTCGGCCTGATCCTTGCCGTCGGGATGCTGGTCGATGGGGCCATCGTGGTCGTGGAATATGCCGACAAGCGGATTTCCGAGGGCGTTGGGCCGATGACGGCTTACACCGAGGCCGCCAAACGGATGTTCTGGCCCATCGTGTCCTCGACCGCCACGACGCTCTGTGCCTTCCTGCCCATGCTCTTCTGGCCCGGCATTCCGGGCGAGTTCATGGGGATGCTGCCGCGAACGATCATCTACGTGCTCTCCGCTTCGTTGCTCGTCGCGCTCATCTACCTGCCCGTTATGGGCGGGGTCGCGGGGCGGATGTCGCGCTCGCTTGAACGCGCGAGCCGGGTGATCCGGCCCTGGCCGATCTGGCTGCGCTTCGCGCTGACGGCCGTGGTCGCGGTCGGGCTCTTCTACGCCGCGCTGCAAGTGGCCAACCCCGACTACCTTTTCCCGAACGGCAATCCCCTGAGCGGCATGGCCGCCATGGTGCCAGGCGTCGCGGGGTTCCTTCTGCTCGCGCTGGCCCTGACCATCCTCATGGACAGCGTGAAGCCGAAACGGGCCCCGAAGCCACCGCAAGGCGGGCACCGGCGCACCGGCTTCGGCGTCGTCATCCAGGCCCTCGTCGGCAATCCGGTCATGCCGGTGGTCACGATCCTTGCCGTGGTTGCGCTCATCGCTGGCATCGGCATGGATTTCAGCCGCAATTCCAAGGGGGTCGAGTTCTTTGCCGACACCGCGCCAGAAACCGGCGTCGTCTATGTGCGCGGGCGCGGCAACCTCTCGGTCGAGGAAAAGGATGCCATGGTGGCGCGGGTCGAGGAGATCGTGCTCGCCACCCCGGGGATCAAGAACGCCTTTGCCTTCGCCGGTGAGGGCGGTCTCAACCAGAACACCGGCGGGGCCGCCGGGCCGCGCGACCAGATCGGACAGGTCCAGATCGAGATCGCGACCTTTGAGGACCGGCCCTCCTACACCGAAGAGGCCAAGCTGCTCGGGGTCATCCCCTATACGCGCACGGTTCGCGACGACAGTTATGACGGCAAGGTCGTGCTCGAGGTGCTGAAGGATCGGCTCGCAGGGCTGCCTGGCGTGCAGACCGAGGTGATCGGGGTGGCCGGTGGCCCGGCTTCGACCAAGCCCGTCCACCTGCGCCTCAAGGGCGACGACTGGGACACGCTGCTCGCCACCACGGCCGAGGCCAACGACTTTCTGACGAACCTGCCGGGTCTCGAACTGGTCGAGGACACGCGCCCCCTGCCCGGCATCGACTGGGAATTGGACATCGACGTGGAAGAGGCCGGGCGCTACGGCACCGACGTGGCCACGGTGGGCGGCATGGTGCAGCTTGTGACCACGGGCCTCCTCCTCGACACGATGCGCATCGACGGCTCGGACGAGGAGATCGAGATCCGCGTCCGCTTTCCCGAGTCCGACAGGACGCTCGCCACACTCGACAACCTCAGGGTCCGCACACAGGAGGGACTCGTCCCGATCTCGAACTTTGTCGAACGTCGCGCGGTGCCCACGCTGGCCCAGATCGACCGGATCAACCAGTCGCGCTATTTCGACGTAAAGGCCGCAGTGACCCCGGACCTCGTGCTCCTGACCGGGCCCGAGGGCGCACCGGAGACCGGGCGTGTGCTGCCGCTGACCGAAGCCGACGCCTTTATCGCCGCGACGGACGCACCGGGTGACTGGCGCAAGACGCCGGTGACCGCGACGGAACGGATCGGCGTGATCGAGGACTGGCTCGGTTCGGGTGTGCTGCCGCCGGGGATCGACTACGAATGGGCCGGGGATTTTGCGGACCAGTCGGAATCGACAGCGTTTCTCGGTCAGGCCTTTGCCGGCGCGCTGTTTCTCATGTTCATCATCCTGCTCGCGCAGTTCAACTCCTTCTACAATTCGGTGCTGGTGCTGCTCGCGGTCGTGCTTTCGAGCGCCGGCGTGCTCTTCGGGATGCTCGTCATGGGCCAGCCCTTCTCGGTCATCATGACCGGCACCGGGGTCGTGGCGCTCGCCGGAATCGTGGTGAACAACAACATCGTCCTTATCGACACGTACCAGGACTATTCCCGTTACATGCCCCGGATCGAGGCGATCGTGCGCACCGCCGAGGACCGGATCCGCCCGGTGCTCCTGACCACGATCACAACCATGGCGGGGCTCGCGCCGATGATGTTCGGCCTGTCCTTCGACTTCATCGGTGGCGGTTATTCGGTCAATGCACCCACCGCGCTCTGGTGGGTGCAACTGGCCACCGCCGTGGTCTTTGGCCTCGGGATCGCGACGATCCTGACGCTGGTCTTCACCCCCTCGATGCTGGCACTGCGCATCTGGCTGGGCGTCGGTGCCTACCAGAGCTACGCGCAACTGAAGTCGATGAGCTGGGGAAAATCCTCGCGGACCGCCCGTGACCTGGCTTTGGCCCGGCAGGCGAAACGCACTCAGATCGACGAGATCCTGTGGGACTTCGACGACACCGGCGCCGAGACGGACGAAGGCGACCGCGCGCCCACCGCCGACGAACTGGACGTGCTCCTCGCCGCCCGGCGTGACGCCACGGGCGACGCGGTCGAGGGACCGCCTGCTCCGACCGACGATGAGGATCACGATCGCTCGGACGCCCACAAGCCTGGCGACATCAAGGCCGCGGAATAACCGGTCGCGCCCCTGCCCTTCACGGCTTCATAAATGCATTGGCGGGTTTGGGGGGCTAGCCCCCCAACCGGTCGGATTGCGCGTAGCGCAATCCGAAACCCCGGAAGATCAGGCCGCCTCTTCCTCGTCCTCGGCCAGCTGCCGCGCCCACATGGACGCATATTTCCCGTTGAGCGCGATCAGCTCGTCGTGCCGCCCCTCTTCGCGCACGACGCCGTTCTCCAGCACCACGATCCGGTCGGCATCGGCGATGGTGGACAGCCGGTGCGCGATGGTGATCACGGTCCGCCCGACGCCCATCGCCTTGAGGCTCGTCTGGATGTCGCGCTCGGTCTCGGTATCCAGCGCCGAGGTCGCCTCGTCCAAAAGCAGGATCGGCGGGTTCTTGAGCAGCGTGCGCGCGATCCCGACGCGCTGCTTCTCACCGCCCGACAGCTTCAGACCGCGCTCGCCCACCGGGGTGTCGTAGCCTTCGGGCAGCGACTGGATGAAGTCGTGAATCTTCGCGGCCTTGGCCACCGCCTCGATCTCGGCAAATGTCGCGCCTTCCTTGCCGTAGGCGATGTTGTAGCGGATCGTGTCGTTGAAGAGCACGGTGTCCTGTGGCACCACGCCGATGGCCTTCTGCAGGCTCTCCTGCGTCACGTCGCGGATATCCTGCCCGTCGATGCGGATCGCGCCGCCGGTCGCATCATAAAAGCGGAACATCAGTCGACCGATGGTTGACTTGCCCGAGCCCGACGGGCCGACGATGGCCACCGTCTCGCCCGCCGCCGCGCGGATCGTCACACCGTGCAGAATGGGCCGGGCGGGATCGTAGGAAAATTCGACCGCGTCGAGTTCCACCGCGCCACCGGTCACGTTGAGGTCGGGCGCGCCCGGTTTGTCTGTGACCTCGGCGGGCTGTTCGAGCAGGTCGAACATCTCGGCCATGTCGACCAGCGCCTGCCGGATCTCGCGGTAGACCGAACCCAGGAAGTTCAGGGGCATGGTGATCTGGATCATGTAGGCATTGACCATGACGAAATCGCCGGTCGAGAGCTGCCCGTTCTGCACACCCACGGCAGCAAGGATCATCACGGCGACGAGACCCGCCGTGATGATGAAGGCCTGCCCGGCGTTCAGGAAGGCGAGCGACTGGGTCGTCTTGACCGCCGCCTTCTCGTAGCCTGCCATCGACACGTCATAACGCGTGGCTTCGCGTTCGGCAGCGCCGAAATACTTCACGGTCTCGTAGTTCAGGAGGCTGTCGATGGCCTTCTGGTTGGCCTGCGTGTCCTCGTCGTTCATCTGCTTGCGCAGTTTCACCCGCCATTCGGTCACGGCAAAGGTGAAGCGGATGTAGATCCCGATCGTCGCCACCACGGCCACCACATACCAGATGTCGAAAAGCACGAAGAACACGATGACCGTCAGGCCAAGCTGGATGAAGAGCGGCACGATGTTGAACAAGAGGAACCGCAGGAGGAACTCGACCCCCTTCACGCCGCGTTCCATGATCCGGCTGAGACCGCCCGTCTTGCGCGTGATGTGATAGCGCAGGGACAGCGCATGGATATGGCGGAAGGTCTGGATCGCCATGGCGCGCAGCGCCCGTTGCGCCACGGTGGCAAAGATCCAGTCGCGCCCCTGGGTGAAGCCCACGGACATGAACCGCGCCACGCCATAGGCCACGGTCAGGCCGATGGCCCCGATGGCCAGCATCCACGCCGGGTTGTCCGAAGGCTCGCCGGTCAGCGAATCCACCGCTGCCTTGTAGAATAGCGGCGTGACCACGGTGATGATCTGCGAGGCGGCGAGCATCACCATGGCGATGACCACGCGGACCCGGACCTCGTGTTCGCCTTTCGGCCAGAGATAGGGCGAGACCCGCTTGATCGTGCGCCATCCCGATCCCGCCTGCGTCCCGTCAAGGCGCGCGTCGCTTACCGTGCGTTTGCCGCCGCTGCCCATCCCACGCATCTGCCGTTCTCCCGGTCCCTGAAATCAGGGCGCGACACTAGGCGCTTGCCGCGGGAATGGCCAGAGGCGAGCCTGTGCTCACCGAGCGAGTGACCTGTGCCTTATTGTCCCGGCAGTTCAAAGACCTGGCCGGGATAAATAAGGTCGGGATCGCGGATCTTGTCGCGATTGGCCTCGAAGACCTGCACATAACGGATGCCCTCGCCGTAGCGCTCGGTGGCGATGGCCCAGAGGGTCGAACCGGGCTGCACCGTGACAGCGACCACCGGGGGCGCCTCGGTGCCCGTGGTGGCGGGCGGCGTCGGCATGGGGTCGGGCTGCGGCTCGCCGGGTGCTGCGGCAGTATTTGCCGCATCGGTTGCGTCGGGCCTGGCCGGCGACGGGACCCCGGTCGGGGGTGTGTCCGGCGTGGCGATGCTCTCGTCCACGGCGGGTGCGTCCGCTTGGACGGGCCGAGTGGTGTCCATCGCTGGGGTCGCGTCAGGTGTATCCGTGGCACCACCGGCCTCTGACGGAACAGCCTGTGGCGTCGTTTGCGCGACGAGCCGCGCAGGGTCCTCGCGTTTGAAGGGTGTTTCGACGCGGGCGACGACCTTGCCCTCGGCGTCGAGCGCATCGGCGCGCAAGCTGTAGACGCCGGGCACGATGTCGCCCTCGGTCAGGGACCAGCGCCCCGCGGCGTCCACCGCCGCGTCCCCGAGGACACTGTTGTCGAGGTAGAGCCGCACGGTCGTATCCACCGAGCCGCGACCCGTGAGGGTGACCGCGCCGTCGTCCTCATAGGCGATGGTGTCGATGGACAGCGCCTCGGCCACAGGGTCTTCCATCACCTTGATGCCGTCGCGATCCACCCGAAGGATGCGGGGGGCGAGCGAAGCAGCGGCGAGCGGCGGTGCCTCGGTGCCGGCGCTGGGAGCGGCCTGTCCGGGGGTCGGGACGGACGGCTCGACGGCGGCCACGCGCGCGGGGGCCTCGGCATTCGTGGCCGGTGCCTCCATGGCCGGTGCCTCCATGGTCGGGGCTTCGGTGGTCGGCGCTTCCGTGGTCGGAGGCTCGGTCGACGGCATTCCGGGCGCAGGAGTGCCCTGCTGTGTGGGGGGCATCGGTTCGCTGGAGACCCCGGCAAGCCTTTCGGCGGGAGACGCGTCGGGCGTATCGCCTGTTGTGTCGGCCATCGCCAGATCAGTCTCGGCCTCGACCGTGGTCTCGGGTGCGGCAGGGTCTTGTGACTCCACGGAGGGAGATGGGGGAGTCTCGGCCTGTTGCTCGGCAGTCTCCGGGGCAGGCGGCACTTCGGGCGCGGGATCGACGGCGGCGAGTTTCGGCATCGGCTCGATGATGAAGGTCGTCTCGGAGAGCACCCGCTCGCCCCCGTCGCGGGCGGCAGAGAGCTGCAGGACCTGCGGGCGGTCGATGAGCGTCATATCGAAGAGCGCGACAAAGTTCCCTGCCCCGTCCGCGGCGGCTTCGGCGGCCTTCGTGCCGTCGACGAGCACCTCGATCGCGGCCCCGGGTTCGGCAAATCCCGCGACCACGGCAGACCCATCGGGCGACACGCGGACCACGTCGAAGTCGGGCGGCGGGAGTGGCGCAGGCGTCGTGGCTTCGGCGCTGTCGGGTGCCGGGTCGGCGGGAGCTTCGGCCTCGTTCGTTGTCTCGGCCGTTGCCTCGTCCGCTGTCTCGGGCGTCGGGTCGGTTTGCGTCGCCTGCGTGGTTTCGGACGGGGTGCTTCCCGCGACGGGAGCGGCGCTGTCATCGCCACTATCGCCAACGCCCCCTACGGCGGCCGCCTCGGGCGGGGCGTCCTCGGTCGGCAGTCCGGCAAGACCGGCGGCCTCTTCCGGCTCTGTCGGTTTCTCGTAAGTGGCGATCAGTCCGACCAGCGCGACGAGCGCCACGGCGATCAGCCCCAGCGCCCAACCGAGCCAGCCCCGTAGCAAGGCGATCATGTCTATCCCTTTCCCCGTCCCCCTTGGCAGCCTGAAATCCGGCCCGGAGGGCCCGCTGTTCTCGCGGGTTGAGCGACCATAGCAATGGGCCTATCACGGGTCAAAACAAACTATCGTTCAAAGCCTTCGGGGGTCCCATGTCCAAGCGCAAAGCATCCGTCTGTGTCTATTGCGGCTCACGCATGGGGGCCAAACCGGCCTATGAGGCCGCCGCGAAGGAAGCCGGCACGCTCATCGCCAAGCGCGGCTGGCAACTCGTCTACGGGGCGGGCGACGTGGGTCTCATGGGCACGGTCGCGCGGGCGGCACAGGCCGCGGGCGGCGATACCTTCGGCGTGATCCCGGTGCATCTGATGAAGTGGGAGGTGGGCAAAACTGACCTCACCTCGTTCGTGGTCACGGAAACCATGCACGAACGCAAGAAGGTCATGTTCATGAACGCCGACGCGGTGGTGATGCTCCCCGGAGGCGCCGGATCGCTCGACGAGTTCTTCGAGGCCCTGACCTGGCGGCAGCTTGGCCTGCACGAGAAACCGATCCTGCTGCTCAACACCGAAGGCTACTGGGACCCGCTCATGGCTCTCATGCGCCACGTCATCGCTCAGGGCTTTGCCGATGCGTCGCTTCTGGACTTCGTGACCGTGGTGCCCGACGTGCCCGCGATGGCGACGCGGTTGGATGGTGCCTTGTCGTGACGCAGGAGTGACACGGAATAGAGTCCGAGCGCGATCCAGATGATGGGCAAGGCGATCATGTGCCACCGCGTCACGGGCTCGAGGAACAGGAAGGTCGCGACGAGGAACTGGAGCGTCGGGTTAAGGTAGTTGAGAATACCGACCAGTCCGAGATTGAGCCACTGCGCACCGTAGGAAAACAGCACGAGCGGCAGGCCGGTGATCACGCCCGCGAAGGCCAGCATGATGGTGTCGTGGGCATTGGCGCCAAAAGCCCCGACGACACGACCCGTGATGCCGCCCCAGCCAAAGGCATAGATACCCACGAGCCAGATCATGGCAACCGGGGCCAGTAGAAGGACCTCTCCCGCGACCGAGGTGACGGCAGAGGCGGCAAGTCCCTTTTTCACAACGCCATAGAGACCGAAGGTAAAGGCGAGCAGCAGGGAAATCCACGGCGGTTGGCCAAGGCCCACGGTCAGGATCGTGACCGCGACGGCGGCGAGCGCCACCGCGGCGATGCGAAAGGGTCCGAGCCGTTCGCGAAAGAAGATGACGCCGAGCAGCACCGCCACGAGGGGAAAGATGTAGTAGCCCAGCGACGCCCCCAGCGCCCGGCCGGTCTGCACCGAGAAAATGAAGAAATACCAGTTGATCGAAATCATCAGGGCGGCGAGCGCCACCTTGCCCCGTTGCGGACCGGTGACGAGCGCCCAGAGTGACCCTGCCCGCCCCGTCACGACCAGGATCCCGGCGAAGAACACCAGAGACCAGAGTGTGCGATGGGACAGCACCTCCTCCGGCGGCACATGGGCCAGCGCCTTGTAATGGATGCTGGAAAGCCCCCAGACCACGCAGGCGAGAATGATGGCCAAAAGGCCCCTTACGGTGTCGCTCACGACGGCTCCTTCGCGCGGGATCGGGTGACGAGGGTCGTTGCTGGCGCCCCGCGCGTCAGCCCGGCAGGCCGTGACGTGGCCGCAGACAGTGGGGCGCGACCTGTGCGCCTGCGCAGAGGGTCGCCAGCCGCGAGGACGTCGAGCGCCCGCAGGAAACGTGATCGCGATGACAGGACCCCTTGTGCAAAGACGAAGGGGCCGCGCGTGGCGACCCCTTCATGGTAACATACCCGACCACCTGGACCCCGTTGCCGGCGCAAAAGAGGGTCAGGCGTCTTCAAGTTCCTGTTTCACGATCTTCTCGATGTCGGTGAGCGTGTGATTGGTCAGGACCTTGGGAACCTCGCCGACGACGCGGTCGAGCACCTCCTTGTGCAGTTCCGGGCGCAAGTCGCCAAGCACCTGCGGCGCGCAAGCCAGCACGATCTTGTCGAAATCGCCCCTGTGCGCGCGGCGGTAGAGGATGTCGGCCAGATCCGAGGCAAACCGCTCTTTGGCGAGCTCGTGCCAGTCGGTGTCGTCGAGGGCGGACTTCTGGCCCGGCCCGCCATCGTTCATCCGACCGGGACGGTTGGCCGACTGTTCGCGGTCCGACGGATTGTCCTGATGCTCCTCACGGCGCACGACAAGGTGGGGGTCCTGCCCGTCCGCCACGTTTTCCAGAAACAGCGCCTTTTCACTGTCGGCGACGAGCACCCATGTGCCGGTGTCAATCTGAGCCATTACACTTTCTCCTTGTCGCCGGAGTCATTCTTGTCCTGCCCGAGCACGCCGGTCTTTCCGGCGCTCGTTTCGTCGACCTGCTTTTCCTCGTCGCGGGTGCCGACCTTGCGGGCGATATTGCCGCCCTCACGGCCCTGTTGCGCGGTGGGGTCGGGTTTTTCGGGCGTGCCACCAAGGATCTCCTCGGTTTCGCTGCGGCCATCCTGCGATCTGTGTCGATCTGCCATTTGGTCCTCCTGTCAATGGTTTGACAGAAAAACGCGGGAACTGCGCCGGGGGTTCCTCGGCGTTTTCGTTTGGTCAGGTTCCCGCCGGCAAGCGCCCAAGGAACCGCCCGAGCGAGTCGAGCGCGCCGCCGTACCCCTGACGCAGGCCAGCGATACCGTCCGAACCGGTGAAACTCATGGCCTCGATCTTCATGGCGAGCGCCGCGCCCGCGGGGTCGTCAGCGACGGCTTGCGACACCTCGGCCTCGTGCATGGGGTTGCCGCCGTAGGTCGCGCGTTCGTGCCAGATGAGAAGCCGGGGGGCGACCATGATCCAGCGCACCTCGACCCGGAACTTGGGCGCGCCGTCGATGATGCAGGTCTGCACTTCGGTCCCGCCGGTCCAGGCCTCGCCTTCGATCGTGAGCGTGATCGTCTCGGAGGGCTTCCCCCAAGTCTCGCGCGCGCCGGTGTCGGTCAGCGCCCACATGAGCCGGGCGGGCGTCACGGGATAGACCCGGTCGAATGTCAGCCTGTCTTTCGTCGTCTCCACCGCGTCCTCCACAAGCGAAAAGGCCCCCCGATTGGGAGGCCTTCGGTCCTGCGGGGGCAAGACAAACTTTGGTCGCGCCCACCGAAGCAGGCGGCGGGATCACATGCGCGAGGCGACGTTTTCCCAGTTCACGAGCTTGTCGAGGAAGTTCGACAGGTAAGCCGGGCGCTTGTTGCGGAAGTCGATGTAGTAGGAGTGTTCCCACACGTCGCAGCCAAGCAGAGCGGTCTGGCCGAAGCAGAGCGGGTTCACGCCGTTTTCGGTCTTGGTCACCTTGAGCGAACCGTCGGTGTCTTTCACGAGCCAGGCCCAGCCAGAGCCGAACTGGCCGGCACCGGCGGCGGCAAACTCTTCCTTGAACTTGTCGACCGACCCGAAGGCCTCGGTCAGCGCCTTTTCGACTTCGCCGGGCATACCGTCCTGCGGGCCCATCATTTCCCAGAACTGGGTGTGGTTCCAGTGCTGCGAGGCGTTGTTGAAGATGCCCGACTGCGCCACGGCGCCAGCGTTGTAGGTGCCCTTGACGATATCTTCGATCGACTTGCCTTCCCACTCGGTGCCCGCGATCAGCTTGTTGCCGTTGTCGACATAGGCCTTGTGGTGGATGTCGTGGTGATACTCCATGGTCTCTTTCGACATGCCGAGATCGGCAAGCGCGTCGTGAGCATAGGGAAGATCGGGAAGTTCAAAAGCCATTTGGGCCCCCTGTAGTCTGAGTTGTCTGTTGCTGCTTAGATGGGCCGCAGGGGCGGGCAAGGTCAAGGGGAACCGAGCGAAACCATCGGGAATACAGGTATTTGCCTGTGAACATCGAATGTGCGGAACAATTGCCCCTACGACTGCGTTTTCACTCTCATGTCACGACCGGGCCGCTGCCGCCCACGGTCGCGGCTCCCGCCACCAAACCCCGCCAGCATACAAGGAAAACCTGCCCCGCTTCTTCACGGGACAGGTTGCATGAACCGAGCGTCAGCGCCGATCAGGTGAGGTTCACAGGTTCAGTTCGGACCCGACCCGCGCCGCATTGGACAAAAGGCCATAGACATAGGGCGACTGGCTGCGAAAGCACATGACCTCGAACCCACCCTCGACGCGCCAGAAGGCAGCAGCGACCTGCGCAAAGCGGGTGCGCCGGACCTGACCCTCGGCCACGGCGCCCACTTCGACGGGCGAGACCTTGGCGATGACGTCGCGGGCGAGTTTGCCTTCCACGGCAAAGATGGAGCGTGCATCCGACACGACGGCGACGAGTGCATGATCCCCTGCGGTTGCCGCCGCGATACGGTCGGCAAGCGACGGGGCCGCATCATAGGCGCAAAGCACCATGAGTTCGTCGGGTGACATCCAGGCGAGCGCGACGCCCTCGCCCGTCGTGACGCCCAGCATGTCTGGCAGCGCGACGCCGATGGCCGCGGCCATTCTGGCAAGGGTCTCGCCCTTGCCACGAAGGGTGATCATCCCGCGCGGGCCGGTGTCACGGACGGTCGCGAAACCTTCGGACCGGGCGCCCTTCAGCGCCGAGACGGGTTGGGGGGCAAGGGTATCAGACATCGGCCTTGGCTCCTTCTTTGTCGTAGAACACCGGATCCACGATTTTCGCTTTGATGACAGTGCCGGTGCCGTCGAGGGTGGCGAAATCGACGACCTCGCCCATCCGCTCCGGCCCGCGTTCGATGAGTCCCATGGCGATCCCCTTGCCCACGGTGGGGCTGTAGTAGGTCGAGGTCACGCGCCCGATCATGTTGCGCTGGCCGTTGGCATTGGTGCCCTCGCCCACGCAATATGCGCCGTCCGGAATGACCGTGCCGTCAAGCGTGGCCAGCCCCACGAGCTGCCAGCGGTCGGGACGCGCCATATCGACACGCTCCTGTGCGCGTTTGCCCAGATAGTCGGCCTTCTTCTTCGAGATCGCCCAGCCAAGGCCCAGATCCTGCGGAATGACCGTGCCGTCGCTTTCGTCGCCGATCATGATGAAGCCCTTCTCGGCCCGCA
>LUOO01000082.1 GCA_001626765.1 Maritimibacter sp. REDSEA-S28_B5
GCGACCGAGATCGTGAAAAGGATCGAGACCTACGCCAAGGACGACCCCTATTACTGGAAGGTGCCCGCCATCCTGCGCCGTATGGCCGAGGACGGCAGCACCTTTGCAGACCTGAACGATAAGTAAGCGATAAGGGAGGGCCGGATGGACCTGAGCTTCACGGACGAGGAAATCGCCTTCCGCGACGAAGTGCGGGCGTTTCTGGAGGAGAACTTGCCCAAGGACCTGTCCGAGAAGGTGCGGATCGGCGGCGAGTTGGACAAGGACGACATGGACCGCTGGCATGCGATCCTGAACGCCAAGGGCTGGCTCGCCTCGGGGTGGCCGGTCGAGTTCGGCGGTCCCGGCTGGTCGCCAGTCGAAAAGCACATTTTCGAGGAAGAAGCGGCCCGCGCCAACGCCCCCCGGATCGTGCCCTTCGGTCTCGCCATGCTGGGGCCGGTGCTGCAGAAATTCGGCTCGAAGGACCAGCAGGACGAGATCCTGCCCCGCATCCTCGACGGTCGCGACTGGTGGTGCCAGGGCTATTCTGAACCGGGCGCGGGATCGGACCTCGCGAGCCTCAAGACCCGCGCGGTGCGAGACGGCGACCACTACGTGATCAACGGGCAAAAGACCTGGACCACGCTGGGCCAGTTCGCCAACAAGATCTTCTGCCTCGTGCGCACGAAAACCGACGGCAAGCCGCAGGAGGGCATCAGCTTCATCCTCGTCGACCTCGACACCCCCGGCATCGAAATGCGCCCGATCAAGCTGATCGAGGGCGGATACGAAGTAAACGAGGTATTCTTTACCGACGTCCGCGTGCCGGTCGAGAACCTCGTGGGCGAGGAAAACCAGGGCTGGACCATCGCGAAATTCCTGCTCACCCACGAGCGGACCAATATCGCGGGCGTCGGCTTTTCGATGAAGGCGCTCGAGGAACTCAAGGCGCAGGCGCGGCGGATCAAGCGGGGCGGCAAGCCGCTCTTGGACAGCCCGCTCTTTGCCGCGCGCGTCGCGGATGTGGAGATCGAGCTCGAGGCGATGAAGATCACGAACCTCAGGATGCTCTACCGCGCCCAGACGCAGGGACAGCCGGGACCGGAAACCTCGATCCTCAAGATCAAGGGCACCGTGATCCGCCAGACGTTGAACGATCTGTCGCGCCGCGCCTTGGGGCCGGCAGCGGCCCCCTTCCCGTCCGAGGAGATGTTCGGCAACGCCGCCCTTGGCGAGCCGGAGGACGTCTATGCGGCGGCGAAATACTTCAACAACCGCAAGCTGTCGATTTTCGGTGGGTCGAATGAGATCCAGCGAAACATCCTGACCAAAGCCATGCTGGAGCTGTGAAATGGATTTTTCCCTGACCGAAGACCGCCGGATGCTGTCCGACAGCCTGAGCCGGTTTCTGGCCGACAAATACGCGATGGATCACCGGGGCAAGGTCGCCTACGACGCGCCGTTTCACGACGTGGCTCTGTGGGGCGAGATGGCGGAATTGGGTGTGCTCTATGCGCTTGCCCCCGAGGACGCGGGCGGGTTCGGCGGCGCCGGGTTCGACGTGACCACGGTGTTCGAGGCGCTGGGGCGCGGGCTGTGCCCCGAGCCGGTGCTGGGCGCGCTCATGGCGTCGAAGCTGCTCGCGGCGGCGGGAGCGGATCAAGCGGCACTCCTCGACGGGTCGCGCCGCTATGCCGTCGCGATCGGCGAACTCGATGCACCCTATGATCTGGAAGGGATCGAAACCGCCGTAACTGACGGCAAGCTGGCGGGCCGCAAATCCGTGGTCTACGGCGGCAACGACGCCGATGTGTTCCTTATCGCCGCCCGCTCCGGCGACAGGCTCGCGGTCTACGAGGTCGCGGCCTCGGACGCGCAGGTCACGGGTTATGGGCTGATCGACGGCGGCGGCGCGGCAGAACTCTTCCTCGACGCGACCCCCGGCACCTTGCTTCTGGACAATGCCGAGGCCGCGCTCACCGATGCGCTCGACGCCGGACGGCTCGCGCTTTGTGCCGAGGCGGTGGGGGCGATGGACGCCACGAACGAGATCCTCCTCGACTATCTGCGCACCCGCAAACAGTTCGGCGTGGCGATCGGCAAGTTTCAGGCGCTCCAGCACCGCGCCGTGGACGTCGTGACCGAGATCGAACAGGCGCGCTCGATCACCATTCTGGCCGCGAGCCGGATTGGCGAGGCGGACCAGTCGCGCGCCGTCTCCATGGCCAAGACGCTCGTCGGCCGCGCCGCCCGTCTGGTGGCAGAAGAGGCGATCCAGATGCACGGCGGCATCGCTATGACGTGGGAGGCGGCGGTGAGCCATTATGCCAAGCGGCTCGTCATGATCGACGCGCAATTGGGCGACGTGGATTTCCACCTCGAGCGGGTCATGGCCGGCTACGCCGCCTAAAGAGCAGGTCGTTGAGTGACGGCGCCCTGGCGGAGGAGACTTCGCCGGGGCGTTAACGTTTCGCGGCGTCGCGGACGGCGTAAGGTGCTGGGAACGCTAACATATTAAAGAATAAAGGATTCTAGGGTTCCAGAATGCCGGAATCCCGAAATGTCTGAAACGCCGCACCGGACCAGCGCCGAGCAACCAGCCCGCGACCGCCGCGTCCTGAGCGAACGGGATCAGCCCGACCGATATCGAAACACGCCGGTCCCGGTGGCGACCTTGCCGCCCCTGTCGTCCAAAACCACAGCCTCGGCAAAGAACGACCTGCGCCCGCCCCCGATCCGCCGGCCCTCGGCCACGAGCCGGTCGCCTTGTGGCACGGCAAGGTAGTTCACGTTGAGCGAGAGCGTCATGGCGAGCCGCCGGTCCTCCGCCGACCCGGTGAAGCAGCCGGCAAAGCCCATGACGGTATCGAGCAGCGTGGCGTAGACCCCGCCATGGGGGATCCCGTAACGGTTGCCCAGATGTTCACCCATCGGCAGCTCGAAACGCGCGAAATCCTCGGACCACTCCAAGATCCGGAACCCCACGAGGTTCTGGAACGGATAAGGTCTCTCGACCAGCGCCGGGTCGAGCGCCATCAGGAAGCAGGTCCCGACGCCACTGACCCGAGGGCACCGGACGACAGGTTCTGCGCCGCGCGTTTCAGGGGCTCGGCGTAGTTCTCCATCAACTCCTCCGGCGAGACAAGGAACGACGGCCCACCCACGTTCAGCCCGTAAATCCGGTCGCCGTTGAGCGAAAAGACCGGCACCGCGATCCCGTGGACCTCCTTGCGCCAGCCGCCGAAGCCGGTGCAAAGACCGAACCGCGCGTAGTCCTCGAGCGCCTTCTCGATGCTCTCCTGGATCCGGTCGCTGTCCTGGGGGCGCTCTTCCTTGGCCAGCTGCACGATATGCGCCCGTTCCGCCGCGCTCATCGCGACGAGGATGGAGCGGCCGATGGCCGAATGCATGATCGGAAGCCGCGCCCCGACGTTGATCGTCAGCGCCACGGTCTGCTGCGACCGGTGGACGGCGGTGTAGACCGCCGACAACCGGTGCTGCTCGGCCAATGCCGCCGTGATATGCGGGTTCGTTCCAAGATCGCAGAGCGCGCGCAATTCGCCTTGCGCCCTGTCGGCAATCTCCATCCCCGACAGAACGCCGTAACCCAGAGACAGGACACCCGCGCCCAGCCGGTAGGTCCCCGTGCGCTCGGAAAACACGAGGTAATCGAGCTTGCACAAGGTATGCGTGAGCCGCGAGATCGTCGGCTTCGGCAACCCGGTGCGCTGCGCGATTTCCTGATTTGTCAGCGTCGTCTCATGGGGCCGGAAGCATCGCAACACGTCCAGCCCCCGCGCGAGCGCGGTGACGAACTTGCGGTCGCCGTCGGCATCGGAGCCGAAATCGTCAATGAACTCGTCTTTCCCCATGGCGTTCCCCTTTTCCTGCTCCTTATACGGCGGTCAGGCCCCCATCAACGGAAATGGCCTGTCCGGTCATAAAGCTGTTGGCATCCGAGACGATCCAGAGCATCGCCTGCACCACTTCGCGCGGCTCTGCCACCCGGCGCATGGGCACGCGGGACGCGATCCGGGAATAGGCATCCTCGCGTGTGATGCCGTGACGCTCGCCCATCATGTCGCCCATGCTTTCGACCATCGGGGTCGAGGCGAACGACGGGCAGATCGCGTTGACGCGAATGCCCTTGCGCGCAACCTCGTCCGCCGCCGCGCGTGTCATCCCGATCACCGCATGTTTCGATGCGGCATAGGCCGACAGTTGACCGGAGCCGACGAGCCCCGCCGCCGAGGCGGTGTTGAGGATCGAGCCTGCCCCCTGCCCCAGCATCACGGGCAGCTGGTGGCGCATCCCGATGAAGACGCCCTTGGCGTTGATCTCCATCACCCTGTCGTAGTCCTCGAGCGGGATCTCGTGGAGCCGCTGCATCCCGTTGCCGATGCCTGCGTTGTTGAGCGCGATGTCGAGCCTGCCGAAGCGTTTCACGCCGGCGCCCACATGGGCGGCCATGGCGGCATCGTCAGCGACCGACAACACATCCGCCTGCACCTCGATCCCGAGGCTTTCGAGGTTGCGCGCGACCTCCATCAGCCCGGCCTCGTTCACGTCCGAGAGCAGGAGCTTGGCCCCGCCCCGCGCGAACTCCGTCGCCGCCAGCGCGCCGAAACCGCTCGCCGCACCGGTAATCTGGACGACCTTGCCATCGAAATCAGCCATGCGCCGCCTCCAGTCCCTTGGCCGCGAACTGCGGCACCGCCGCGCCCAGACGCATCGCCCTTTCGGGGTTCGAGGCATTGCCATCGAGCGCCCGCTTGTGGACGCCCTGAATGATCGCGGCCATGCGGAAGAAGGCGAAGGCCACGTAGAAATTCATTCCCTCGATCCCCGGCAGACCGCGCGCATCGCAATACATCGCGACGAATGCCTCGTCGGTCGGAATGCCAAGGTTCGCGCGGTCGACACCGGCCAGCCCGCGACCCTCGGCTCCCGGCGGCATCTGCCACTGCATGAGGAGCGAGGCGAGATCGGCATAGGGGTGCCCGATGGTCGACAGCTCCCAATCGAGCACGGCGACGCAGCGCGGTCCGGACTCCTCAAAGAGCATGTTGTCGATGCGGTAGTCGCCGTGAACCAGCCGCCGCTGATTGTCATTGGGGATATGCGTGCCGAGCCAGTCGATCAGCGCATCCATATCCGGGATCGTCTCGGTCTCGGACGCGCGGTATTGCTTGGTCCAGCGCCCGATCTGCCGCTCGAAGTAATTCCCCGGCGGGCCATAGTCGCCAAGCCCCACCGCGTTGATATCGACCTCGTGAATCGCGGCGAGCACCCGGCACATCTCGCCATAGATCGCCGTGCGTTCGGCCTTCGTGGCGTCCGGGATGCGCGGATCGTCGATGTTGCGGCCCTTCACGGCCTCCATGATGTAGAAATCCGACCCGATCACCTCGGGATCTTCGCAGAGCGCATGGACCCGCGCGACCGGCACATCGGTGTCCGCGAGCGCGGCCTGCACCCGGAACTCCCGGTCCACCGCATGGGCGGATTTCAAGAGCTGCCCCGGTGGCTTGCGCCGCAGCACATAGGCCCCCGTAGGACCATCCAGCCGGAAGGTCGGGTTCGACTGGCCCACGTTGAACTTGGTCGCCGTGACGGGGCCTTTGAACCCATCCACATGGGTTTCGGCCCAGCGGGTCACGGCATCGGTGTCGAGGTTTTGGGTGTCCGCCATGATCCCTCAGCTATAGGTCAGCATCTCGTCCGCGGTGGTCGCGTCGACATGCGGTGTTTCGTTGAAGCCGTGCAGATAGGTGCCGCCGCGCCCCATGACAAAACGGGTCACGGCGCAATTCTTCATCTGCAACTGAAGCAGGATCTGCTGATCGGCGGGCGCCCCGAGCGCGAGCCGGATCATCTGGCTGATCGCGCCGCCGGATGAAAACATCCAGACGTCCCCCTCCCTCTTTGCCGCGTCCATCGCGTCCTGCACCCGAGCCACGAAAGCGGCGAAGGTTTCGGGCGGGTTGTCGATCTCATCCGCCTGCCACGCCAGCACCGTCGCCTTCAATTGCCGGAAATGCGCTGCCCGGTCGCCGGTGGTCTTCTCCGGGATAGCCTCGGATTTCTCATGCGCCTCGAGCAGCGCCTTGAAGTCGAACTCGTTGAGGCCCGGATGCACCAGCGGCTCCGCCGTTGCACCAAAGCCCTCCGCCACGCCATCGAACGTCTCGCGGTGACGGACCTGTTCACCGATGAACACGCGCTTCGGCCAGACCGCGCCCTGTTCTTTCAGGGCGCGGCCAAGCGCAACAGACTGCCGGTGACCGAGCGGCGACAACTTGTCGTAGTTCGCCGCCCCGAACGAGGCCTGAGCGTGTCTTATGACCGTCAGGAGCGCCATTCAGAGCTTTTCGTTCGTGTATTGTCGCAACTCGCGCCGCGCCACCTGCCTCCGGTGGACCGCGTCGGGACCATCGGCAAAACGTAGCGTGCGCAGTCCGGTATACATTTGCGCCAGCGGGAAATCCTGCGAAATCCCCGCGCCGCCGTGCATCTGCATCGCCTCGTCCACCACCTTGGTGGCCATGAGCGGGGCCACGACCTTGATCATCGAAATCCACGGCTGCGCTTCCTTCACGCCCACCGTGTCCATCATATAGGCGGCCTTGAGGCACAGAAGCCGGGCCTGTTCGATCTCCATCCGCGCGTTGGCGATGATGTCGTAGTTCGCGCCCAGTTCGGCGATCTTTTTCCCGAAGGCTTCGCGCGTGAGGCCCCGACGGCACATGAGTTCCAGCGCCCGTTCCGCCTGCCCGATGGCGCGCATGCAGTGGTGGATGCGACCCGGCCCGAGCCGCCCCTGTGCCACCTCGAACCCCCGACCTTCGCCAAGGATCACGGCATCTGCCGGGAGGCGCACATCGGTAAAGCGCATGTGCATGTGACCATGCGGCGCGTCGTCGTTACCGAAAACCTGCATCGGGCGCAGGATCTCGACGCCGGGCGTGTCGGCGTCCATCACGAACATCGTGTGCCGGGCGTGTTTCGGCGCGTCGGGATCGGTCTGGGCGAGGACAATGTAGACCGCGCAGCGTTCGTCGCCCGCACCCGAGATCCACCATTTCTCGCCGTTCAAAACCCATTCGTCGCCGTCTTTCTTCGCCTCGAAGGACAATTGCACGGCATCCGACGAAGCGACCCCCGGTTCGGTCATCACGTAGGACGAGCGGATTTCGCCATCCAGAAGCCGCTTGAGCCAGCGCTCCTTGTGCGCCTCGGTCCCGTAGCGTTCCAGCACCTCCATGTTGCCGGTGTCGGGCGCGGAGCAGTTGAAGGTCTCGGCCCCCAGCGGCGCCTTGCCCATTTCCTCGGCAAGATAGGCGTATTCTACTGTCGTGAGCCCGTAGCCTTCCTTGCTGTCGGTGAGCCAGAAATTCCACAGCCCGCGCTTCTTCGCCTCGCTCTTCAGCTCGTCGAGGATGTCCTTCTGGCGATCGTTCAGGATGAAGCGGTTACCCGACGGGTTGTTGCCGATCTCGGCCTCGTACTCCTCGGACAGGTGAATGATCTTGTCCGCCATCATCTTGCGAACGGCGTCGATCAGCGGTTGCACCTTGTCGGTGACGCCCAAATCCATGCTCATGCCCGTATCTCCTTACAATACTTCGAAGAGGCCAGCGGCCCCCATGCCGCCGCCCACGCACATGGTGCAGACGACATATTTCGCGCCCCGGCGCTTGCCCTCGATCAATGCATGGCCGACCATCCGGGCGCCCGACATCCCGTACGGGTGGCCCACGGAAATCGCCCCGCCGTTCACGTTCAGGATCTCGTTCGGGATGCCCAGCACTCGGGCGGAGTGAAGGACCTGGCAGGCGAAAGCCTCGTTCAATTCCCACAGCCCGATGTCGTCCATCTTGAGCCCATGCGCTTCGAGGAGCTTCGGCACCGCAAAGATCGGCCCGATGCCCATTTCGTCGGGGTCGAGGCCAGCAGCCATGACGCCGACATAGCGCCCGAGCGGGGCAAGCCCGCGCTTCTCGGCGAGCTTGCCCTCCATGATCACGGCGGCGGAAGCCCCATCGGAAAGCTGCGAGGCATTGCCTGCGGTGATGAATTTGCCCTGCTCGACGGCGATCCCGTCCTTGAACACAGGCGACAGGCTTTGCAGGTCCTCGAGCGTCGTCGAGGGACGGTTGCCCTCGTCCCGCTCCAGCGTCACTTCGGCGTAAGAGACCTCTTTCGTCGCCTTGTCGATCACGGCCTGGGTCGAGGTCAGCGGCACGATCTCGTCGTCGAACTTGCCCGCCGCCTGCGCCGCTGCCGTGCGTTGTTGGCTTTGCAACGCGTAGGCGTCCTGATCCTCGCGGGTCACGCCGTAACGCTCCGCCACGATCTCGGCCGTCTCCAGCATGCTCATGTAAAGCGAGGGCATATTCTCCTTGATCCAGGGATCGCGCAGGTGGTCCGTCCGCATGTTCTGGTTCTGGACAAGGCTGATGCTCTCGACCCCGCCGCCGATGGCGACCTCCATCCCGTCATGCACGACCTGCTTGGCCGCCGTTGCGATGGCCATCATGCCGGACGCGCATTGCCGGTCCATGCTCATCCCCGCCACGCTCGTCGGAAGGCCAGCGCGGATGACCGCCTGACGCCCGATGTTGCCCCCGGTCGAACCCTGCTGGATCGCGGTGCCGATGACGCAGTCCTGCACCTCGTGGCCCTCGAGGCCCGCGCGCGACACGGCATGTTTCACCGCATGGCCGATCAGCTCCTGCGCATGGGTGTTGTTGAAGGCCCCGCGATAGGCTTTGCCGATCGGGGTCCGTGCGGTCGATACGATGACGGCGTCACGCATGTTGTCTGTCCTTCCTTAAATATCGTTCCACGGAAGNNCGGAAGCGGCAGCCCCCGCGCAGCGGCCCCGCCCCGCGCGTATTTGCGAGTCTGCGAGAAAGCGTTGTCCATGACTTCGGCCCCTTCGGGGTCGCGAATACGGTCCATCGCAGCGATGACGCCCTCGGGCGTGAGATCCTCGTCCAGAAGGGCCACGCCCTGTGTCTCGGTGATGCGGATTTCCGCAAAACATCCGCCGCCCGCACCAAGGATCATCTTGGTCGGCGCGTCTTCCGCCACCAGCGCCAGCAGCCCCGGCGTGATCGTCTCGGGCTGCAAGAGCGCGAGCGTTTCGGGCGTCAGCAGGCTTTCGGTCATCCGCGTCGCCGCCGTGGGGGCGAGCGTGTTCACGCGGATGTCCTTTTTCGCGCCCTCGATGGCGAGCGTGTTCATAAGGCCAACGACGCCCGCCTTGGCCGCGCCGTAGTTCGACTGGCCAAAGTTGCCGTACAGGCCCGAGCACGACGTGGTGACGACAATCCGCCCATAGCCGCGCTCGGCCATATGGCCCCAGACCGCCTTGCAGCAGTTGGCGGTGCCGAAGAGATGCACGTCCACGACCTTCTTGAAGGCCGGCATCTCCATCTTGGCGAAGCTCTTGTCGAGCAGGATACCGGCGTTGTTCACGAGGATGTCGACCTGCCCGAACTCGGCAATCGCCGCGTCCACCATGGCCTGCACGGCGTCAAAGTCCGTCACGTCGGCGCCATTCGCCATCGCGCGGCCACCCATCGCGCGGATTTCCTCGACCACCGCATGGGCGGCGTCCGAACCCGACGCCTGACCATCCGTCGTCACACCCAGATCGTTCACGACCACCGCCGCACCGCGTTCGGCAAGCCCAAGCGCGTGACAGCGGCCAAGCCCGGCGCCCGCCCCCGTGACGATCGCCACCTGTCCATCGAACCGAAGGCTCATGCCGCCTCTCCCATGTACCTGCGCCCGATCCACTCGGCGACGAGCGCGGGCTTGTCCTGGCCCTCGATCTCGACCGTGACATCGGTGGTCGTCGTGAACTCGCCGGGTTTCGAGGTGTCGCAGGCCTTGAGCACGAAGCGCCCGCGCACCCGGCTCCCCACCTTGACGGGGGAGATAAACCGCATCCGGTTCATCCCGTAGTTCACGCCCATCGTGACCCCATCGACCCGCGGGAGCGCGTCGTAGACCATGGCGGACAAGAGCGAGAGCGTGAGAAACCCATGCGCGATGGTGCCGCCAAAGGGCGTTTTCGCCGCGGCCTCCGGGTCCACGTGGATGAACTGGTGGTCATGGGTGGCCTGCGCGAAGGCGTCGATCTGGTCTTGCGTGATCTCGAACCAGTCCGAGACGCCGACCTCCTGGCCGACAAGGTTGCGAAAGTCATCGAGCTTCATCGTCTCACTCCGAGAACAGCGTGGCCGGGGACTGCACGTTGATGCCCCCCGAGAGCGGCAGGATCGCGCCGGTGACATAGGCCCCCGCGCGCGAGCACAGGTATTGCAGCGCCCCCGCGATGTCGCCGGGCTCGCCCAGGCGGCCCATCGGCACGCGGTCGGCGGTTCGGCCGGCCTGCGCGGTGTCGGTCAGCGCGAAGGCGGTCATCTTCGACTTGAACGGCCCCGGCGCGATGGCATTGACGGTGATCTGCCGCGCGGCCAGTTCATTTGCGAGGATGCGCGTCATGTGGTGCACCCCTGCCTTGGACACGGCGTAGGAATAGGCCGAGCCGCCGGTCTCGACCTCTCCCATGACCGAGCCGGTGTTCACGATGCGCGCCGGGTCGTCCTCGGTCGCGGATGCGCTCAGAATGGGCAGGAGCGCCTGCGTCAGCTGGAACATGCCCGCCAGGTTCAGGTCGGTGACCTTGCCCCAGCCTTCCCAGGGAAAGTCCCCCAGCGGCGCGCCCCAGGTGCGGCCCGCGTTGTTCATGAGGATATGAAGCCTCGGGGTCCGGTCCGCGACCTCGGCCGCCAGCGCATCGACACCGGCCTGCGCGGCGGCCAGCCCCTCCGTCGCCATGCGCCCGATGCCGGAGGAGCCACCCGTGACAAGCGCCACCTTGCCCGTCAGATCGAAAAGTGAAGCGGGTGTCAGGTTCATGCCGCTGCCTGTCCTTTCAATGCCGCGACGCGTCCGGCGTGGTAGCCGTAGTCGCCTAGCCACTCGGCCCCGACCCGCGCGCGTTTCATGTAAAAGCCGATGTCGTATTCGTCGGTCATCCCGATGCCGCCGTGCATCTGGACCCCCTCGCGCACCGCGAGACCGGCGGTCTCCGAGGCCCGCGCCTTGGCGAGCGAGACCGCGAGGTCGGCGTTGTCCGGGTCGGCGTCCAGCATCCGGCCCGCGTGAGCGATGGCCGAGGCCGTCACCTCGATCTCGCTGAAGAGATGCGCGGCGCGGTGCTGTAGCGCCTGGAAGCTGCCGATCACCCGGCCGAATTGCTTGCGCTCCTTGAGATAGCCCGTGGTCATCGCGAAGGCACCGACGGACAGGCCAAGGAGTTCGGCGGAAATCGTCGCCTGCCCGGCCCTGAGAGCAGGGCCCAGCGCGACAAGACCGCCGCCGACCTCGCCCACCACGTCGTCCCCCGTCGCCTCGACCCCCTCGAAGCGCAGCGCGGCATGATCGCGGCTGTCCACGAGGGCGAGCCTGTCGCGGCTGAGCCCGGCGCTCTCGGCGTCTATATCAAAAAGCGTGAGCCCCGCCTCGGCACGGGCCAAAACCAGCAGGCGTGAGGCGCTCGTCCCTTCAGCGACGAAGGCCTTGCTACCTGTCAGGACGAAGCCGTTGCCCAATGCCCGCGCCTCCATCGCCGTCGCCTCGGGCGCGAACTTGCGGGTCTCGTCGAGCGCGAGCGCATAGGTCGCGGTCCCATCCGCAATCGCCGCCGCCGAACGCCCCGCCCGGCGCAGTGCCGTCGCCGCGATCACGGCAGAAGAGAGGAAAGGCGAGGCAATGAGCGAGCGTCCCATCTCCTCCGCCAACACGTTGGCGGCGGCAAAGCCCATGTCGGACCCGCCCTCGTCTTCGCCCACCAGCACGCCCGCCCAGCCCATCGCGACCATCTCGGCCCAGAGGTCGGCATCATAGGGTTTGCCCGCGTCGCGCACGGCGCGTAGGTTCGCCACGCCAGCGGCCTCGCAGAACGCGCGCGCGGCGTCGCGCAGCATCACTTCGTCTTCGGTCGGTATCAATGCGGTCATGTCATTCACCCGGCAGTTCGAGAACACGCTTGGACAGGATGTCGAGCATGACCTCGGACGTGCCGCCTTCGATGGAATTGGCCTTGGTGCGCAGCCATTCGGGCGCGAGGGCGCCGTATTTCCCGTCCCACGCCAGGGCATCGGACCCGCCCGCCGTCATGAGCAGCTCGTACCGGTCCTTGTTCAGTTCCGTGCCGTAGTATTTGAGCATCGCGCTCGCGTGGCCGACGCCGCCCTGTTTGGCCAAGTCCCTGTAACGCTCCATGGTCAGGCCGAAGGCGAGGCTGTCGATTTCCAGCTTCTGCGCGCGAGCCACGGTGTGCGGATCGGTGATGTCACCATCTGCCAGCACCGACCCGATCGACCGCGCCCCGATCGCGCCCGATCCACCGCCCCCGATCATCTCGCGCTCATGGGTGAGCAGGTGCTTGGCCACGTCCCAGCCCCGGTTCACCTCGCCCACGATCTGGTCCTTGGGGATCACAACGTCGTCAAAGAAGGTCTCGCAGAACGGCGACTTGCCGGAGATGAGCCTGATCGGCCGCGTTGAAATCCCCGGCGTCGTCATGTCCACGAGCAGGAACGAAATCCCCTTGTGCTTGGCCGCCTCGCGGTCCGTGCGCACGAGGGCAAAGATCCAGTCGGCCTTGTCGGCGTAAGAGGTCCAGATCTTCTGCCCGTTGACCAGCCAGTGATCGCCCTTGTCCGCGCCAAAGGTCTGAACGCTTGCGAGGTCCGATCCCGCCCCCGGTTCGCTATACCCCTGACACCAGCGGATTTCGCCGCGCGTGATCTGCGGCAGGTAGTGGCGTTTCTGCTCCTCGGTGCCGAAGGCCAGAAGCGCAGGGCCAAGCATCCACAGGCCAAAGCTCTCAAGCGGTTTCTTTACCCGCAGCCGCGCCAGCTCCTCGAGCCAGACCTTTTCCTGGGCGCGCGTGAACCCCGCTCCGCCATATGCGGTATCCCAACGCGGCGCCGTCAGACCGCGTGCCGAGCAGCGGTCCATCCAGAGCTTCTGCCCCTCGGACTTGAACACGAAGTTGCGCCCACCCCAGCAGATGTCGCTCTCGTCAAAGTCGCGCCCGCGCACGTCGGCGGGGGCGTTCCGGTCTATCCAGTCAGCGATCTCGTCCCGGAAAGCCGCAAGACTTTCCTGTCCCCCATCAGCCATGGGTGATTCTCCTCCCGTTTCCTCCATACCGACATAAAGCGGATTAGTTTTGCAATGCAAAATTGAGTTTCACAAATTCCTTGACAGGTTGAGGCAGGTTGTCTTGGATACCCACAGGACGCGGCGAGGAGGAACGCCGCGCCACCAAAGGGAGGATACCAATGAACATTCGGAAAACCGCCATTCTGGCGGCGGCGACGTCTGCCATCGCGATGGGCGCAGCTGTCGGCGCGGCCCATGCGGACACCATCAAGATGGCGTTCATCGACCCGCTGTCCGGCCCCATGGGGCCGTCGGGCGAAGCGGCCTATACGAGCTTCCAGCTGGCCGCCGAACACATCAACGCCAATGGCGGCGTGAACGGCGACATGATCGAGGTGACGGGCTACGACAACAAGGTCGATCCCAAGGAAAGCCTCGTGCAGCTTCAGAAGGCCATCGACGACGGCGCGCGGTTCATCTTTCAGGGCAACGGCTCGTCCGTGGCCGCCGCGATCATCGAGGCGGTGAACAAGCACAACGCGCGCAACCCGGGCGAAGAGGTGCTGTTCTTCAACTACGCCGCCGTGACGCCCGCCTTCACCAACGAGATGTGCAGCTTCTGGCATTTCCGTTTCGATGCCCATGCCGACATGAAAATGGCCGCGATCACCGACTGGATCAAATCCCATGACGAGATCAAGAAGGTCTATCTGATCGGCCAAGACTATGTCTTCGGTCAGGCCGTTGCCGCCGCCGCGGAAGCGCAGCTCACCGAAAAGCGCCCGGACATCGAGATCGTCGGAAACGAGCTTCACCCGCTCGCGAAGGTCACCGACTTCACCCCTTATATCCAGAAGATCATCTCGTCGGGCGCTGACGCGGTCATCACCGGCAACTGGGGCGCCGACATGCAGCTTCTGATGAAAGCGGCAGCGGAATCCGGCTCGGAAATCCCCTACCTCACGTTCTACGGCGGCTCCAAGGGCGCTGTCTCGGCGCTGGCCGAGGGTGGCGTGAACCGGCTCTATCAGGTCTCCGAGGGCATCACCAACATCGAAGCCTCGCCCGAGCAGAACGCGCTGATCGAGGAATACAAGCAGCGCTTCCCGGACTATGACTACTACTACCACCGTGCCTTCATGGCGATGAACATGTTCGACGCCGCTGCCGAGGCCGCGGGCTCCGTCGAACCCATCGCGGTGGCCAAGGCAATGGAAGGTCTCACCATCGAAGGCGCCTACGGTCCCTTCACCATGCGGGCCGACGACCATCAGGTTCAGCAGAACCTCTATATCTCGACCGTCGCCGATGGCGTGACCTATCCGGTCGACAACACCACCTTCGGCTGGACGCTGGTGGATCAGGGCACGATCGAGGCGGCAGCCGCCGAACAGCCCACCACCTGTGAAATGGAGCGCCCCGAATAAGCGCCTGACCCGATCAGAACGGGACCTTTCGGGGCGTCGTGCCGTGCCGCGCGGCGCCCCGTTCACATGCCACCCTTCCACCGGAACGAGGCTCCAATGGAAACCATCGTATTCGCACTGCTCAACGGTGTGATTTACGGCCTGCTGCTGTTCATGCTGTCGTCAGGTCTGACGCTCATCTTCTCGATGATGGGCGTTCTCAACTTCGCACATGCGAGCTTTTACATGCTCGGTGCCTATTTCGCCTATACCATCATGGGGGCCACCAGCTTCTGGATCGCGCTCTTTCTCGCGCCCGTCCTCGTCGGCCTCGTCGGCGCGGTCGTGGAACGCTACGGGTTGCGCCGGGTCCACGCCAATGGCCATGTGGCGGAACTGCTCTTCACCTTCGGTCTCGCCTATCTCATCGAAGAAATCGTCAAGATCATCTGGGGCAAGACCTCGGTGGACTACCGCATCCCGGATCTCCTGAATTTCCCGGCCTTCACCGTCTACGGCGCGTCCTTCCCGGCCTACCGCATGTTCATGCTGTTCGTTGCCATCTCGATGCTCGTAGGTCTGTGGCTCTTGCTCAAGAAAACCCGCGCGGGCCTGATCATTCAGGCAGCCCTGAGCCACCCCAACATGGTGGGCCATCTTGGCCATAACGTGCCGCTCATCTTCATGACCGTCTTCGGCATCGGCTGCGCGCTCGCGGGGCTTGCAGGCGTCATCGCGGGCAACATCTTCGTCACCGATCCGGCCATGGCGATCCAGATGGGTCCCATCGTTTTTGTCGTCGTCGTGGTCGGCGGCATCGGGTCGCTCGAAGGCGCCTTCCTCGCCTCGCTCCTCATCGGGCTCTTGCAGAACTTCGCCGTCGGCATCAACGCGAGCTTTGCCGACATCTTCGGCTTCCTCGGTCTGACAGAGGCGATGGAGGTCGGCCAGATCAACATCTCGTCCCTTGGACCGATGCTGCCCTTCCTGCTGCTTGTCCTGATCCTGATCTTCCGCCCACGCGGCCTCATGGGGGAGAAAGAGCTTTGAGCGACGCAACCACCACCTACGACCTCGCCCCCTCGACCGGCGCGAAGTTTCGCCAGCGCACGCTGCCCATACTGATCTTTGCGGCCATCCTTCTGGCCATTCCCATGGTCGGACCCAGCCGCACGATGTACACGCTCATGCACCAGATGGGCATCAACATCGTCTTTGCGCTCTCCTACAACATGATCCTGGGCAAGGGCGGGCTCTTGTCCTTCGGCCATGCGGTTTATTTCGGCCTGGGCGGCTACCTCTGCATGCACGCGCTCAACTGGATCGAGGACGGCGTCGGCCTCTGGGGCAGCTTCCCGGTGTTCTTCCTGCCCATCGTCGGCTTCGTGGGCGGCGCTGCCGCCGCCGCCATCATCGGCTGGCCCTCCTGCCGCCGGGCGGGCACGACCTTTGCCATGATCTCATTGGGCATCGCGGAACTGGTCTATGCCGGGTCCTACATGTTCGACAGCCTCTTCGGCGGCGAACAGGGCGTGTCGGGCGACCGGATGAACGGGCCAGAGATGTTCGGCCTGTCCCTTGGTCCCATCTCGGACGTCTACTGGTTCATCGCCTTCTGGACCGTCGTCGGCATCGCCCTCATGTATGGCTTCACCCGCACCCCGCTGGGCAAACTCTCCGAGGCGCAGCGCGACAATTCCCAGCGCGTGCAGTTCATCGGCTACAACCCCCAGACCGTGCGCTACTTCGTCTTCGTCTTCGCGGGCGGCTTCGCCGGTGTCGCAGGCGGCATGGCGGCGGTGAACTACGAGATCTTTACCCCGATCAACCTGTCGCTCGCGCCCTCGGGTTTCGTCCTGATCATGGCCTATGTCGGTGGCATCACCTACTTCGTGGGTCCGATCTTCGGGGCGATCCTGCTGACCTACATGCAGTCGATGATGTCGGACTTCACCGAGGCGTGGCTGCTCTACCTTGGCGTGCTCTTCATCGCCATCGTGATGTTCGCGCCCCGTGGCATCGCCGGCATCGTCTTTGGCATCTGGCACGGCGTGACCGGACCGAACCCCTCGGCCTACCTGGCCAAGCTGATGATGCAACTGGGAGGCATCCTCCTCATGCTTCTGGGCCTCATCGTGCTCGTCGAGGTCTCGGTCCGCTGGTCCAATGGCTACGGCCATGTCTACGAACCCTTCGGCATCCACCTCGGGCACACCGATGTGCTGACCTGGATCATCGTCCTCGTGGCGAGCGTGGCTGGCGTCGCGCTCACCCGCTACGCCAACCGTCCCGAGGAGGCCAGCCAATGAGCACCCCCGCCCTCAAACTCGAGGGGCTGAACAAGAGCTTCGGCCCGGCCCATATCATCAACGACGTGAACCTCACCATCGAACAAGGCGAACGCCACGCGATCATCGGACCCAACGGCGCGGGGAAATCCACGCTCTTCAACCTGATCTCGGGCCTCTACACGCCGACCAGCGGCACGGTGAGCCTCAACGGCGAAGTCGTCTCGGGCATGCCCGCGCATGAGATCAACCGGCGCGGCCTGTCGCGGTCCTTCCAAGTCTCCAACATCTTTACCAACATGACGGTGCGCGAAAACGTGCGCTGCGGCGTGCTGCATTCCATGGGACAGGGCTATGCCTTCTGGAAGAACATCGGCTCGAACAAACCTGTGCAACAAAAGACGGCCGAAATCCTCGAGCAATGCGGGCTCATCGACAAGGCCAACGTGCCCGCGTCGCTCCTGCCCTACGCCGACCAGCGGTCTCTCGAAATCGCGATCACCATCGCGGGGGGCGCCGATGTGATCCTGCTGGATGAACCCACCGCGGGCATGTCCAACACTGAAACCGACCGCGCCATCGCGCTCATCGAAAAGGCGACCGTGGGCAAGACGCTCGTCATCGTCGAACATGACATGAACGTGGTCTTCGGTCTTGCCGACCGGATTTCTGTGCTCGTCTACGGCGAGATCATCGCCACCGGCAAACCCTCCGAGATTCGCGGCGACCCCCGCGTGATCGAAGCCTATCTGGGCGACGAAGCCGACCACCTCGCAGCCGAAGGAGAACCGGCATGACCGACATGACCCCCATGCTCGAGGTCCGCGACCTCCATGCCTACTACGGCAAGAGCCACGTGCTTCACGGCGTGAACATGGAGATCATGCCGGGCGAGGTCATTGCGCTTCTGGGCCGCAACGGCGTGGGGCGGTCCACCACCGCCCTCGGGCCTGGAAAGCCACAAGATCGCGCGGCTCGGGCTGGGCTACGTGCCCGAAAGCCGGGACATTTTCCCGACCATGACAGTGCGCCAGAACCTCGTGCTCGGCGTGAAGGACATGAAGAACCCGGGCAAATACTCGATCGACCAGATGCTCGACATGTTCCCCAACCTGCGGGCGCGCGCCGACAATCAGGCGGGCGTTCTGTCGGGGGGCGAAAAGCAGATGCTCACCATGTGCCGCACCCTGATGGGCGACCCGGACCTCATCATCATCGACGAGCCGACCGAGGGGCTCGCCCCCAAGATCGTGCAGCAGATCGGCGACATGATCGCCGAGATTGCCAAGACCGGGGTGGCCATTCTGCTCATCGAACAGAAGCTCTCCATCGCGCTCAGGATCGCTCACCGCGTCTATGTCATGGGCCATGGCGAGATCGTCTACGGCGGCACGCCCGAGGATTTCCGCACCCGCGACGACGTGCGCGCGGAATGGCTCGAAGTGTGATCCTCCGGCGCAGTCGTGGCGACATTGCCCCCTGGGCAAGATGCGGCAGGCGACGGCGCCCGGTTCGGCGATGGACCAAGGCGTCACGTTATTCGGCATTAAGGTTAACGCGCCCCGGTGTCCCTTCTCTGGTTCATAAGTATCCTGGGGGGCGTGGGGGGCTAGCCCCCCACCGGCGCGACGCCAAAGGCGGCGCAACACAGCAGAAAAGGGCGGCCCCCGTCGGGACCGCCCTTCCGCCGGCGACACGCGTGGGGACAAAGGAAGGAAAGCCCCGCGCGATCCAGAATCCCTATCCGCCCAGCGGCTGGATGAAACAGGTCGAGGTGCCCAGCGCCAGCACCTTGCCGTCCTGGCTCTCGACCCGTCCCTCGACATTGGCCACGCGCCTGCCCCGCGTCTGCACCGTCGCCACGGCGCGCAGCTGACCCATGCCGGGCATCAGGGGCCGCACGAATTTCACCGCCGTATCCATCGACACGAAACCCTCACCCGGCGCGCAGGTCGTATGGACCGCGCACCCCAGCACGCTGTCCAGGAGCGCCATTGCCCAGCCGCCATGCACCGTGCCCAAGGGGTTCATGTGCCGCACATCGGGTTCGCCGCGGAACTCCACATGCCCGACCTCCGCCGCACAGACCCAGAAGTTCATCGTCTCCGCGATCGAGGGCGCAGGCAGCTCGCCCGCGATCACCCCCCGCATGATCGTCAGGCCGTCCATTCCGGCGAGGGTCGCGAAGTCGGGCGGGCCGACATTGATCTCGGGCCTCGGCAGCTCATCGAACATTGGACATCCTCCGATTAAATGCATATACATGGAAACACATGCATATGCATCGAGTCAATGAGGAAGCGACCTGACGTGACGGCACATCTCTCGCCCCAGCTTGCCGAACTTCTGACCGGCAACTGCTACTGCCTCGCCGCGCGCCGTGCGTCTCGCCGGATGTTCCGGCTTTATGACGCGGCGATCGCGGACACTGGCCTGAGCATGTCGCAACTGGGGGCGATGGCCTGGATCAAGGGCCTGCGCGCACCAACGGTGGCGAAGCTGTCGAAATACCTCGACCTCGAACAAAGCGCTGTCTCGCGCCTTCTCATGCCGCTCGAGCGCGATGGCTACGTGATCCGCGCCGATCACGCCCGCGACAAGCGAAAGAAGGTGCTGGTTCTGACGGACAAGGGTGAGACGACGCTGGTTCAAGGCGCCGAAGGCTGGGCCGCCGCGCAACGCAGGATCGAGGCCGAGACGACGACCGACCTCGACACGCTCATGTCCGGTTTGAACGCGCTCGCCGCCGCGCAGGGGCTTGCGAAGGACTAGACGGAAAACTCGGTCTTCTGCACCACGCGCGCCCGCATGTCCGACAGCGCGATGAGCGCCGGATCGTCGCGGTAGGCGGAAAAGGCTTCCTGCGACGGAAAACGCAGGCGGTGGATCTCGTGCGGACCTGACGCAAGACCGGGCCGCGTGACATCAAGCACCCGTGCCCCATGCCGCGCCATGATCGCGAAGGTGCGGCTTTCGTAGTCCTGAAAGCCGGCATCCTCCCCCGGACGCACCCAGAGGCGGACCTCGATTTCATATCCCCTGTCTTCGCGAAGCCGCCCGTCATATGCCATTTTCATCCACCCCGGCGTGAATTGATGAGGGCGGGTCCGAAAACCCGCCCTTCTTTGGTTTGGTTGGCATCAGCCTATACTGGCAGTCTTGTTTACGCCACCTCGGGATGCTTGTAATCCGACAACTGTTGCCGAAGGGTCAGCTTCGACACCTTGCCGGTCGCGGTGAGCGGCAGGGCATCGACCCAGATGATATCGTCGGGCAGCTGCCACTTGGCGAAATGCTCGCCCATGTGATCGCGCAGGTCGTCGAGGGTGGGTTTCGACTCGTCTGCCGCCACGGCGACCAGAACAGGACGCTCGTCCCATTTCGGGTGCCTGACCCCAATGGCCGCGCAACTGGCGATCCCGGGATGCGCCATCGCGACGTTCTCGAGGTCGATGGACGAGATCCATTCGCCACCCGACTTGATCAGGTCCTTGGCCCGGTCCTGAATGGTCAGGTAGCCATCCGGGCTGATCGAGGCGACATCGCCGGTACCGAACCAGCCGTCCGCGTCCATCGCCTTGGCGCTCGCTTCCTCGTTCTTGAAGTAGCCCGAGACGACCGCGTTGCCGCGCACGAAAAGCTCGCCGATGGCCTTGCCGTCATGGGGCTGGCGCTGACCGTCGTCGCCCACGATCTTGAGATCCACGCCCCAGCAGCGGCGGCCCTGGCGCTGCTTGATGTCGAGCTTTTCTTCCATCGGCAGCGCATTGACCCGCGGCGGCTGCGCCCCATGGGTGCCGATGGGGGACATCTCGGTCATCCCCCAGGCGTGGTTCACGTTGACGCCCATCTCCTCGAACTTCTGGATCATCGACCGTGGCGCGGCGGAACCGCCGATCACCACGTCGCCAAAACCTTCGGGGGGGCGGCCCTGCGCCTTGATTTCGGCCAGAAGTCCCATCCAGATCGTCGGCACACCCCAGGCGGAATAGACCTTTTCGCTGTCCATGAGCTTGAAGATCGACGGTCCGTCCATCGCTGCACCGGGAAAGATCAGGTTCACGCCCAGGAGCGGCGCGACGTAAGGCAGGCCCCAGGCATTGACATGAAAGAGCGGCACGACGGGCAGCACGTTTGCCCCCTGCCCCAATCCCGGCCCCATGATCGCCGCTACCATGAGCGCATGAAGCACGTTCGAGCGATGCGAGTAGAGCGCGCCCTTCGGGTTCCCCGTGGTGCCCGAGGTATAGCACAGGCCCGAGGCCGTGTTCTCGTCCATCTCCGGCCAGTCGTAGGTCGTCGGCTGTCCGTCGAGCAATTCCTCGTAGCAGAGCGCCTCGAATTCCGTGTCGGGCATATGCGCCCGGTCGGTCATGATCACGACCTTGAGGTCGGAGGGCAGATGCTCTTTCAGCCCCGCAATGATCGGCACGAAATGCGTATCGACGAAGATCACGCTGTCTTCGGCGTGGTTGATGATATAGATCGCCTGCTCCGCCGAAAGCCGGGGGTTTATCGTGTGACAGATCGCGCCACTCCCCGAAATTGCATAATAAAGCTCAAGGTGCCGGTAGCCGTTCCAAGCCAGCGTCGCGACCCGGTCACCTGGTTTCACCCCCAGCTTTCCCAGAGCGTGGGCAAGCTGCGCGGTGCGCGCGAAACACTCGCGGTAGCTTTGGCGGTGCAGGTCGCCCTCGGTCCTGACCGAGACCATTCCCGCATCCGGGTGCGCTTCCGCCGCGTATTCCAGCAGCGAGATGATCGACAACGGCCGATGCATCATCATGCCAAGCATCATGTTCCTCCCTTTGAGTGTCCGGGCAAGCGATGGTTCCTCCTCCGTCGCGTCACCCGTCAGACTTGCGTCCGTTTTGCCTTGCGAAACTTTGTTTCAACTCCGAGTATCCGCAAGACACAGCGAGAAGGAAAGCATAAATGTCCGTGACTGCGAAGCAGATCGTTCTGGCCAGCCGCCCCGAGGGCGCGGTCTCGGCCGAGAATTTCCGGCTGGAAGAGGTGACCCTGCGCGAGCCCGGCGAGGGCGAGGTTCTTGTGCGCGTGACGGCCATGTCGCTCGACCCCTACATGCGCGGACGTATGGATGCCGCGAAATCCTATGCCGCGCCCGTCGAGGTGGACGGCGTGATGGAGGGCGGCACGGTGGGCGAGGTCATCGAGTCCCATTCCCCGCACCTCAAGGTGGGCGACAAGGTCTTTGGCCAGACCGGCTGGACCACGCATTCCGTGCAAAAGGCTAAGGCGCTTCGCAAGCTGCCCGAGGGCATCCCCGAGACCACCGCACTGGGCGTTCTCGGGATGCCCGGCTTCACCGGCTGGTATGGCCTGACCGCCATCGGCAAACCCAATGCCGGCGAAACGCTGGTCGTCGCCGCCGCGACCGGCCCCGTGGGCTCGATGGTCGGGCAATATGCGAAACACAAGGGCCTGCGCGTCGTGGGCATCGCGGGGGGCGACAAGAAATGCGCCCACGCGAAAGAGGTGTTCGGCTTTGACGAATGCCTCGACCACCGGGGCTTCAAGGATGCCAAGGACGCCCGCGAACAGATCGCGGCGGCCTGTCCGGACGGGATCGACGTCTATTTCGAGAACGTCGGTGGCCGGGTGCTCGAGGGCATTCTGCCCAACCTCAACGTCTTTGGCCGGATGCCGATCTGCGGCATGATCGCCTATTACGACGGGGCGGCCAGCGCCGAACGCTATGACCTGCCGAAACTCTGGCGCACGCTCCTCGTCCAGCGGGCGGTGGCGCATGGCTTCATCATCTCGGACCACTGGGACAAGTTTCCCGCCTTCCTCGAAGAGGTGGCACCGCTCGTCGCCAACGGCACGATCAAGTATACCGAGGACGTGGCGGAGGGCCTCGAAAACGCGCCCGAGACCTTCATGTCGATGCTCAAGGGCGGCAACTTCGGCAAGCAGGTGGTCAAGATCGCATGACCCATTCGCTCTTTGATTTGGCGGGGAAAACCGCCCTCGTCACCGGGTCCACCCGCGGGATCGGCAAGGCCATCGCCATGGCCTACGCCGAGGCGGGCGCGAATGTCGTCATCTCGTCCCGCAAGGTCGACGCCTGCGACGCCGTCGCGGATGAGATCAACGCGCGGGGCGGCGGGCGCGCCACCCCCATCGCCGCCAATATCGCCGAAGATGCCGACATCGACCGGCTGGTGAGCGAGGCGGAAAAACAGGTGGGCGCCGTCGATATCCTCGTCTGCAACGCCGCCGTGAACCCCTACATGGGGCCGTTCCTCGACACGCCCGACGACGCCTTCGACAAGACGATCGCGGTCAACATCCGGTCCAACATGCGGCTCTGCCGCGCGGTGGTGCCGGGAATGCAGGCGCGTCGCGACGGGGCCATCGTAATCATCTCGTCCATCGCCGCCTTCAAGGGGTCCAAGAACCTTGGCATCTATGCGGTGACCAAAGCCGCCGACGCCCAGATCGTGCGCAATCTGGCCACCGCCTATGGGCGCGACAACATCCGGGTGAACGGCATCGCCCCCGCCGTGGTCAAGACGAAATTCGCCTCGGCGCTCTACGAGGACCCGGAACGGGAAAAAGCCATCGCGCGCTCCTATTCGTTGAAACGTCTCGGCGAACCCGACGACATCGCCGGGGCCGCGCTTTACTTCGGATCGCGCGCGGGAGCCTGGACCACCGGCCAGACGCTGATCATCGACGGTGGCTGGTCGATTGAGGAAAGCCTCTGAGCGTGCTACCGTGGCCAAGTCAGAAAAGGTTTAGCCGGTGCGGTTCGCCCGGCCTCTGTAGCCCCGCTACAGGTCCTGGCCCGGCGGTCTCGTCTTCGGATCGCTCGCGAGTCCCGTGACCTTGAACGCCCCGCATATCGCGGGGTGATTTGAAAGGTTGCAACATGCTCCAATCCCTCTCCCTCATCACACTCGGCGTCGCCGATCTCCCCCGGTCGCGGGCCTTTTACACGCAGGCCTTCGGCTGGTCGCCCGTCTGGGAAAACGACATGACCATCTTCTACCAGATGAACGGCTTTCTCCTGTCCACCTTTCCCCAGCGCGCGCTGGAGGAGGATATGGGCGGTCGCCCCCTTGCATCACAGGGCGCGTTTTCGCTCGCCCATAACGTCCTCACACGGGGCGCGGTTGACAAGGTCATCGCGCGGCTCCTCGCGGGCGGCGCGACGCTCGTGCGTGCGCCCGACGAACCGCCCCACGGCGGCTATCGCGGCTATGTCGCGGACCCGGACGGACATGCGTGGGAAATCGCCTGGATGCCGGGCATCATGCCGGACGCGGACGGTTTCGTGACCATGGAGGTCTAAGGAGGCACAAGAGCCGGACCGCTGGCACGGTCCGGCCACACTCAGGCGGTGCCGCCTTCGCTCGACAGGACCAAGGGGTCGATGCCCAGCTTGGCCAGTGCCTTGGTCCATTTCGTCTCGAGGTCCGGATCGAACACGATGGCCATGTCGGCATCCACCGTGAGCCATGCGTTCTCCTGCAACTCGCTTTCGAGCTGCCCCGGACCCCAGCCCGCGTAACCCAGCGCCGTCAGCGCGCGCGCCGGCCCCCGGCCCACGGCCATGTCAACGAGGATATCCTTGGTCGCGGTCATCATGTAGCCGTCTTCGATCAACAGCGAGCCAAGGCCGCCGTTGTATTCGTCGGTATGGAGCACAAAGCCGCGCCCGCCCTCGACCGGACCGCCGAAATGCACCCGGATGCCGTCGCTCGCGCGTCCCCGGTCGATGTCCAATTGGTCCAGAAGGTCGTTCAACGACACCTCCGGTACCTCCTTGTTGATGATGAGCCCCATCGCCCCCTCGTCCGAATAGGCGCAGAGGAACACGACCGAATGGTCGAAACGGGGATCGCCCATGCCGGGCATCGCGACCAGCAACTTGCCGGTAAGGTCTTCGGGAAACGCATCCATGATCCCAAGATGGGCACGTGCCCCCCGCTTGCGCAAGAGCCGGGTTGCAACCTTCCTGCAACGTTACAGCCGCTCGCTATAGCTTGTCGGGAATGTGACTTCTCCATGGGCGGCGCTCGTCTATATCCAAGGCATGATGAGAACGCTTCTCCTGACCACACTCCTGTCCACGGGACTGACTCTTGGCCTTTCGACGGGCCTGCCCACCGGCGGCACCGCGCTTGCCCAGACGTTTTCCCCGTCGGCCAACACGACCACCGAGGAAACTCTCCTCGAAACCTACTGGCGTGCCCCCGGCGAAGGTGGCATCCCACCTGATTTCGACTGGTCCGGCTCTGCCAACCTGGGGGGTGTCACCTTCCACTGGCCCGTGCCCGAGGTCATCGGCACCGGCGATCTGGAAACCATCGGCTACCGCAACGAGCTGATCCTGCCGATCGAGATCACGCCCGAAATGGCCGGTCAGGACGTGGAACTGTCCGCCGACCTGCTCATGGGCATCTGCGAACATATCTGCGTGCCGCTCGAAAGCGCGGTGGCGGTCGATCTTTCGGCCGCCGCCACCGTGGCCGACCCCCGGATCGAGGCGGCGCTCGCGCAGCGCCCCGACACCAAGGAAGAGGCGGGCGTCACCGATGTTTCCTGCACCCGCGAGGACCTGCGCGACGGTGTGCGCGTCACTGCGCGCATGGCGCTGCCCGCGATGAGCGACCGCGAAGCGGTTGTGTTCGAGGCCTCCGATCCGGCGATCTGGGTCTCCGAGGCGATGGAGCACCGCGAAGGCACGACGCTCGTGGCCGTGGCCGACCTCGTGCCGCCCACCGGCCAGCCGTTCCCGGTCGCGGGCAACGACCTGCGGTTCACCGTGCTTGGCGCGGGACGCGGCGTGGATATTCAGGGCTGCGACGAGATCGAGTGATCGCCGGTCCGGCGCGCGCGGCGAGAGGACCCTCGCCCATCGCGACGGCCCGAGCTTACTCCGCCGGGCCTGGCCGCACCGACCGCCGCGACAGGAACGCGACCGCGTAGGCCACGACGCTCACAACCCCAGCCCCGGCCACGAAGAGCCCCGCCGCCAGCAGCATCCCGCCGGCGCCCCAGGGCAGCGCGCCGGTGACGAGCACCCAGCCCATCGTCGCCACGAAAAGCGCGGCCACTGCCACTCCGGCAACGCCAACCAGCCGCACGAGCCCCGCCGCACGTCTTCCTGAATGGCGAGGATCGAGGGCACCACGAGCAGCACCAATACGAAGCCGAAGCCAAGCCCGTAAACAAGCGTCACCACCGTAGGTTTGAGGAACACCGCCTGCTGCGACGTCTCGAACATGAGAGGGGCGAGGCCCAGAACGGTCGTCGCCGTGGTCAGGAACACGGGCCGCAGCCGGTCCGCCGTCGCGTCCACGATCGCATGGCGTATGCCGCGATCCTCGGCGTATTCGTCCACCGTGGACACGAGCACGATGGAGTCATTGATGATGATCCCCACCATCCCGATCAGGCCCACGATGGAGAACATCGAAAGCGCAAGGTCCCAGTGGTAATGCCCGTATATCGCGCCGACGAGGCCGAAGGGAATGATCGCCATGACGACGAGCGGGCGCGTCCAGCTCGAGAAAATCCACGCCAGCACGATGAAGATACCGACGAGGCAGAGCGCAAAGCCGGTCATGGCCGAGGACAGGAACTGGTCCTCCTGCTCGCTCATCCCCGACAGCCGGTATTCCACGCCGAAATCCTCGGCAATCTGGGGCAGGATCGTGTCCTCCACGGCAAGCTCGATCTGGCTCGCCCGTTCGCCGTCGCTCTCGTCCATGTCGCCCGACACGGTGACGACCCGAAGCCCGTTCTCGCGGTTCACGGTGGAAAACCCGGACCGGGACGAGATCGACACCCGTCCGAAGCTGGCTTTTCTCCAGAAACGCCCGCGTCAGTTCGTCGTCCGGCAATTGCACCCGGATCGTGGCCGAACGCATCCCGTCCGGATAGGTCGCCGCCTCGATCCCTGACAGCCGGTTGCGAAGCTCGCTGCCCACATCGTCGATGGAAAAGCCCAGCGCCTGCCCCTGCGGCGTGATTTCTAGAACAAGTTCTTCCTTGTCGTAAGCGAGCGAGTCCTCGAGCGCCGAAACCTCGGGGAAATCGCCCAGCGCGGTCTTCAATGCCTCGGCGGCGGCCTTGAGCACCGCGGCGTCAGCACCCATGAGCTGCACGTCGATCGCATCGCCCCCCGGTCCCCAACGTCCGCCGCGGAACGTGAACTCCTCGAGAAGCGACGACTGCGGAAGCCCGTCGGTCAGGGCCGAGACGATGTCGAAGCTCGTGTAGGGCCGCGCATCGGCGTCGATCAGCTCGATGGTGACAGACCCCAGAAGGTCTTCGTCCTTGTCCTCGGCACTGGCAAGACCACGTCCCGACGAACCGCCGATCTCGGTCAAAACATAGGTAAAGGGCGCAACGCCATGCTCGGCCTCAAGCCCCTCGCCCACGTCGGCGATCGAGGCCTGAAGGATCTGCAACATCTCCAGCGTATCCTCGCGCGTGGCGCCGTTGACCATCGCGAAGTTGCCCGTGATCGTTCCCTGCTCGGGGGCCGAGAAGAACCGGAACGGCACGTCGCCCCGGATATAGAGAGCGACCTGCGTGGACAGGATCAGCACTGCGCCGGCCAGCACCGCGTAACGCGCCGTGACCACCATCTCCATGAAGGGTCGGAATGCGCGGTCGCGAAACCAGCGAAAGCCCTTGTTCACCTGCCGCGACGGCCAGTCATACCAATGTTCCTTGTTCACATGCGCGAGCGCATGGGCCATGTGATTGGGCAGGATCAGGAAACATTCGACAAGGCTCGCAAAGAGCACCGCGATCACCGTAAACGGCACGTCCGCGATGAACTCGCCGAACCTTCCCTCGATCATGGTCAGCCCGAAGAAGGCGATGATCGTTGTCAGGGTCGAACAGAACACCGGCAGGAACATGCGCCGCGCGGCATTCTCGGAGGCCTCGATGGGCGTCTCACCGCGCCGTCGCGCCCGAAAATCCGCGTGTTCGCCCACCACGATGGCGTCGTCCACCACGATCCCCAGCGTGATGATCAGCGCGAAGAGCGAGATCATGTTGAGCGTGAGGCCGAAAGCGTACATGAGCGCCACGGCGGTCAGCATCGAGACCGGGATACCGGCGGCGACCCAGAGCGCCGTGCGCGCATTGAGGAACAGAAACAGCGTGACCAGCACGAGGACGAGCCCCTGCGCGCCGTTTTCCAGCAGGATCTTCAGCCGATCCGTGATCATCTCGGCGCGCGTGCGGATCAGGTCGATGTCCACGCCTTCGGGCATCATCGGGCGCATGACCTCGGCCACATCCTCGACCGTGCGCTGGATGCCGATGGCGTCGCCCTGCTCGGACCGCGCGACCGAGATCGTCACCGCTGGATCCGCGCCCACGAAGAAGGTGCGCCCCCGGTCGATCCCCTCGACGCGAACCTGCGCCACGTCGCCGATGGTGATCGCATTTCCGTTGAGATCCGAGCGCAGGACGATGGCCTCGATCTCTTCCGCCGAGCGTTTCGCCACGCCCGCCCGGATGCGCGCCGTGCCGTCGCCCACGTTGCCCGCGGGGGCCGTGTCGGCCTCGCCGGCGATCGCCTGCGCAATGTCGGTGAGCGTCACATCGTTGCGCATGAGCGAGGCGGTAGTGACCTCGACCACCGTTTCCGGCGCAACGACGCCGTTGATCGTCGTGCGCGTCACGCCCTCTGTAAAGAGCCGCGCCACAAGCTCATCGGCAAATCGCGCCAGCTGATCGACGCCGACAGGCCCGGTGATGACCACATCCGTGACCCGGTCCGACCAGCCGCCTCGCGACACGGTGGGTTCCTCGGCGTTGTCGGGCAGGTTCGTCACCCCGTCCACGGCTGCCTTCACGTCATCAAGTGCCTGCGCCATATCGTAATTCGGCTCGAACGTCAGTTCGATCCGCGCCGACCCCTCGCGGGCACGGCTTTCGCTTTCCGCAACACCCTCGACGGCCAGGAGCGCGGGCTCGATGACCTGAACGATGCCCGCGTCCACATCCTCGGCCCCGGCGCCCTCCCACGTCACGTTGATCCGGATCTCGTCCTCGACCACGTCCGGGAAGAACTGCGCCCGAAGCTGCGGCATGGCCAGCAGGCCCAGCGTCAGAAGCCCGACGAAGAGCAGATTCGCCACGGTCGCGTGACGCGCAAAATAGGACAGGATGCCGCCTGCAGCGCCGGGAAAGGACCGCGCCATGACCTAGCTCCCCATCCGGGCTTCGATCCGGTCCACCATCTGCTGTGGCACTTCCGGCTGACGAAGCTGGGTCAGAATACGTTCCTTCGCTGGGGCGGGCATCTGGGTGTTGCCCTCGACGAAACTGATGAGCCGCGCCCGCCGGTCGTCGTCGAGCGCGATCATCGCCGCCTCTTCCGGCGTGGGCGGCGCATCTTCGGCGCCCTCGCGCAGCGGGCGCACGCGGATACCTGCGCCCAGTGTGGGCACCCGCTCCGCGATCACTTCGCGCCCGGCCAGCGCGGCGGCGTCGATCAGCACGTTTTCGCCCTGCCGCCGGACCACCGTCACGCGCTCTTCGCCCAGACGGTCCTCTTCGCCCAAGACCAGCACGGTCCCGGTCGAGGACACCGCGCCCGCAGGCAGCCGCGCGACGCCCTCTAGCGCCGGCTCCTCGATCCTCACGGTTACGAAATCACCGGGGCGAAAGCCGACGGGACGGTCGAGCGCGGCAAAGATGAGCCGCCCGGTCTGCCCTTCGCCCACCGCAGCACTTTCCCGCGCGATGCGGCCACGGGCCACCATGTCGAGCCCGGCCACGTCGAGAGAAATCGTGACCTCGGCCGGGATCAGTCCGCCGTCCTGGTCCAGAAGCCGCGCGTATTGCGCGGTGGACAGGCGAAAGCTCACCTCCAGCGCCTCGGGGTCCACGAGCATGGCCACGACCTCGTTGGCCTGCACGAGCCGACCCTCGAGCGCGGCCACATCCGACAGCGCCCCAGCGAATTGCGCGGTGATCGTCGCCTCGTCCAGCCGCCGCTCGGATTCCGCCAGCGCGATCCGGGCGCGGTCAAGCGCGATGGACGCCGAAGCGACCCGCGCCTCGGCCGCGTTCACCGTGGCACGCGCCGACAGCACCGCCTGTTCGGCAGAGGACAGCGCGATCTCGGCGGCCTCGACCTCGGCGGCAAGCCCCACGCCCCGCTCCGACAGGCTTTGCTGGCGTTCAAGCGCGGTCTGACGCAGTTCGACCTGACGGCGGGCTGATGCAAGATCGTCACGCTCGAGCAGGAGCGCGGCTTCGGCATCCGCCACTTCGGCCTCGGCATCTGCCACATCGGCCCGGCCCAGTGCCACGGCATCCTCAAGGTCCGTGGGGTCGATCCTGAGCAGCATCTGCCCCGCCGCGACCCGGCCCCCGTCCGCGAAATTCTCGCCCAGTTCCACGACCCGTCCCGAGGCGCTGGCCCGCACCTCGAGGGTGCGCCGCGACACGACCTCGCCAAAGGCCTCGAGCACCGGTTCCACGGTTTCCGGCACCACCGGCACCACGGCGGCGGTATAGACCCGCTCGCGCGCGGGCATCGAGCCGCCGGTCTGCGCCATCCGGGCGTCGACCGCACCCTTCACGATCCAGGCCGCCATGGCGAGACCCGCCACGGTCAGCGCAGCGAGGAAAAGCCCGGTCAGGGAACGTCGTAGAAACCGCATGTATAGCCCGCCTGTTGTCTTGCGAAATACCTTGCCCAGCACTGCGCCAAGGCGCAATCGCTCATCGCATGACAAGGCCGTTACGGGGCTATACGTGCCGCCGGATCATTTCCGTCGCTTGTGTTCGTCCAGACGCGGAAAAATCTCGACAAAGTTGCAGGGGCTGTGGCGGTAGTCGAGCTGATGGACGAGGATTTCGTCCCAGGCATCCTTGCAGGCCCCGGTCGAACCCGGCAGCGCGAAGAGGTAGGTGCCATTGGCCACGCCGCCGGTGGCGCGGCTTTGCACGGCGCTGGTCCCGATTTTCTGCATCGAGACAATGGTGAAAACCGTTCCGAAAGCGTCGATCTCCTTCTCGTAGACGTCGCGATGCGCCTCGACCGTCACGTCACGGCCCGTGAGCCCGGTGCCGCCGGTCGAAATGACCACGTCCACCTCCGGGTCCATTGTCCAGGCCCGAAGCTGGTCCGCGATGACCGCGCGCTCGTCCTTCACGATCAACCGGTCGGCGAGGTGATGCCCTGCCGCCTCGATCCGCGCGACGAGCGTATCGCCCGAACGGTCGTCCTCGAACCCGCGTGTGTCCGACACGGTCATCACCGCAATCCGCACCGGGATAAAGTCGCGTTCCGTCATGGTCACACCTCGAACCAGTTGACCGTGGGGCCAAGATTGACCACGCGGGTCGCCCCGACCATGCCCTCCTGCCCCCAGCAGTCGTGAATATGCCCACAGACCGCGAGCGCGGGCTGCACCCGCGCAATGGCCTCGCCGATCGCGACGGAACCGACTGGGCCAAGCCCGCGCACCACGTCGGCAATCCCGCGCGGCGGGGAATGGGTGATGATGATGTCCGCGCCGTCGGCCCCTGCGAGAAGCGCCTCGGCCGCCTGCTCGGCGAAGGCGCCATGCCGGCCGGTATGGCCGAGATTGCTGATGGCACTCACACTGATGCCCTGGTCGGAAGTAGCCTCGATGGCGGTCTCGAAGGCAAGCTGCATCGTCGGTATGCCGTGACCGCCGCCGCCGTCGATACGCAGGAACTGCCCGTCGCGCCTCGCGACATGCCCTTGTCCACCGGCCGACATATAGCCGCTCCGGAACTGCCTCGCATATTGAAGAATACGCATGACGCCGTGGGATTCGACTATTCTCACACTTCGCCCCGTAGTCGCGCCTGAACCGCAAGCAGGTCCGCCCAAGCGGCCTTCTTGTCCAAAGGCGCGCGCAGCAACTCGCGGGGATGAAACATCGGCATCACCGGCTTGCCCTCGAACTCGGCCCAGCGCCCGCGCGACCGTTTGATCCCCGAGGCACCGGTGAGCGCCCGCGCCGCGACCGATCCCATGGCGACGATCACCTCGGGGTCGGCAAGAAAGACATGGCGGGCAAGAAAAGGGCGGAACAGTTCGAGCTCGCCATCATGGGGCACCCGGTCCGACGGCGTGCGGTAGGGCACGACCGGCACGGCGTAGAGGCCCGCCTCGGCATCAGGCGCGTCACGGCCAAGGCCGATTGCCGCGAACATCGCGTCAAAGAGCGCCCCCTCGCGCCCGGCAAAGGGCCGCCCGTCGCGATCCTCCTCCGGCCCCGGAGCATCGCCCACAACCATGACCCGTGCGCCCGCCACGCCCTCGGCAAAGACGAAATTCCGTGCCCCGCGCTTGAGTTCGCATCCCTCGAAGTCCTGCATGGCCCCCGCCAGCGCCTCGAGGCTGTCTACCGCAGCCGCGATCCGCCGGGCCTCGGCCACCCAATCGACGCGCAGCGGTTCCGGCGGCGGTTCGGGCGCGGCACTGGCCTGCGCCCCACCCGCCCCGGGCATCCGCACGGGTTTGGGGGCCTGCTGTTCAAGCTCGTAACGGTTGATCGGCGCGTCGCCAACCGTGTCGGTGACGCCAAGCTCGACATACCAGTCGAGAAGGGCTTTCGCCTGATGCCAATCGAGATGCGATTCCATGAGCGCCAACTTAGGGGGCCTGTCGGGGGGCGTCCATGTCCGCTTTGGTCGCGACCAGAACCTGAACCGGACTGCGATCGCAAACTGAGGGGCCAAGGCCATTGCCCCGCCCCAGCCCGCTGTTATAAGCCCGGTGAGATACAAGGGGGTCCCGGCCATGACATTCCGCCACCGTCACCTTTTGGGGATCGAACCGCTTCATCCCGCGGAAATCACGAACGTTCTGGACCTTGCCGACCGTTACGTGGACCTCTCACGCGCGCCGCACAAGCGCTCCGACGCGCTCGCGGGGCTCACCCAGATCAACATGTTCTTCGAAAACTCGACGCGCACGCAGGCCTCGTTCGAAATCGCGGGCAAGCGGCTGGGCGCGGACGTGATGAACATGTCGATGCAGGCCTCCTCGATCAAGAAGGGCGAAACGCTCATCGACACGGCGCTCACGCTCAATGCGATGCGCCCCGACTTGCTGGTGGTGCGCCACCCCCATTCCGGCGCGGTGAACCTGCTCGCGTCGAAAGTGAACTGCGCCGTGCTCAATGCCGGTGACGGCAAGCACGAGCATCCGACGCAAGCGCTGCTCGATGCGCTCACGATCCGGCGCGCCAAGGGTCGGCTTCACCGCCTGACCATCGCGATCTGCGGCGACATCGCGCACAGCCGCGTGGCGCGCTCGAACCTCATCCTTCTGGGCAAGATGGAGAACCGCGTCCGCCTGGTCGGCCCGCCGACCCTCATGCCGAGCCAGATCGGCGAATTCGGTGTCGAGGTCTACGACGACATGGCCAAGGGGCTGGAAGGCGCGGACGTTGTGATGATGCTCCGGCTTCAGAAGGAACGGATGGACGGCGGCTTCATCCCGTCCGAGCGGGAATATTACCACCGCTACGGCCTCGACAGCGAAAAGCTCGCACATGCTAAGCCCGACGCCATCGTCATGCACCCGGGTCCGATGAACCGGGGGGTCGAGATCGACGGAACCATCGCCGACGACATCAACCGCTCCGTGATCCAGGAGCAGGTCGAGATGGGCGTGGCCGTGCGCATGGCCGCGATGGACCTCCTGGCCCGCAACCTGCGTTCCGAACGTGACACCAACACGGAAGGAACCATGGTATGAGCGATCCCGACACCGAACTCGACTTCACCGGCCAACCCGATCCCCGGACGATCTGGGTCTTTGAACTTCAGGTCCCGGCGGACGAACTGCCCATGTGGGAGCCTGACGGAGCGGATGCCGACTGGCCCCTGCCCGGCGTTCTGGGGGTGGGCAAGCTCGACCCCGCGCATGTCGAGGTCTTTCCCGACAACCGCATCGCGGAATACGGGTTGGCACGCTATCTCGCGGATGCCAACGGCATGGACGAGGCGGTCGTGGCCCCCGACGCCGCAAAACTCGAAAGCGTAAGTGAACTGGTGGTCCTGATCCATTCGCGGGCGCTCTTGAAACCCGGCCGCTTCGCGCCGCATCCGCCCGCGCGCTTCATCGGCAAATACGTCGCCAAGGGGCACCTGACCGCTTCTGTCCCGCTGGCCTCGCGCAGTTCGGACGGCGTGATCGCGGGCGGCAGATCGACGACCGTGACGCACAACAGCTTTCCCTGGCGCGTCGTGGCGCTGTCATCGCTCCTCGTGGCCATATTCGCCGGGCTGATCTGGTGGCTGGCATGACCGACGACCTGGCCCGGCAATCGAGCGGCAAGACGATCCCTCCGGTGCTCGCCACGGGGGAGACCGTCGTCGCGACCTTCGCCCCGAGCCGCGCCACCTATGTCAAGGAACATATCATGCTCGCCGCCATCGCGAGCGTCGCGGGCGCCGGGCTCCTCATCTTTGCGGGCAGTGAACACGCCTGGACCGGCGTCGTGGGGGCACTCGCCGCCATCGCGGTGCGCGGAATCTATGTGGCCTCCGAGGCGCTGGGGCAGACATGGACCCTCACCGACCGCCGCCTCATCGCGCCTTCGGGCATGAATATTCCCCGCGCCCGGATCGCCCGCGCCCGCACGATCTTTTCGGCGGCTCAGGTGATCACCGACACCGGCGACAAACACATGATCAAGTATCTCTCCGACCCCGCCGCCGCCGTGCGGATCATCGAGAAGGACCGGACATGAGCAAGACCCCCGCGGGCTGGGAAGGCATCCTCGACAAGGGCGAGACGATCCTCTGGCAGGGGCGCCCGCTACAGGATTTCCACATCGGCATCGGCAACCTGTTCACCGTGCTCTTCGGCCTTTTCTTCGCGGGCTTCGCGTTATTCTGGATGGTGGGCGCGGCCAGCATGGGCGGCGGGCTGTTCTGGATGTTCGGCCTCATCCATTTCTCGGTCGGCGTCGGCATGGTTTTCTGGTCGGTCTACGGCTCGACCTACGCGCGGCGCAACACCTGGTATACGCTGACCGACAAGCGGGCCATCGTGGCCACCGACTACATCACCAAGCGCAAGTCGCTCGAGTCCTACCCGGTCACCGATGCCATCGTCGAGTTCCGGGCCGGCCCGCCTGATGACATCATTTTTGGCCACGAGACGAAGCGCGGCTCCAAGGGCCGCAGCTACACCGTTCCGGTCGGCTTCTTCCGCCTCGAGGATGGCCACGCCGTCATGCGGATCATCCGCACCAATATCCACAAGGTCCGCGACCTCCCGCCCGAGGACGAGACGGACACGCCCCCGCCGATCCCGCAAGAGACCACGCAATGACCCTGATCACCTTCACCAACGCCCGCCTGATCGACCCCGAGGCGGGCACCGATACGCTGGGCTCGCTTACCGTCGAAGAGGGCGAGATCGTCGCGCGCGACGACAGCGCACGGGGCGAGGTGATCGACTGCGGGGGCAAATGCCTCGCCCCCGGCATTATCGACATCGGGGTCAAGATCGGGGAACCCGGCGAGCGCCACAAGGAGGGGTTCCGCACAGCGGGCCGTGCCGCAGCCGCCGGTGGCGTCACGACCATGGTCACGCGCCCGGACACCAGCCCCTCGATCGACAACCCCGAGACGCTCGATTTCGTCAAGCGCCGGGCCCGCGAACGCGCGCCGGTGCGCGTCAATCCCATGGCCGCGCTCACCAAGGGCCGCGAGGGCCGCGAGATGGTCGAGATGAGCTTTCTGCTCGACGCGGGCGCGGTGGCCTTCACCGACTGCGACCACGTGGTCGGCGACAACAAGGTCTTTTCCCGCGCGATGACCTATGCCCGCAGCCTTGGCGCGATCATCATGGCGCACCCGCAGGACCCGTCGCTGTCCAAAGGCGCCGCGACAACCTCGGGCAAGTTCGCCTCGCTTAGGGGCCTGCCCGCCGTGTCGCCGATGGCCGAGCGCATGGGGCTCGAACGCGACCTCGCGCTGGTCGAGATGACGGGCGTGAAATACCACGCCGACGCGCTCTCGACCGCCGCCGCGTTGCCGGTGCTGGAACGGGCAAAGGCAGCGGGGCTCGACGTGACGGCAGGGGTCAATATACACCACCTCACGCTCAACGAACTGGACGTTGGCGATTACCGCACCTTCTTCAAGCTGAAGCCGCCGCTGCGCGCCGAAGATGACCGTCTCGCCATGGTCGAGGCGGTGGCGTCAGGCCTTATCGACATCGTCTGTTCGATGCACACGCCGCAGGACGAGGAAAGCAAACGCCTGCCGTTCGAAGAAGCCGCATCCGGTGCGGTCGCTCTGCAAACCCTGCTGCCCGCCGCGATGCGGCTGGTGCAGGCGGGCGCGATGGACCTGCCGACGCTCTGGCGGGCGCTGTCGATGAACCCGGCGCGGCGGTTCGACCTGCCGGGTGGCGATCTGGCGATTGGCAACCGCGCCGACCTCGTGCTTTTCGACCCCGATGCGCCCTTCATCATGGACCGGTTCAAACTCGAGTCGAAATCCAAGAACACGCCCTTCGACGAGGCGCGGATGGAAGGCAAAATCCTCGGCACATGGGTCGGCGGCAAACGGGTCTTTCCCTTTGCCGACTGACGTAGGGTGCGCATTGATGCGCACCACGCCCGCTTCATGATCCGTCAAGCCACCACCCTCGACCTCCCCGACATGGCCCGCGTCACCATGGCCGCCAAGGCGCATTGGGGCTATTCGCAGGCCTTCCTCGACGCCTGTCGCGACGAGCTGTCGCCCAAGCCCGCCGACCTTGGCCCCGGTCTGGTCGTCTGGGACGAGGGCGGCATTCGTGGCGTCGCGCATGTCATTCAGGACGGGGACGAGGCGCATCTCTGGCTCCTCTTCATCCACCCCGACGCGATGGGGCGCGGGATCGGCAAGGCCCTGTTTCGCTGGGCCTGCGACCACGCCCGTTCCCAGGGCGCGACGCGGCTTACCCTCGACGCCGACCCCTATGCCACCGAATTCTACCGGCGCATGGGAATGACCCAGACCGGCGAGGTGCCGTCGGCCACGTGGCCCGGGCGCATGCTCCCGCTCATGGCGTTAAAACTGTGACCGCGCGGCCCCGGATCACCCCCGGGGCGCGCGCGGCAAACGGTCCTCCCTTTCCCCGCCTGTCGCAATCTGCGACAAAGCCCCGGACAGCCCCTGCCGGACACAAGACATGCCCGAAATCCTCACCCCGATCCCCCTCCTGGCCCTCACGGCCATTGCCGCCTATCTGCTAGGCTCGGTGCCCTTCGGCATCGTCATTGCGCGGCTCTTCGGGCTGGGTGACCTGCGCAAGATCGGCTCGGGCAACATCGGCGCGACCAACGTGCTCCGGACCGGCAACAAGCTCGCCGCCTTCCTCACCCTCATCCTCGACGCGGGCAAGGGAGGCATCGCGGTCCTCGTCGCGCGGGCGCTCTTTGGCCCCGATGCGGCGCAGCTTGCCGGTTTCGCGGCCTTTCTCGGCCATTGCTTTCCTGTTTACCTTGGCTTCAAGGGCGGCAAGGGCGTCGCGACATGGCTGGGCACGCTCCTTGCCCTCGCATGGCCCGTTTTCCTCGCCGCCGGGGCCACATGGCTCGCCATGGCCGCGCTGTTCCGCATCTCGTCGCTGGCCGCGCTGACCGCCGCGCTCGTCACGCCGCTCTGGGCATGGCTTCTGGGCTACCCGCAGACCATCGTGCTGCTCATCGCCCTCGCGGTCCTCATCTACATCCGTCACGCGCCGAACATCCGTCGCATCCTCGACGGGACCGAGACGAAAATCGGCAAGAAATCCTGACGCTTACCCCAGACGCGGCAACGCAACACGAGACGTGAATGTGGCCAGAGGGCGCAAACCCTCCGTTGCTTTTCAGCGTGGTTGAGGCAAACTGCGCTCACGAAAACATTACCTTCGAGGGAGTTTGGGGACATGAACATGATGGAGGCCGTCAGGGCCGTCTTTTCCAAATACGCGACATTCTCGGGTCGTTCGCGCCGCGCCGAACTGTGGTGGTTCGTGCTTTTCTGCTTCATCGCGAACCTCGTTCTGAGCGTCGTGGACAGCTTCCTTTTCGGCGCGACGACCGAAACCGGCAGCCTCGCCACGGGCGACTACAGCTTCTCCTCGCAGACCGACACGCCGATCCTGTCGATGATCTTCGCCCTCGCCACACTGATCCCGTCCATCGCGGTCGGCGTGCGGCGGATGCATGACATCAACCGATCCGGCTGGTGGCTGCTCATCTGGTTCATCCCGCTCGTCGGCTGGATCATCCTGATCGTCTGGTATGCCAAGGCCGGCGACCGTGGCCCGAACCGCTTCGGCCCCGATCCCATCGACGGCGCGGGCGGCGGTGGCGAGACCTACGCGCCCAGCTCGGTCCCGCCCGTGGCCTGACGACACCGACCGATCCAGACAAAGCAAACCGAAGGACATCGAGACATGGACTGGAAGACCGCCCTCCACATCTGCCTGCGCGAGAAATACGCCGACGTGAACGGCCGTGCGCCAAGGTCGGAATTCTGGTGGTTCGTTCTGTTCATCTTCGTGGTCTCGATCGTCCTTTCGGTGATCGACACCCTGCTCTTTGCCCCGGTGGCCGGAACCTCAGGGCCCCTGAGCCTGATCTTCACGCTCATCACCATCGTTCCGGCGGTGACAGTGACGGCGCGGCGGCTTCACGATCTGAACCGGTCGGGATGGTGGCAGCTTCTGCTGCTCATCCCCTTGGTGGGCTTCATCATCATCGTCTGGTGGGCCTGCCTCAAGGGCACCGAGGGTCCGAACCGCTATGGCCGCGACCCGCTGGGCGGCATCGGCGATCCGGATGCGGAAACGCCCCTCCACGACGTCCCGCCCGCCGTTTAGGGCAGACGACAGACACGCAAAAGGCCGGGGTCCGCGCGCCCCGGCCTTTTCATGTTCCGCCCGCGATGCCACATAGGACGGGAAGCGAAAGGCACGCCATGACCATCACGCAAGAAGACGAGTTCGACGGGCTCAAAGCCATCGGACGCATCGTGGCCGACACGCGCGAGGTCATGGGCCGCGCCATGGAACCCGGCATGACGACCGCCGAGCTCGACGACGTCGGCCGCGCGTATCTGGAGCGCGAGGGCGCCATCCCGGCGCCCGAGGCGACCTATGATTTCCCCGGGGCCACCTGTATCTCGGTAAACGAGGAAATCGCCCACGGCATCCCCGGCGCGCGCATCCTGCGGGCAGGCGACCTCGTGAACATCGACGTCTCGGCCTCGAAGGACGGATTCCTTGCCGATACCGGCGCGACCTATCGGCTGGGCCGGGTGAAACCCTCGCTCGACCGGCTCTGCCGTGACGGCAAGCGCGCGTTGCAGATCGGCGTGGCGCAGGTCGGCGCGGGCAAACCGCTCGCGGGCATCGGCGCCGCCGTTGGCAAGTTCGCTTCGCGCAACGGCTACACGCTGATCCGCAACCTCGCGAGCCACGGGGTCGGTCGTGCGCTCCACGAAGAGCCAGGCGATATTCCCACGTGGCCGAACCGCGACCGCCGCCGGATGAACGAGGGCCTCGTGCTGACCGTCGAGCCGTTCCTGTCCACGGGCGGACTTTGGGCGACGGACGGCGACGACGGCTGGACGCTCTACGCCGAACCCGCCGCCCCTTGCGTGCAATACGAACACACCGTGGTGGCGACGAAACGCGGCCCGGTGATCGTGACGCAGCCCGCCTAGATCACCAGCGCGATCACGAGCACCCCGAGCGACAGTTCTGCCGCGTGGCCCACCACCCGGATCGTTCCCGCGTGGCGCGCGCCCACGTCGCCCAGCCCGCCGCGCAGGCTCGACGAGGTCAGCGCCACCGCGAGGGTAATGAGCGCAGTGCCGAGACCCATCGCATAGGTCGCGAGCACCCCGACCCAGGCCGCCCCGATCATCCAGGTGAGGAGCATCAGGAACACCGCCCCGGTGCAAGGCCTGAGCGCAACTCCGGCAATGAGCGCGAGCGCTTCGGGCAACGAGGCCTTAGCGCTCGCCTCAAGGTCGGGGGTATGGGCATGGCCGCAGCCGCAGCTCTCGTCATGGGCATGATGGTGGGGCCCGTGCTCATGTCCGTGCCCGTGCCCGTGATCATCCCCATGCCCGGCAGCCTCGGCCGCCCCCCGGTCCATCCGCCAAAACCCACGAACTCCGCGCCAGACGAGCCAGGCCCCGAGACCTGCGATCACCACGTTGCCGACCGCGGTCACCGGCC
>LUOO01000083.1 GCA_001626765.1 Maritimibacter sp. REDSEA-S28_B5
CCCTTGCACCTTGCACCCCCCGGTCTCGCCGACGGGCAGGGTTGCAGCGCAGCGCTGCGCTCCAACCCAAGCCCATGAAAGGAAAGACCATGAACACCATGACCCTGAACCATCAGCAGCAGCCCGTTTCCAAGGGCTTCCGCGTGGACATTTCGCGTGGCGAGAATATCGGCCGCGTTTCGTCGGAATGGTTCTCGCGCCCTGATGATGAACGCTATCTGTCGCTGACCGAGCTTTACGACGCCGTGAAGTCCCGTGCGGATCGCGCCAAGGCCCGCACCGTGGAGAGCCGCGCCGTGCGCGTGGAAGCCAGCCGCGACGATGCGGAACGGCTTTCGCTGATCGTCCCCGGACAGGAGCAGCCCGTCGCCCCGACGCATTGGAGTTTCGGGCAGCTTTGCAGCCTTGTCGGCGCACCAGCCCGCTACCTGCGCGATCTTCCCGCACCGCTGGCGGGCATCAATATGCAGCACGGCCTTTTGAACCACCGAGCTGAACTGGTGAAGACGCTGGAAACTGAAGACGGGCGCGTTGAGCTTCGCGCCGTGACCGGCCCGGATTATGGCCGCATCTGGGACCATGAGCTTGTCGCCGCCGTCATGAAGATCGCGGGCAATGGCGTCGGCGATACCATGTGGAAGGTGCCGGGCGTTCTGGATTGGGCGACCATGACGCACAATCCGTTCGTGGACGTGACCAAGGACACGACCACGCTTTACGCCAGCGACCGCGACGTTTTCCTGTTTCTGGTGGACGATACGCATCCCATCGAGGCCGGTCGCCTGCCGAACGGCGACCCCGACCTTTATTTCCGGGGTTTCTATTGCTGGAATAGCGAAGTCGGATCGAAGACCCTCGGCATCGCCTCTTTCTATCTCCGGGCGGTTTGCATGAACCGCAACCTTTGGGGCGTGGAAGGGTTCGAGGAAATCAGCATCCGGCACAGCAAGTTTGCCGCGCAGCGTTTCGCCCATGAGGCCGCGCCCGCGCTGACAAGCTTCGCCAATTCCTCGCCCGTGCCATTCGTGGCCGGGATCAGGGCGGCGCGGGAGCAGATCGTCGCCCGCACCGACGAGGACCGCCAAACTTTCCTGCGCAAGCGCGGGTTCAGCAAGGCGGAGACCGGCAAGATCATCGAAACCGTGTTGCGGGAGGAAGGCCGCCCGCCGGAAAGCATCTTCGATTTCGTGCAGGGCATGACGGCCCATGCCCGCAGCAAGGCCCATCAGGACAGTCGCCTTGAACTGGAGGCGAAGGCCAAGACCTTGCTGGAGAAGGCCGCCTAATCAGCAGAGCCGCGCAACCGGAAACCCGGTTGCGCGGCTTTCCGCTTTTCAGGCTTTCAGGGTTCCCAAATTTTCCGCCGATCCGGTGTCGCGGATCGGCGTTGCGGCCATGCCCGAAAACATGACCGCGCTCGCCGGGCTGCGCCCGGCTCGCAAAATCACGCAAACACTGTTAAGAAGAAAATAACTATAAGTGTTCTGGATATACGAACAACATTTCAGATCATACAGACTATTTCCCGCATAGGTCGTGCCCGAAACTCCTTGGTCCGGGTGTCTCCCCAAGCACCCGTGAGTAAAGGGAGGGTGCGCCATGCTGAAGATCAATTGGCGGGCGCCGGCGGCCTACAGGCACACGCGAAAGATTCCCGCCGCCGGATTCGCCTGGGAGTATCTGCGTCGCAACGACGATTACCGAGAGGACTTCCGGCTTCTCGTCCGCGCCAAACGCCCGGATGCGACCGAGCTGGAAGCCTTCGCCCGACGCTGGGGTTTGCGATTTCCCGCACGATCCCGACGCCGCGCCTGACCGCGATCCGCTATTCTGGTCGCCCCGGTTTCAACCGCAAGCCGTCAAACTCGTGCCGGCCGAACCGGATGAGACGGCAAGTCAGCCGACCGTCGTTCTCGCCCATCTCGAAGGTCTCGATCTGCGCCGCGCTGCCGATGGCTGGCACGGTATCTGGCAGGCGGATGGCGTCGAACACCAGTTCTGGTTATCCGAATCCGTGCCGGATGCGGCGGCGTTTTACGCCGTCGAACTGCCTCTGGATGACTTCATGGAACTTCGCGCCCATGCGGCGCGGCGCTTCTGGCGATCCCTCAAGGGCCGAACGCCTGGCCCCGACTTCCGCAACATGCCCGCCCAGCTCCGGCAATGGCATATCCTGTCCCTGCGCGCGCTCGACGCCCGGCTGCGCGGCGAGAGCTACCGCACCATTGCCGAAGTCCTGCTTGGCTTTCGGGGCGCAAAGGAGGATTTCGAGAGCGATCCAAGCAAGAACAAGGCGCGTCGCCTCGTCGCCCACGGCATCAGGATGATGCGCGGCGGCTACCGGCTCCTGCTGCACTATCCGATCAAGGTTCAACCAAAGTAAGGTATTACGCCGTCAGGGCGGTCTCATTGGTAGCCGTATCAATTGCAGACCTACGGGCGATGCGCCGCGATTGGCTGCTTCGAGCCCTTCGCGTTCAAGCTACGGCAACATTGACAGGTCGGTTGGCTCTGGCTCTGCGGCTGCTGCTGTCAGCATTGCGTGGATCTGCCCCCGGTGGTGGGTCTGGTGATTGAAGAGCTCTGCGGCGCAAAGAGTCTTTGGTTTTTCGATACGAGTTGAGCCATCGCCTGGATACCAAATAACCATTCCGTCAAGGTCAGCGTCGCCCAGTCGGGCCGCCCACTCTTCGATTTCCTCATCGCGCTTGGAACGCAGAGCTTTGAACTCGTTCCAATCCGATGGGCTGGTCAGGGAGTGCGTAATGGTTTTCTCTGGCCGTTCGTTTCCCTTCAATCGCTGCAAGATCAGGGCGTCAGCCCAATACAAATGGTTCAGGGTGGCAGCTATTGATTTGAAGAACGCCCCCCGATCCTTGTGCCGTGCGATTTCGGTGAGCCCGTCAGCAGCAGTTACCAATGAGGTATTCTGCCAAGTATTATAGCGGGACATGAGGCGGCAATATTCGGCTGAGATCATCGTCTCAGACTCCTTCTGTTTTCGATGTGGGATGATATCCGGACGCTTGCTCCGAAGCGTCTTGTCCAGCGGCTGGAGATAGCTTGGCACCGGGCTCGGAACGGCCTGACCAAGATGCAGGTGCGGACGGACAGCCGAATAGTTGGCCATTTGAAGTGCGGCGTCAAGCATCGGGCATGACCGATTCGACCGCATGACCCGAACATCGAAGCGACCGCAGCGAATGTCGGTAGCTACCCCAACAGACGCGAACTCATCGCTTTCCGGCTACCTTAAACGGCTTCGAGCCCAAATATCGGCCAGAATTCGCCTTTTCACGCCTTGTTGGCCGCGGCCTGTTCCAGTATCCGCTTGTAACCCACGCGCGAAAGCCATTGCGCGCGTTCGAGATGGCTTTGCCAGCATCGACGTGTCCTGAACTCGTCGTCGACCGGATCGCGGTGCAACACGAGCTCGGCGACTTCCTTCCAGTCCGCGCCTTCCGCGTTCGCGTCGAGCAGCCGCAGATAGGTCACGAAATGCGCTTCGTCATAAGGCGTGATGTCGTTTCCCGTTGGGGCTTCATCGTCCACATCGGGATCGAGTTCGACGGGCGTTCGCATCGTCGTTCCCCTTCTACCCGGAAGAGCCATGGCTTGCGGTGCGCCCCCGCAATTGGCCCCTCTGACCTGGTGATCGGGGAGTTAGTAACCGTGACTAGACGGCCCTATGACCTTTAGGCGGGCAGCCCTGGACATACGCCATAGGCTCCCCGACCATAAGGTTCGAGGATGGTGGTGCCATCACGGTCGGCACCAACCGCTAGTCAGGGGTTACTAAGCCCCAGAGCAGCGCGTCTGCTCCGCGTTCAGTCTTACCCGACCCGCACGGGATTGTCTTCGGCGAATTGGCACGACCCCCGCTGACACGCTGAATCTCTCCATCTTTTCAGCCTGATCCCGCCCCGGAGGGGGTGCCGCCAGCGCGGGTGCGCAAATGCGGCACGCTACAGGCCGCCGGTCCCTCGCCATGGTTCGCCATAGCGCGCCGCCGTCATCGGCAGCGCCATCCACTGACGAACCGGAGGTAATCCATGGCGAACCGCCGCAATGCGGACCTGCCGCCGCGCCTTCTGCGCACACAGGAAGCCGCACGCTTCCTCGGCATTTCGATCCGCACCCTTGAAAAGCACCGCACCTACGGAACCGGCCCGCTCTATCGAAAGATCGGCGGCCGTGTCCTCTATGCCCTGAACGATCTGGAAGCATGGAGCGCCACCGGCACCCGCAAATCCACCAGCGACACAAGCGCCGGAATGGTCTTCCCCGCACGCCCGCTGACGCCCGAAGAACGGGGCGAGTCCTGAATGCTGCGCGGGGACGATCATCACCGCGAACAGGCGGCGGAAACGAGCGAGCGCAGCCGTCTCGATCCCTTCGTGATCGCGACGGGCGATGCCGCGCCGCGCGACCAGCGCGATCTGATGGAGCGGCCGTTCTTCTCGTTGGCCAAGCGGCCCCGCACAAAACCGATCCTCTACCAGGCCGCCAATGTCGAGGTGCAGGTGTTCGCCATGCCCGAGCACGGCATGGCGACGATCTGGGATGCCGACGTGCTGATCTGGGCCGCCAGCCAGATCGTCGCGGCCGAGAACGACGGGTTCACCACGTCGCGTTTCTTCCGCTTCATGCCCTACCAGCTCCTGCGCGCGGTGGGGCGGGCCACCGGCAACCGGGATTACCTGTTGCTCAAGGCCGCGCTCGCCCGCCTGCAATCGACCGTCATCGCCACGACGATCCGCAACGGGAAGCAGTGGCGGCGGCGGCAATTCTCATGGATCAACGAATGGGAGGAGATGACGACGTGCACCGGCCGCGTCGAGGGCATGGAGTTCGTCCTGCCCGAATGGTTCTACAACAGCGTTATCGACCGTTCGCTGGTCCTGACCATCGACCCGGCCTATTTCCGGCTGACCGGCGGCATCGAGCGGTGGCTGTATCGCGTCGCCCGCAAGCACGCCGGACGCCAGCCCGAGGGCTGGGCTTTCGAGATTTCCCACCTTCACCGGAAATCCGGCAGTTCGGCCCGGCAGTCCGATTTCGCGCTCGACCTGCGCCGGATCGCGGCCCGTCAGTCGCTGCCCGGTTACAGCCTCCAGATCGAGTGGGAAGACGGGCGTGAACTGCTGCGCTTCGTCCCTGAAAATCTATCCACAGTGCCTGTGGAAAACCATGTGAAGTTTATCGGGACATTAGGCGCACGGACTATCGGGACATTAGGCGCAAATCGCGCGCCGGACTCTATAGAAGAATCTAACAATAAAACTAACTCTTCTTCTTTGACGCGCGCGCACGCGATCCATGGTGCCGGTGCTAGGTCTCTCGGATCGGGGCGAGGTGCGCCATGATCATGGCGTTGCTCAATCAGAAGGGCGGCGTCGGCAAGACCACGCTGGCGCTGCATCTCGCCGGGGCCTGGGCCGCGCAGGGACGGCGCGTCATCCTGATCGACGCCGATCCGCAAGGCTCCGCGCTCGACTGGTCGCAGCGGCGCAGCCACGAGGGCTTGCCGAGGCTGTTCAGCACCATCGGCCTGGCCCGCGACACGCTGCACCGGGAAGCCTCGGAGCTGGCCCGCGACGCCGATCATGTCGTCATCGACGGGCCGCCGCGTGTCGCCAGCCTCATGCGCTCCGCGCTCCTCGCCGCCGATCTGGTGCTGATCCCGGTGCAGCCGTCCCCCTTCGACGGCTGGGCCTCGGCCGAGATGCTGGCGCTTCTGAGCGAAGCGCGCATCTACCGGCCTGAACTCGCCGCCCGCTTCGTCCTCAACCGTTGCGGCGCGCGCACGATCATCGCCCGCGAGACGGCCGAGACGCTAGCCGATCACGATCCGCCCTTGCTCGCCAGCACCATCGGCCAGCGCGTCGTCTTTGCCGACGCCGCGCAGTCCGGGCGGCTTGCATCCGAGATTGACGGCGACAGCTCTGCCGCGCGCGAGATCGCGGCGCTGGCCGCCGCGATCGACCGGCTGCATATCGGGAGAGCCGCGCCATGACCGGGCGCACCCGCAAGCCCGGTTTCGCGTCCCGGCCGGGCAATCCCGAAGGCTGGATCAGGGCAGGCGAAACGCCACCGAACGGCAAAGCCGCCGGCGAAGCGTTCACCGCTCGCCTGACCATCGACATCACCCCCGCGCTGCGCGGCCGCATCAAGGTCGCCGCCTTCCGGCGTGGGATCACCGTCACCGACATGCTGCGCGACCTGCTGGCGCGTGAATTTCCATCCTCCGAGGGGGATAAACCATGACCGGCAATGCGGCCCACCGCTTGCACGGCCGTCCACTGCCGGACGGACCCGCGCCTTTCACCACCTTGGTCGAACTGACGTTCCAGAAGCGCAAGGTCGAGCACTGGATACGTTTCGGCCGCAAGAGCTACGACCAGATCCTCGACCGCCGCCGCAGCATCGTCGGCTTCGCGCCGGGCAGCATCTTCGCCTTTGTCCGATGGGCGTCCGGCGAGCATGGCACGATCATTTCCCGCATCGACATCCTGCGCGCCATCGGCCGCGGCGAGCCGTTCCAGACGCTACCCTTCGTCCGCCCCGGCGGCGACATCCTGTTGCGCCTCGGTAGCTGGGCGAAGGTGCAGGGCGCGCTTGCCGCCATCGACGCCGTGGAAGCCCTCGGCCTCGATGCCGCGGACGTTTCGCCGGAGCACTGGCGGCATGTCCACAACCGTCTGACTGCCGGTCTGGAGCCGCACGCCTATACGCCCGAGCGACACGCCTCCTGGCTCGGCCGCCAGAGGATCGACCCATGAGGCGCCGCCGCATCCTCGCGGTAACGGCGCTGGCCGTCACGGGCATCGCAACCGCCAGCGTCGCCGATCTTCCGACGAAACTGATCTGGAACGCCACCGCCAGCGCGCCCATCGGCTTCTACACGGTCGGGCCGGCCGGCGCGCTCGACGTGCCGGAGCTGGTCGCCGTCATGCCGCCCGAACCGCTGGAGCGATACATGGTCGAACGCGGCTATGTCGGGCGCGGCGTGCCGCTTCTGAAGCGCGTCCTCGGCCTGCCGGGACAGCGGGTTTGCCGCTTGCGATTCACGATCACGGTGGACGGGATCGAGATGGGCGAGGCGCTCGACCGCGACCGGATCGGCCGCGATCTGCCCGTCTGGCAGGGATGCCGGACCATCGGCGACGGCGAACTCTTCCTGATGAATTGGGAGGTCCGAGACAGCCTCGACGGCCGTTATTTCGGACCCATCCCCGCAAGTTCCGTCATCGGCCGGGCGGTCCCGCTCTGGACCGACGAGGAAGGCGACGGCCGCTACGAATGGCGTGCGCCGACCCAATGACCGCTTCCCCATCGGCGGGAGCGGTGCCCGCCGATGGTTTTCCCAACCTCACCGCCAAGGAGACTGTCATGCCCCAGATTGGTGAATTTGCGCGCGACGAGGCCGGCTTCATCGGACACTTCGGGACGCTCTTACTGCATCAGGACATTATCATCGTCGCGGCAGAGCCGTCCGACGCGGAGAACGCACCGGATTATCGCGTTCACCTCTTCGACGGCATGAGCAACGAAACCGGCCCGGAGGTCGGCGCGGCCTGGAAACGCACCGGCGAGAAGGCTGGCGAATATCTTTCCGTGCTGCTGGACGATCCCACATTCCCGCATCCGATCCGCGCCAACCTGTTCCGCGACGACGACGCGGGCGCGTCGTGGTCGCTGCACTGGAGCCGCCCGAAGCCGCGCGACGAGCGGGACTAAGGCCATGCGATCCCGCGTCATCCCCGCGCTCAAAACCCTCATCCCGTTGTTCGCGGAAAAGCCGTCTCATCCCGTCGTCCCGCTGAGGCGCAAGACGGCCGGCGCGCGCCGCGCAGGTCAAGGGCGGCCATCGGCCGGCGCTTGCGCCTTGCCCTTGACCGCAGCGAGCACGCTGGCAGGCTGGCGTCGTGGCGGAGACAGGGCGGCATGGCGCTATGCCGTTCTGCTGACCGCCGCCATGCTGTCGCTCGGCGCGGGATCGGCAATGGCCGTTGCGCAATCGACGCCGATGGTCCGACTCGCCGCCGTCGATCCCCACGCCGCCCACATTGCCGAAGCGGCGCGGCGCTTCGGCATCCCCGAGCACTGGATTGTCGCCGTGCTGCGCGCCGAAAGCGCGGGCGACGTGCGCGCGGTGTCATCGGCCGGCGCGATGGGGTTGATGCAGGTCATGCCCGACACCTGGGCGAGCCTGCGCATCCGTCATCGGCTCGGCCGCGATCCCTACGACCCGCGTGAGAACATCCTCGCAGGCACGGCCTATCTGCGCGAGATGTTCGACCGCTACGGCAATGTCGCGGCGATGCTGGCAGCTTACAATGCCGGCCCCGGCCGCTACGATGAATACCTTGCGACCGGCCGCGCATTGCCACCGGAGACGCGCGCCTATGTCGCCGCGCTCGCGCCGGTTCTCGGCAGCGAGGCTTCTCCAGATGCAGCGCCGCCACCGCCTGACTGGCGCGAAGCCCCGCTCTTCGTCACGCGCCCGACCAACGCGCGGACTGCCGCCGCGCCGTTCGGGGCGCAATCCGGCGACGGCCGCGCAACCGTTCCGGTGCGCGGTCCCGTCGATGCGGAGCCGGAAACCGGCAACATTTTCGTGGCCCGCGCCGACGACGAGGGAGCGCCGTGAGGACGGCGATCCGGCGCACGGCGCGATCCGTTCCGGTGTCCAGTCAGGCAGGTTTGCGCCTGGCTGGAATCCCGGCGGGAAGGACGAAAAGGGCGGTAAGAAGGGAGGGCAAGATTGAAGGAACCGGCACCATGTCGGGCCGGTTTCCGAAATTGTTGTTGTCTGCACACTGGTTAGGCGGCCGTTTCCGGCACCAAGGTTTCGGGCGGCGGAGTGCCGCGATTTCGTGCAACGCCTTGGCTTTGCGGGATTTCGACCGGCACCATACCCGTCGATTGCCCGATTTTCCGCGATTTCGACCGCAGGCGCAGCCATGAGCGCCGACGACGAAAACCGCTTTCGGCCAAGGCCCGGCCGCATCCGCTCGGACACCCCGCGCGCGGGCAAGACCAAGAGCTTTCTGACGCAGGCCAAGAAGATCGCGCGGCAGCAGCGCCGCACCTCGCCCCGCGTCGGTTTCGGAACGGCGGCGTTCACGCCCGCGACCCCGGCGTGTTCGGGTGTTGTCCTGTCGAGCGGCAAGGGCGTGAAGCGCGGGCGCGGCGCGGTCTTCGTCCGCACCCGCAATCTCGGCGGCGGCTGGCATCACCGGCAGCCGGGAGCGAGGCGCGTCATGGTCCAGCAGCGCTACATCCTTCACCCCGGAAAGGGCTGGAAGGCGCAATCCCATCTGCGCTATATCCAGCGCGACGGCACATCGCGCGACGGCGAGCGAGGGCAGCTTTATTCGCGCACCGAGGACTGCGCCGATGGCGACGCCTTCCTTGAACGCGGCCAGGACGACCGCCACCAGTTCCGGTTCATCGTCTCCCCCGAGGACGGGGCGGAACTGTCCGACCTCACGGCCTATACCCGCGACCTCATGGGCCGGATGGAGGCCGACCTCGACACCCGGCTCGATTGGGTCGCGGTCAATCACTACAATACCGGCCATCCCCATGTGCATGTCATCGTCCGGGGCAAGGACGATCTGGGCGAGGATCTGGTCATCAACGGCGACTACATCGTTCATGGTGTTCGCGAGCGGGCCAGCGAGTTGGCGACGCTGGAACTCGGTCCCGTTCGGGAGATCGAGCAGACACGCAAGCTCACCGCCGAGATCGACCAGGATCGTTTCACCCGCATCGACCGGGCCATGGTCGAAGAAGCCGACGGACGGTTCCTCGACCTGCGCCACAAACCGGGGGAGCCAAAGCGGCAGTTCGAGCGCACGCTTCGCCTGCGCCGGCTGTCCAAGCTGGGGCGGATGGGCCTCGCCACCGAACACGCGCCCGGCATCTGGGAATTGAACGAGCGGCTTGAACCGACCCTGCGCGAGTTGGGCGAACGCGGCGACATCATCCGCGCCATGCAAAGATCGCTCTCCGCCGATGGGCTTGAGCGCGATCCCATAACCTTCCGCATCCATGAGGGCGCACCCGCTGCACCCATCACCGGCCGCGTCCTCGACAAATATCTCGCCAACGAGCTGGGCGACAATCTCACCGTCGTCGTGGACGGGATCGACGGACGGACGCACCACATCGCCAACATCGACCCCGCGCAGTTGGAGGACGCCCGGATCGGCGGCGTCATCGAGATCAGCCGGACCGAGGTAACGGCCCGGCCGTCCGACCGCACCATAGCGACAATCGCCGAGGACGGTATCTATCGACCGAGCCGCCATCTGGAGCAGGCGAAGTTCGAGGGCCGCGTTCCGGGCGGCGACTATGAGGGCTATGTCGATGCCCATGTGCGCCGGCTGGAGGCGCTGCGCCGGGCCGGGATCGCGGAGCGGATCGACGGCGACCAATGGCGCATCCCCGAGGACTTCGAGAGCCGTGTCGCCGCCTATGATGCCCGCCGCACCCGGCAGGCCAGCGTTCGCCTCCTGTCGGCCTTCGATCTGGAAAAGCAGATCGGCGCGGATGGCTCGACCTGGCTCGACCGGCGGATGATTCATAGCGGAGAGAAAGGCGCTGCCGTTCCGCGCCGCGACAGAAGGCGAAACCGTCAGTGGTAAATTCACCGGAACCGTACGGCTATTGAGCGGCAAGTTCGCCATCGTGGAAAAGAGCCATGAGTTCACCCTTCTCCCGTGGCGGCCGGTCATCGACCGTCAGCTAGGCCGGGAGGTCATGGGCGTCGTGCAGGGCGGTTCGGTGTCGTGGCAGTTGGGGCGGCAGAGGGGAATAAACATATGACCCAAAACATGCCTACATATAGCGCCCATTACTTCTTCCCGACATCTAGCCGATCAAGGTGACACGTAAGCAATTCCATTGCGGCATCTCCGCTTTGAAGGCCTATCATCACGGCGGTGCTGAGGCCATGAATAAGCCCTAGTAGAACGGCAGCTTCGCTATCTGCGTCGAGTTCGATATCAAACTCACCCAGCGCCTTACCCTGCCGAAATAATGACACAACACGTTGCAGTAACCGACTAGGCCCTGCCACGACCATGTGGTTCGGAATCTCTGGGTCCGTCTGCCCGAGGACCGCATAGGCTGTCCAAAGAAGATGAAACTCACGCCTCTGTCTGTCGGTCGGCAAGGCTTCGGCGAACAACGCCCTCAAAGTTTCCTTTGCAGTCGATGCTTCTGGCAAACTAAGGACACGTTTCTCCCAGCGTTCGTTGCTCACGTTTTCCAGCATAGCGAGGCCCGACTGCATCAGCCCAGCCTTCGTCTTGAAATAGTACTGCACCAGACGAAGCGAGATCCCTGCTTCGGCAGCGACAGAGCGCATGGAGACCGCGTGTAACCCGTCTCGTACAGCCAAGGTGACAAACGCGCCTAAGATCATTGATCGGCGCTCATCGTGGTCAACAGTCTTTGGCATCCACGGGTCCTTGGTTCCTGTATGTTTTTATGATACGACTGTATCACAAAAATCCAATTGTGTCTTCTGGTGTCGTAAACAATGTCGTCAGCTCCCCCCACCATTTCACCTCGTCTCTGGATGGTCGCCGCAGTCACGGGGTGCGGCGCGTTCATAGCGATGCTCGATTCCACTGTCGCCAACCTCGCAATCGACGCAATCAGCAGAGAATTTGGAGCGCCATTGGAGGATGCGCAGTGGGTCGCTACCAGCTATCTCGTAGCGCTTGCGCTCTCACTCCCTTTGTCGGCGTGGCTCTCGCGCAGATTTGGATCGCGCCGCGTTTGGGTTGCTGCACTCCTTACGTTCGTGGCTGCGTCAATATGGTGTGCGCTATCGCGCGACATGGCGACACTAACCGTCGCTCGATGCCTGCAGGGGCTGTCTGCCGGTTTGATGGTGCCGACTGGACAGGCGATTCTCAGCGAGGCCGCCAATCGTCAACAGCTCGGCCGATTGATGGGAACGGTAGGTTTTGCGGTTGCACTTGGTCCCGCGCTTGGTCCGGGGCTTGGCGGGGTGTTGATTGACGGCCTGTCTTGGCGCTGGTTGTTTTGGATCAACGTGCCGGTAGGGATCGGCGCAGCGTTTGCCGCCAAATATGTGCTTCCACTGGGCGAAGCATCAAGCGCAGACCGGCTCGACACCACCGGGCTGATACTGATTGGGCTGGGCCTTCCGCTCGTGTTGTTTGGTAGCGCCGGAATCGGAGAATCGGGCCTTACTCTCTCATCGACCTCTTCGCTGGCAGTCGGAATGGCCCTTACTATGGCGTTCGTTATACATGCACGCCGTTCACAGGCACCGCTAATCGACATTCGACTATTCCGGCGAGCAGGCTTTGCCGCAGCCGTAGGCACCGCGGGTCTTACCGGCGCAGCCATGTATGGCGGCCTCCTTCTTATACCGCTATTTCTACAAGACAGTTTGCATCTATCGGCGACCGACGCCGGCTTGATGTTGTTCATGATGGGCATGGGAGCGGCAGTCGTCTTGCCAATGGCGGGCAACGTGACAGACCGCTATGGCGCTCTCGCGGTCAGTTTGATCGGCAGTGCCATCTTGTTGCTGAGCACGACAGCCTTCCTTTGGCCTTCGATGCTGTCGCTTGCATGGGCGCCACTGCTGTTTGCTCGTGGAGGCGGGCTGGCATTGGCTCAGATGCCTGCGATGACGGCGGCTTATGTCGCTGTTGGGAAGAATGAGACCGGCGATGCCGCTACAATTGTCAACATCGCACAGCGCATTGGTGGCGCTCTGGGCGCTATCACAACTGTCGTCGTTCTCGAGAAAGCCGCTAAGGCTGACAACCAGTTAGCATACGGTTGGGGCTTCGCTGTCTTAGTCACCTTCGCTGCCGGATCAATGGTTACGTCGATGCTCTTGAAACGGCCACTGACACAATCCGAGAGGTGATGAGCGTTGCCTGGTCGTTTAGCACACGGGATCGATCGCTCATCGGGAGCGCAGACATCGCCAGGCCCGCGCATTCTTCTCGCGTCGCCCATCCAGACGCTCGCTGTCACTGAATATCTGAACCTCAACAGCCTATCTGTAGCGTCCGGGCGAGATTCCCATAACGCGGCGAAACGTCGTGCTGAACGCGGCTTCGGACTCGTAGCCTACGGACAAGGCGATGACATTGACGCGATCGTCTGTTCGCCGCAGTCGGTCGGCCGCCAATCTCATGCGCCAGTTGATGAGGTAGTCGAGCGGCGTTCGTCCCACCATGTCACGGAAACGCTCGGCGAAGCTGGTTCTCGACATGCCCGCAACGCCAGCGAGTTCGGCCAGGGTCCACTTCCGGCCTGGTTCGGCATGCATCGCTGCGATAGCTCGCGCAAGGCGTGGATCCGCCAAGGCGCCCAGCCAACCCGGCGTTTTAGTGCTTTCAGCCGCCATCCACAAGCGGAGAACCTGCAACAACATGATCTGGGAAAGATGTTCCGCCATCAGTGTGCCTCCCGGCGGTCGTGTCTTGAGTTCGTCTGCAAGTTGCTCCAGCGACCATCGCAGAACGGCCGCCTGAGCGGAAGCATCGTGAACATGGAGGACGGCCGGCAGGGCATCGAAAAGCAACGCTGCGTGATCGCCCTCGAAGGAAAAGCGACCGCCGATCAAAAAGAAGTCGCCGCCACCATTATAGGAGGCGATACCGTCCACCGCCCGGTCGTAAATCGTTGGGGACTCTATCGCCGGCAGCGACAAATCGGTCGCAAACTGGAAGGGACGGCCCCGCGTCAGAAGGAAACAATCACCGGCTTCGATCCTCTGAGGCTCCGAAGCGCCCTCGACCTGCACCCAGCACGACCCACGCATGACTGCGTTGAACTTGACCCCCTCATGCGCTGGAAAGCGGATCGCCCAATCGCCACCCGCTTCAAGGCCGGCACTGATCGCGCTTTTGGGCCTCAGCAAAGAAAGAACATCGGAAAGAGGGTCCAAGGCAACAAGTCCGAACGATCAAGAAGGTTTTCTGTATTCTACAACATGGAACGTTCGCCTTCCAGCGCCGATCTTCTGTTCATTGACGATAACAGGAGATACGCATGACCAATAACCAAAACCCCCTTGGCTCCGGCTTCGGTGCAAGAACGACAGCTGGCGAAGTGCTCGATGGCATGGATTTATCCGGCAAGCTTGCCATCGTCACGGGCGGCCACTCCGGCTTGGGGCTTGAAACCACGAAAGCGCTAGCCAGAGCCGGGGCGACGGTGATCGTCGCCGCGCGCCATACGGCTTCGGCAATGGCCGCCATCGCCGACATTGGCGGCGTCAACGTCGAGCAACTGGACTTGTCGAACCTGGACAGCGTGCGGTCGTTTGCCGACCGCATCCTGGCCGTAGGCACCCACATCGACATGCTCATCAACAACGCCGGGATCATGGCCTGTCCGGAGACGCGCGTTGGTCCGGGATGGGAGTCGCAGTTCGCCACCAATCATCTCGGGCATTTCGCGCTGACCAATCTGCTCTGTCCAGTCCTGAAAGGCGGCGCGCGCGTGGTGTCGGTGTCCTCGGCAGGCCACCATCTTTCGCCAATCCGATGGGGCGACGTTCAGTTCGAGCAGGGCTACGACAAATGGCTCGCCTATGCCCAAGCAAAGACGGCGACTGTTCTTTTCGCCGTTCAACTGGACCGATTGGGCCACAGTGAAGGTATCCGTGCGTTCTCGTTGCACCCGGGAAAGATCTTCACACCGCTTCAGCGGCATCTGACGCAAGATGAGATGATCGGCGCGGGCTGGCTCGACGAGAACGGCGATCCGGCCGATCCGTCGTTCAAGACCTCCGAGCAAGGTGCGGCGACGGCAGTGTGGGCGGCGACTTCACCGAATCTCGACGGGCTTGGCGGCCTCTACTGCGAGGATTGCGATGTTGCCGGGCTTGCCGAAAGCGACGACGGCTCAATGGTCGGCGTGCGCGACTATGCCGTCGACCCCGAGGAAGCCGAACGGCTCTGGAAGTATTCGGCCGAGCTCATTGCGGCTTTTAATCTTCCGGCGATGACCGCTGAATGAGAGAGCAGTGAGCGATGCGGCGGCAGCGCAATTTAATACCGATGATCGACCGCCCATGGGGAGTGCCGACCTCGCTGGGGTCGCGTATTCCCCTCGCATCCTTGATTCAGACTCTCGCCGTCGCCGAACATCTCAACTTCCGCCATGCAGCGAATGCGCTCGGTATTAGCGTGTCCAGCATCAGCACCCGCGTGAAAACCTTGGAGGAAGACCTGGGCATCCTCCTGTTCGAGCGTCATGCTCGGGGCGTCCGGCTCACCGAGGCCGGTCGCCGATTTGTCGAGCAGGTGTCTGTCGGCATCGATCAACTCGACCATGCCGTGAAGACTGCCAGCATGGCAGCATCGGGCGAGTGTGGCCACCTGCGTCTCGGTATTCACGCTTTGATCCCGCGCAGTTTTCTCGCGAAACTGATCGCGCAGTATCGGGAGGCCCATCCTGGTATCGAGGTCGAGATTACCGAAAGCACGGCCCGCGATGCACTGACGCAACTGCGTTCTGACCGTCTGAACCTCGCGTTCATCGCTGGTCCGGCCGAGTTGCCCGATTTCCATTCCCGGCGCATCTGGACCGAACCGCTGGTGGCGGTTTTGCCGGAACGGCATCCACTCGCCAGGCAGTCGGCCGTCACATGGCCCGATCTGGCGGGCGAGACCTTCCTCGCGCGCCACGGCAGCACCGGCCCGCAGGTCCACGACCATATCATCCTGCGCCTCGCCGGGCGCTTGCCGCCGCCCTCGATCCAGCGCTTCGACGTGGGGCGCGGCACCTTGCTGTCCATGGTCGAGCAGGGCTTCGGCGTCACCATCGTCGGGGCGGCCACGGCGTTGCTGCCGACGACCGGCATCGTCTTCCTGCCGTTCGCCGACGAACCGGAGCCGGTTCAGTTCTCCGCCATCTGGTCGCCGTTCAGCCAAAGCCCGGCTATCCGCAACATGCTGGTACTCGCGGGCAAGCTGGGGCGCATCTGCGATTCGGCTCAGGGTGACATCCAGCACCGGCGCCGCGAGCGCCCACAATGATATGACCAGTCCTATTTGCCGCCGATAGTATCCGGCAGCCCTCCCGCATCCGTTTTCCTGTTGCGTGTCGCGGAGTTGCCTATTCTCTGATTGGCTCCGTCTCTCTTGCCGACTGGAGCCCGTATGCGCGGAGGCCGAATCCTTTGGGGTCAGATCGCTGTCGTCTTCACCATCGTTCTGGTGATGACCTGGGCCGCAACGCAATGGGTTGCCTTCCGCCTCGGCTTTCAGCCCCAGCTCGGCAATCCATGGTTCGAGCTGATCGGACTGCCGGTCTTTTACCCGCCGGCCTTCTTCTGGTGGTGGTTTTCCTTCGATGCTTATGCGCCCGCGATCTTCGTCGAAGGTGCGATCATTGCTGCGTCCGGCGGTTTTATCGCTATCGCCGCCGCCATCCTCATGTCCATCATCCGGGCGCGCGAGGCAAAGAACGTCGCCACCTATGGCTCGGCACGATGGGCCGAGGACAAGGAAATCCGCACTGCCGGGTTGCTCGGTCCCGATGGCGTCGTGCTCGGCCGATACGACCGGGACTATCTGCGTCATGACGGCCCGGAGCATGTCCTTTGCTTCGCCCCGACACGCAGCGGCAAGGGCGTCGGCCTTGTCGTTCCGACACTACTGACTTGGCCGGGAAGCTGTATTGTTCACGACATCAAGGGCGAAAACTGGACGCTGACGGCCGGCTTTCGCGCGAAACATGGCCGCGTCCTACTGTTCGATCCGACCAATGCCAGATCGTCAGCCTACAACCCGCTGCTGGAGGTTCGGCAAGGCGAATGGGAAGTCCGCGACGTTCAGAATATCGCGGATATTCTCGTGGACCCGGAAGGTAGTCTCGACAAGCGCAACCATTGGGAAAAGACCAGCCATAGCTTGCTGGTCGGCGCGATCCTGCATGTCCTCTACGCGGAGAAGGACAAGACGTTGGCTGGCGTCGCCAACTTCCTGTCCGACCCCCGCCGCCCGGTCGAGGCGACCTTGCGCGCGATGATGGACACGCCGCATCTCGGCGAGGCTGGCGTTCATCCCGTCATCGCATCGTCGGCGCGGGAGCTGTTGAACAAATCCGAGAATGAACGGTCGGGCGTGTTGAGCACCGCCATGTCGTTTCTCGGCCTCTACCGCGATCCCATGGTCGCGCGGGTGACGGCGCGATGCCACTGGCGCATTGCCGATCTGGTCGGCAGCAAGGAGCCGGTCAGCCTCTACCTTGTTGTGCCGCCATCCGACATCAACCGCACCAAACCGTTGATCCGGCTCATCCTCAACCAGATCGGCCGCCGGCTGACCGAGGACTTGAACACGTCCGGCAAGCGCCACCGCCTATTGTTGATGCTGGACGAGTTTCCAGCACTCGGCCGGCTCGACTTCTTTGAATCGGCGCTCGCTTTCATGGCGGGCTACGGCCTCAAATCCTTCCTGATCGCGCAAAGCCTCAACCAGATCGAGCGCGCCTACGGCCAGAACAATTCGATCCTCGACAACTGCCATGTCCGCGTCAGCTTCGCCACCAACGACGAGCGTACCGCCAAGCGGGTGAGCGACGCGCTCGGCACCGCGACCGAGTTGCGCGATTCCACCAACTATGCCGGGCACAGGCTGGCCCCGTGGCTCGGGCATCTGATGGTGTCACGGCAGGAGACCGCCCGGCCGCTGCTCACGCCGGGCGAGATCATGCAGCTTCCGCCCACGGATGAGATTGTCATGGTTGCGGGCACGCCGCCGATCCGCGCCACCAAGGCGCGCTATTTCGAGGATGCGCGGTTCACGGAACGCCTCCTGGCTCCGCCCGATCCGGTTTCCGACCCCGCCACGAATCCGTCATCCGACGATTGGTCGAGCCGCGTGGTCGCGGCGGCGGGCCATCCGGCGAGGGGTGCCAGCGACAGGGCCGAAAGCGATCCGGCCAATGCCGGCATCCGCCGCGAACCGGAATTGCCCGAGCATGAGGAAATCATTCCGCCGCCGTCTCCGGCGCGGGAGTTCGACATCCTTGACGACGAACCGGACCTGGATGCGGCCAAAGCCCGCGCGCTGCGTCAGCGTATGCGCGCGGTCGCCCGGCAGGCGTCGATGAACCCCGATGACGGTATTGAGCTTTGAGGAAACTGCCCATGACCACGCGAACCCGCATGAATGTCTATTTCGATCCGGAATTGCTGCAACAGGTCGAGATGCTGGCGCTGCGGCGCAATGTCTCCAAATCCGCTATCGTCGAGGCGTCCGTCGCCTCGTTCCTGTCCGGCGACGCGGCGGATCGGCTGGAGGCGGCCATGTCGCGCCGTCTGGACAGGCTCGGCCGCCAGATGGACGGGCTCGACGAAGATCTCGCCGTGCTCGGCGAGACGCTTTCGCTGTTCGTCCAGTTCTGGCTGACCATTACGCCGCCTATCTCCGACACAGCGCAATCGTCCGCCCGTGCGAAGGGCGTGGAACGGTTCGAGGGATTCATTCAGACCCTCGGCAAGCGCCTCGCCACTGGAGACAGGTTCCTCAAGGAGCTGTCGCGCGATGTCGATTCGCTTGGGGACAGTCCCGCGCAGCGGCGGTCCGATGCCTATAACAACCGATCCTGAATTTTCAAACCGTCCTATTTGCCGCCGATCACCGCCGATGGCCGCACGCGCGTAAATAGTTGTTGAGTAAGCCAAAAATCAGGTTCTTTTAATCAACCCCGATAAGGGGACCGACTGTCGCGCGCCCCGTCGAAAGCGGGGTCGACATGACTGCCACACATCATGGAGCAGAGGCGATACAGCGCGGCGCGCGGATGTTGCGCACCGCGCTCGGTCCCGCCATTGCCCGGTTTCTGGAAGACCCGGGCGTGGTCGAAGTCATGCTGAACCCGGACGGCCGCATCTGGATCGACCGGCTTTCCGAAGGGCTGGCGGATACGGGCGACACGATGTCGCCAGCCGATGGCGAGCGCATCGTGCGCCTGGTCGCACACCATGTCGGCGTCGAGGTTCATGCGCGCAGTCCCCGCGTCTCGGCCGAACTTCCCGAGAGCGGCGAACGCTTTGAAGGCTTGCTTCCCCCGGTGGTTTCCTCGCCGGCCTTCGCCATCCGCAAACCCGCCGTCGCGGTGTTCAGCCTCGACGACTATGTGGCGGCCGGCATCATGTCCGCCGATCAGGCGGAAACGCTACGCGCGGCCGTCGCATCCCGCGCCAATATCCTGGTGGCGGGCGGCACGTCCACCGGCAAGACCACGCTGACCAACGCGCTGCTCGCCGAGGTGGCGAAGGGTGCGGATCGTGTCGTCATCATCGAGGACACGCGCGAGCTGCAATGCGCCGCGCCCAACCTTGTCGCTATGCGGACGAAAGACGGCGTGGCGACGCTTTCCGATCTGGTCCGTTCCTCGCTGCGCCTGCGCCCCGACCGCATCCCCATCGGCGAGGTGCGCGGATCGGAAGCCCTCGACCTTCTCAAAGCCTGGGGAACGGGACACCCCGGCGGCATCGGCACCATCCATGCAGGCACCGGCATCGGTGCGCTCCGCCGTCTTGAACAGCTCATTCAAGAGGCTGTCGTCACCGTCCCGCGCGCGCTGATCGCCGAGACCATCGACCTTGTTGCCGTCCTTTCCGGGCGCGGTTCCACGCGCCGGCTGGCCGAACTCGCCCGCGTCGAAGGGCTGGGGCCGGACGGCGATTACCGCATCACGCACCCCGGCCCCTTGGCACCCCCAATCAGCACAGGAGAACCCGAATGATCCGTCATGCCATGCGCATCCGCCGCCACGTCGCCACGGCCGCGGCCTTCACCTATATTAGCCTCTTCATGGCCCCGGCCGCCCATGCCTCCGGGTCTTCGATGCCATGGGAAGCGCCGCTGCAATCCATCCTCGAATCCATCGAGGGGCCGGTCGCCAAGATCATCGCCGTCATCATCATCATCGTGACCGGCCTGACCCTCGCGTTCGGCGACACCAGCGGCGGATTCCGCCGCCTCATCCAGATCGTGTTCGGCTTGTCGATTGCCTTCGCCGCGTCGAGCTTCTTCCTGTCGTTCTTCTCGTTCGGCGGCGGGGCGCTCGTTTGATGGCGGGCGGCCTCGAACAGCTCGACGCGGTGCCGGGCTTCACGGTCCCGGTCCACCGGGCGCTGACCGAGCATATCCTGCTCGGCGGCGCACCGCGCTCCATTGCCATCATGAACGGAACGCTGGCCGGGGCCGTGGGCCTCGGCCTGCGCCTCTGGCTGGTCGGCATCGCCATATGGGCCATCGGGCATTTCGCGGCCGTGTGGGCGGCGAAGCGCGATCCCCAATTCGTCGAGGTCGGGCGGCGGCATCTGCGCATCCCGGCCTTTCTGGCGGTGTGAGGGCGCAGCCATGATGAACCTTGCCGAATACCGCCGCACCGCCACCCGGCTCGCCGATTATCTGCCATGGGCCGCATTGGTCGGCTCCGGCGTCGTCTTGAACAAGGACGGGAGTTTTCAGAGGACGGCGAAGTTTCGCGGTCCCGATCTGGATTCCGCCGTCGCGGCCGAGCTGGTCGCCGTCGCCGGCCGCATCAACAACGCCGTGCGCCGTCTCGGCTCCGGCTGGAGCATCTTCGTCGAGGCGCAGCGCAGCGAAGCGGCGACCTATCCCGACAGCACCTTTCCCGATCCCGCATCGGCGCTGGTCGATGCGGAGCGCAAGGCCGGGTTCGAGGAAGCGGGGACGCATTTCGTGTCCGGCTACTTCCTCACCTTCCTCTGGCTGCCCCCGGCAGAGGAAGCCGCGCGCGCGGAAACATGGCTCTATGAGGGCCGGGAGAAAGCCGGCGTCGACCCGTGGGAGCTGCTGCGCGCCTTCATCGACCGCACCGACCGCGTGCTGGCCTTGCTCGACGGTTTCATGCCCGAGTGCCGTTGGTTGGATGACGGCGCGACGCTGACCTATCTCCATTCCACCATCTCGACAAATCGCCATCGCGTGCGCGTGCCCGAGGTGCCGATGCACCTCGACGCGCTGCTTGCCGACCAGCCGTTGACCGGCGGGCTGGAGCCGCGCCTTGGCGACGCACATCTGCGCGTCCTGACCATCGTGGGATTCCCCACCGCGACGACGCCGGGCCTGCTCGACGAAATGAACCGGCTGCCGTTCCCCTACAGGTGGAGCACGCGCGCGATCCTGCTCGACAAGACCGATGCGACCCGGCTGCTGACCCGTATCCGCCGCCAATGGTTCGCCAAGCGCAAGAGCGTCGCCGCGATTCTGAAAGAGGTGATGACCAACGAGGCGTCCGCCCTTGTGGACACCGACGCCGCCAACAAGGCGCTCGACGCAGACATGGCGTTGCAGGAGCTTGGGGCGGACGTGGCGGGCATGGCCTACGTCACGGCGACCGTCACCGTATGGGATGCCGACCCGCGCCTTGCCGACGAGAAGCTGCGCCTGGTCGAGAAGATCGTTCAGGGCCGCGACTTCACTGCCATGGCCGAGACCGTCAACGCAGTGGACGCATGGCTCGGCAGCCTGCCCGGCCACGCCTACGCGAATGTGCGGCAGCCACCCATCAGCACTTTGAATCTCGCCCACATGATCCCGCTATCGGCGGTGTGGGCGGGGCCGGGACGGGACGAGCATTTCGGCGACGCTCCATTGCTTTACGCCAGGACCGAAGGCTCCACCCCGTTCCGGCTAAGTCTCCATGTCGGCGATGTGGGCCACACCCTTGTCGTCGGCCCCACGGGCGCGGGCAAGTCCGTGTTGCTCGCCCTCATGGCGTTGCAGTTCCGGCGCTATGCGGGATCGCAGGTCTTCGCCTTCGACTTCGGCGGTTCGATCCGCGCCGCGTCGCTCGCCATGGGCGGCGACTGGCACGACCTTGGCGGCGGGCTGACAGAGGGAGCAGAGGCGTCCGTTTCGCTCCAGCCGCTAGCCCGCATCCACGATACCTATGAACGCGCATGGGCGGCGGACTGGATTGCCGCCATCCTCATGCGCGAGGGGATCGCCATCACCCCCGAGGTGAAGGAGCATATCTGGACAGCGCTGACTTCACTAGCATCCGCGCCGGTTGGCGAGCGCACCATCACCGGCCTCGCGGTCCTGCTGCAAAGCAATGACCTCAAGCAAGCCCTTCGGCCTTATTGCGTCGGCGGTGCCTATGGCCGGTTGCTCGACGCCGAGACGGAACATCTTGGCGCGGCGGACGTGCAAGCCTTCGAGATCGAGGGGCTTGTCGGAACCGGCGCGGCCCCCGCCGTGCTCGCCTATCTGTTCCATCGCATCGGCGACCGACTCGACGGGCAGCCCACGCTGCTCATCATAGATGAAGGCTGGCTTGCGCTGGACGACGAGGGGTTCGCCGGCCAACTCCGCGAATGGCTGAAAACGCTGCGCAAGAAGAACGCCAGCGTTATCTTCGCCACGCAGTCGCTGTCGGATATCGACGGCAGCAACATCGCGCCCGCCATCATCGAGAGCTGTCCGACGCGGCTCTTGCTGCCGAACGAGCGGGCCATCGAACCGCAGATCACGGCCACCTATCGCCGCTTCGGCCTCAATGACCGGCAGATCGAAATCCTCGCAAGGGCCACGCCCAAACGGGATTACTACTGCCAAAGCCGCAGGGGCAATCGCCTGTTCGAGCTTGGCCTGTCCGAAGTCGGCCTCGCGCTCTGCGCCGCATCCGCCAAATCCGATCAGACGCTCATCGCGCAGATCGTCGCCGAACACGGCCGCGATGGCTTCCTCGCCGCATGGCTACAGGCGCGCGGCGTCGATTGGGCGGCCGACCTGATCCCCAACCTCACCAATCTTGTCGACCGGCCGGAATCCGCCGCGCCGGCTCGGCTCGATACCCCACAGGAGATTCTTCCATGACCTATTCCAAGTTTGTCGGGGCCTCGGCCCTTGCGCTGGCGCTCGCCGTTCCTGTCGCGCTTTCGCCCATGCTGGCAAGCCCGGCCCATGCGCAATTCGGCTTCGGCCGCATCGTCTATGACCCGAGCAACTATGCGCAGAACGTGCTCACGGCAGCGCGGACGCTGGAGCAGATCAACAACCAGATCACCAGCCTCCAGAACGAGGCGCAAATGCTTATCAACCAGGCGAGGAATCTGACGAGCCTGCCATACAGCGCACTCCAGCAGATTCAACAGAACGTCAGCCGCACGCAGCAGCTTCTCGCGCAGGCGCAGAACATCGCGTTTGATGTGCAAAACATCGACCAGGCGTTCCAGCAGCAATACGGCAACGTCTCGCTGTCGGCGACCGACGTCCAGCTTGTCGCCGATGCGCGCGACCGTTGGCAGAACACGGTCGGCGGCTTGCAGGACGCCATGAAGGTGCAAGCCGGTGTCGTCGGCAATATCGACGCCAACCGCGCGGAGATGGCCGCGCTCGTAGGCCAGAGCCAGGGCGCGACCGGCGCATTGCAGGCGACGCAGGCCGGCAATCAGCTCCTCGCCCTGCAATCGCAGCAGCTTTCGGACCTGATCGCCATGCTCGCCGCCAATGGCCGGTCGGAAGCGCTGATCGAGGCCGAGCGCGCCACGGCCGCCGAACAGGGCCGCGTTCAGCGCGAGCGCTTCCTGACCCCCGGCAGCGGTTACCAGCCGGGCAATGCGCAGATGTTCAACGGCAACAACTGACTCACCGGAGGAGCCGCCCATGGACGGCAAGATGCTGGCCCGGCTCGGGGCCGTCGTATTCGTCGCCATCGCCATCACGGCCACGGTGATCGAGATGACCCGCAAGGACGATCCCGCGCCGGCCAGCACCGCACCGGCGCTGCAACCGCCGGCCGATCCGCTCCGCGCGACGCTTCGCCGGTGCCAACAGCTTGGGGAAGCGGCGACGAGCGATCCGGTCTGCCTTTCCGCATGGGCCGAGAGCCGCGACCGCTTTCTTGGCCGGACGCCCGCCCAGACCGCTCCGCGACAGAACGAGGGACAGTGATCGATGGGCGGAACCGGCGTCATCGACAACTTCCTCGGGGTCTTCACCAGCTACATAGATTCCGGCTTCGGCCTGCTCGGTGGGGAAGTGGCGTTTATCGCCACCACCCTGATCGTCATCGACGTGACGCTCGCCGCGCTCTTTTGGGCCTGGGGCGCGGATGACGACATTATCGCAAGGCTGGTCAAGAAGACCCTGTTCGTCGGTGTCTTCGCCTACATCATCGGCAACTGGAACAACCTCGCCCGCATCGTCTTCGACTCATTCGCCGGTCTCGGTCTCATGGCGTCGGGCACGGGCTTTTCCGCTGCCGACCTCATGCGGCCAGGCCGGGTGGCACAGACCGGCCTCGATGCCGGCCGACCATTGCTCGATTCCATTTCCGACCTGATGGGCTACTGGTCGTTTTTCGAGAACTTCATCCAGATCGCCTGCCTGCTGTTCGCCTGGGCGCTGGTGATCCTCGCCTTCTTCATCCTCGCCGTGCAGCTCTTCGTCACGCTGATCGAGTTCAAGCTGACCACGCTGGCCGGCTTCGTGCTGATCCCCTTCGGCCTGTTCGGCAAGACCGCCTTCATGGCCGAGCGTGTGCTTGGCAACGTAATCTCTTCCGGCATCAAGGTTCTGGTGTTGGCCGTCATCATCGGCATCGGCTCGACGCTGTTCTCGCAATTCACCGTCGGTTTCGGCGGGGCGACCCCGACCATCGACGACGCCATGGCGATTGTGCTGGCAGCCCTGTCGCTGCTCGGCCTCGGCATTCGCGGCGGCGCGACGGCCGCAGGAGCCGCTTCCGCAGCCTACAGCCTCGGCTCGCTCGGCCAGACCGGCGCGACCGGCGTCGCCTCCGGCGTTGGCGCCGTCGCTCGCGCGGCAGGATCGGCAGCCGTCTCACCCTTGAAACGCGCTGCCTCCCGCGCGTCCGAAAGCGTCAAGTCCAGTTTCTCCGAAGGCGCGAAGGCCGGCTTCGGCGCGAGTGGTGGCACGTCCACCATGGGAACGGGCGGTGGCGCGGCGGAAGCATCCGCCCCGGCCGCGTTCGCCTCGGCCACAGGCGCACCGCCTGCCTGGGCGCAGCGGATGCGGCGCTCGCAGGCCATGAACCACGGCACGACCATGGCCGCGCACGCCGTCCGCTCCGGCGACAGCCACGGCACCGGCTCTTCCGTCAACCTTTCCGAAAGTGACCGCTCATGAGCATCTTCAAACGACCCGCAGCCCATTTCGGCAAGACGCCGGAACCCGAGACCCCGTATCAGAAGGCCGCGCAGGTCTGGGACGAGCGCATCGGTTCGGCCCGCGTGCAGGCGAGGAACTGGCGCTACATGGCGTTCGGCTCCCTGATCCTTTCGGCAGGCTTCGCATCGGCGCTGGTCTGGCAGTCGGCGCGCGGGACCGTGGTGCCGTGGGTGGTGCAGGTCGATGCGCTCGGCGAAGCACAGACCGTCGCGCCTGCCAACGCCGACTATCGGCCGACCGATCCGCAGATTGCTTTCCATCTCGGCCGATTCATCGAGCAGGTGCGCGCGATCCCGGCCGATGCGATCATCGTCCGCCAGAACTGGCTTCGCGCCTATGAGTTCACCACCGACAGGGGCGCGGCGGCCTTGAACGACTATGCCCGCGCCAACGACCCGTTCACCCGTGTCGGCCGCCAACAGATCGCCGTCGATGTGTCCAGCGTCATCCGGGCATCGCCGGGTTCCTTCCGCATCGCCTGGACCGAACGCCATTACGAAAACGGCCAGCTTTCCGGCACCGAGCGATGGACCGCGATCCTGACCATCGTGATCCAGCCGCCGCGCACCGCCGAGAGGCTGCGCGCCAATCCGCTCGGCATCTATGTCAACGCAATCTCATGGTCGCGGGAGATGAGCCAATGACCCGCACGAATTTTCGTAAAGCCGGATTTCCGGTTTTCCGTAAACCCGCACTGGCGGCGTTGCTGCTTTCCGCGACCGTGCTGGCCGGCTGCGCCACCAACCGGACGCCGCAATTCTCCTATGACGACGCCGTGCCGCCGCTGCCGTCGCCGCCTGCGGCTTCGGCAGAGGACCGACCCCAGCCGCTGCATGTCCCGCCCGCCTGGGCCGTCGCGCGCGGTGGCGAGAGGGCGGGCACGCCGACCGGCCGCGTCGAGCCGCGCCGCGAAGGCTATTACAACGCCATCCAGATATACCCGTGGTCGGAAGGCGCGCTCTATCAGGTCTATGCCGCCCCTGGTCAGATCACCAATATCGCATTGGAGCCGGGCGAAAGCCTGACCGGCGCGGGACCGATCGCCGCCGGCGACACCGCCCGCTGGATCATCGGCGACACCGAGAGCGGCAGCGGTGTCAACCGGCGCGTCCATATCCTCGTGAAACCGACCCGCGACGACATCTCGACCAACCTTGTCGTCACCACCGACCGCCGCACCTACATGATCGAGCTGCGCGCGCGGGAAGCGCTCTACATGCCGGCCGTTGCATGGGCCTATCCCGCGCCACCGGCAGGCCAGCGCCCGGCCGTTCCGGCCGCGCCGGTCATCCCCGCCGAGGCGGCGCGGAACTATCGCTACGGCTTGCAGGTGCAGGGCGACAACCCGCCATGGCGGCCGGTTTCCGTGTTCGATGATGGACGGCGCGTCTATGTCGTCTTCCCGGCCGGCATCGTGCAGGGCGAGATGCCGCCGATCTTCGTGCTCGGGTCGGACGGCGAGCCGCAAATCGTCAATTCACGTATCTACAGGAACGTCCTGATCGTTGACCGTCTGTTTGGCGCGGCCGAACTGCGCCTCGGCAGCGGCAACCGCCAGCAGGTCGTCAGGATCGTCCGCATCGAGCAACGGCAGGCCGCCGTTCAGCCCGCAGCCACCGGAGACTCGCCGTCATGACAGACAACCCGATCACCGACACCACAGCGCCCATGCGGCTGCGCGCCGAACCGCCTCGCGTCACCCGCCTGTCCCGCAAGATGCTGGCAGGCATTGGCGCGGTCGCGCTTCTAGGGATCGGTGGGGCGCTGATCTATGCCCTTCAGACCCGCGATGCGGGACCGGGGGGCGAAGAACTCTATTCGACCGAAAACCGGCCCACGGCGGACGGGCTCACGGGCTTGCCCTCCGACTATACCGGCCCGGTCCTCGGCCCCGCGCTGCCCGGCGATCTCGGCCGTCCAATCCTCGACGCGCAGAATCGGGGACAGCCGGTCGCCGCGCCTGCGATCACCACGCCCGCGGTCGATCCCGAGGAAGAACGACGCCGCGCAGAGGAAGAGGCCGCGCGCCTGAGCAAGGTGTTCTTCCAGACCGGCCCGCGCCCCGGAGCAACGCCGGGAACGACCATGCCCGGCCTGGCCGGTCTCGGCGGTCAGCCGGACGGAACGGCCGGGCAGAACCGTCATGCCGCCTTTCTGGGCGGCCCGGTGGATCGCCAGATCGTCGCGCCGGATCGCGTCACGCCGCCCGCATCGCCCTGGATACTTCAGGCCGGGGCCGTGATCCCGGCCGCGCTCATCACCGGCATCCGTTCCGACCTTCCGGGCCAGATCACCGCGCAGGTGACGGAGAACGTCTATGACAGCCCGACCGGCTCGCTGCTCCTGATCCCGCAAGGAACCCGCATCATCGGCCAGTATGACGACGGCGTGACCTTCGGCCAGCGCCGCGTCCTGCTTGTCTGGAATCGCCTGATCCTGCCGGGCGGCCGTTCCATCGTTCTGGAGCGCCTGCCGGGCACGGACGCCAGCGGCTATGCCGGGCTTGAGGATGGCGTCGATTATCGCTGGTGGGATCTGATGAAGGCCGCCGGGCTGTCCACGCTGCTCGCAGTCGGCACGGAGCTAGCGACCAGCGACGAGGACCGGCTTATCCGTGCGATCCGCGACGGCGCGCAGGATACCGTCAATCAGGCGGGCCAGCAGATCGTCCAGCGCCAGTTGCAGGTTGCGCCAACGCTGACCATCCGGCCGGGCTTCCCGGTCAGGATCATCGTCACCCGCGACCTTGTGTTCGAGCCGGCAGGAGGTTGACTATGACCAAGCTGAAACTCGGCCCGCTGCCCGACGACAAGCCCGTAAAAGTGACCCTGGAGCTACCCGCGCCGCTCCACCGCGATCTGGTCGCCTATGCCGAGGTGCTGGCCCGCGAGACTGGGCAGCCTGCCGCCGATCCCGTCAGGCTGATCGTGCCCATGCTGGAGCGGTTCATCGCCACGGATCGCGGCTTTGCAAAGGCGCGGCGAGAAGGAGGTGGCGCGGCGGGATGAATAGCGGCAGAGCGGACTTTGCTGCCGTTCGCTGTGTCTCCGCGAATGTCAGCTCTGGGTCCGGCGGGTCAACTTCATCAATCGCGGCTGTTGCCACATCGCAATCCCGCTCAACGCGATAATCGGAAATACGCCCAACTGGATCATTGCCTGAAACGCTGCATTGCCGCGTAACGTTGGACTGTAGACGTATGCACCAATTAAGAGCCCGGCGACCAAATGGACGTATCGAAGTGGTTTGCGCATCTACATGCTCCTTCTTGCGTTGTCGGAGGGTAGTTGATATTGTCATTGTCAATATAACTTCAAATTGACAGTGTCAATATGCCGAAGACAAAAAACTATCATCGCGGTGATGTGAAAACCGAGTTGATCAATGCCGCCGTGGAAGCGCTTAAGACGCAATCGTTTCAAGCGGTAAGCATGCGCAAGTTGGCGAGTGCGATCGGCGTAAGCCACAACGCGCCATACATGCATTTCAAAGATAAAGAAGCGCTATGGCTAGCGATCTCGGATCACGGCTTTGAAATGCTGAGCAACGAGATCACCCGGGAGATCGCCACACATTCGACTTGGAGGGACCGGCTGGAAGCAGGCTGCAGGGCCTATGTAAGGTTCGCCGAAAGGAACCGAGAATACATGCTCGTGATGTTCCGCCCAGCAACCCCGGGTAATGTTCGAGCGCTTTCTCCAAAAGGCGCGGAAGCCCTAGACTTATTGACACTTGAATTGGCCGCCGGGGGGGCGTCCGGCCAAATCGAACTCACAGACCCCGCAAAACTTGCGGTATTGATCTGGATAATGCTCCACGGTCTGACGATGGCGAAACTTCAAATCGGCGGCGAGCGCGGTCCGCTGCTGGAAATCGCCGGTGACGACCATATCGGTTGGATGTTGGACAAGGTGCTTGCAACGGAAAAATGAGAAGCGGCCATTAGCTACCTCTGCAACATCCGACACAACGGGCTCCCAGCCGACATTCGCGGTAGGGGTGCCGCCAGCGTATGACTGCAAATGCGGCACGCTACAGGCCGCCGGTCCCCCTCCATGCTTCGCCTGATCCGGGGCTTCCAGCCCCCGGAGAATCCCGCGAACCACGGAGGATTCCATGTCTACGAAACGCCGTCACGGCAGCAGGGGCCGCCCACGCCAGCCGGCCCCCGAAACGCTCCCCGACGATCTCTACAACTACAGCGACGATCCCACGCCGCGCGTCAGTCCGCCGCGCGGACGCCCGCCCCATCTCTTCGATGTCGAGCGGCTGCCGGTTATCGACGACTGGCCCGAGGACGTGCCGATCACCGAGGCCGAGATGCAAGTGTTCGAGCGCTGGTTCGCCGATGTGTTCGATGATCTGTTCGGCGCGGTCGATCTGCCCGACGACTTGAAACCGTTATCGTATTATGATAATGAAAAGCCCTGAACGATGATCGAGGCTTGCCGTGTCCACATTGAAAGTCGGGATCGCCGATCCCGAGGAAATGAAAGCCCGCACCCTTCGGATCGCGCGCGGCGAGGAAAAGCCAAAGCCCGGCGAGCCGACCGTCTGGTTCGTTTCCACGACATCCTTCGCCAAATTCATGTCAGCGAGCAATTGCGAGATGCTGCGTATCATCCACGAACAGGAGCCAGCCTCGCTGGAAGAGCTGGCGCAGATGACCGGCCGCGCCAAGTCCAACCTGTCCCGAACCCTCAAGGCCATGGTCGGATACGGCCTTGTCCGCATGGAAAAGGGCCGGGGTCTGAGACTGGTCCCGAAGCTCGTTCACGACCGGGTGGAACTGGTCTTGCCGCTGGTCGAGCCGCGCAGGAAAGGAACCCGCAAATGAACGTCCACAATCCCAATGTCGCCCTGCGGGCTGCCCTATACCTGCGCGTCTCGACCTCCCGGCAGGCCGAGCATGACGTGTCGATCCCCGACCAGCGCAACCAGGGCGAAGCATGGTGCGAGGCGCGTGGCTATCAGCTTGTCGAGACCTTCGTGGAGGCCGGCGCTTCGGCCACCAACGACCGCCGCCCCGAGTTCCAACGGATGATCGAGGCGGGCACCAGAAAGCCCGCACCGTTTGACGTAGTGGTGGTTCACAGCTTCTCGCGGTTCTTCCGCGATCACTTCGAGCTTGAATTCTACGTCAGGAAACTGGCGAAGAACGGTATTCGCCTCGTCTCCATCACGCAGGAGATGGGCGACGACCCCATGCACGTCATGATGCGGCAGATCATGGCGCTGTTCGACGAATACCAGTCCAAGGAAAACGCCAAGCACGTCATGCGGGCTTTGAAGGAAAATGCGCGGCAAGGCTTCTGGAACGGCTCGCTGCCGCCCATCGGCTATCGCGTCGTCGCGGCCGAGCAGCGCGGCGCGAAGGTCAAGAAGAAGCTGGAAATCGACCCGCTGCACGCCGACACCATCCGCCTGATCTATCGCCTGGCGCTGGAAGGCGACGGCGATTCCGGCCAGATGGGCGTCAAGGCCATCGTCAAGCATCTGAACGGCAAGGGCATCTTCACCCGCGACGGCGGCCGTTGGGGCGTCGGCCAGGTTCACCGCATCCTGACGCGGCGCACCTATATGGGCGAGCATCAATGGGGCAAGAACCGGAGGAACAAGACGGACAAGGAAGCCGATGAAATCGTCATCGTGCCAGTGCCGCCGATCATCGACCGCGAAACCTTCGACGCGGTGCAGAAACTCTTGCAGGCCCGCAACCCAAAGACCGAACTGCCCGCGCGCGTCGTGATCGGTCCCACGCTGCTGACCGGCATTTGCTATTGCGGCAATTGCGGGGGTGCTATGACCATCCGCACCGGCAAGAGCGGCCGCTATCGCTACTATGCCTGTTCGATCCGCGCGCGGCAGGGCGAAACCGGCTGCAAGGGCCGGGCCATCCCCATGGACAAGCTCGACACGATGGTCGCCAGCCATATCGAGGATAGGTTGCTTGATCCCGAGCGGCTAGAGAAACTGCTCGGCAGCGTCCTCGGCCGCCGCGAAGATCAGGCCGAGCGTCGCCGCCAGCATATCGCCGAATTGCAACGGCGGGCAGCCGAATCGGAACTACGCCTCAAGCGTCTCTATGACGCCATCGAGGCGGGGGTGGCCGATCTGGACGATCCGGCTCTGACCGAACGCATCGCCGGCCTCAAGGTCATCCGCGATCAGGCACGGGCCGACGCCGACCGGGCACAGGCGCTGCTCGACAGCCCCGGCCACAGCGCCATTAGCCCGGCGATGATCCGGCAATTCTCGCAGATCGCACGCGACCGTATACAGGATCGTGAGGGCGGCTATCGGCGGGATCATCTGCGCGCCCTGGCGCAGCGTGTCGAGGTCGCAGACGACGCAATCCGCATCATGGGGTCGAAAACGGAACTGCTGAGAACCCTCGCGGGCGGCCAGGTGCGGCAATCGGCGGCGATTGGCGTGCCCAGAGGCGGACTGAAGTGGCGGAGACGAAGGGATTCGAACCCTCGAGACGGTTTCCCGCCTACTCCCTTAGCAGGGGAGCGCCTTCGACCACTCGGCCACGTCTCCGCCGGTGTGTCTATGGGGCTATGCGCGGGAAAACAAGGGGAAATGGTGGCGCAGGGTGAATGAGTTTTGGCGCGCCTCCCGGCCCGTGGACAGCCACGCTCCTCCCCCCCCGCGCAAACGGGGGGAGGAGGGAGCCGTCGCGGGCGCATTGGGCAGGTTCAGCCGTTATGCAGGAAATGCAGGACGTCACCGTCCTTGACGACATAGCTCTTGCCCTCGGCCCTGAGCTTGCCCGCATCCCGCGCGCCTTGTTCGCCGTTGTGGGCGATGAAGTCGTCGTAGGCCACGGTCTCCGCCCGGATGAAACCGCGCTCGAAATCCCCGTGGATGACACCTGCCGCCTGCGGGGCCGAGGTGCCGGCCTTGATCGTCCAGGCGCGGGCTTCTTTGGGACCGACGGTGAAGTAGGTCTGAAGGTGCAAGAGCTCGTAGCCCGCGCGGATCAGCCGGTCGAGGCCTGCCTCGTCGAGGCCCAGTTCGCCAAGGAACATCTCCTGCTCCTCGCGGTCGAGTTGCGAGATTTCTTCCTCGATCTTGGCCGAGATCACGACCGAGGCCGCGCCCCGCTCTGCTGCCATTTTCGCCACAGCTTCGGAATGCGCGTTGCCCGTCGCCGCCTCGTCCTCGCCCACGTTGCAGACGTAGAGAATGGGTTTCGACGTCAGAAGCTGGAGCATGCGCCACGCCTTCTTGTCGTCGTCAGCCACATCGACGGTGCGCGCAGGCTGGCCGTTTTCCAGCGCCGCCTTCGCTGCCTGCATCAGCCGCTCTTGCTGGACCGCTTCCTTGTCGCCACCACGCACCTTGCGCACGATGTTGACGAGACGTTTCTCGATCGACTCGAGGTCGGCGAGCATCAGTTCGGTCTCGATGGTCTCGGCGTCGGCGACGGGATCGACGCGATCCTCGACGTGGGTCACGTCCTTGTCCTCGAAACAGCGCAGCACATGGGCGATGGCGTCGGTTTCGCGGATATTGGCCAGGAACTGGTTGCCCAGCCCCTCGCCCTTGGAGGCGCCTTTGACCAACCCGGCGATGTCGACGAAGGTCATCCGCGTCGGGATGATGTTCTGAGACTTCGCGATGGCGGCTAGTTTGTCGAGCCGTGCGTCAGGCACCGCGACCTCGCCCACGTTGGGCTCGATGGTGCAGAAAGGGAAGTTCGCGGCCTGCGCGGCAGCCGTCTTGGTCAGCGCGTTGAACAGGGTCGATTTCCCCACGTTCGGCAGCCCGACGATCCCCATGCGAAAGCCCATGTCACTCTCCTATCCAAACTTCCGCGCCTTCTATGGCGAATTCAGCCCGCCCGCAACGGGCGGCGTGACAGGGGTGCGTCAGAAGCGCGACTAGGTCCGCGAGAACATCCGGAAGGCGGCCGAGGCGATCCAGCCCGCCGCAATGGCGATGGCGAGCGACAGAAGCCCGTAGACCAGCGGCAGGTCGTGGGCGAGGTTGTAGATCCAGCGCTCCAACCCGACCTTCTGCACGCTCACGTAGCTGACCTGATCCGCGATGATCCGGCCCTCGCGGGTCAGGAAGATCCGCGCCTGATAGAGCCCCTCGGTCACATTCGCGGGCAGCTGGATCGCGGCGTCGAACAGGGTGTTCTGGCTGACGCGGACGCTGCTTTCCTGCCGGGAATAGAGGCCATCGTTCTCGCGGATGCGGATCAGAGCATCGGCAAAGGCCTGTTCGTTGTCGGTGGCATCAGTGTCCATGACCCAGACGCTTTCGTCGATCGACACGAGCCGTGCGGCGTTGTCCTCGACCGTCAGCACCTCGTCGAAGGGGCCGGAGGTCGCGACGGCGTAAAAGGTGGGTGCCTCCTGCACGGTCACGTTCTCGGCGTTCACGAAGATGCCGAAACGCCGCTCCTTGCGGCGCACGATCACGGGTTCGTTCGGGCCTTGCACGACGATGACGACGCCCAGTGGTCCCTCGGGCGCAGGGGCATCGCGTTTCACCGCGCCGAAGACGAGGATCTCGGACCCCACGAAACGCGCGTCGATGGAGACGCGGTTCTGGCTCAGACCCGCGACGATGCCCTCTTCGACCTGGGCCGTGGCCGTCGACGTGCCTGCGAGCAGCAGGAAAAGAAACGCAAGCACACGCATCATTCGTTCCCCAGCGAATAGATTTCCGACGGCTCGACGAGCAGCCCGAAGGCAAGGTTGAGGCAAACCCCCAGCACGAGAAGGGCAAGCAGGATACGCGTCTGTTCCGCTTTGATCCGCATCCCGATCCGGGTGCCGACCTGGGCGCCCACGACCCCACCGACGATGAGCAGAACGGCAAGCCCCAGATCGACCGTGTGGTTTTCCCAGGCGTGCATCAGCGTGGTGAAGGCCGCGACGAAGATGATCTGAAAGAGCGACGTGCCGATCACGACCTTGGTGGGCATGTGCAGGATGTAGATCATCGCGGGCACCATGATGAAGCCGCCGCCCACGCCCATGATGGCCGACAGCACCCCCACGAAGAAGCCGACGATCACCGGCGGGATGACCGAAATATAAAGACCCGAGGTCCTGAAGCGCGACTTGAACGGCAGGACATGCGCGATCCCGTGTTTGCGGCGCTTGGGCACGGCGTTGGAGCGCGACCGCATCAGTGCGCGCACACTTTCGATGAGCATCAGCCCCCCGATGATGCCCAGAAAGACCACGTAGGACAGGGTGACGAGCAGGTCGACTTGCCCCAGCGATTGCAGGTATGCAAAGAGCCTGACCCCGGCAAAGGCACCGACCAACCCGCCTGATAACAGCACCGTCCCCATCTTGAGGTCCACGGTCCCCCGCCTGAGATGCGCGAGCACGCCCGAGATCGACGAGGCGACGACTTGGTTCGTGCCGGTGGCGACGGCGATGGCGGGTGGGATGCCGATGAAGAACAAAAGCGGGGTCAGGAGGAACCCGCCGCCGACCCCGAACATGCCCGACAGAACGCCGACCAGTCCGCCCAGTCCCAGAAGAAGAAAGGCGTTGACCGAAACCTCGGCGATGGGGAGGTAGATCTGCATGTGTCTCGGTGTGTGATGAGAGTGAGGGGCGATCCGGTCGGTCGCGGGCGGACACCTCTGGCTCCGCACGCACCGACGGCGTTCAGGCGAGGTCGGACAGGTATCGTCGGATCAGTCGTTCGAGCTTTTCCGCCCCGGCCACCGCCTGCGTCTTGGTGTGTTCGTGCGAGAGTTTCTCGTCCGACATGCCCTGCGCCATGTTCGTGATCGCCGAGACTGCCGCAACCTCGAGCCCGAAGAACCGGGCGAGGATCACTTCGGGCACCGTCGACATGCCGACCGCATCGCCGCCCAACACCTTGGTCGCGCGAATTTCGGCGGGCGTTTCGAACGAAGGGCCGGAGAACCAGGTATAGGTGCCTTCTTTCAGCGTGATCCCCTCGGCCTCGGCCGCCCGGTGAAGATCGGCGCGAATCGCGGGCGAATAGGCATCGCCGAGGGGCACGAAACGTCGGTCGGTCTTTTCCCCGATGAGCGGGTTGGCCCCGGCGAAATTGATATGGTCCGACAGCATCATGAGTTCGCCGGGGGGAATATCCTCGCGCAGCGATCCGGCTGCATTGGTCAGGAACAGCCGGGACGCACCAAGTTCGGTCAGAACCTCGAGCGGCAGGCGCATGGCGGCGGCATTGCCGTGTTCGTAATAGTGCGAGCGCGCGCCGAAGATTGCGACCCGGTGGCCCAGAAGATCGCCGATGACCAGCTTGGGATTGTGGCCCGACACACCCGCGTGGGGAAATCCGGTGAGCTCGTCATAGGGGATCGCCGTGCCCTCGACCGCGTCGGCGAGGTGACCAAGACCTGACCCGAGGATCAGTCCCATCTCGACGGGCGCGTCCCCTGCCCGCTCACGAATCGCACTGGCGAGTGACTTGGCGTCGGACATGGCGGCTCCTTCAGATCGCGGGCGCACCGTGGGCCGGATTGCAAGAGGGGATGCACAGGCGGTTGCGCGCTGCCAGCGTTCTTAGGCGCATTTTCGGAAAGATGAAAGACCTCAGGCCAGCCGTTTCGACATCAGGACGGCATCGACCGCAGGGCCGCCCGCACGGGCGTAGTAGGCGCGGCGGCGTCCTGCCTCGACCCAGCCACATCTTTCGTAAAGATGGCGCGCGGGCGCATTGTCCTCGGCCACTTCGAGAAAGGCAGTCCCGGCGCGAGCCTCGGCCTCGAAGGCGGCGAGCAAGCGGCGTCCGATCCCCTGCCCCTGCGCGGCGGGCAGGACGGCGATGGTCAGAAGCTCCGCCTCGCCCGCGATGGTGCGACCCAGGGCGAACCCCTGAGGCTCGGTGACGACAAATCCCCCCGGCCCGGTCGCAAGACTTTCGATCTCGGCAGCGGACCATCCGCGTTCGTAGGCAAACGCGGCGGCGTAGACTGCGGCAAGGTCATCGTAGGTCACGGCAGGATGACCGGCGGCGGGTCAGAGGGCGGCGCGGCGTCTGCCCCCCGGATGTAGAGCGGCGCGGGCCGCAGTTGGTGGCCCGCGAGGCGGGTCGCCGCAATCTGCGCAATATTCGTGACGAGCGTCTGCGCAGCGACCGGTCCGGCCCGGGGCAGATCGTCCGGCACCGCGCCCTCGTCCAGCATCTCGGGCGTGCCATCGGGAAAGACCTGCGCATAGACCGTGCCGCGCCGCGCCTCGGTCACGGCACGGCAGGGGCGTGTCTGCCCATGTGCCTGCGCCTCGAGCGTCGAGACCCCGATAGCGGGTTTGCCGAGCCCCAGCGCAAGGCCCCGCGCGGCGGCGACCGAGATACGGATACCGGTGAAGTTACCCGGCCCGACGCCCACGCCGATGGCGTCGAGATCGGTCCAGTCGAGGCCCGCGTCGTTCAGGACCGCGTTCAGAAAAGGCATGAGCCGCTCCGCCTGCCCCTTGGTCATCTCTTCCACCCGGGTGGTCACGCGCCCGTCCACAAGCAAAGCGGCCGCGCAATGCGCGGCCGATGTGTCGAAAGCCAGTAGCGTGACGTCAGACGGCAACGGGCCGAACCTCGGTCACTTCCGGGATGTAGTGCTTGAGCAGGTTCTCGATGCCCATCTTCAATGTGAGCGTCGAAGAGGGGCAACCGGCGCAGGCCCCCTGCATGTGAAGGTAGACCACGCCACGGTCGAACCCGTGGAACGTGATGTCTCCGCCGTCCTGAGCCACGGCCGGACGCACGCGGGTGTCGAGCAGATCCTTGATCTGGACCACGATCTCGCCATCCGGGCCGTCATGGTCGGCATGGGCCTGCTGACCGGCACCTTCCATCACGGCGGCGCCCGACTGGTAGTGCTCCATGATCGCCCCCAGTAGCGCGGGCTTGATATGGTCCCAATCCACTGCGTCCGCCTTGGTCACGGTGACGAAGTCGGTGCCGAAGAACACCCCCGTCACACCGTCCACGGCAAAGATGCGCCGGGCAAGCGGGCTGGCTGCGGCCGCCTCGGCGCTCGGGAAATCGGCGGTGCCCGCGTCGAGCACGGCCTGACCGGGCAGGAATTTCAGCGTCGCGGGGTTCGGCGTGGATTCGGTCTGGATGAACATGAGACTTACCCTTTCTGTCAGGCATTCATATGCGCTTGGAACCGTTCTAAGTCAACCGTTCCCCCCTTCCCTTTCCCGCGAGCCATTGCCAAGGTCGCGCCCATGACGACCTCAAATCCCGATCATGTGAAAGGCCTTCTCGTCACCGCGCTGGGTGTGCTCTTCATCGTGCCCGACAGCCTCATGGTTCGGCTCATCGCCACGGACGGCGCCACTGTGGCCTTCTGGAAGTCGCTCCTGGTGGCGCTGGTCACCGGACTCGCCATCCTGCTCTGGCAGGGCCCGCGCGCCTATCGCGCGTCCTTTGCGGCAGGCTGGCCGGTCTGGATCTATGCATTTTGCTCCGGAGCCTCGGGCGCGCTTTTCGTGATCGCGGTGGCGCATACCTCGATCGCCAACGTGGTCTTCATCATCGCCGCCATGCCCATCGTCTCGGCGCTGTTCTCGCGGATCGCTCTCGGTGAACGGCTGTCGAAGCGCACCGCGATCACCATGGCAGTGGTGCCTGTCGGCATCGCGCTCATCGCTTTCGGCTCGGGCGAGACCGAAGGCGCGTCGCTCACCGGCGATCTCATCGCGCTTGGCGTGGTCTGCGTGTTCTCGCTGGGCCTCACGGCGGCGCGCAGCGTTCGCCCGGTGTCGGTCGTGCCCGCTATCCCGGTGGGCATGGCGATCTGGGCGCTCGTGCTGCTGCCCTTTGCCGACCCTATGTCTGTGCCCGCGGACGACTGGATCTGGGTCCTGCTTCATGGTGGGTTCTTCATCACGCTATCGACCGCGCTCATGGCGATCGGTCCGCGCTACCTGCCCTCGGCCGAAGTCGCGCTGCTCCTGCTCATCGAAAGCGTGCTGGCCACGATCCTCGCCTGGGTCGTGGTGGGCGAAAACCCTGGACTTTTTGCGCTGATCGGTGGGGCTATCGTGATCGCGACGCTCGCGGTATCGAACCTCGTCGCCCTGATGAAGGGGCGGCGCGTCACCGTGCGGCCCGCGATGCGCCCCTAGGTGATGCTCTCGAGCCGGTCCTTGGACATCTCGCCGGGGACAATGGTCAGCGGCACGGGCAAGTTCGCCGCCGAACGGGTGAGCGCCGTGACGAGCGGCCCCGGCCCCTTTTTCCCCGAGCCCGCCCCCAGCA
>LUOO01000084.1 GCA_001626765.1 Maritimibacter sp. REDSEA-S28_B5
CGTCAATAGCCAGCCCGTTCGCTAATTGTTCCTCAAAACGATCAAATATGCACGCTCGGGCCTGTTGGGCCTGCTTGTGTTTGGGGAGTTGCCCGATGGCTATGCCATGCTTGGGCTAATGTTGATCGCAATTTCTGGCTTCGGATCGCTGTTTATTCATCATAGGCAAGCTCGTCACGTTTAAGCTGCTGTTCGTCCAGCCTGTTGCATTCAGCTATAATGGCTCAATGCCGCGCTCGGCAGAGCAGTTCATGAAGCGTAAGTGGTACATGAAGCGCGACTCCTACTGAGACGCCGCTCACGCCCAGCTCGGAAAAAGTTGTTGGTGAACAGTCATAGGTTCGTCTGCCATCCGCTGAGGCGCTTGACGAGAAGATAGAGGATTTGTCGCAGCCCGGTTTAGAATGTGCCCGCTACAATGCATTTATGCGCATAATTTGATTTATGTTAAATATCTATATCGCGATCCCTTGGCCGCCACCAATACACATGGTCGAGAGCGACTTTTGACCCGGTTTGCGTGCCCCCATCGGGTGGTCCGGTTTGATTGTTAGTGCATCGCGGGCCTTTGGTCCATCGGCACGATGGTTTCCGGCGCAGGCAGACGGTACCCCAATGCGCTGTGCGGCCTGACGGTATTATAGTGGACGCGCCATTGTTCGATCAGGATTTGGGCTTCGCGCAAGGTGTAGAACAGCTCACCATTCAGCAGTTCATCCCGGAACCGGGCATTGAAGCTTTCGCAGTATCCATTCTCCCAGGGGGATCCTGGCTCGATGTAAGCTGTCTTGGCGCCGACGGCGGTGATCCAATCCCGCACCTTCAGAGCAATAAATTCCGGCCCATTGTCGGACCCGATGTATTCCGGCGGACCGCGCAGAATGAACAGATCGGTCAGCGCATCCAGTACGTCCGTTGAGTTGAGCTTGCGATCGACGCGGATCATCAGAGCCTCCCTGGTGTATTCGTCGATGATGTTCAGTGTGCGGTAGGTGCGCCCATCTGTTGTGCGATCCTGCACGAAGTCATACGACCAGACGTGGTTCGGCCGTTTGGGTCGCAGACGCATGCATGACCCGTCGTTCAGCCAAAGCCGCCCTTTCTTCTTCTGCTTCTGTGGCACTTTCAGCCCTTCACGCCACCAGATACGCTCGACCCGCTTGTGGTTCACATCCCAGCCCGCATTGTTCAGCAGGCCGGTTACCATGCGATAGCCATAGCGCCCGTATTGGTCAGCCAGCGCAATGACGTCGTCGGTCAGGCGATCCTCGTCAGCCCGGCGTATCATGCGTCATGGACAGCATCATGGAATGCGTCCGCCAGCTGCGCGGCGAGGCAATCGGCCTTCAGGTGCCCCATCTCGAAGTCGGCCTGATCCATGCCAATGGCGGGATGCAGGCCTGCCACTCGGTCACGATCCTGTCGCGCTGAGCGGTCCTGCGGCGAGGCGGCGCTAAGCGCGCCTCGCCGGATCGCGGCGCCGCGGCCTAGGCCACCGTCTGTTCCGAGATGAACTTGGTGGTCAGGTAGGCGTCGAAGGTCTCGGTGCCGCCTTCGCTGCCCAGCCCGCTATCCTTGACGCCGCCCAGCGGCGTTTCCGGCAGGGCCAGCCCGAAATGGTTGATCGTGACCATGCCCGCCTCAAGCCGGGTGGTGATCTGGTGCGCCCGTTCCAGCGACCGGGTGAAGGCGTAGGAAGCCAGCCCGTAAGGCACCGAATTGGCCCGTTGCAGCACCTCGTCAACGGTCGCGAAGCTGGTCAGCGGCACCACCGGGCCAAAGGGTTCCTCGCGCATGATCATCGCGCTGTCGGTGACGCCGCCCAGAACGGTCGGCTGGAAGAACGATCCCGGACCTTCGGGCCGCGCGCCGCCTGTCAGCAGCGTTGCCCCGTGTTCGACCGCATCCGCCACGATCGAGGTCATCGCCTCGACCCGCCGGTCATGGGCAAGCGGCCCCATCAGGGTGCCCTCTTCCATCCCGTCGCCGATGGTGCGGCTTGCAAAAGCCTTGACGAAAAGCTCGGAAAACTCGTCGAACACGCCCTCCTGCACGAAGAACCGGCTGGGCGACATGCAGACCTGCCCGGCATTCAGCCCCTTATAGGCGGCCAGAAGCGTTGCGGCCTTCTCGATATCGGCATCGTCACAGATGATGACCGGCGAGTGCCCGCCAAGCTCCATCGTCACCCGCTTCATATGGGCCCCGGCCAGCGCGGCCAGTTGTTTGCCCACCGGCACCGACCCGGTGAACGACACCTTGCGCACGATGGGCGAGCGGATCAGGTAGTCGGAAATCTCGGCGGGCACGCCCCAGACGATATTGAGAACACCGGGCGGCAAACCGGCCTCCTCGAACATACCGGCAATGGCGACCATGCAGCTGGGCGCTTCTTCGGCGGGCTTGAGGATCAGGGTGCAGCCCGATCCCAGCGCGGCGCAGATCTTGCGCAGCCCCTGGTTCAGCGGAAAGTTCCAGGGCGAGAACGCGGCGCAGACCCCGACCGGCTGGCGGATCACGGTCTGGCGCACGGACGGCACGCGCGGCGGGATAGACCGGCCATAGATGCGGCGGCATTCCTCGGCGTGCCATTCCAGGTGATCGGCAGCCCCGGCCACCTCGATCCGCGCTTCGGCCAGCGGCTTGCCCTGATCGCGCGTGATGTTAAGCACAAGCGTCTCGGCCCGCTCTCGCACCATCCCGGCCACCCTGCGCAGGATCGCCGAACGGTTCATCGGATTGCTCCAGCGCCATGTCTCGAACGCCGTCTGAGCGGAGGCAATAGCATGGTCGAGGTCTTCTTTCGTCGCATGGGGCAGCTTGCCCAGCGTCTTGCCGTTGGCCGGGTTGATCACGGGCTGCCCCTCACGTTCATCCGCACCGATGAAACGGCCGCCGATATACATGGACAACGCCGGATAGGCTTGGGTTCGCAGGTCGTTCATGGTCCTCTCCCATGGTCAGTGGTCCGGCCGGGCCGGTCCTTGCAATGATGTCCGGTTCACCCGGCCAGATCGCTCAGCCGGAAACCGGGTGATGTGCCCGACCCGCGCGGTATCGCGCATGGCGGCGAAGCTGCCACTCGGCGCGCTGCAGAACGGGTTTGTCGATCATCTTTCCTTCGAAAGAGAAGGCTCCCCGCCGACCGGACGCGGCGGCAAGAATGTCCCGCGCCGCGGCCACCTCTTGCGCCGTCGGTGAGAAGGCTTTGTTGACCACGGGCACTTGTGCAGGATGAATTGCCGATCCGCAAGCGAAACCCATCCTCCGGGACGCGCAAACCATCTGCCGGAACGCTTCGACATCGCCAAAATCGGTGTTCGAGCCGATCAGGCCGATGGGCAGGATACCGGCGGCACGGGCCGCGATCATGCCCATCTGGCGGGGAAGCTGAAGCGCGTCCGGCGTCGGCTCGCAGCCCAGCGAATGGCTCAGGTCCTCGGGCCCCACGACAAGCGCCGCGACCCGTGGATGGGCGGTCGCAATGTCCTGTGCCCGCAACAGCGCTGCCGCGGATTCGATATTGACGATGAAGCGCACGCTGCCGGACGTTTCTTCCGCCTCGTCCACCACCTCGGCCAGCAGGCGCACATGCTCGCCGCATTCGGTCTTGGGCAGCGACAGGATGCTCGCCCCGGTCCGGACCGCCGCCGCGATGTCGCGGACCGCCAAGGACAGGGGCCGGTTGATCCGCACCCCGATCGCGGCAGGCCCGCCGCGCAGCTGCCCGACCGCTCGCGCCAGCCCGGCGCGGGCCGCGTCCTTGCGGTCGTCTTCAACCGCGTCTTCCAGGTCCAGCAGGATCGCATCGGCCCCGCGCGACTGCGCCTTGGCGACGAACCGCTCGCGGTCGGCCGGAACGAACAGGATCGACCGCCAGTCGAGCGGCTCAAGACCTGCCTGTGCGCCGGTCCCGTTCATGTCAGGCCGCGCGCCGCCGCCCGCGCCCCGGCCGCGACCGCCGTGCGCGCGGGAAGGACACGCTGATGCGCAAGCTTTGAAATCTGCTCGTCCGAATAGCCCAGTTCGCGCATCACGTCGGCGGTGTGCTGGCCGATCTGATCGACGCCAAGCCACTGCATCTTGCCCGGCGCATTGGTGAAACGTGGCACGACATCCTGCACCATCGTCTTGCCGATCTTCGGATCGGCCACTTCGACCATGGTTTCGCGCGCCTGCACATGAGGATCGTTCACGAGCTGCTCGACATCATAGACCGGCCCGGCGATGACATCGAATTTCTCAAATTGTTCAAGGGCTTCCTTCTGGTCCCGCGCGGCGATCCAGTCGGCCACTAGGGTATCGCACTCCTCAAGCCGCTTAAGCCGCTCGGGGTTGGTCTGCCAATTGGGATCGCGGGTCAGATCCTCGCGCCCGATCGCCTTGAAAAGCCGCATGGCGGCGGAATCGGCCGCGCTCGACACCGCGATCCAGCGGTCGTCCCGCGTGCGGTAGGTGTTGCGCGGCGTCGACCAGCGGGCCCGGTTTCCCGCCCGTTTCGCAATCGCCCCGGTCTTGGTGTAGTTGATGACCATCGGTCCGGTCAGCGACAGAAGCGGCTCGTAAAGGCTGATATCCCCCTCGTCCCCGATCCCGCCATTCCGCCCCCGCGCATAGATCGCTGCAAGGATGGAATAGACCGCGGTGATCGCCGCAACGCTGTCGGCCAACGGATAGGACGGAAGCGTCGGCGGACCGTCTTCAAGCCCGGTCACATGGGCATAGCCGCTGAAAGCTTCCGCAAGCGTCCCCAGACCCGGACGTTTGCTATACAGCCCGCTCTGCCCATAGCCGCTGATATGGGCCAGAACGAGACCGGGATTGATCTTGCGCAGGGATGCGTAATCCATGCCCCATTCGGCCATCCGGCAGGGCCGGAAATTCTCGATCAGGACGTCGGCGGTTTCCAAAAGCTTGAAGACAATATCCCGGCCCTCCGGGCTCTTCATGTCCAGCGCGACAACCCGCTTGTTGCGCGAGGTCACACTCCACCACAGCGAATGACCGTCGATCTTTTCCCCCAGCTTGCGCACCTCGTCGCCGCTGGGATGCTCGATCTTGATGACGTCCGCGCCCATATCGGCCAGCGTGGTCCCGGCCAGAGGCCCGGCAAACAACATGCCGATCTCGATGACCCTCAGCCCCTTGAGCGGTCCTTCAGCCTGGGGAGCAGTTTCGGTGTCAGTCATCATCTCGCCTCCTCGTCCTGGCGGAGGGCGTTTGCGCAGTCCATGCCGACATCGTCGCCTGCACCGACCCGGCCGCCGTTATTGTCTTCCTGATCTAGTTCAATTCATCCAACAAGCGCAAGCAGAATTCGTTATGCAAATTTTAGTTTTACAATAAAGGCCCTATAACCTATGCAGCTCCGGTATTCGGTTTCGATTGGACGACCCATGCCATTACCAGACCCACGGGACACGGATCTGCTGTCTCGGAGTCGAACGAAGCGTTCTCCCCTATGACGATGCCGCCGCGCATGGCCCATGTGGCGAATATCCTCGTGGCCGGGGCGATCATCGTCCTGCTCGGGTTGCGGATCACCGGGACCGATGTTCCGCTCCTGTTCTGGCAGATCACGGCAAGCTTGTGTTTCCTGGCCAATCTCGACCGGATGAACGGAGTCGCGAAGACCTTCTTCGCCATCGCTGTACTGATCTGGATCGCCGGTGCGCTTCACCTGTCCGAAATCGCCCCCTCGGCCACGAATGCGTCGAGCAGTTTCTTCATGTTCATCCTGATCATGGGCTTCCTGTCCTATACGACCGAACGGTCGCGCCGCATCTCGACCTTCTTCGCGGGACTGCGCAGCACCAGCGGTCTGCGCAAATACGTCACCCTGAACCTGCAAACCTTTCTTCTGAGCCTGATCCTGAATGTCGGGTCGGTCCATCTGCTTGCGCCGCTGGCCATCCGGCGGGGCGAGGAAGGCGCGGATCAGCCCGAATTGCGGCGTCAGGCGCTTGCCATCATCCGGGGCTTCGGGGTCACACCGCTCTGGTCGCCGCTGTCCATCGCGCCGCTGCTTGTCACCTCGCTGGTGGCGGGGGTCAGCTACCGCGAATTGCTGTTGCCGGGGCTGATCATTTCCGCCGGGATGCTTTTGCTGGGCTGGGTGATGGAACGCGCGCTCATGCGCGGCAAACCGGCGCCCGAAGCCCGGCAAACCCCACGCACGCGCCCCGATTACGGGGTTCTCGCCACCCTCCTCTCCGTGGTCGCCTGCATCAGCGTCATCGCGCTGGCGGCTGGCCATTTCCTGAAAACTAGCACGATTGAATCGATCTCCTTCGCCGTCTTCTCAACCGCTTTCACCTGGGCCTTGGGCCAGGGCCTGTTCGCGCAGCCGGCAACCCGCATCCTTGCCGAGATTTCGGCGATCACGCGCCGCACCTCACGCGAAGGAATAATGATCTCCTCCGTCGTGATAATGAGCGCGACGGTGGCCGAGATTTCGCGGCATGTGAACCTGGCCGAGATGCACACATCGGTGCTTGGCTCCTCCCTGATCGCCGCCGTGATCCCGGCGGTCTTCCTGGCGGGCGGGGCGCTGGCGATCAATCCGACCGTCACCGCAAGCCTGCTTGCCGCGTTTCTTGCGCCTGGCTGGCCCACCGGCGGCGGGCTCTGGCTTGCGGTCGCCATGGTCTGGGGCTGGTCGATGACGGTCTCGTTCGGGCCCTTCACCGGCAGTTCGCTTGCGGTCAGCTCGGCGGTTGGCACATCGTCCTTCGTGATGACCTATCGCTGGAACCGCGGTTACACGCTGACGGTGCTGTCGATCGCCAGCCCGGTGCTGTTTCTCGGCACCTGGCTGGCGATCAGCTAAGCGGCCACTCAGGCCGCGGCGCGGCGCCGCCGCAGCTGGGCCGCGACAAGCGCATAGACGACCAGCGCCAGCGCGATCAGCAGCACGGTCGCACTGATCGGGCTTTTCGCAAAGACCAGGAAATCGCCCCGCGACAGGATCAGCGCACGCCGGAAATGTTCTTCCAGCAGCGGCCCCAGCACGAAGCCCAGAAGCAGCGGCGCGCGCTCGTACTCAAACTTCATGAAGATAAAGCCGATCACGCCGCAGACCATCGCCACGCCGACATCGAACATGCTGTTTTGCACGCTGTAGACACCCATGCAGATGAAGAACAGGATTGCGGGGTAAATCAGCCGATACGGCACCGACAGGATCCGCACCCACAACCCGATCAGCGGGACGTTGAGGATCAGAAGCAGCAGGTTGCCGATCCAGAAGCTTGCGATCAGGCCCCAGAACACGGTCGGATGCTGCGCGATCATCTGCGGGCCGGGCTGGATGCCCTGAATCAGCAGCGCGCCCAGCATCAGCGCCATGACAGCATCGCCGGGAATGCCTAGGCTCATGGTCGGAATGAACGAGGTCTGTGCGGCGGCGTTATTGGCCGCCTCCGGACCGGCCACGCCCTGAATGGCACCCTCACCGAACTTGATCGGGCCACGGTTCACCCGCTTCTCGGCGGCATAGGACATGAAGGCGGAAACGGTCGAACCGACACCGGGCAAAATCCCCAGGATCGACCCGATCCCCGCCCCGCGCAGCGCGGGCAGCGCCGATTTGCGCAGATCGTCGCCTTCGGGACGCAGGGTTCGTTTCCCGACCCCCAGAAGACTGCCCTCGCCGCTGTTCTTGTTGATGTTCTGAAGAATGTCTGCGATGCCGAAGATGCCGACCGCCAGCGCGACAAGGCTGATCCCCTCGCCCATCTCGTGGATTCCGAAGGTGAAGCGTTCGAGACCGGAATTCACGTCGATCCCGAAAATCCCGACCATCAGGCCAAGCGCAACCATCGCCAGCCCCTTGATCGCGCTGCCTTGCGAAAGCGTTGCCGCCGCGAGCAGCCCGAGCATGATGATGGAGAAGTAATCCGCCGCCCCGAACTCAAGCGCCAGTTCCGAGATGATCGGCGAGAACATCATCATCAGGATGATCCCGATCGTCGCCCCGAAGAACGAGGCGATCATCGCGATGAAAAGGGTCGAACTGGCCTTGCCCTGCTGGGCCAGTGGGTGGCCGTCCAGACAGGTCACGGCATGCGATGCGATCCCCGGCAGGTTAAGCAGGATCGCGGTTGTCGCCCCGCCATATTGCGCGCCGTAGTAAAGCCCGGCCAGCATCATCAGCGCGGCTTCCGGCCCCATCGTGTAGGTCATCGGCAGGACCATCGAGATTGCCGCAAGCGGGCCAACGCCCGGCAGCACCCCGACCACGTTCCCAAGGAACACGCCGATAAAGGAATACATCAGGTTCTCAGGCGTCAGGACGCTGGAGAACCCGATGGCGATATTATGAAGCAGATCCATTAGTTCCCCCAGGCGAAGGCGTTCATCGGGATGCGCAGAAGCACGCCGAAGATGACGAAGCCCACCGTCGTGGTGACGGCGGCGGCGATAAGGGACACCTTAAGACTGTTGCGGCTGTCCCCCAGCGCCGACAGGAACACCAGCGCGAAGATGGCGGGGACGAAGCCCACGACCTCGCCCAGCAGGATGAAACTGCAGATCCCGGCCAGAACCAGCAGCCAGCCCTTGAGTTCGAGATCGAGCTGCAGGGTTTCGTTCAGCTTGCTGCCCGGCAGAAACCCCTGGACCAGAATGACGGCTGAGACGACCACGAGGATGACACCCAGTGCCATCGGGAAAAAGCCCGGCCCCATCCGCGACACGCTTCCGATGTTGAAACTGAGCCCTTCGTGGACTCCGATGAAACCGAAGACTGCGATCAGCGCAGCCGAGACAAGCGCGTTCAGGCGCTTTCCGATGACCATGGGTTCCTCCGTTTTGCTCCCTGAGCGCGTTCGCCGCCCACCTTTGCGGTTTCTGGGCATGGCGCGCGCTGCCAGCTCTCTAGAGGAAAGACAAGTTCATACCAACAAATTTGCAACTTGCTATGCGAAATTTATGAGGCTTAGGGTGGAACGTATCGGACCGCTTCGGCCCGATGTATGACGCCGGACGAGATCTGAACAAAACGCCGCGAGGGAATCGCCGCTGCTTGCCGGTGCGACAGATGACGGAGGAGAACATCTTGAAAGTCAGAAATGCTCTGCGAACCGCGATCATCGGGATGGCGGCGCTTGCGGCGCCGCTGGTCTCGGGGTCCGCTGTGCTTGCGCAATCCTATCCCGACAAGCCGATCACGCTTATCGTCCCCTATGATCCGGGCGGGTCGCTCGACACCGCGGCGCGGCTGATGGGCGAAAAGCTGGTCGAGACCATCGGCCAGCCGGTGATTATCGAGAATATCGGCGGTGCGGCGGGCGCCGTGGACACCCGCAAGCTCGGCGAGGCCGACCCGGACGGCTACACGATCGGAATGGGCAACCCATCGACGCACACTACGTCCTACGCCCTTGGCAAGGACCTGCCCTATAATCCGATGGAGGACTTCGTTCCGATCTCGGTCTTCGCGACGAATTACACCGCCATCGCCGCAAGGCCGGGGCTTGGCATCACCACCATGACGGACCTGGTGAGCTATGCCAAAAACCACCCCGGCGAGCTGACTTATGGCAGCTCCGGTGTCGGCACCTCGCCGCATATGCTGGGCGAATTGCTGAACGACGTCGAAGGGATCGACCTGTTGCATGTGCCCTACCAGGGCGGCGCCGCGGCATTGACCGCCCTTCTGGGCGATCATGTGGACCTTGTGTTCGGAACGCTCAGCTCGTTCCTGCCGCAGGCCGAAAGCGGCAAGCTGAACATCCTCGCCGTGCTCGATTCCACCGCTTATGCCGGACCGCCCGAAATCCCCTCGGCCGAAGCCAACCTGCCGAACTACAAGACCCGGTCGTCCTGGATCGGCATCTTCGGGCCCGCCGGCATGGACCCGGACGTGGTCGCCGCGATCTCGTCGGCCATCGAAGACGCCACGCATGACCCCGACGTGGCCAAGGCCCTAGCCGAGCGCGGGCTGGTCGTGCGCGACAGCTCGCCGGAAGAGGCACAATCCTTCGTCGATACGGACCTTCAGTTCTGGACCGAGCTGGCCAAGTCCAGCGGTTTGTCGCTGTCGCAATAACCCCAAAGCCGGGCCCGCGCGCTTCGGCTGCGTGGTCCCGTGCCGCGCCCGAACAGGTTTGCAAAGCCGAACTCTACGGTATATTGGAGCCTTTGATGGGAGAAGCTGCATTTGACAGGCGATAAAGCTATGCCGGCGGATAAAGGCGGAGAACCGCAAAAACGTGGAAAACTTCGTGACGACAGCCGACAGTTTGTCAGCTCGCTGGCGCGCGGACTTGAAATTTTGCGGTGCTTTAACGCGTCGCGTACCGAGCTTGGCAGCAAGGAAATATCCGAGCTGACCGGCCTGCCCCAGCCCACCGCCTGGCGGCTGTGCAACACCCTTGTCAGCCTTGGCTATCTTGTGCCGACCAGCGGCGGACGGCTGCGGATCGGCTTCGGCGTTCTCGGGCTGGGCTCGTCGGCCCTGCCCTCGACCGATCTGAGCGAGTTGGTGAAGCAGGAGATGCAAAGCATCGCCGATCTCGCCCCCGGCTCAGTTTCGCTTTGCGTGCCCGACCAGTTCGACATGCTGATCCTGCGCCGCGCGATGGGAACCGGCGCGCTGGTCTTTAACCACAGCGTCGGATCGCGCCTGCCGATGATCCGCAGCGGTGCCGGGCTTGCCTATCTCGCCATGATCGAGGAAGAGCGGCTCGAACTGATGACCCCGCATCTGCGCAGCCTGGCTGGGGATGAATGGCCAACGCGGGAAAAGAGCATCAAGCAGGCCCGGCTCGACTACCAGAATTTGGGGTTCGTCCTGGCCGACCAGGTTTTCCATCCCGCCATCCGCGCGGTCGCGACCCCCGTGATCGCCAAGTCGAGCGGCCGGATCTTCACCCTGAGCTGCGCAGGCCCCGTCGCCACGAGCGAACGGCTCCGCAACGAGATCGGGCCGAAGCTGACGCTTCTGGCGAAGAACCTTCAGACCACCACGATGATGCTGACCTGACGCGGGCAGCCTTGCCCGCCGACATCGTTCAAAGGGACCGCGACAGCGCCTCGGCATAGATGCGCAAAATGGGCAGCATGTGCTTGCGCATGTCCTTGACGGTGACGCGCGGCCGCGCCGCGCTCACGCTCATCGAGGCGACCAGCTTGCCGTCCGGGTCGAAGACCGGAATGGCCATGCTGACCATGCCCAGCTCGAGCTCCTCGTCGGTGAACGCCACCTTGTCACGGCTGGCGGCGCGGATGATCTCCTTCAGCTTCGCCTTGTCCGTAACCGTATACTTGGTCATGGCCACCGGCTCCGCCGCGTCGAGATAGGCATCCAGCGCCTCGTCGTCATAGGCCGACAGCAGGATACGCCCCGTGGCCGCGGCATAGGCGGGCAGCCGGGTGCCCAGACGGATCGCGGTGGAGACCAGCCGCGCAGCCTCGGCCCGCGCGACAAAGGTTGACCGGCCATCCTCCAGGATGGAAAGCGAGACGGATTCCCCCAACTCCTCGCGCGCCGCGTCAAGCTGATGCTGGGCAAGCTGGGGCAGCGGAATCGCGCCGGTATAGGATCGGCCCAGCCGCAACATGCGCGGGGTCGGCATGAAACGCGGGCCGTTCTTGGTCAGATAACCCAGATCGGTCAGGGTCAGCAGGCAGCGCCGCGCACTGGCCCGCGAAATGCCGGTCTCATCAGCGGCGGACGAAACTGTGACAGCCGGGTGCTCTTCCCCGAACAATTCGATGATGGCCAGGCCCTTGGCCAGCCCCGCCATCCCCTCGGGCGCGCGCGATTTCGTCGCCGTGCCCCCGTCTGTTTCCGTCGTCCCCGTCATCCGAGCTCCACCCTTTTCTGGCATGTCCGGTCCCCGGCGCCTGTCGCGCCGGCGACCTGCCGGGCACCAAGCGGACCGGCGGGCGAAAGCATCGCTGAAAAAGCGATCTTTGGCCAGCCCGGCCTCGGCCTCGAATTCCGAGCGCGCCGCGTCGATCATCACCGGCGCACCGCAGGCATAGACCTCGACATTGCTCATGTCGGGAATGTCCTCAAGCACCGCGCGGTGAACGAACCCGGTGCGCCCGTCCCAGCCGTCCGAAGGCGACGAGATGACCGGCGTGAAGCTGATCCAGGGATGCGCCGCAGCCCAGCGGGCGGCGACATCGGCCATGTAAAGATCGGCCTCGGTATTGACACCCCAATAAAGCTTCAGCGGCCGCGCGGCCCCCAGCGCGATCTGGTTCTCGATCAACGATTTCATCGGGGCAAACCCGGTGCCGGTGGCCAGCAGAACCGCGTCCATATCGTCGTTGTCAGACAGGCAGAACTCGCCATAAGGCAGCTCGACGGTCAGGAACTGCCCCTTGTCCAGCTTGCTCAGCACCTGCTCCGAGAACTTGCCGCCGGGCACATGCCGGATATGCAGCTCGATCCCGTCGTTTTTCTGCGGGGGGTTCGCCATGGAGTAGTTGCGGCTGTCGCCGTCCTCCATCACCACCCGCAGGTATTGACCGGCGCGGAACGGTGCGCGTTGCCCGATCGGCAGGCGGAACTGGATCACGGCCACGTCCGGCACCGGGCGGGTGATCTTGCGCACCTTCGCCTCCAGCGTCTTGCGCTCCACAGGCTCGACCTTCTGGATCCGGGTCGGCGCGATCTGAAGATCGGTCAGCGGACGGGCCTGGCACAGCTTCACGCCCTCGGCGGGACCGGCCTGAACCCCCTGCCCGCGCACCATCGCCTCGCCCGAAGCGATGCCGCCTTCGCAGGACGAACACACACCCTTGCGGCACGAATAGGGAATGGCATAGCCCGCGCGGTCAGCCGCGTCGAGAACGGTTTCGTCCTCTTCGCAGTCGAAGCCGATATCGTCATGGTCGGTGACGGTTATACGAAAACTCACTGAATACCTCCGACAAGCCTGATCGCCGCGACCGCCGCATCGCTGGACGCCTGACCCTTGCCCGCAATATCGAACGCCGCGCCGTGCCCGACGCTGGAAAAGACCAGCCCGGAACCGATCGACATCGCCGCCGAACTGCGCCTGGCCAGCAGCTTGACCGGGATATGGCCCTGATCGTGGTACATGGCGACAAAGGCGTCATAGCCTTCGCGCACCAGCATCACGTCGGCGCCTTCCGGCCCGTGCGCGTCGATCCCTTGGGCGCGCAGCCGTTCGATGGCGGGGGTGACGATGCGGTCGTCCTCATCCCCGAAAAGCCCGCCCTCGCCCGCATGGGGGTTGATCCCGAACAGCCCGATGCGCGGGGCGTCGATCCCCAGACCGCTGAGCGCCTGATGCGCGGCCAGCGTGGCGCGTTCGATCAGCTCCGGCGTCAGCCGGTCAAGCGCGGTGTGAATGCCTTCATGCAGCGTCACATGCACGATTCGAAGCCCGCCGCCGATCAGCATCAGGAAAACCGAATCCTCGCCGGTGCCCAGAAGCTCGGACAGAAGGTTGGGATAGCCCGAAAAGGTCCGCCCACTGGCATTGACCGCCGTTTCCGAATGCGGACATGCCACGATGGCGCGGCCGGTGCCGTCCTTGACCAGCGCAACCGCGCGCTCGACATAGGCAACCGTCGCCCGCCCGCTGGCCGCTGTGGGTGTGCCGGGCGTCACATCGGCCGCGTCAATCGCGCCAACCTCATGAAGATCGACGTGGCCGGGCGCGCCCCATTTGTCCATGGACGGCTCAAGCGCGAAGCCCGCCGCCGTCACGACCGGCTCCACCAGATGCCGGTCGCCCACGATCACCGGGCGCAGCGCCGGATCGTCGGCCAGCGCGATAGCGGCCTTGGCCGCGACTTCCGGGCCGATCCCGTTGGCATCGCCAACGGTGATCAGCACTCTTTCCTTTTGCGCCGTCATTACAGCGGGAAACCGAGCAGCGTGTCGATCTGGTTGCTGTCCAGCACCACAGTGCGCGACACGATCTTTGCCTCGTCGCCGGCGATCCGGTAGCGGTCGATATAGCGCCCGGTGGCAAAAAGATCGGTCGGCCCCTCGCGGGTGATCCGGGCCACCATGAACGAGGCTTCCGAATCCACTTCGTCGCCTTCCAGCTCGCCCACGAAGGGCTGCCCGATCATGTGGCGGTAGGAGTGGCGCTCATAGACGTTGGCCTCCAGCAGCGACAGGATACGGTCGCGCAGCATGTCCTTGCTGTCGAGCCAGACAAGACCCGCCTCAAGGTTCTGCGCGTAATTGTCGGCGCTGGTGATCGTGTAGAAGCAATCATCCACGAAGAAGTTGGGCCATGCCGTGCAATCGCCATCGTCGATCTCGCGGACATAGCGGGCCTGCGCGGCGCTGATCAGGGCCGAAACCTCGGCCTGCCGGACGTGAATGTTCATAGGCCCATCCTCATTCTGTATTCTGCCCAGAACCCCCGGATCGAGGCTTCCGTGATGCGGTCGTCGCCGCCTTCGATGCTGCGCCCGCCCATTTCGAGCACGGCATTGTTGTCCGACGCGCCCTTGGTGCCCCGGCGCACGAAGCCGCCGATACAGCCGTCTTCCATCGACACATAGCCGCCCGGCCCGATCAGGTTCGACAGTTTCAGACGCGCGCGGCGCTGTTCGGTCGTGTCGTCTTCGAACCCGATATAGGTCCATTTGAGATGCATCTCGTCGGTGCCTTTCGGCAGGACCTGACGCACCGCGATCGAGTTCTGGATCTGCTGCAGGACGAAACCCGGAAAGACCGTGAGGATCTGCAGGGTGATGTCGTCATCGAATTCCTTGAAGCTCGCCAGAAGCGACTTGTCGGCCAGTTGCAGGTCCGATTGCGACCGGATATTCTGATCCGAATAGATCGTGTTCTTCGCCTTCTCGGCTTCCGCGACCTGGTCGATCTCGGAATAGCTCACATGGCAGCCGCCATTCGGGCTGACGATGATCCCGCCCTTCTGCGACAGCCGGTTCAACTCGAAGGTGGTGAAGAAGGTGTGCAGGATACTGGCGTGATAGCTGTCCTTGGTGTTCTCGACATAGAGCTTCCAGTTGTTGGGAAGCACCTGTGTGAACCGGCCCAGAACCACCATCTTGCGGCCTTCCAGCACGCGATGGATGCGGTCGAGAACCTCCTCGCCCAGGTAATCCTCGATATCGTCCACATCCTCGTCGAAGCTGCCGAAGATCAGCCCGTCGACATTGGCCACGCGCAACTTGCGCGGGCCGACGGAATTCATGCAGAAGTCCTTCTCCATCCCGCCTTTGCCGCCGATCCCGTCCTTGAACGCGATCCCCACGAGGTCGCCTTGCAGGCTGTGGGTCCAGGCATGATAGACGCAGGTGAAATCCTTGACGTTGCCGCGATCTTCCAGCGCCAGAAGCGAGCCGCGATGCGAGCAGCGGTTCTCGAACGCATAAATCTCGCCGTCATGGTCGCGGGTCACGATGACCGGGGTTTCCCCGACATGGACCGCGACGAAGTCGCCGGGCGACTGAAGTTCGGCTTCAAGACACATGTAGTTCCAGGTTTCCCCCTGGAACAGGCGCTCATTTTCCATCTCCAGAACGTCTTCGCGCTGGAACACCCAGTAAGGGACATGGAAACCCTCATCTTCCTTCGCCCAAACAGGCATTTCCGCCCCAAGGGGCGCCAAATTGTTCATGGGTTTACTCCCTCCCGATAAACGAGTTGTCGGATGTTCGTATTTCGAACTAGAACCGCTATTCGTTTTTTGATTTACAATCCTGAGAATTTTGTGTCAAGCAGGGATTGGCCATGCAGATGCAGAAAACGGGGGGAGGAGCAGATGAAAAATCAAGGCACCAAGCCCCTTGCGAAGGTGACATATCCGCCGGTGCCGGCGGGCGGCGTTCAGGGGCCGGTCACTGGCCGTCAATCATCTTAAGGAACGGAAAATGCCCAAAAAGACAGTCCTCTTCATGTCGGGAAGCAGCCAGGTCGGCTCGTCCAACTGGCGGATGGTCGGCGCCGCTGCGGCCCTTGCGGACGGCGACATGGCGGATGCCTTCGCGGCGGTCACGCTGAACCTTGCCGAATATGAGCTGCCGGTTTTCATCGAGGGTCAGCCCAGTCCCATACCGGACGATGCAGCGAAGCTTCGCAAAGCCGTGGCCGCGGCAGACGCCATCTTCATGAGCTCCGATGAATATACCGGCGCGTTCTCCTCGGTGTTCCGCAACGCCGCTGGCTGGATCGGGCATGACGTGGACGGCGCGGGCAACCTGTTCCACGGCAAGCTGATCACGCTCTGCGGGGCGCCCGTGGGCGGCGTCGGCGCGCTGCGCGGCCACCCTGCCCTACACCAGTTCCTTCTGGAGCTCGGCGCGAACGTCTATTCGCAGAAATTCGAGCTCGGCTCGACCTCAAGGATCTTCCGCCAGGATGGAAGCCTGTCGCCGTCGGTCCAGAAACAGCTGGTCGAAGGGGCCTTCGCCCGGCTGGCGGGCGAAACCGTGTGACGCAGCCCTGACCCGTCAGGGGATCAGGACCGTCTCCCGCAGCTCGAAGCGTAGCACGTCCTCGGCGAAGGTGCCGAGATCGCCCGCCGCCGCCGCTTCGGGCGATCCGACCGCCTGGGTGGCATCCCCCTCGGTCGCAAACCCCAGCGTGGCAAAGCCGATCACCTCTCGCCCGCCCGGCATGCGCAACGTCTCGGCCCCGTCGAGGATGGAGATCGAGTAGTGCACCAGCCCCGGCATCTTCGCGGCGAGCGCCGCATGGACGCCGGTCCAGTAGGCTATGAAGTCTTCCCGTCCCATGCCGTCTTTCGCGGCCAGAAAACTTGTCCGTTTGATCATCCTGTCTCTCCGATCCGATACGGGCCGCGCGGACCCCGTCAGTCCTGCATCATCCGCAGCACGGGATTCACGACGCTGCCGTCTTCCATGGCGTGGATCGCCTCGTTGATCTGTTCGAACGGGTAATGCGCGATGATCTTCTCCACCGGGAGCTGACCCTTGCGGTAATACTCGATCAGCTCGGGGATGAAGTCCGGCGGGTTGCTGTCGCCCTCGATCACGCCACGCCAGGACAGGCCTGCCCCGACCATGTAACGCGCCTCCACGCTGTACCGGGTGCCGGGCGCCGGGGCGGCGACGAGCGCCAGCATACCGCGCTTGCGCAGGGCCTGGCTGGCCGTGTCGACCACGGCGGGAATGCCGGTCGTGTCGAGGCCGCAATGATACCCGCCCCCGCTCGCCTCGCGCAGCTTCTCGACAAGGTCGGGATCGTCGCCGCGGAAGGCATGGGTCGCCCCCAGCTCGCGCGCCAGCGCCAGCCGGTTCTCCGCCAGATCGACGGCGCAGATGTTCGAACAGCCCGCAATCGCCGCTCCCATGACCGAGGACAGCCCGACCGACCCCGCGCCGAACACCACGAAACTGTCGCCCGCCTGCGGCCGGATCGCGTTGAGCACAGCGCCAACGCCGGTCTGGATGCCGCATCCGAGCGGGGCCAGCACGTCCAGCGGCAGGTCCTTGTCGATCTTCACCACGTTGCGCCGCTGCGCCAGCGCGAGCGTGGCGAAGGACGATTGATGAAAGAAGTTGCTGCCGATCGGCGCGCCGTCCTGATGAATGGCCGGTCCGCCCGCGCGCTCGCCCGGGAAATTGATCTCACGGAAGGTGGTGCAATAGGCGGGTTCCTCGGACTTGCAGTGATCGCAATCGCCGCAGGAACCGAAGCTCATCAGCACATGATCGCCCACCGACAGGTCCTCGACCCCGGCCCCGCAGGCCTCGACGATCCCGGACCCCTCATGTCCCAGGACGCGCGGCCGAGATCATGGCCAATTCCATGCAGCCCGAAGAGGTGGCCCGCCGGATCATCGAGGTGGTGAACCGCAACCTCCCCTATCTGCTGACCCATCCCGAATATGACCGTGTCATCGCCGCCCGCGCCGCCATGCTTGACGCGGCGCTCGTCACCGCGCGTGAACTCGATGCCGGGGGCCACCCCATCGACGACGTGACCCGGCTCGGGGGAAGCTGGCTATGACCCTCGGCCAGGCCGACATCCTGGGCGTGTCCTTCGGCGGCCGCCTCGTGGTTGTCACCGGCGGCGCGCGCGGACAGGGCGCGCTTCAGGCCCGGCATCTCGCGGCGCGGGGCGCGCAGGTGATTGTCGCCGACATCCTTGAAGACGAGGGCCGCGCCCTCGCCGATGAGATCGGCGCGCAATTCGCCCGCCTCGACGTGACCTCGGAAGCGGACTGGGCGGCGTTGCAGGCGCAATGCGGCGACTGGCCCCTGCACGGTCTGGTGAACAATGCCGGGCTCTACCGGCCAGAAACCATTCCCGACACCACGCCCGAGGATTTCGACCTGCAATACAAGGTCAACCAGTTCGGCACCTATCTGGGCGTGAAGTTCGCCGAAGCGGCGATGGGTCCCGACGGCGGGTCGATCGTGAATATCTCGTCGCTTGCCGGGCTGCGCGCCAGCAAGGGCATTGCCTATGTCGGCACAAAATGGGCCGTGCGCGGCATGACCAAGACCGCCGCGCGCGAGCTGGGCCCGCGCGGGATCCGCGTCAACTCGGTCCATCCGGGCATTATCCTCACCCCGATGCTGGACGCCTGGAGCGACGAGGACCTGAAGACCCGCACCGCTCAGGTGCCGCTTGGTCGCGCCGGCATGCCGGAAGATGTCGTTCATATGGTCTTGTTTTTGCTGTCGGATTTCAGCCTCTACATCTCAGGAGCCGAAATCGCGATTGATGGCGGGTTGTCTGTCTAGACAATACCGGAAAGGATAGGGCCGCCGCCCGGTCGACCATGCCGGGCGGTGCGTAGCGATCGGTTCACCGGTATGAGGTAAGAGCAAATAATGCCAGATGCGGCCCGCCCGGACCGGCTTTCCACGATCGCCTCCGCCGCTTTGCTGGGCGGCACCGTCTTCACCCTCGCGGACCTGTTCAGCGACAATCACCTGTTCGCCGGAATCGCGATCACGCTGATCGTCTGCCACATCCTGATGCGCTGGCGCCATGTGCGCACCAACGCCAAGGTTCTGCTCCTGCTGGCGGCCCTGTCCGCGGTGTTTCTGGTCATGGCCGGCGGCGATCCGGGCAGCCTTGCCCTTGCCGCGAGCCGCGCGCTTTACCTGCCCGCGCTGCTGACGGTCATGGCGATCCTGCGGGTCGCCGCGATGCGCTCGAACATTGTCAATACGGCGGCGCATTTCGTGGTGGACCAGCCGCCGTTACGTCGTTTCGTGCTCCTGGCCAGCGGCAGCCATATCTTCGGCATCCTGCTCAATCTCGGCGGTCTCCAGCTTCTGCTCGGGATCGCGCTGGCCCAACGCGACCGCACCGCGCCCACGCCCCAGATCGGCGAGGTGCAGGGGACATTGGGATATGTGTCCTACCTGCCCTACGGGCTCGGCCTGATGGTGGTCTTCTTCGCCCTGGGCTGGGTGTTCGACCGGCTCGAGCCGCGCCCGCGCCGCACCTTCACCCCGTCACCCCACAAGGGTGCGGGCCTCGCCATGGCCGCACTGCTCGGGTTGCTCATCGCGATCACCGGGCTGTCGGCACTGGCCGAGGCGGTGATCGGCATTCCGATGCGCGCCGCGATCCTGATCGTGATCCCCTCCATGGCGGTGGTCTGGGTGCTCCTGACCGAGGGGCGCCCGTTCTCCGGCAACCTGACATCCCTCGCCCGCGACGGGTTCCGTGCGCTGCCGGATTCGACCAGCGAGATCTGCCTGATCGGGGCGAGCGCCTTCCTCGGCCTGACCGTCGTCGAGCTGCTGCCCGCCGATCAACTGCGTTTGCTGATCGAGAACGTCTCGCTCGGCCCGGGGGTGATCGCCTGTATCATCATCCTGCTGATGACCCTGGTCAGCCAGCTTGGCCTGTCGCCGATGATCGGCGCGCTGGTCTGCTCGGGGGCCATCATCTCGTCCGGGATCGACATGCCGGAGGTTGTGCTGATGCTCGCCGTGATGTGCGGCTGGTCCGGCTCGATGCTGCTGTCGCCCTTCGCCTCGACACTGGCCATCGCCATGGGCATGACCGGCAAATCCGCCCGGGAAGTCGGCCTGCGGTGGAATGGCCCCTTCATCCTGACCTATTACGCGATCAGCATGACCGCCCTGCTGATCGCGGGCGCACTGCTCTGATCGTCCCCCCAATCGGGGCGGTTCATATACGTTTGAAGAATGCGGCGGGGACGATCGGCGTGAATTGACTCCGTGTCTGCCTGCCTCTAAGTTGATGCGGTATTCGACGTCTGTGCGAATACCGAACTCTAAAAGCAAGCCCGCTCCAGATAGCGGAGCCAGCACCACGTGGGTAGGGAGGATGTTGCCCCAATGATTTTCCAGAAACTGACCGCCGCAGCGCTCGGCGTTGCCATGCTTGTGGGCGCCGCGCCCAAATCCGCCGAGGCCGATATCCTCGTGATGGGCGGCAACCCGGAAGGAAGCCTGTTCTACGCGCAGTCGCAGGCCATCGCGTCGGTCATTGGCCAGCACACGGGCGACCGCGTCGACGTGCTGCCGCAATCCCCGACCGTCTTCTTCCCGATGTTCGTCTCCAGCGAAGCCGATCTCGGCCTGTCGAGCCCGATCGAAGCCAACTTCGCCTACCGGGCCGTGGGCCCCTATGAGGGCGTGAATGGCGGCGAGGGTTACCCGATCTCCACCATCATGCTCGGCTCGCCGATCCGCCTGTCGCTGGTGGTCCGGGGCAGCTCGGACATCCACAGCATGGAAGACCTGAAAGGCAAGCGCGTCGTGTCGAACTACGGTGCCTTTGCCGGGTCCTCGATCACCGCCGAAGCCGCGCTCGCCAATGCCGGTCTGACCGCCGGCGACTTCGAGGTCGTTAGCGTCTCCAGCTATCCCGAAGGCGTGACCGCCGTGATCGAAGGCCGCGCCGACGCCGCCGTCGGCTCCATCGGCAGCGGTATCCTTCAGCAGCTCAACGCCGCCGAAGGCGCGCGCATCCTGTCGATCGACCCCTCGCCCGAAGCGATGGCCCGTTCGCAGGAAATCGGCAGCGCCTTCGTTCCGATCGAAGTGCCCGCGGGCATTGTCGGTGTCGACAGCGACATCTACGCGCTGAGCTATGCAACCACGCTCTATGGCCGCAGCGACCTCGCCGATGACAAGGTCATCGCGATCCTCGAGACGCTGTGGGAGCATTCGGAAGAGCTGAAGGCCATTCACCCGTCGCTCGCGACCTGGACGCCGGATCGCTTTGCCGACACCGCCGTCGTGGTTCCGTTCCACCCGGCCGCCATTGAATTCTTCAAATCCAAGGGCGTGTGGACCGACGAGCTCGAAGCCCGTCAGGCTGAGATTTCGGCGAAATAACCCATGATGCGCCGGGCCCGTCCCGGCGCGACACAGCAACGGATCGCTCCGGCCAGATATTGACGGCCGGGGCGATTCTCCCTGTAAGAGTCCACACGCCAATCGGAGGCCAGACACCCGTGCAAGAAAACAACAGGGTTCTGAAACGCCCGTATCGCTATGTCTACGAGGTCCTTGCGATCATCCTGCCCATCGCGGCACTGATCTATTCGCTTCAGCTGCTGCCGCGCTTCGGCATCATCATATACAAGGAACAATACCTGACGCTGTTCATCGCAATCTGCGTCGCGATCTCGTTCCTGGTCAAACCCTTCTCCAAGTCCCAGGTCCGCGAGACGCCGCCCTGGTATGACATAATCGGGGCCGTGCTGGCGCTGATCGTCGGGGGTTACATCTTTCTGAATTACGACGAAATCGTCCGCAGCCTTGGCCTCATCACCACCGACAAGGTGATCGTCAGCGTGATCGGTATCGTCCTGCTTCTCGAGGTGGCACGCCGCCATGTCGGCTGGACCATGGTTAGCGTCGGCCTTCTGGCGCTCGGATACGCCTATTTCGGTCACTACCTGTCGGGCATGTTCGAAACCCGCGTGATCCGCTGGGACCGGCTCGTCACCTATAACTCGGACAGGTGCTGTTCCTGGTCGGCGGCGGCGATGCGATCTCTGATTTCGCCTTCGCCCTGATGGGCCGCCGCAAGGGCGGACCCGCCAAGGTCGCGATCATGTCCAGCGCGCTCTTCGGCTCGCTCTCGGGCAGCGCCTCGGCCAACGTGGCCACCACCGGGATGCTCACCATCCCGATGATGCGCAAGGTCGGATATTCGCCCGAACGGGCCGGCGCGGTTGAGGCGGTCGCCTCCACCGGCGGCCTCGTCCTGCCCCCGGTCATGGCCGCCACTGGCTTTCTCATGGCCGAGTTCCTGGCCGTTCCCTATGCCACCGTGGCCATCGCGGCGGCGGTTCCGGCGCTCCTGTTCTACTTCTGCGTCTACCTTCAGGTTCACCTCGAAGCGGTGAAAGCCAGCATGGAAGGCGCCGACGCGACCGAGCTTCCGGACCTGCGCGATGCGGGCCGCCGGATGATCCCCGTGGCGGTGCCCTTCGCGATCCTGCTCTGGACGCTCTTTGGCTGGAACTGGAACCCGGCGGCCTCGGCCTTCGCGGCCAGCTTCGCCACGATCCTGATGTCGCTGGTCCTGCCCAGCATGCGCCGCCCGGCGCGTGCCTATGTCCGCACCTTCGTGGAGGCGGGCGAAGCCACGGTGTTCATCGCGATCATGTGCGCCATTGCCGGGATCGTCGTGGGCTGCCTCGGCCTAACCGGCCTTGGGTCGAGCCTGTCGCAGAACCTCATCGCGGCCTCGGGCGGCAGCATCTGGCTGCTCCTGATCTTCTCGGCCATCGGCTGCATCATCCTGGGGATGGGGGTGCCGGTGACGGCGACCTATATCATCCTCGTGATCCTGATCGGCCCGGCCTTCGAGCAGCTCGGCATCAACAAGATGGGCGCGCATATGTTCATCTTCTACTTCGGCACGCTGTCCTTCCTGACGCCGCCGGTCTGCCTGTCGGTCTTCGTGGCCGCGTCCATCGCGCGCTCCGCCCCGATGAAGACGGCACTCGAAGCGCTGAAACTGGCCGTGGTCGCCTATGTCATCCCCTTCGCCTTCGTCCTGAACCCGGCCTTCCTGCTGGAAGGAACGCTGGTCGAGATCGGCGCGGCCATCATCGGCGGCGTGGCTTCGGTCTTCCTGATCTCCGCCGGGCTGGTGGGATACCTGGCACGGCGCGTGGCCGTACCCCTGCGTCTGGCGGTGATCGTGATCGGGGTGGCGAGCTTCTTCCTGACCGGCCTGCACCCGGCCTTCGCCCTGCTGCCGCTGGGCATCGTGCTCCTGCTCTATGGCCAGCAAAAGCTCATGGGCGGCAGCGCGGCAGGCGCAGTGCTCGGCAACTAGGCCCGAACGATATCCCGCTCCGGCGGGTCCGGAAAGTGGCGCCCCTCGCAAGACGGGCGCCGCTTTTGCATGAGGAGAAGAACCGCCCGGAGTCTGGGCGTCGCGAGGATCGCCTCCAGTGTCTCCTCGGGTTCGGTCAGCATCGACAGGTGACTGCCCGCGATGGTCACGATCCGCGCCCCCCGCGCCTCCATCACCGGTACGAAGCGCGTCATCGGTGACGGAATGCTCCATTCGGTGCACAGGATATAGGTCTGAGGCACCGACGCGATATCCGGCGAGACCCGGACCGGCTCGAAGAAGGTGCGCCAGGGCTGGCCGCCGATCCGCGGTGTCACGAAGTCCAGCACCGCCGGATCGGTGACCCCGAAAGCCGCCATCGGAATCGGCTCCAGCAGCCGGTCGGCATCCCTGCCCGCCTCGTAATGCGCGCGGTTTGCGGCCTCCATGCAATCGACCATGGCCTTGCCATCCTCGGGCACGAAGGCATCGTAATAGATCAGCGACCGGATCTTGCCCGGGATGCGAGCCTGAACGCCGGAGATGACCATGCCACCATAGCTCCAGCCCAGAAGATCGACCTCTTCCAGCCCCTCCATCTCGATATGGGCCACCACATCTTCGATATGCGTGCTCAGATCGGCGCTGCCCGCCATCAGGTGGCGGCGTTCCCCCAACCCGGTCAGGGTCGGGGTGGTGACGACATGCCCCTGCGCCCGCAGCCGGGCCGCGAAGTCGCGCCAGACCCAGCCCCCGTGCCAGGCGCCGGACACCAGAACGAAGGTGCGTTCAGACATCGGCAAATCCTTTCGGTTCGGACGGCACCAGCGGACGATACACCGGCGCCTCTCCGCGTCCGCCGACCCGGCAGGCGACCGGCGCAACGAAATGCACCGGGATCAGGATCGCGTTTTCCGCGATGCATCGCCCCAGGACCGCCTTGCGCGATTGGGCCGCCTGCGCCGGATAACGGTCAAACTCACAGCGGATATCGGGGTCGGCGATTTCGACCGGGTGATGCAGGGTATCGGCGCAAAAGATCACGCTTTCGCCCCCTGCCCTGAGCACCATGGCGCAATGCCCCGCCGTGTGCCCGAATGCCGGCATGAATTCCAGCGTCCAGCCGTCACCAGCGGCCAGCCGGGCATCGGGCGGCACGAAATCGACGCAGCCCGCCTCGATCAGCGGCCGCACGCTGTCATCATAAGACCCGTCCTCGATGACAGTATCAGGCCCCGCCTCGGCGACAAGCTTCAGGACCGCGTCATGCTCGACCTTCGAAATCACATGCCGGGCTTTCGGAAAGGTGCGCACCCAGCTCCCATTCTCCCACATGGTGTTCCAGCCCACATGGTCGGAATGCAGGTGGCTGGAAACCACAAGGTCCACGTCTCTCCAGCCTACCCCCAGCGCTTCGAGATGCTCAAGGAAAGGCATCTGGCACATATGCCAGCGCGGCTGGCTGGGCCGCGGCTTGTCATTGCCGAAACAGGGATCGAGCAGGATCACCCGCCCGGGCGCCTTCAGCAAGAATGACTGAAAGGCCAGGAAGACATCGCCGCTTGCCGGGTCATGGAAGTTCGGCGCAAGCCAGTCCCGGTTTTGCTCCAGCACGCCCGGATCGATGTCGGGAAAGAAGAACCTGGCCGGAAAGCGCGCCCTTTCAAGCTGCGGAACACGGTAAATGTCCTCCTCGCCAATCCGGCAGATATGCAACTCGCTCATCGGCTCTCCTCCCAGGGCCGCCGCGCGCATCCGGCCCCCGGCCGGACGCGATCAGACCTCGATCGCTTCCAAAACCTCCGGGGTGCGCACGTCCACGCCCGGCAGACCGGCGATCAGATCGTCCGCATTCTGGGCCAGCACCGGAAACGTCTTGTAGTGATACGGGGTCACCATCTTGAAATCGAAGAAGGTCCTGGCCGCATAGACCGCGCGCTTCATGTCCATCGTGAAATGACCGCCTGCGCTCAGGATGCCGATATCGGGCGCGTGCAGGTCGTTGAAGATCTTCATGTCGGCCATCACGTCGGTATCGCCCGAAACATAGATCGTCTTGCCTTCGCCCGAGATCATGAACCCCGCCTCGCCGCCCATATAGATCGCCCCGTCCGGACCAGGCATCGAGGACGAATGGACCGCATTCACATCGTCATAGTCCAGCGCATGGGCCGCCGTCCCGCTGATCCGGGCCGCATCCGCCGGATCGAAACGCCGGGTATCGTCCAGAAGCGCCGTGGCCCCCTCCGCCACCGGTCTGCACCCGCCGCTCAGGATGGCAATCGCGGGCTCGCTGGCCGCCGCCAGCATCACCGCCGTCAGATCGGTTACGGCGGTGCGGGCAAAGGCAAGCGCCTCGTCCGGCAGGTCTGCCTGCGAAAAGTCGGCGACGAAATCGGCAATATCCCCTGTCAACGTCATGACCGCGTCTCCTCCCGATCGGTCCGCGCGCGGCGCGCGGGCGACCCGCGCAATCGGTCCGGCGGTATCGTAGGGACCGAAGGCGTGCTTTCACCCGCCGCCTCCGGCAATCGTGCTTGACCGCCTCAGGCAGCCTTCAGCTTTTCGCGCAGCCGCCGGAGGCTACCACCCAGCTTGACCGATCCGGGTAGCGGATGACCCACGATGTCCTCGGCAAGGTTCGCGGATTCGATCAAAAGCTCCAGGTTGACGCCCGTATCAATCCCCATCTCTTCGCACATGAAGACAAGGTCCTCGGTCGTCACATTGCCCGCCGCGCCCTTGTGCCCGGCAAAGGGGCAGCCGCCCAGACCGCCAACCGCTGCGTCAAACCGCGTCACGCCCATTTCAAGCCCGGCATAGGCATTGGCAATACCCATGCCCCGCGTGTCATGCAGGTGAAGGATGATGCCCAGATCGGGATACTTGTCCTGAACTGCGCCAACCACCCGCTTGATGGATTGCGGGGTGGCCCAGGCCATGGTGTCGGCCAGCGTGAAGGTCTTGAGCGTGTAATCGTGCTTCTGCACCAGGCTCTTTGCCTGATCAACCATCGACACCACATGCCCGACCGGAATGTCACCCGCGAAATTGCAGCCGAACGCCGCCATCAGCCCGCCGCGTTCCACCGGCACCCCCTGCTCGCGGTACTTGGCAAGCGAGGCATCGACCCCCGCGATGTTCTCTTCCATCGTCCGGTTCTGGTTGCGCTTGAGAAACGGCTCCGACGCGCACAGTGTCACCGACCCCAGGAGCGAGATTTTGCCCTTGAACGGCAGCGCCCGCTCGAACCCCTTGTCGTTCAGCCAGAGCGCCAGATAGGTGACGCCCGGCGCGGCGGTGAAACCCTCGACGATCTCGGCGGCATCGGCCATGCCGGGCACCGCCTTGGGGCTGACGAAGGACGCGACCTGAATCTGGTTCAGCCCGGTTTTCGACAGGCTGTCGACCAACTCGATCTTGCGCTGGGTCGGAATGTGATGCTTTTCGAACTGGAACCCCTCGCGCGGGCCTTCCTCGTTGATCTGAACTTTGGACGGAAGCGTCATTTCTTGTCTCCACTTTCTGAAACGGCCACGATCTCGATCTCGTCGGGTTCGGGCGGCGTGAACGGATAGGGCAGCGCGGGGCCGTCCCGGAACGGCAGGGCGACGGTCGCCGTGCCCGGCGCGGTTTCGACACCAGCCTCGTTGCGAATGCCGGTCTCCAGATCGACAAGCCCGAAGGCCGCGGACTTCCTCAGTCCGGTGACGCGGCCCCAGATCGTCAGGGTCGTGCCAACCTTGTCCATCGCCCGGAACTGGAAGCTGACCTTCCAGATAAAGCCGGTCGTCCCGGCGAAATCCTTGATAAGCTGGGTCAGGAATTGCTGCTTGAGCGACCCGTTCACCAGAAGGTCCTGCAGCTTGTCGTGATGAATGGCAAAATCGCGGTCGTAATGGATGCGGTGCCAGTTCTCGATTGCGGCGGACCAGCGCATCAGGTGCATCGGCGTGAGCGGCCCCTTGGTCAGCGCCACCAGATCGTACTCCAGCGCTACGTCTTCGAAAAACCGGGTTGCGTCTGTCATGTCCTACCTTCTCCATTCGTCACCGCGCACGAAGCCGACCGCTATTCTGCGGTCCCGCCCACAGGCGTGATCGTCACGAGTCTTAGTGTGTGATTTGTGAAACCTCAATTCTTTTATCGAATTGATATTTCGCTGTTCAATATCAGCCGATGATGGCTTCGATCAGGAATGGCCCGGAACGGGTGTTAGCATATTCGATCAGCTCGACCAGCTCTTCGGCCGTGGTCGCGGCCTTGCCGTCAACGCCCATCCCGCGCGCGATATCCACCCAGTTGATGTCCGGATCGTTCAGCGTCAGAAGCCGCCGCGCAGCCCCGCCGACCTCGCCTTCGACCCCGACGGATTTCAGCTCGGCGTCAAGGATGTTGTATCGCCGGTTCGAGAAGATGACGGTGGTGACATTGGCCCCCTCCCGCGCCTGGGTCCAAAGCCCCTGAACCGTGTACATCGCGCTGCCGTCGCCCTCCATGTTGATGACGCGCCGGTCCGGGCAGGCAATCGACGCCCCAAGCGAGGCCGGGATGCCAAAGCCAAGCGCGCCGCCCGGCAGTTGCAGGTAATCATGCGGCACCGCGCCCTCGGACAGCGGAAAGAAGTTGCGCCCGGCCGAGATCGACTCGTCCACGATGATCGCGTTTTCCGGCATCGCGCAGGCCACCGAGACCAGCGTGCTGTCCGCCGTCAACGGTCCGCTTGGGCGCTCGATATTGCGCCGCGCTTCCAGCGCGATCCCGGTCCCCGCCGCCCCCACCGCCTGCACGAACTGGTCGATCGCCTCGACCACGGCGCCGAAATCCTCGCACAGGCTCAGGATGCGCGTGCCCTCGTCCTGCATCTGACGCGGCTTGTTGGGATAGGCGAACATCGCCGCCGGCATGTCGGTGCCGACAAGCACGATCGTCTCGATCCCCTCGAACAGCTTGCGCGCCGGGTCGATCAGGCCGGGCAGCCGCGCCATCGGAACCCGGCCCGCGCCGCGCTCAAGCCGTCCAATACCATAAGGCGTGGCCAGCTCGGCCCCGGTCTTGGCCGCGATCCGGGCCAGGCTTTCCATCGGCCTGGCCCTCAGCGCAGCGCCCGCTGCAATGATCATGCTGCGCCCGCCCCCGGCCAGGGCCTTGGCCGCCCGCTCGATGGCTTCGGAATCCACGCTGGCCTCATCCCGGTTCGGGCCCACCGGCACCGGCGCGCCGTCCAGATCGGTCCAGGCCGTATCGGCTGGCAACAGTAGCGTCGCAACCTGCCCGCCATTGGCATGGGCCGCCGCCACGGCGCGGGCGGTATCTACGGCAACCTCCCCGGCCGAGCGCGGCATATGCACCCAATCGGACATCGTCCCCGCAATCGCCGGAACATCGCTCGCCAGCGCCGAATTGGAATCCTGATACCAGGTCGCATGTTCGCCGACGATGTTCAGCACCGGCGATCCCGCCTGCCGGGCGTTGTGCAGGTTCGCCAGCCCGTTGGACAGGCCGAACCCCAGATG
>LUOO01000085.1 GCA_001626765.1 Maritimibacter sp. REDSEA-S28_B5
GCCCGAAGGATGGATCGCGCAATCCCTGGCAGGCGCTCCGATCACGCCCCTGCCCGCGCCCGCCCGAGCCGTCCCGGCCTTTGACGACCCGGACCTGTGGTGACACGCTAACTGTGCTCTTCGCGCGCCGTGTCGGTGAGCTTGCGGTTCACCGCCTTGAGCGCATCCACATGGTGAAGCGACCCCCACAACTCCGGGCTGTCGCCCTCGCCGCCCAGCGTCACAACCGGGATAAAGGCGACATTGCGCGCCTCGAACATCGGCATCGCCACCTCGAGCGTGGCGTTGCCGTCGACATAGACGCCCTCTTCGATCAGCTCCCAGCAGGCCGCCTCCGACGCCGCGCGGGCGTCCTCTTTTCGGCGCATGACCTTGGCCACGGGTAGCGTGGCGAGGAGCCATGCCTGGGGCCCCGCGGCAAGGTGGATGCCGCGACGTTCAAGCTGGGTAAGGAAGAACGACATATCGACGAGGCGTGACGCGATGGCGGTCGAAATCGATACGGCGACCATGACCGCAAGCCCGGTCTGCCAGTCCCCCGTCAGCTCAAAAACGATCATCGTGGTCGAGATCGGCGCGCCCAGCACGGCGGCGGCCACCGCGCCCATGCCTGCGAGCGCATAAAGCGTCTCGCTCCCCGAGACATCGGGAAATATCGCCGTGGCGATGAGACCGAAGGCAAGGCCCGTGAGCGCCCCCACCATGAGCGAGGGCGAGAACACCCCGCCGCCCATCCGCCCCCCCATGGTGATCGCCACCGCGATGACCTTGAGCATGGCAAAGACCACCGCCTCGTGCAGGACAAGCTGCCCGGTAATCGCCTGCGCCGTCGTTTCGTATCCGACACCGATGATATGGGGAAAGACGATGGCGATGGCGCCCAGCATCAGCCCGGCGACGGCAGGCCGCAGCACCCGAGGCACGCGCGTCTTGCGCTGGAGGTAGTTGCCCAGATCGTCGGCGAAAAAGATCGCCTTCATCAGCGCAACGGCCACGACGCCGGAGACGACGCCAAGCATGAGGTAGGCGGGAAGCTCGACGTAGAAAGCCAGTCCGCCCTTGTCGGGCAGGACGAACTCGCTCACGCCGCCGTATTCAAGCCGGTTGATGACCGTGCCCGCGACGCTCGCGATGGCAATGGGGGCAAAGGCATGGACGGCGAAGTGGCGCAGCACGACCTCGAGCGCAAAGAGCGCACCCGCGATGGGGGCGTTGAAACTGGCCGAAACGGCAGCGGCGACCGCACAGCCCAGAAGGTCGCGCGAATGGATGGCCGAGGCGTTGATCCGGGCCGACACCCAAGTGGACATGACGGCGGCCATGTGAACGACCGGCCCTTCGCGCCCCGACGACCCGCCGGTGGCCAGCGTGATGAAGCTCGCGATGGCTGAGCCGATCCCCGCGCGTTTCTCGACCCGCCCCTCCCAGAGCGCCGCGCCCTCGATCACATCCGCGACCGAGCGCACGCGCCCGTCGTTCGTCGTCCAGTTGAGCACGATCCCCACGATCAGCCCGCCCACGGCAGGCAGCACGAGGATCAGGAACCACGGAAGGGTCTCGGCAAAGGAATGCAGATGCGCCACGTCGTCGGTGCCGTAAAGAAACGCCTGCAAGCGCTCAATGCCTTTGCGGAAAAACAACGCGGCGGTGCCTGCGGCGATCCCGATGACAAGGGCGATGACCCAGAACTGCGCCTGCCCGGGCCCCTCGGTGCGGATCACGTGCAGCACGCGGTTGCGATAGGCGAGGGCGGCGGTGATTCCCTGTGCGGCCCAGGTCTTGGCTTCCTTCAGCATCGCGCCATTCCGCTTCCCACCACCGCGGGGCTTTCCGAGACCCCATTGCTTGCCTAGATTGCGTCGATCACTGCAAGGATGACACATATGACTATCGAAGCCGCCTGGCCCGAGTTGCAATCGGTTCTAGGGGATCGGATCACCCGGTCCAAGTCCGATCTGGACGCCCATGGCGGGTCCGAGACCCACTTCCCCCCCGCGCCGCCCGAGGCCGTCGCCTATCCCGAGACGACCGAGGAGGTGTCCAAGCTCATGGCGCTCTGCCATGGCCACGGGATTCCCGTGGTGGCCTATGGGGCGGGCACCTCGCTCGAGGGCCATACGAGCGCGGTCAAGGGCGGGCTGACGGTGGACTTCCAGCGCATGAACCGGGTGCTCTCGGTCAATCAGGGCGACATGGACGCCGTGATCCAGCCCGGCATCACCCGCGAGGCGCTGAATATGGAGCTGCGCGCGACGGGGCTGTTTTTCTCGGTCGACCCGGGCGCCAACGCCTCGCTCGGCGGGATGGCGGCGACACGAGCATCGGGGACGACGACAGTGCGCTACGGCACCATGCGCGACAACGTGCTGGCGCTCGAGGTCGTGCTGGCCGACGGGCGGATCATCCGTACGGGCACGCGGGCGCGTAAATCTTCGGCCGGCTATGACCTCACGGGGCTGTTTCTGGGGTCCGAGGGGACGCTGGGCCTCATCACCGAGATGACCGTCCGGCTTCAGGGTCAGCCGGAAGCGGTGAGCGCGGGGGTCTGTGCCTTCGACGACATGAACTCGGCAGTCGAGGCGGTCGTCGCGGTCATCCAGATGGGCCTGCCCATGGCGCGGATCGAGTTTCTGGACCCGGACGCCGTGCGCGCCGTCAACGCCTACTCCGGCACCGACGTGCCCGAGACCCCGCATCTTTTCGTCGAGTTTCACGGGACCGAGGGCGGCGTGGCCGAGGACGCCGCCCGCTTTGCCGAGATCGTGGCGGATTTCGGCGCCCACGGGGTCGAAGTGGCTACGAAGCCCGAGGACCGCTCCGCGCTCTGGACCATGCGCCACCACGCCTATTGGGCCTGTCTCGCCCTGCGCAAGGGATCGCAGGGCTGGGTCACGGACGTCTGCGTGCCGATCTCGAACCTCGCACAGGCGGTAGCGGAGACGCGGGCCGACATCGCGGCAAGCGGGCTTCTGGGACCGATCGTCGGCCACGTGGGCGACGGGAACTTTCACGCCATATTGCTGGTTGATCCCGCACAGCCCGCCGAGTCTGAGGTGGCGCGCAAGCTAGCCTCGCGAATGAGCGAGAGGGCGCTACGGCTCGGCGGGACTGTGACCGGGGAACATGGCATCGGCATGGGCAAGCTCGCCTATATGGAGGCCGAGCATGGCGAGGCTTGGTCCGTGATGGGCGACATCAAGACAGCGCTCGATCCCCGGGGGATTTTGAACCCCGGCAAGATGGTCAGGTCGTGAACAGAGCGGACACCGCAGAGAAAATCAGACGCATCTGGAGGGGCACCCTCCACCACGCCGAACACAAGCTGCCCCCGGGCACGCGGGTGCTTGCCGGCGTGTTGCTGATGGTCTGCGGGGTCTTTGGATTTCTGCCGGTGATCGGATTCTGGATGTTTCCGCTGGGCGTGGCCGTGGCCGCGCTGGACATCCGCCCCGTCTGGCGAAAGTTCTTCGGTCCCGGCCACGTGCCGCCGCCCCGGTCGCTGGAAACACCGCCGACGGATGAAGAGGTGCGGGAGCGCGAGGTGGAGAGGCCGAAAAAACTGGAGACACCCGACAAGTAGGTGCGCCAATGGCGCACCCTACGCCAGCAAACTGGCCGCCGCCGCCCGCGCCTCGTCCGTGACCGTGTCGCCCGAGATCATCCGCGCGATCTCGTCCACCCTTTCCCCGGCATCCAACGGCGTGACACGCGACAGGGTCACGTCGTTCTCGACCGCCTTCGCCACGCGCCAGTGATGCGCGCCGAGTGCGGCCACCTGCGGCGAATGGGTGACGACAAGCCCCTGCCCGCCCTCGTCCGCGAGCGCCTTCAAGCGCCGCCCGACGGCGTCCGCCGTGGCCCCGCCGACACCCCGGTCGATCTCGTCGAAGATCATCGTCAGCCCTTGGGCGTCGCGGGTGAGGCAGACCTTGAGCGCGAGCAGGAACCGCGACAGTTCCCCACCCGAGGCGATCTTGTTCAGCGCCCCCGAAGGCGCGCCGGGGTTGGTGGCGACCGTGAACACCACGTCGTCGCGCCCGTCCGGCCCCGCTTCGCCTACCGTGACGCCGGTGGTGAACACCGCCCGCTCCATCTTGAGCGGCGCGAGTTCCGCGCCCATCGCGGCATCGAGCCGTCTCGCCGCTTCGGTCCGCGCGCGTGACAGGGCTTCGGACGCCGTCTCATAGACCGCCGCCGCCGAGGCTTCCGCCGCCATAAGGTCCGCGATGTCGCCCTCGCCCTTGTCAAGTGCCGCCAGTTTCTCGGCAATATCCGCCGCGAAGGTCCCAAGGTCGTCGGGCGCCACGCCATGCTTTCGTGCGAGCCCCCGGATGGCAAACAGGCGTTCCTCGGTGCGCTCAAGTTCCATTGGGTCGAAGGCCAGCGCCTCGATCGCGTCCTCGACGCCCTGCACCGCCTCGCCCAGTTCCACCAGCGCCCGGTTCAGCGCCTCGATGGCGGGGTCCAGCGCCTCGCCCGCCCGGTCGGCCACGCCTTCGAGCCAACGCAGCGCGTCGCCCATCCGGCCCTCGGCTCCCTCGCCCGGCCCCAGCGCCTGTGCGGCGCGTGACACATCCTCGCCGATCCGCTGGCCGGCCTGCATTTGCCGACGCTTGGCGTCCAGTTCGGCCTCTTCGCCGGGCTGGGGGTCCAGTTTCTCGAGTTCCGCCCCCGAGTGACGGAGGAAATCCTCTTCCTCTCGCGCCGCCGCGAGCCGCGCCTCGGCCGCCTCGCGCGCCTTGCGCGCCTTGGCCAGACCGCGCCATGCCATCCGCACCGCCTCGACCTGACCCTCGAGCCCGCCGAACTGATCGAGAAGCACCCGGTGGGTGCGCGGATTCAGAAGCCCCTTGTCGTCCTGCTGGCCGTGAAGCTCCACCAGCGTGTCCGACAGCGCGCGCAGCACGTCGCCCGACGCGCGGCGGTCGTTGACCCAGGCGCTTTTCGCCCCGCCAGTCCGGTTCACGCGCCTGAGGATCAGCTCGTCCTGCACGGGCAAACCGGCTTCGGTCAGCACCTCGCGCGCCGGGTGGTCCTTTGGCAGGTCGAAAACCGCGACGACCTCGCCCTCTTCGGCACCCTGCCGCACGAGATCCGCACGCCCGCGCCAGCCCAGCACGAAACCGAGCGAATCCAGAAGAATGGACTTCCCCGCCCCCGTTTCGCCGGTCAGCACATTGAGACCCGGCCGGAAATCCAGTTCCAGCCGGTCGATGATGAGCATGTCCCGGATGTCTAGGCTGCGAAGCATGGTGGCGGGTGTGCCTTAGTCTGGGCCTAGAGCCACTCGCCCTTGACCATCTGGCGGTAAATCGCGGCGAGCCAGTTGTTGCCAGAGGCCTGAGGCTTGAGCCCGTTCTTGGTCAGCAGGTTGAAGCTGTCCTTGTACCACTCGGTCGACTGGAAGTTGTAGCCGAGGATCGCACCCGCCGTCTGCGCCTCTTCCGTGAGACCCAGCGAGATGTAGCTTTCCACCAGACGATGCAGCGCCTCGGGGGTCTGCGTCGTGGTCTGGAACTGCTCGACCACGACCCGGAACCGGGCCACGGCGGCGGCGTAATGCTTGCGCTTGAGGTAGTAGCGCCCGATCTCCATCTCTTTCGCGGCGAGATGGTCGAAGGCGAGATCGAATTTCAGGATCGCGGAACGGGCGTATTCGGTGTCGGGATAGAGCTCGATCACGTCGCGCAGCGCCTGCAGCGCCTGGAAGGTCAGACCCTGATCACGGCCCACATCCTCGATCTGGTCGTAATAGGATAGCGCGAGCAGGTAAGTGGCATAGCCCGCATCCTCGTCCCCCGGGTAGAAATCGACGAAACGCTGCGCGGCGGCGCGGGCGAGTTCGTATTCCTTGTCCTGATGATGGGCATAGGCCTGCATGATCAAGGCACGCTTGGACAGGTCGGTATAGGGATAGACGCGCTCGACCTCGCCGAACCATTTTGCGGCGTCGTCGAAATTGCGCTGTTCGAGTTCATACTCGCCGCGCGAAAAGATCTGCTCGGCGGTAAAATCCTCGATCGGCTTCTTTTCCCGGTCGTCGCCGGAGAACAATCCCCCGAACCAGCCACCGACACCGCCGCTGCTCCCACCGGAACAGGCCGACAGCGACACCGCCAGGGCCAGCACGGCAGCAGTCTTGAGGGCTTTCGATCCCCGGATCACGCGGTCCTGTCCCTGCATGTCGTGCGCCTACCCACCCAAGTGATTCACCGGGTGGCTAACTCCCCCGGCCTGTGTTGCGTCGTTTTCTAGCACAGAAATTTTCGGGGCAAAATGGTTTGCCGCCCAAAAAACACCCGATGTGGCGCGACATGCGATACTCGCGACAAAATATTGTGGAGGCCTGATGTGATACATCAAGGCGCCGCCTTAACGTCCCGCCCCAAAAGGAAAAAGGCCGACCCGAAGGCCGACCCTTTCACGAGGTATTCTGGTCGCTTTCGCGAAATCAATTGGCCTGACGGCGCAGGAAAGCCGGGATTTCCACCCGTTCCTGCTCCGGGTCATGCTGGGCCGCCTGCGGACGGCTCTGATGGCCCGCCTGCGGCTCGTGCCGTTCGGCGTGAGCTTCCGCGCCCTGGCCGGTCATCCGGTTGATCAACGAGTTGATCCCGAAGCGCGGCTTGGCGTCGCCCTGCGGCGCGGCCTGTCCACCCTGCCCCGGACGGGTCCGGTTGACAGCGGCCTCGAGACGGGCGAGCGCGTCGGGCGACGGCTGGCCGGGCTGCGGGGCCTTGGGCGCGACGAACTGCGCCACCGCGGGTTCTTCGCGGTAATGCTGCTGCGGCTGCTGATAGGCCTGCGGCTGCGGCTGGTAGGCGGGCGCTTCCTGACGCGACTGGAACACGGGCGCGGGCATGTCGTCGCCTGCTTCCTCGGCCGGGAAGATGTTCTCGGCCTGCTCTTCCTCGGCATAGGCCGTGGCGTCGATCTCTTCTTCAAAGAACGAATGCTGCGCCGGAGCGGGTTCGACTTGCGGCTGGTAGGCCGGGGCCGGCTCGGGTTCCGGATCCTTCGCCACCGGGGCGGCAGCGGGACGCGACATCGGCTCGGAGGACGAATAGGACCGGCGCGGCAGCGGCACGTCGGCGTGGCTTTCCACCGCGTCGATGCCCGTGGCGACCACGGAGACGCGCATCATGCCTTCCATGCCGGTGTCGAGCGTGGAGCCGACGATGATGTTTGCGTCCTGATCCACTTCTTCGCGGATGCGGTTCGCCGCTTCGTCGAGTTCGAAGAGCGTGAGGTCGTAGCCACCGGTGATGTTGATGAGAACACCCTTGGCGCCCTTGAGCGAAATCTCGTCGAGAAGCGGGTTGGCGATGGCTTTCTCGGCCGCCTGGATCGCGCGATCCTCGCCCGAGGCTTCGCCGGTGCCCATCATCGCCTTGCCCATCTCGTCCATGACCGCGCGCACGTCGGCGAAGTCGAGGTTGATGAGACCCGGACGGACCATGAGATCGGTCACGCCCTTGACGCCCTGATAGAGCACGTCGTCGGCCATCGAGAAGGCTTCGGTGAATGTGGTCTTTTCGTTGGCGAGCCGGAACAGGTTCTGGTTCGGAATGATGATCAGCGTATCGACCATCTTCTGCAGGGCCTCGACGCCCTCTTCCGCCTGGCGCATCCGTTTCGCGCCTTCGAACTGGAAGGGCTTGGTCACGACGCCGACGGTCAGCACGCCCAGCTCACGCGCGGCCTGCGCGATGATCGGGGCTGCACCGGTGCCGGTGCCGCCGCCCATGCCGGCGGTGATAAAACACATGTGCGCGCCCGCGAGGTGATCGACGATCTGTTCGATCGACTCCTCGGCCGCAGCAGCGCCGACGGACGCGCGCGCCCCGGCACCAAGTCCCTCGGTCACCTTTACACCCATCTGGATGCGGGCCGGAGCTTTCGCCTGCTGGAGCGCCTGCGCGTCGGTGTTGGCCACGACGAACTCGACGCCCTCGAGCGCCTTGTCGATCATGTTGTTGACCGCATTCCCGCCAGCGCCCCCGACGCCGAACACGGTGATACGGGGCTTAAGGTCCTGGTCCTGACCCGGCATGGTGAGGTTCAATGTCATGATCGTTTTACCGCCTGTCCTTTGACTTTCGTCTCTTTGCGGCGTCCGTCCGGTGCGTGTCTGCCGCCCCTGTGACATCAGCCTGTCGCGGGACCCGCCCGCGTCGTGGCCCGGCTTGGCGCCGGCGTTGTGGTTTCCGGATGATCCGGTGGTCTGCCTATTACCCACAACTCTAGCGGCGTTCGCCCGCTAGGTCACGCAAAAAACACGAAAAAGTCCCAAAATCCGGGGGGATTACCGGCCTGGACCCACGAAATTTCGCCTCACCAGCGAGATGTGGTGTCTACCAGTTGTCCTTGAACCACTTCACGGCCCAGCGCAGGCTCTTCGCCGGGTAGGACTCGGCTGGAATATCGAAGTCCCACCACTCGTCCTGAGGGTTCGAGGCAAACAGGCACAACCCCACCGCCGAAGCGAATGCAGCACCTGTTGCGGCCTGTGGCAAGCCCTGAACACGCAAGGGGCGTCCGATGCGCACTTGATTGCCGAGAATCCGGGGCGCGAGGCCGTCGAGACCCGGAATCTGGCTCGCCCCACCCGTCAGAACGATCTGTTGCGACGGCAGATGGTCGAATCCCGCCGCATCCAGACGCGCGCGGACCTCTTCGAGAATCTCCTCCACGCGGGGGCGCATGATGCCGATGAGTTCCGAGCGAGAAACCCGGCGGCGGTCATGTTCCCAGTCGCCGGTATCGCCGCCGATCTCGATCATCTCGCGGTCGTCCATGCCCGTGGCCATGAGCCCGCCGTAGAAGGTCTTGATCCGCTCGGCGGTCGCCATTGGCACTTGCAGGCCCTTGGAGATGTCCGAGGTCACGTGATCGCCTCCCAGCCGGACGCTGTCGGCATAGATCATGTGTTTCTTCATGAAGATCGACACGCCGGTCGCGCCGCCCCCCATGTCGATGCAGGCCGCGCCCAGTTCCTGTTCGTCCTCGACGAGGCTCGACATCCCGGCGGTGTAGGAGGCCGACGCCAGCCCCGCCAGCTCCAGATCGCAGCGTTTGATACAGTAGCAGACGTTGCGCACGGTGGCCGCATCGACAGTGAGCAGGTGCATGTCGACCGCGAGCTGCCGCCCGATCTGTCCGCGCGGATCGCCCAGCCCCGACCGGTGGTCGAGCGCAAAGTTCACGGGTTGCGCGTGGATGACCTCGCGCCCCTCGCCAAAATCCGGCACGTCGCAGACCGCCATGACGCGGGCGATGTCGTCCTCGGCCACCGCCTGCCCCATCACCTCGACCTCGCCCGCCACGCCGTAGCTGCGCGGGTTCGCGCCCGCGAAGGTCGCGATCACGTGGTCAACACGGATGTTGGCCATCTTCTGCGCCGCCTGCACCGCGGTGCGGATCGCGCGCTCGGTCTCCTGCATCGCGTCGATCTCGCCAAAGCGCACGCCGCGCGACCTTGTCGTGGCCGCACCGATGATGCGGAACCCGGACTGGCCGGCAAGGCTCCCCACCCCGTCGCCCGCCCGCGCCTTTTCCGGCCCGTCGAAGCGCAGGACGAGGCATCCGATCTTCGAGGTGCCAATGTCGAGCACCGCGATCACACCGCGTTGCATCGCGGTCTTGCGCATCGCGCGCATGGCACGCTGTTGTTCATAGAGCATGGTCATCGGGGGGAGGCTCCGGTGGTCTGGCTGCGAATATCTCGGAGAGAGGCGACGGCGCTGTCCGTCATGCGTAGCGTGGGTCGCGCGGGGTTGCGCATGTCCACGGTGGTGATGTCACGCGCGAGCATGTCCTGCGCTTCTTCCAGCGCGAGCACCTGTTCGAGCGCCGCGACCGGCGCGATTTCGGGAAGCTGAATGGTCTGACCGCGGTCGAGCACGATGTCCCAGCGCCGTTCGCCCACGCGGACAAGCCCGCGGATACGGGGCGCGATGGGTCCTGAGGCGTCAAAGAGCGCGAGCGCCTCACGCACCTTCGTCTCGGCGCCCTTACCCGCGATCAGTGGCAGTTCGGGCCGCGCCGCGCGCTCGGTGACGCTGGCCACCCGGTGCCCCGTGCCGTCCAGCATCTCGAGGCTCGACGCCGTGCGCCACAGGACCGCCGGTTCACGTTCGGTCACCGCGACCTCGAGCACGCCACCGGGACGCACCCGGAGGTTCACGCTCTCGATCACGTCGAGGGAGGAGACCCGCGCCTGCATCGCCTCGAGGTCGAGGTCGAAGGAAGAGACCGGAAACTGCACCGGCAGCAGGTCGCGCACAGCGCCATCCACGACGGGCGAGGCACCCTCGATTGCCATGAGCTTCACGGCGAACTCGGGGCGGCTTTCGATGCTCTCGCGGATCTCCGCCACCTTCCCGGTGATCGCGGTGCGATTGGTCGGGTCCGAGAGATACCCGAGCGCGACGGCGCCGAGGATAAAGACCGGCAGGCCGATCCGCAGCATCACCCTGTAAAAGGGGGTGAGCCATATGCGGTGGATGCGGTAGGCCCAGCGTGACGGCGCAGGGTCGCGCTTGATCGACGGGTTCACAGGCTTGCGGCGAAGAAGCCCACGGGGCTTTTTCACCGGCCGCGGGGCGTCCTGGTTGATGGTGTCGTAGGTCGCCGTCTCGTCGGTCGGCGCGTCGAGACGGGCGCCATTCTGGCGCGCGGCATTCTGGCGTTGCGCGGCATCCTGGCGCGCGGCCTGATAGCCCCTTGCGCCGAACTGCGCGTCTTCCAGATCGCGCGGCAGCGCGGGTTCAACCGGGTGGCTCTCGGCAACCGGGGACGCGGGAGCAGCCGGCGCCGCCTGCGTGCCTGCGGCGACAGGCGCATTCGGTTCACGGCGCAGACGCGGTTCCTGTCCACGCAAAACAGCCCCCTTGGCCCCCTGCCCATGGCGCACGGCGATCAGCGATCGCATGACGCGTCCTCCACGAGCCACGCGCAGAACGCCCCGAAGCTCATCCCCGCATGGGCCGCTTGCTCGGGGGCGAGCGAGGTGGGCGTCATGCCGGGCTGGGTGTTCACCTCGAGGATGATGAGCCCTTCGAGCCCGCGGCTTTCATCCCAGCGGTAGTCGGTGCGCGAAATACCCCGGCACCCCAGCGCCTGATGCGCGCGGACCGCGTAGTCGAGGCAGGCGTCATAGATCTCTTTCGGCACATTGGCTGGCACCTCATGGCGCGAGCCACCGGCGGAATACTTGGCGTGGTAGTCATACCAGCCCTCGGAAATGATGTCGGTCACGCCGAGCGCCCGATCGCCCATCACGGTGGTGGTAAGCTCCCGCCCCGGCACATAGGTTTCGACCATCAGCCGCTCGGGCATGTCGTCCGACAGCCTCGGCGGCGTGTTCGCGCCTTCGTTCACGATATAGACGCCGACCGAGGAGCCTTCGTTGAAGGGCTTCACCACGTAGGGGGGCGCCATCACATGGGCCGCCTCGATCTCGGCCTTGGTGGCAAGACGCGAGGTGGTGAGCGGCAGCCCGGCGGCACGCAGCACCGTCTTGGTCACTTCCTTGTCCATCGCCATGGACGAGGCAAGGACACCGGAATGGGTATAGGGGATCTTGAGCCATTCAAGGATGCCCTGCACACAGCCATCCTCGCCCCAGCGGCCATGGAGCGCGTTGAACACGACGTCGGGGGAAATCTCGGCAAGCCGCGTGACGAGGTCGGGGCCAGCGTCAAGCTCGACCACCTCAAATCCTTCACCCCGTAGCGCGGCGGCGCATTCACGCCCTGACGACAGCGACACCTCCCGCTCTGCGGAAGGACCACCTTTCAGTACCACGACCTTGGGGGATTGCCTGCTCGCAACGCCCACTGTCTGCCTCTTGTGCCGGCCGCGTTTCCGGCCGTTTCTGCTTATTTTCCGAACGTATCGTCGTTCGTTGTATCTTGTCGCGCGCCTGTGCGGCGCGCCTATTTGTCCGCAGGTTCTCCGACCCGCATGATTTCCCATTGTAGGGTCAGGCCACTGGTTTCGTAAACCTTTTTTCGCACAAGCTCGCCCAGATTTTCGAGGTCCGCCGCCGTGGCGCCCCCGGCATTGGTGAGAAAGTTCGCGTGCATCTCGTTCATCACGGCCCCGCCGAGCCTTGCCCCGCGCATCCCGGCGTCCTCGATCACCTTCCAGGCCTTCAATTCGTGGGTATCGTCTGCCTGCCCCGTCGATGAATATCCCGCGGGGTTGCGGAAGGTCGACCCCGCCGTGCGATCCTTGGTCGGCTGGCTTGCGTCCCTCTTCGCCAGTTGCTCGGTCATCCCGCGCCCTCCATCGTGACGCGGGTCACGATGAGGTCGGGAGGAAGCTCGGTCTGTCGGTAGGCAAAGCCCATGTCGGCTGGCGAAAGCGTCACCCGCTCACCGGCCCGTGTCACCGCCTCGGCCTCGACGAAGACATCCGCCATATAGGTCCCGTAGCAGCCGGCGTTCATCCGCGCCGCCCCACCGATCGAGCCGGGGATCGTGCGCAGAAAGGTCAGGTCCACGCCCTCGCCCGCCGCCTTCTTTGCCACATGGGCATCGAGCGCCGCCGCCCCCGCGCTCACCATCTGCCCCGCGACGCCGATCTCGTTGAAACCCCGGCCGAGCCGGATGACCACGCCGCGAATACCGCCATCCCGCACGATGAGGTTCGATCCGACGCCCATGGGAAAGACCGGCACGCATAGGTCGAGCGCGGCCAGAAACTCCGCCAGATCGTCCATGTCCGCAGGCTGGAACAGCCAATCGGCAGGCCCTCCCACACGCATCCAGGTGAGCGAGGACAGATCACGGTTTTTGGTCAGCGCGCCGCGCACATCGGGAAGGTCATAGGTCATGCCAGATGGGTAGCCCCGCGCCACCGTCACCGCAAGCCGTAGGGTGCGCATTCATGCGCACCTTCGCCGACATCTTCAAACGTCCGGAATATCCAGCTTCTCGCCGCGCAGCAGAGCCGGCACCGCCTTGAACCCGTTGCGAAACAGCGACCCGAAAGCAAAGAGGCCCACGACCGTCCAGATCCACCCATTCTCGGCCCCGATCCAGAACAGGAGCGCAATCCCGCCCAGCCCCAGAACCGTCCCCGGCAGGATCTGCTTTCGGATCGGCAGGGGCGCGATCAGGCAGGCCGCCAGCACCCAGGCGCATCCGGCAATCAATGATGGGGTCATGTCGCAACCTTTCCATTCGGTGCGACGATCCTTGCACGGCCCTGCGGCCAAAATCGGGCAATCCGCCGAAGAAATTCAGCCGATTGAAAGATGAAGCCCGATGGTGTCGTCCTTGAACCCGAGCTTGCGGTAGAACCCTTCGGCGTGAAGTGACTTTGGCGAGAGGAGCGAGATATCGGCGCAGTTCTTGGCCCGCGCCTTGTCGATGGCCGCCGTCATCACCGCCGATGCGAACCCGTGGCCTCGGTAGTCCGGCAGCGTCACCACGTTCTCGATCCGCGCGAGCGGCCGGCCGCCATAGGTCAGGTTCGGCAGGATCGACAGCATCGCGGTTGCCACGATCCGCCCTTCGCACTCGGCCCCGAAAAGCGACGTGCCCGGCATGGCGAGGATTTCGTAGAGGATGCCCTCGCCCTCTGACCCCTCCGGCACGCGGTCCTCGGACAGCTCGCTCAGAAGCGCGTGGAGGTCCGGAAAGTCGTATCGCGACAGCTCCCGCACGCGCGGGGTGCCTCGTGTTCCCTGGGCTTTTACCGCCTCGGCCATGCTCACATCCTCCCTCGGTCCCGCAACCCTGCGGGTGGGCGCGACTTTCTGCCCCGCGCGCCGACGGGTCAAGCCCCGATCCGGGCCGGATCGAGGGGCGAAGGACCCCATAATCCTTGCCCGGATCGCGGCGAGAGCGCAGGATGGCCCCATTCATCGCAGTTCATTTCGAGGGGGAACCGACATGAAAGCGCAGATCGTTCCGGGCCTCTTGGCCCTCGCATTCGCCGCGCCGCTGCCCGCGCTAGCCGATGTCCGCTTCTGCAACGACACCGACGCGGTCGTCTCGGTCGCCATGGGATACAAGGGCGCGCGGGACTGGACGTCGGAGGGCTGGTGGAACATCGACGCGGGCGAGTGCAAGAGCATCACGGTCGGGAATGGACCCAAGACCCATTACTACTACCGGGTCGAAAGTCAGGAGATCGACTTCGACCATCCCGACTACATGTTCTGCACCTCGGACGAGGAGTTCACCATCGTCGGCGATACCGACTGCGAGGCGCGCGGCTATGATCGCGAGAGCTTCGAGGAGGTCGCGATGGAGGGGCAGGACACCTACACGGTGCGTTTCCTGACCGAGGACGGCGACGGCACGGCGCCTGCGCCTGATCCGAACGACCGCACCTCGGGCAACGGCGCGGCCCCCGATCCCTTCGAGGAACCGGCGCAGACCGGCGGCGCGGCCTTCCTGCGCGACGTGCTCAAGACCTCGCCCGAGGTCGACACTGCCCCCGGTGGAACCTATGGCGACCCCTTCACCATCACCGGGCTCTTCAGCCATTGCGACGTGCTGGACGCGGGCGTGAACTGCTACTTCGTCCATGACGGCTGGATCTACACCGCGTCCTCCTACAACCACACCGACATGATCCTGCTAGAGGATCTGAACATGCGCGATCTGAACACGCCGATGCTCTTTACCGGGGATCTGTCCTCCTACGAGGGCAAAGAAGCGCAGATCGTGCTGACGAGCTATTTCGAGACCGCCTCGGACGGGTTCGAGGACGAGCGCGCGGCGCTTCAGGGTTTTTGGAAATCGACCGACGACTCGCAGTTCGAGGTGGTAATCCACGGTTCGTCATACGAAGAGGTCTACGAGGGCATTCCGGACGTGCCGGTGATGATGCAGTTCCGGCAGGGCTGCCCCGACGGTCCGGGCGACGGGGTCGCGTTTCAGGTCATCTCGAAGGACGATCTGGACGACCGCTGTTTCTTCGTCTCCTACGTAGACGAGAACCGGTTCGAGCTGATCTATGCGGGGCGGGGCAATACGCTGGCGTTCGTGCGGAACTAGGTCCTGCGGCAGGGCCAAGGGCCAATCAGGCCCCTGCCCCTGCTCTGCCCTATTCGGCGGGGGCGGCCTTGGTCACGATCCAGTCGGCGATCGCCTCGGCACATTCGTCGGCGGTCAGTTCCGTGGTGTCGAGCGACAGCACACGGTCGGCATCGCCACCCATGAGCAACTGCCCCTCTTCGTGATACTGGAGCGCGAGCGCCCGCTTGCGGGACTTGGCCATTGCCTCGCGTCCGGCGGAACCGATGCGGCGGACGTTCTCGTCCGGGTCGCAATGCACATGCACCACGTAGAGCGGGCCATGGCTTTCGGCCAGCGCCTCGATCCGGGCCCAGGCCTCGCGCGACCAGTCCGAGCCTTCGCGCAGGGCGTCGGTCAGAATCAGCGGCGTATCCGCAGGCAGGTCCGCGATCAGACCGTCGGTGATCTTCCAGATCGCGCGAACGGTGTCGTAGAAAGCCTCGGATTTGAATTCGGTTAGCGCGTAGGCGATGTTCATCTGGGTGTGAACGTCCAGAAGACGCCCGCCAAGACGATCCATCAGCGCCTGACCGATGGTGAGTTTGCCCGTGCCGGGAAAGCCATTGAGAAAGATCAACATGACGGGAACTTGCGCCAGCGGCGCGCTGGGGTCAACTGACCATGCACGCGCGGTGCGTTTTTCCTGCTTGGGCCGGATGCGGGGCACGATCCGCGACGCTGTCACCGCGATCCCGTCCCAATCCTTGAACGAAGTCAACGGAAAACCGGCGGCAACCGAGACGGCTTGCCGCAAAAGAAAACCGGCGCGGGCACGCCGCGCCGGTCTGTCCTGTCTGGTCCGGTCCCCGCTCAGAAGTTGAGCGACACGTCCCGGTGGTTCGCGGTGCAGCGCGCCATGGCGAGGGCCTGCTCACGGGTGAAGCGGTCCTGCTGGCGGATGCCGAAGGTTTCGCGGACCGTTTCGACATAGGCACGCACGCCCGGCTCCACCGTCGCGGCTTCGGCCCGCCACGCCTTCTGCGCCTCGTATTCGGCGAGCGCATCGGCGTAGTTCTCCATCACCGCGTCGCGGTCGACCTCGTCCTCGTCGATCTCGCGACGGGCCTTGGCCAGCGCCGAACGCACATCGCCCGCACCCTCGACCTCGCCGATCAGACCCTCGACCGCCTCGACGGTTTCCGCGTCGGCCTCACCCTGCCCGGTCTCCATCAGCGACTGGAGGCCGCGCAATTCGGTCTCGAGCGCGAGGAAGGCGTCGTGGTCTGCCAGCACGGCAAGAACCTCGGCCGGACCGCTATAGGAATCGTCGGCGGCGCGGCGGTAGGCCTCACGCGCCTCGTCCTCGGCCACGGTCAGTTCCGCGAAGGTGTCGTGGACGTCTTCCCAGCCCTCCGGTTTCTGCGCCTCGAGCGTCTCGATCTCGGCGTTGAGCGCGTCCACCTCGGACTGAAGCCGTGCCCGATCATCGGCCAGTGCCTCGCCCGACATCCGACCGATGGCTGTCAGCTTGGTATCGCGTTCTTCGACCAGGCGCCGGACCTTTTTCTCGATAGCCCGAACCTGCACCTGCACGGGGCGGTAGGTCACAGCGGCCTCGGTCACCGCATCATGCGCGGCCTCGATAGCCGCCATGCCCGCGACTGCTTCCTGTGCCGAAGCGACCCCGTCGGCAAAGTCCTCGGCCATGTCCTCGGGCAGGACCGAAAGGTCGAGCGCGCGCGCCGCCTCGATCGCCTGCGAGGTCGAGGGATCATTGGCAAGCTCCGCGCCCACGTAGTCCTCGATGCAAAGCTGAAGCTTGGGGTTACGCGGCGGCGGTGCGGTTTCCGACAGGAAGCTCGACCGGTTCGGCATGTAGTTCACCAGCGGCGGATAGAGCCCGACGATCACCAGCGCGAGGATCTGCAACCCGATGAAGGGAATGACGCCCTTGTAGATCTGGACCGTCTTGACGATCGCCGGGGCGACCCCGCGCAGGTAGAAAAGCGCGAAGCCGAAGGGCGGTGTCAGGAACGAGGTCTGAAGGTTGAGGCCGATCATCACGCCCAGCCAGACGGCCGTGACGTTCGCGCCGGGATCGGACAGCAGGATCGGCGCCACGATGGGCACGACGACCACGGCGATCTCGATGAAATCGAGGAAAAAGCCCAAGATGAAAATCACCGCCATGACGATGAAGAACTGGGTCCAGAACCCGCCCGGCATCCCGTTCAGGAACTCGCGCACGAGGTCCTCGCCGCCGAAACCCCGGAAGGCGGCCGTAAGCATCGCGGCCCCCAGAAGGATGATGAAGACAAGCGAAGTGGTCTTGGCGGTTTCCAGCATCACGCCCTGGAGCGTGTTTTCTATGCCGATCGCGCGAACCGCCGCCCAGACGAGCGACAGGACGAGGAGCACAGTGGCCGCGACCCCGATGGCGATGCCAAGCGCGTCCTGCGGGGTGTCCACCGACTTGGCGTTCATTTCGAAGAACGACAGGGCCACGGCGATCAGGGCCATCGAGAGGATGGCGAGGATCGCCGGGCCGAAGAGCAGGCGCGTTCCCGGCTTGGGCAGGCGATAGGACGCCATGATGAGCGCACCTGCGGCCCCGATGGCGCCCGCCTGGTTCACGGTGGCGATACCGCCGATGATCGACCCCAGCACGAGGAAGATGAGCGCGAGCGGCGGCACGAGCGACAGGATGACGCTGCCCCAGAACGCGAGGTCCCATTTCTGGCCCTTGTCATGCACGGCAGGCGCGGCCTTGGGCCGGATGAGGGCGAAGACGAGAATGTAGATCATGTAGATCGCGACAAGCAGCAGGCCGGGCACGAGCGCGCCCAGGAACATCTCGCCCGCCGAAGTGCCCGACACGTCAAAGAGCGAGGGCATCTGCAGGTCGCCCGTCGCCTCGGTATAAAGCGACTTGCGCAGGTTCGACGCCTGATCGGCGGCGGAGGCCAACTGGTCGGCAAGGATGATGAGGACGATGGAGGGCGGGATGATCTGCCCCAGCGTGCCCGAGGCCGCGATCGTGCCCGTGGCGAGCGGCGTCGAGTAGTTCGAGCGCAGCATGGCGGGCAGAGAGATCATGCCCATCGCGACCACGGTCGCGCCGACGATGCCGGTTGTGGCGGCAAGGAGCGCGCCCACGAAAACAACCGAGATGCCCAGCCCGCCCGGCACGGGCCCGAAAAGCTGCGCCATGGTGACCAGCAGATCCTCGGCGATCTTGGACCGTTGCAGCATGATGCCCATGAAGATGAAGAGCGGGATGGCGATGAGCGTATCCCTCTCGACCTCCCAATAGACGCCCCTGAGGTTCGTCACCCCGGCCGTGAGCCACTGGCTCGGTCCCCCGGTGTGGAAAAAGGCGTCGGTCGATCCCTGAGCCAGGTAGCCCGCAAGCGCGGCGAGCCCTACGGCGATGATCGCTGAGCCGGGCAGCGCGAAGGCCACGGGGAAGCCCGAGCCCAGCGCCGCGGCCATGAGCGCCACGAGCAGTAGAAGGAAGAAAAGTTCCATGTGTCCGGCGCTCCCTTAGTGTGCGTCAGATTGGGCCGGTTCGCGGTGGCCCGGCTCGTCGCGCGCATCGGCGACGGCGTTGAAGAAATAGCTGACAAACTCGATCAGCATAGTGATGGCGAAGAGCCCGATGAAGAGCGCCATCTGGTATTTCACGAACATGCCGAAGGGGCCGGCCTGCGACACTTCAAAGTTGGCGAGCGGCGCGTTGATGATCGACTGGCGGCCACCAAAGCCGATGGCAAGGATCACCCAGACCGTCGACATGCCCAGAAGGATGGTGCCGAAGGCGTTCATGAAGCCCTTTTTGGTGCGCCCGAAACCCGCATAGAGCACATCGACGCGCACATGGCCCTCGTCAAAGAGCGTATAGGCCGAGGCAAAGAGAAACAGCGCGGCATACCAGTAGCGCACGAGGTCTCCCATGAGCGCCTGTTCGTAGGAAAACAGAAAGCGGCTCACCACGATCAGAAGCTCGGCGGTCACGATGAGCAGCGCGAGCCAGGTGAACCCCAGTGTGCGCGTGAAGAGCGCGACGACGAAGCCCAGCACCACGAGCGGCGCATGGATATAGGGGCCGACCCAGTTCGCGCGGGCGAGCGAGCGGGCGATGTCCTGCCCGAACCAGCCCGTGAAGAAATCCTCGACCCGCATGAAGGCGATAACGGCATCGACGACGCCCACGAAGAACACGCACCAGAAGAGCGCCCGGATCAGGTAAACGTTGAACTGGTGGATCCTCATCGCGTCCCAGCGCAGCGCCCGGTCCTGGGTCATCAGGACGAAGACCGCGGCGACGGCGATGGCCACCACGTAGACCCCAGCCTGCACCATGGCCAGCACGCCCCCGTCCGCGAGCACGCTCGGCGTTCCAGGGAAGCCAAAGTAGACAACGAGAACATTGTTGATGAGAAACGCTGCCAGAACGCCCAGCATGATCCAGCCGAACAGGCGCTGGATGACGGCGGGTTTCCCGTGCAACGGAATCTCGGTGTGATCGAAGACCTCAGTCATGGCCCCTCCCCGAAACTGCGAATCCGTGAATTGCGCGTGCATGTAGCAGGAAAAAAAGCGGGACCGCAGCCCCGCTTTTAACTCTTTCGCTCAAAGCGACAGGCGAGTTGTCACTCTGCGCACCAACTCAGCCAATGTCGAAGATGCGGTTGCGGTTCTCGATGAACTGGCCCTCGAAGAGCGCGATGCCGCGGCCATACTGGCGCATAGCGGATTGCATCGAGTCGTTGATGCGCGCTGCGAGATCGTCGAAGGCAGCCGCTTCTTCGAAGACTTCCATCGCCGCTTCGCCCATGGCGTCCCACACGTCTTCGTTGAAAGAACGGACTTCGACGCCCTGCTCGTCCTGAAGTTTCTGCAGGTACTCACCGTTGAGCGCGACGGCCTCGTAGTAGGAGGCGGCGTTTTCTTCGGCAGCGGCAGCGGAGATGATCGACCGCTCGGTGTCCGTCAGCGAGGTCCACCACGACTTGTTCGACGTGAGCGAGAGCTGTGCGCCCGGCTCGTGCATACCGCCGGTGTAGTAATATTTGGCGGCCTCGTAGAACTTCATGAAGTAGTCGTTGTAGGGGCCGACCCACTCGGTCGCGTCGATGGAACCCGACACGAGGTTTTCGTAGATCTGGCCGCCCGGCAGCGAAACGGTCGAAGCGCCGAGCTTCGACATGACCTGGCCGCCCTGGCCCGGAATACGCATCTTCAGACCCTTGAGGTCGTCGGCGCTTTCGATTTCCTTGTTGAACCAGCCGCCGGCCTGGGTGCCGGTGTTGCCCGCGGGCATCCCGTAGAGGCCGAACTGGTCCTGCAGCTCGTCCCACAGCGCGCGGCCTTCGCCGAACGAACACCAGGCGTTGATCTCGGCAAAGGTCATGCCGAAAGGCACGGCAGTGAAATAGGCGAGACCCGGATGCTTGCCGGTCCAGTAGTAGTCGGCGCCGATGTAGGCCTGAGAGTTGCCGTTGGCGACTTCGTCGAACACATCGAGCGCGCCCACGCGCTCACCGGCAGCGTAGTATTCGGTGGTGATGGCGCCCTCGGACAGTTCCGTGATCCGGGCCGCCAGACGCTGGGCCGAAACGCCGAGACCCGGCATGTCGCGCGGCCAGGTCGACACGATGGTCATGGTCTTGGTGCCCTGAGCGATCGCCGGTGCGGCAAGAGCAGCGCCAGCGGTGCCGAGCGCAGCACCGGTAAGAAACTTGCGACGTTCCATGTAGTCCTCCCTTGGAAATGACGTCTGTCATTCTTTTTTTTGCGGATACGCTTTCCTCTCGCGCAACCTGCATCCGTCATACCCATTGGACAGGTCATTTCAAACTGAAAAAACCTGGAACAAGGGGTTAATTTGGTGATCTTGCGCGTAAAATAAGGGCGACCTACGTGTTTCTACGTAAGTCGCCGATGACTTTTTCCGTTTCCGCTAACGGTTGCTCAGATCGCGAAGAAAGGCTGAAGGATTCGCGGCACGATCGCGTGGAACCTGAGCGGGGCGTCGGTGGCGGCGAGACAGATACAATCCTCGCCCTTGTCCGCCGTCGGCACATGTTCGAGGTCGTCGTCAGCTTCCTCAACGTCACCCACACCGAAGTGCCCGGTCTTGTCCGAAAACCCGCCCTGAAGCACGAGCGTCAGCTCGAGACCGCCGTGCGTATGTTCCGGCACCGGGCGTCCGGCGGGAATGTAGAGCAGCCGGGCAGAACCTTCGCGATCGGCCGAAAGGATGCACTGGCGCACACCGCCGCCCAGTTTCCGCCACCGCGGCCCCTGCCCGCGCAGGGCCTGTGCCACGGGGGCGGGATAGACGTCGAAGCCGCGAGCCTCGACATCCCGCTCCACACGATCCTCACCCGCATCCTCGTCGAGGGCGCCCATCACGCGGGCGCGCAGCCCGCCGGTCAAAGCCGTGCCCGCAAGCCCCTCGAGCACGACGCCGCCTGCAGCCTCATGCGCCTCGAGCGCAGCGCGGCAGTCGTCGCACATGCTGATGTGGGTCGCCACGACGAGCGAGAACGCCTGCGACAGGGAACCCGTCGCATAGGCCGCCATCACGGCGTCGGAGATGTGATGTGAGATGTCCTTTGTCATCGTTGCCGTCATTTCTATCGTAAGTCCTTGAGTTCATGCCGGAGCCGCTCGAGACCCAGCCTTATGCGGGACTTGATCGTTCCAAGCGGAAGCCCGGTGACCTCCGCGATGTCGCTATGGGTCAGCTCGCCAAGATAGGCGCGCTCAATGATGTCGCGCTGGTCAGGGTTCAGACGATCGAGCGCGGCACGCAGCACGTCCGCCTCCTGCTCGAGCGCCATGACCTGACCGGCGTCGGGTTCGTGCTCCGGCTCCTCTGCCGTCAGCGCCTCGGGCAAGGGGCGGTTGCGGCGGGCCATGTCGATGTTCCGGTTGCGCGCGATCTGGTAGATCCAGGCCGACACCTGCGCCCGCGCGGGGTCGTAGAGATGCGCCTTGCGCCAGACGGACAGCATCACGTCCTGCACGATATCCTCGGCCTGCGCCGGTTTCGCCCCCGAGCGGATCACGAAGCCCTTCAGCCGCGGCGCGAAGTGATCGAACAGCAGCCCGAAAGCCACCTTGTCGCGCTGGTCTCGCACGGCGAGCATCCAGCGTGTCTGGTCTGAGAACGCCGCGCTTTCGCCGGTCGTCGTCGGGTTCGTCATGTGTCGTCGTGCGCTCTTGATCGTCTTCGGAAGCTTCACGATGGCGTCCAGAGACGGGTTGGCGAGCACCGCCACAGGCGTCTCTCCCCCGTCCTCGAATGTCAGCTCCGGTCCATGATTGTCATCGTTCATGCGCAACATACCCCCATTACGGCAAAGAACGAAACTCGGATCACTTTTGATCCGTATCTTTCGCCACAGCGTAAGCACCAAGAACACAACGAGGATTTTGCATGTCATTCGACGCTCCCCCCTTTCGCCCGAAGAAAATCGCCATCATCGGAGGCGGTATTTCGGGTCTGGCTTCCGCTTATCTTCTGGCTGCCGAAAACGAGGTAACGGTCTATGAGGCTGACACGCGGATGGGGGGACATGCACGCACGGTGGTCGCGGGCCTGAACGGGGATCAGCCGGTCGATACGGGCTTCATCGTCTTCAACTACGAGACCTACCCTCATTTCACCGAGATGTTGGGCAAGCTCGACGTGCCCGTGGCCAAGTCCAACATGAGCTTCGGGGCGAGCGTGAACGGCGGTCAGGTGGAATATTCGCTCCAGACC
>LUOO01000086.1 GCA_001626765.1 Maritimibacter sp. REDSEA-S28_B5
TCGTCTATGCCTCCGCCTGGATCAAATGCCACCACCCCTCGGTCTTTGCCTGTGCGCTGCTCAATTCCCAGCCGATGGGGTTCTACGCCCCCGCCCAGACTGTCGGCGCGGCAGAGCATGTCGTAGACCCCTTGGTCCTCGGGCGGCAGCGTGGCGAGACCGTAGTCGAGGCCCAAGTGCCGATCCATCAGATCGAACGCCTTGCGGATACAGGTCAGCATCCCGAGCGCCAGCACATCGACCTTGAGAATGCCGAGCGAGTCGATGTCGTCCTTGTCCCAGCAGATGACCGTGCGATCCTCCATCGTCGCGTTCTCAATGGGCACAAGCTCGTCCAGCCGCCCCTCGGTGATGATGAACCCGCCCACGTGCTGGCTCAGGTGGCGGGGAAAGCCCTGTATCTCGTCCACGAGGTCGAGCACCTGACCGAGCTTCGGGTCAGTCGGATCAAGCCCGATCTCGCGCAGCCGTTCGGCACGCATCCCCGATCCGCCCCAGCCCCAGACCTGCGAGGACATGGAGGCGATGGTATCCTCGGACAGCCCCATCACGCGGCCCACCTCGCGAATGGCGCGTTTGCCGCGATAGTGGATCACGGTCGCGCAGAGCCCCGCGCGGTGGCGGCCATAGCGCTGATAGATGTGCTGAATGACCTCCTCGCGCCGCTCGTGTTCGAAATCCACGTCGATGTCGGGCGGCTCGTCGCGGGCTTCAGACACGAAGCGCTCAAAGACCATCGTGCCGATCTCGGGCGACACGCTCGTGACGCCCAGCGCATAGCAGACCACGGAATTGGCCGCCGACCCGCGCCCCTGACACAGGATGCCGCGCGAGCGGGCGAAGGCGACGATGTCGCTCACGGTCAGGAAATAGGGTTCGTATTTCAGCTTGGCGATAAGGGCGAGTTCATGCTCCAGCATCTTCGTCACCCGTTCCGGTGCCCCTGCCGGATAGCGGTCGCGCAGCCCCGCGCGGGCGAGCCGTTCGAGCCGGGCGGCGGGGGTTTCGTCGCCCGTGATCTCGGAGGGATATTCGTAGCGCAGTTCGTCCAGTTGAAAGCGCAGGCTGTCCGCGATCACGCCCGCGCGGTGCACCGCGTCCTCATAGCCCCGGTAAAGCCGCAGCATCTCGGCCTCGGTCCGAAGCCGGCGTTCGGCGTTCACCTGCGCGTTTCGCCCCAACGTCTCGATCCGCACACCCAGCCGGACGGCGGTCAGCACGTCGGTGATCCGGCGGCGGCGGGCGTGGTGCATGATCGGCGCGGCGGCGGCGACAGTGGGGATACCAAGGGCCCGCGCCTGCTGGGTAAGCCGGGAAAAGCGCGCCCGGTCCTGCCCATCATAGGCCGGGGCCATGACGAGATAGATGTCGCGCTCCTGCGCCCGGATCAGGCGGCGCGCGTGGGCTTCCCATTCCGGCGCGATGCCCGGATGGAGCAGAAGCACGCAGTCCTCGAGTGCCCCAGCGAGGTCGCCCGTGTGCAGCAGGCAGTCACCCTTTTCCGCCCGAAGCCGCCCGGTCGAGATCACCCGCGACAGACGCCCCCAGCCCGCCCGCGTCCGGGGTAGCACCGTCACCCGCAGCCCGTCCGTCGTGACGAGCGTCGCGGCAGGCAGCAGCCGGGGCACGTTGCGGATGTCGGCGGAGGGCGGTTTGGGCAGATGGTCCGGCGCGGGCGGACCGATGGGGCCATGCTCGGCCTCCTGCCGATCCCGGTCCGTGATCATCCGCGCGATGGTCTTGGCTTGGGTAAAGGCGCGCACGATCCCGGCGACCGAATTCACATCGGCCACCGCGAGGGCGCGCATTCCCGTCAGCGCGGCCCGTTCCACATATTCCTCGGGGTGCGAACCACCCGTGAGGAAGGTGAAGTTGGACGTGATGCAAAGCTCCGCGAACATGGTGAGTCGGGAGTATATTCACGTTTTGTTCTCATGTGGAGTCAGGGTGTGCAGTCGGGGTTGTAGGATGGGGTTTAACCCCATCTTACGGATTCCATTCTGGACAGTCCCCGGCCATGCAAGCCTGCATATCCTCGAAGGCCTGTTCCTCGATCCCCGTGAACACGTTCGACTGGCAGGCCGCCACATCGAGGTAGAGCGCCTTGCCGTCGGCCTCCTGCCGCACGAACATCAGCGCGTCGTCGTCTTGCGCCAGCGTCGGGCACCACGGGCCGACGCAGGAGATGACAACGACCACCTCGGCATCGACGGGCGAACTATAGCCCTCGGGCGTCAGGACATTGCCGGTAATCCGGCCCGTGGTCAGCCAGTCGTCCTCTGGCGCGTTTTCGTCGTAGCCCGACGGCGCGCCCTCGGCGTCATAGGTGAAGGACCCGCGCACGACCGAGTAGACCTTGTCCGACGCATCGGCGGTCTCATAGGCCACGGTTGGCGGATAGGGCATGCAGGACAGCGCAAGCGCCTGCGCGGGCAGACCCAGCGCCAGCGCGCCGATCACAGCTTGTCTGAGAACTCCGCCAGCACGGCGCGGTAGATGTCGCGCTTGAAGGGCACGATCCTGTCGATGATTTCGGTCGGCTCGATCCAGCACCATTGGCTAAACTCCGGGTGTTCGGTTGCGATGTTCACGTCCCCATCCGTCCCCTTGAACCGAAGGAGGAACCAGCGCTGCTCCTGGCCCCGGTAGCGGCCCTTCCATATCCTGGGCACGATGTCGTGCGGCAGATCATAGGGCAGCCAGTCGGGATGCTCGGCCTCGATCTCGACGAGATCGGCGGTCACCCCGGTTTCCTCCCACAATTCACGCAGGGCGGCGTCGCGGGGGTCTTCGCCCTCGTCCACCCCGCCCTGCGGCATTTGCCAGGCCGTCGCATCGGTGCCGAGTGTCGGCGCGTCGATGCGCTGGCCCGCGAAGACCTGCCCCTTGGCATTGGCGAGGACGACCCCCACGCAACGCCGATAGGGCAGTTTCGCGATCTCTTCGGGTGTCATCCCCGGATCACTCCGTCCCGAGCTTGGACAGACCGTGGATCAAGTCCACCGCGTAGGATAGCTGGAAGTCCTCGTCGCGCATCTGCGCGGTTTCCTCGGCCTTCTGGCGTTCTTCCTCGATCTGGCGGATCTCGTCCTCGGTCAGGCTGTCGTTGTTCAGCGACCCGCGCAGGTCGGCCTCGGTGCGGGAGGGACGGCTGGTGTCCTCTTCCTCTTCCTCGATCGGATCGGGCTGCGGCTGTTCCACGACGATGTCGGGCGACACGCCCAGCGCCTGAATCGAACGGCCCGAGGGCGTGTAATACCGCGCGGTGGTCAGGCGCATGGCACCATCGCCACGCAGCGGCATCACGGTCTGGACCGAGCCCTTGCCGAAGGATTTCGTGCCCACGACTACGGCGCGGTGGTGATCCCGGGGTCGCGGCCCCGGGTCGACACGATCTCGCCGCCCTCGAGGAAGGCGTCCGAGAGCTTGATCGCCTGTGTCAGCAGACCACCGGGGTTGTTGCGCAGGTCAAGCACGACGCCTTCGACGTTGGCCATTCCGCCCATTTCCTCGACCGTCTTGCGGAAGCCGTCCTCGACGTTGGGATAGGTCTGGTCGTTGAAGGTGGTGACGCGGACCACGACGCTGTCGCCCACCTGACGCACGGTGGCGGCGGTCAGCTTGATCGTGTCGCGGATGATCGAGATGTCGAAGGGTTCGTCCACGCCTTCGCGCACCACGGTGATGAGGATCTCGGACCCGATCGGCCCGCGCATCAGGTCGACCGCCTGATCGAGCGTGAGTCCAAGAACGCTTTCGCCGTCCACATGGGTGATGAAGTCACCGGCAAGCACGCCGGCCTGATCGGCGGGGGTGCCGTCCATCGGCGAGACGACCTTGACGAAGCCCTCTTCCTGCGTGACCTCGATGCCCAGCCCGCCGAACGATCCGCGGGTCTGCACCCGCATCGATTCCGCGTCGTCGGGGGGCAGATAGCTCGAATGCGGGTCGAGCGAGGACAACATCCCGTTGATCGCCGCCTCGATCAGCTCACTTTCGTCGGCTTCCTCGACATATTGCGCGCGGATCCGTTCGAACACGTCCCCGAAGAGGTCGAGTTGTTCATAGACAGAGCTGTTGCGCTCGGCGTCCTGAGCCAGAAGCGGTCCGGCCACCTGCGTCGTCAGAACGGCCCCGGCCATGGTGCCGCCGACGGCGGCCATAAGAAATTTCTTCATGAGGTCTCTACTCTTTCGTCGTTTCCGACATCACGGTCGGCATGGCCGGATTTCCGGTCGTCATCCCTCTGGTCCCACGAACCAATCCCCGGGGTCAACAGGCTCGCCCCGGTAACGCAATTCTAGATACAGCGTCTCGGACGCTTCTGCACCACTCCCGTCGCCGTTTGAAATCAAGAACGCTTGAGGGTCGCCGGGCGCGGCGCCGCCCATCAGGCCGATGGGGGCCGCCCGCGAGCACGAGGAGGTAATCCTCGCCCGGTTCGAGGATGGCGACCTGCCCGTAGTCGAGAAGCGGTCCGAGATAGCGGATCGTCGCCGCCCAGGGCGTGGTGACAAGCGTCAGAGGCCGGGTCGCGATGACCCAGCCGGGACGGGTGACGCCCGCCGCGTCGGTGTCATTGTAGCGTCGGATCACGCGGCCCAGCACGGGAAGGTCCAATGCCCCCTGCGCCTCCTGAAAGTCCGGCTGAGCGATGGAGACGCTCGTATCCTCGACCGTCGCGGTCATCAGGCCAGAGGCGAAACTTTCCAGCGTATCGGCGGTGGCGATCAGGTTCTCCATCGCCTCTTCATCCGTGAGGAACCGCTTGGGCAGGTCCGTGCGGTTGGACACGGCCTGCGACAGTTCCGTGCGCGCCTGCTGCACGCCCGCCAGCCCGTCTTCGAGCGTGGAAACGGCAGCCTCTTGCAACGCGCGCAGCATCGCGACCTCCTGCAGCGCGGCGCGCAACCGCGTCGCCTCGCGGTTCAGGGCCGGGGTCACCTCGGACAGGATCATGCCGGTGCGCGCGGTGCCAAGCGGCCCCTCGGGGTGCAGCAGAAGATGCGGCTCGGGGCTGGCCTCGATCGCCTGCAAGACGCCGAGCAGTTGCGCGAGCCGGTCGTTCTCGGCCAGGAAAACGCCCTGGATGGCGGCCTCGCGCACCCGGGCCTGACGCAGACCTTCGCGCAGGGCTGCAAGCCCGGCCTCGTAGGCCTGAACGGTCTGGGTAAGCGCCTCGACCCGGTCCCCCGCCCTGTCCGCGTTGTCGAGCGCCGCGCGGGCATCATCGAGCAGCTCGATCGCCGCCTGTGCGCTCATGGTCGGATCGGTCTGGGCCGTGACGGGGCCAGCGAGCGCGACGACAAGGGCGAGGACGAGGTGTTTCACCGGACGATCAGGCTCTCGCCAGTCATCTCGGGGGGCGGCGCGATCCCCATGAGGTCGAGCAGGCTCGGCGCGAGGTCAGCGAGCCGACCCGATTTGATCCTGGCCCCCGCTGGTCCGTTGAACAGCGCCACGGGCACGGGGTTGGTCGTATGCGCAGTATGCGGCCCGCCCGTTTCGGGATCGACCATCATCTCGCAATTGCCGTGGTCGGCGCAGACGATCATGGTCCCGCCCTCTTCCTTGAGCGCGATCATCGCCTCGAGCACCTGTTCATCGACAGCTTCCACGGCGGCAATCGCCGCGTCCAGATCGCCGGTGTGGCCGACCATGTCGGGATTGGCGAAATTCACGACGATGAGGTCGTATTTCTCATGAATGGCCTTCACCAGTTCGCGCCCCACCTCGGGCGCCGACATCTCGGGCTGGAGGTCATAGGTCGCGACTTTGGGCGAGGGCGCCATGTAGCGGGCCTCGCCCTCCTCCGGGTCTTCCTTGCCGCCGTTGAGGAAGAAGGTGACATGAGGGTATTTCTCGGTCTCGGCCAGGCGGAACTGGGTCTTGCCCTGCTTCGCCACCCATTCGCCAAGGGTATTCACGATCTCCTGTTTCGGGAAACAGGTGGTCATGTAGTCGTTATGTTTCGACGAATAGTCGACCATGCCAAGAAGGGCAGCGAGTTTGGGCCGCGCGCCCGCGTCGAAGTCCGCGAACCCCGGCTCGCCGATGGCGCGCAGGATTTCGCGGGCGCGGTCGGCGCGGAAGTTGACAAAAAACAGCCCGTCGCCGTCGTGGACCCCGGTAAAGCCGTCGATCACGGTGGGCTGGATGAACTCGTCGCTTTCGCCCCGGTCGTAGGCCTGCGCGATGGCGTCCTGAGCGGAGGCGGCAGTTTCCCCCATCGCCTTGATCGCGGCATCATAGGCGCGGCTGACCCGCTCCCAGCGGTTGTCGCGGTCCATGGCGAAGTAGCGGCCCGAGACCGAGCCGATGGTCACGCCTTCGGGCAGGTCGGCAAGAAATTTTGCGATCTGATCGGCGGCGGATTTCGGGGCCACGTCGCGGCCATCGGTGATGATATGCACGGTGACAGAGAGGCCTGCATCGGCCAGAGCCCTGGCAGCGGCGACCACGTGGTCCTGATGCGAATGCACACCACCGGGCGAGACGAGACCCATGAGATGCGCGGTGCCACCCGAGGACTTGAGGTCGTCGATGAAGGACATGAGCGCCGCGTTTTGAAAAAAGCTGCGATCCTCGATGGCGAGGTCGATCTGGCCAAGGTCCATCGCCACGACCCGACCAGCGCCAATGTTGGTATGCCCGACTTCGGAATTGCCCATCTGCCCCTTGGGAAGGCCCACGTCGTTGCCATGGGTGATCAACGTGGCGTTCGGGCAGACCATCATCAGTTCGTCGAAGGCGGGCGTTTCGGCGAGCGCGACGGCGTTGCCGGAGCTTTCCACGCGCAGGCCCCAGCCATCGAGGATACACAGGACGACGGGTTTCGGGATGGTCATATGCGCCTCGCTTTGCTCTTGGACGATTTGTAGACGGGGGGCGGGCGATTGAAAAGGTTTCGCACCGGACTTCGTCCGGCACGACCAACTAGAGGGGCTCTGCCCCTCCAGACCTCCCCGGGATATTTATGAACCAGAGAAGCGGATCAGGCGCGGACCTTTTCGCCCTCGGCCAGGATGAGGCGGGCGCGGGTCAGGAAATCGGCCTCGAGGTCGCCACGAGCGGCGTTGAGTTTGGCGATATAAGCCTCGTTCTCAGTCGTCGGGATGGTCGGGTCGTAATGTTCGGCGGCGATGAGCATGCCGCTTCGATCCATCTCGGCGAAGAGGTCGGCCACCCGCTGCGACTGGTCACGGGAATAGCCCAGCGCCTCGAAGGCCGAGCGGCCCATGCGCAGCGACGAGTCGTAGGTTTCGCGGATGATGTCGCGGCAGCCCGCATACCAGAGGTCATAGACATGGTTGCGGTCGGTGGCGCGGGCCATGACGTGGATGTCAGGGTGGTGCTGGGCAAGGTGTTTCACCAGCCCGGTGATCTGGTCCTTGTCGTCGATGGCCACGACGAAGAGCTTGCAGCGTTCGATCCCGGCGGCATGGAGCAGGTCGGCACGGGTGGCGTCGCCGTAGTAGGCCTGCACCCCGAACCGCTTGAGCATCTCGAGCTGCTTCGACGAGTAGTCGATAACCGTCGGCGTCATCCCCGCGCCGCGCAGCATCCGGGCGACGATGCCGCCCACGCGCCCGTGGCCCGCGATGATGATGTCGTTCTCTTCTTCGATCTCGTCCATCTCGCGCTCTTCGGTTTCCGAGAAGCGGGGCGCGATCACGCGGTCGTAGAGGATGAAGAGCGCCGGGGTGAGAAGCATGGAGAGCGCCACGACGAGCAGGAGTTGGTCGGCGAGCGCGGTCGGGAGCACGCCGCTTGCCACGGTGAAGGACAGGAGCACGAAGCCTAACTCGCCCGCCTGCGCGAGGCCCAGCGCGAAGAGCCAGCGATCCGCACCCTTGATCCGGAAGACGAGGCTCAGGGCATAGAGCACCGCAACCTTCAGCAGGATGAGACCGAGGGTAAGACCGAGGATGGCCGCGAAATTCTCGGCCAGCAGGACAAAGTTGATCCCCGCCCCAACGGTCATGAAGAAGAGACCCAGCAGCAGGCCCCGGAAAGGGTCGATGTCGCTTTCAAGCTCGTGCCGGTATTCGCTGTTGGCCAGCACGACGCCCGCAAGAAAGGTGCCCAGCGCCGGCGAGAGGCCTACGAGCGACATGAGCAGCGCGATCCCGATGACGAACATGAGCGCCGTGGCGACGAACAGTTCGCGCAGGTTGGCCGCGGCGATGAAGCGGAACACCGGGCCGACGGCATAGGCCCCTGCGCCGACCACGGCGGCAATCGCCCCGACGGTCACCAAAGCCACGCCCCAGCCGGGCAGGCCGTCGACCAGCGAGAGGCCCGCTCCGTGCCCGTCCTCGGCCCCGTGATGCAGCGCTTCGGTCAGTTCGGGGAGCGCCAACAGGGGGATGAGGGCCAGCATCGGGATGACGGCGATATCTTGAAAGAGCAGCACGGAGAAACTCGACCGGCCACCGTCCGAACGCATGAGCCCTTTTTCCTGAAGGGTCTGGAGGACGATGGCGGTGGACGACAGCGCCAGTACGAGTCCGATGGACAGCGCGACCGACCAGACCTGCCCCAGAAGCATCGCCGCCCCCATGACGACGGCAGCGGTCAGCACCACCTGCCCGCCGCCCAGTCCAAGGAGCCGCGCGCGCATGGCCCAGAGCCGACGCGGCTCCAGCTCCAGCCCGACGAGGAAGAGCATCATGACGACGCCAAATTCGGCGAAATGCTGGATCTGGATCACATCGACATGGAGCCAGACGAGGACCGGCGAAATCACGATACCTGCAAGGAGGTATCCCAGCACTGACCCCAGCCCGAGGCGCGAGGCGATGGGCACCGCCACCACGCCCGCGATGAGAAAGACAAATGCGAGGAGAAGAAAGTCGGTCATGTGTGCGCCCCTGATACCCGAAAACAGCTTGGCGCAAAGCGGGCGGCGCGGCTAGTGCCTCATCTCACGCCCGGTGATAGGGCGACCCGGCGAGGATCGACGCCGCGCGGTAGAGCTGTTCGGTGAGCATCACGCGGGCGAGCATATGGGGCCAGACCATCTGGCCAAAGGAGAGCGCGGCATCGGCACGCGCGCGAAGCGAGGGGTCGATCCCGTCCGCACCACCGATGACAAAGGCCACGTCGCCGCGCCCCAGATCGCGCCAGCCCGCGAGCTGGTCGGAAAACTCGGGCGAGGACATGACCCGGCCGCGTTCGTCGAGCACTACCAGAACGGCACCGTCCGGCAGGGCACGCTCCAGCAGGGCGGCCTCGGCAACCATGCCGCCGCCCTTCTTGTCTTCGACTTCGATGAGGTTCAGGGGACCGAGACCCAGGGTCCGCCCGGTGCGGTCGAATCGCGTGAGATAGTCGTCGATCAACTCGCGCTCAGGCCCCTTTCTCAGGCGCCCGACCGCGACGATGTGCACTCGCATTCCCTAGGGTCGCGCGGCTTTCGGGGCCGCGTGGGGGTCCATCCACATCTTTTCGATCTGGTAGAACTCGCGCACTTCGGGACGGAACACGTGAACGATCACGTCGCCCGTGTCGATCAGCACCCAGTCGCCCTGATCCTTGCCCTCGACCTTGGAAATGATGCCGAATTCCTGCTTGAGGGCGTCGGTCAGCTTTTCCGAGATCGCCGCCACTTGGCGCGACGAGCGGCCTGAACAGACGATCATGTGATCGGCCATGGCGGATTTGCCCCGCAGGCTGATCGTGACCACGTCTTCGGCCTTGTCGTCTTCCAGCGATGCGAGGATGCGCTCGAGCACCAGTTCGCTCGTCGGTTCCTTGGGCGCCGTGCTCATGCGGCCCGAACCTGCGACCGCCAGATCGGCCGCGCCCGTTGCCGGGTCAGTGTCAGTGAACAGGACATAGTCCTCCTAGGTTGCGCGCCTGAATGATCCCGGCGCGGGGATACCTTAAAGGTATCATCGTCCGGCGATTTTTCAATTCTCGCTTTCGCTATTGGTTTCATTGGCCTTTGCAGCCTGCTCGGCCATATCTCGCGGATCGTTCAGGTGGCGCACTTCGCGCTGCGGGAAGGGGATCGAAATCCCGTGTTCCCTGAACGCATCCCAGAGCGCCAGATAGACGTTTCCGCGGATATTGGTAAGCCCCCCTGTCGGATCGTCGATCCAGAAGCGCAGGATATAGTCCACCGACGAATCGCCGAAGCCGACGATATGGCAGACCGGGGGGCGGAAACTCAGCACGCGCTTGACCGAGGACGCTGCGTCGATGGCGACCTTGCGCACGAGATGAGGGTCGTCCTGGTAGGCGGTGCCGAAGTAGATATCGAGCCGGACGAAGGCGTTGGTGTGCGACCAGTTCACCACCTGCCCGGTGATAAGGTCCTCGTTCGGAATGAGGTATTCCTTGCCGTCCCGCGTCACGACCGACACGTAACGCGCGCCAAGCTGTTCGATCCAGCCGAAGGTTTCACCCAGGCTGATGACATCCCCAGGCTTGATCGACTTGTCGAGGAGGATGATGACCCCCGAGACAAGGTTCGAGACCACCTTTTGCAGACCGAAGCCCAGACCCACGCCGATGGCACCGGACAGGACGGCAAGCCCTGTCAGGTCTACGCCGACCACGCGCAGCCCGATGAAAAAGGCCGCGCCGAAAAGCAGCACCTGGAGGAACTTGATTGCCAGCACCTGCATCGAGGGGCTGATATCGTCGTTGCGGCGAATGCGTGCGGCCGAGTTGATCGAGATGAACCGCGCGGCAAAGAACAGCGCGCCCAGAATCGCGATGGCCTGAATGACCATCCAGACCGACAGGCGCATGTCGCCCAGATGGACGGCCAGACTGTCGAGGATGGATATGGTTTCGTCGGTCAGGTTCAGGAGCGACAATGTCACCCAGACCCAGCCAGCCGTGCGCACCACGCCCCGGACAAAGGTATTCCCAATGAACCGCGCCAGCACCGCGATGACCAGCCAGGCAAAGGCCATCTGCCCGATGACGGCCAGCAGGTAGGTGCGCGAGGGCCATGTCACCTCGCGCATGATCCAGATCACGGGCCAGATTGTCGCAACGAACAGAATCAACGTCATCCGTCGGTGGACCACGATACCGAAACGCATCCGCCACGTCGGCCAGCCATCCCGCGCGCGCAGCCAGTCGTGGTAGCGCGGCGCGACATAGCGGCGGGCGAGCAGTGCAAAGACGAGGATGCCCAGCGCGATGAGCACCTGATAAGCGTTCCACGGGCGCATGAGGCTACCCGCGAAAACGATGATCTGATCCCAGAGGTCGAGGGCAATGTCTTCGGGCGCGGGGGTCATCGGCCCTGCCCCGACCGTGTCCGCCCCGGTCGATGCACCCGTGTCGGGACCGCCCTGCGCCTGCACGCGGGTCGCCATATCGGTGAAGGTCTCGAGCCTGAAGAACCTTGCGGCCATCGCTTATCCTTTTGCCACAGGTTCGCAAATCGGAAGCGATGCGTAAAGTCTCACGCGATCCGGGACTAACCGGGCGGTGACCGAACGTCAGCGTTGCGCCGCGCGTTTACCGGTTGCCAAGCCTGTCGCGCGCCGGAACTCCGACAGGCGGAGGACATGAGGGAGGATATCATGACCGAAGCAACCATCGCCCGCCAGATCGCCCGCGCCGGGCGCAACACCATCGCCGATGCGCTTGCCCGTGCCGCTGCGCGGTTTCGCGACCAGACCGCACTGCATTTCGCGGACCGGAACTGGAGCTTTCGCGAAATTCACGAAGCGGCCGGTCGCGTCGCCACCCACCTGCTGGAGCAGGGTATCAGGCCCGGCGACCGGGTGGCCGCCTATGGCCGCAACTCGGACGCCTATCTCATCCTCTACCTCGCCTGCGCGCGGGGCGGGTTCATCCATGTGCCGATCAACTATGCGCTGGTCGGGCGCGAACTCGACTACATCCTCGACAACTCCGGCGCATCGGCGCTGTTCGTGGACCCCGGCTTGGCCTCCAAGGCGGACGAGGTGCTGGCGAAGCGCGGCCCGCTGACGATCTACGGGCGGTTGTTCGACGGCGAACGCGACGTGCTCGTCGTCGCCCGCGACACCACGATCAACGTGCCGGGCGACCTTGGCGACGGGATCGACCCCGAGGACCTCGTCCAGCTTCTCTACACCTCCGGCACCACCGCCGCCCCCAAGGGCGCGATGATGAGCCACCGGGCGCTGCTCGCGGAATACACCTCCTGCATCGTCGAGCTGAACCTGTCCGGCGCCGACCGCGCGCTTGCCGGTCTGCCGCTCTATCACTCGGCGCAGATGCATGTGTTCACGGTCCCCCAGTTCCTCGTCGGGGCGACGACGTGGCTGATCGAGGCGCCGCTGCCGGACCTCTGCCTCGAGTTGATCGAGCAGCACAGGATCACGTCTTTCTTCGCCCTGCCGACCGTCTGGATCAGCCTCCTGCGGGCAAAATCCTTTGACGACCGCGACCTCACCAGCCTGCAATACGTCTATTACGGCGCGTCGATCATGCCCGTCCCGGTGCTCATGGAACTACGGGAACGGCTGCCGGGGGCGTCGCCCTACAACTGCTACGGCCAGTCGGAAATCGGCCCGCTCGCCACGGTGCTCTACCCGTGGGAACACAACGACCGCCCGGCGTCAGCAGGGCGTCCGATCTACAACGTCGAGACGCGGCTCGTGGATGACGAGATGAACGACGTGGCCCCCGGTGAACAGGGCGAAATCGTGCATCGCTCGCCGCAGCTTCTGTCGGGCTACTGGGACAAGCCCGAGGCCACCGCCGAGGCCTTTGCCGGGGGCTGGTTCCATTCCGGAGACGTGGGCGTGATGGACGACGAGGGTTATGTCACGGTGGTGGACCGAACCAAGGACATCATCAAGACCGGTGGAACCATGGTCGCCTCGCGCGAGGTCGAGGAGGTGCTTTTTACCCACCCCGCCGTTCACGAGGTCGCGGTGATCGCGTTGCCGCATGAGAAGTGGGTCGAGGCGGTAACGGCGGTGGTCGTCCTGCGCGAGGACGCGAGCGTGACCGAAGCGGAGCTGGTGGAGTTCGCCAAGGCCGAGCTCGCCGCGTTCAAGCTGCCCAAGGCGGTGGTGTTCGTGGAGGAGTTGCCGCGCAATACGGCGGGCAAGATCCTGAAGCGGCAATTGCGGGACGAACATGTGGGGCTGTTTGGCAGCGCTTAGCGACGCGCCCTCCCTCGGGTGGGCGCACCAACGTCCGTGGTCGCCGCTTTATCTCGAAAGCCCGGACGACCTGCATCTGGTGACCGGCAGCGACGTGCGCCCTCCCGGCGGGAGGGAGGGCGCGTCGCGGGCTGGTCGCCCGCTCCAATCCCGGCCACCATCGGCGAACCCCACCCGAAACCCTTGCGAGACTCGCTCCCAAGGCGTAAATGACCGCCCATGACTCGTGTATTCGATATGGACGATCGCGCCCGCTTGCCCTGGCGGTTCTTCGGCGCGACCCTGACGATCCTCGCCCGACTTTGATCGCGGCGACCCTTACGCACGTCCAAAATTCCTAAAAAATCTAGGAATCCTTTATTCGCCATTTCCCCTGAGGAGTTACCCATGGCTGGAAAAACGCTCTACGACAAAATCTGGGATGCCCATGTCGCGCATGAAAGCGAAGACGGCACCTGCCTGCTCTACATCGACCGTCACCTCGTCCACGAAGTGACCTCGCCGCAAGCCTTCGAAGGCCTGCGCATGGCCAACCGCAAGGTCCACGCGCCGGACAAGACCATTGCGGTACCGGACCACAACGTGCCCACGACGCTCGACCGCGTGTCGGGCAAGATCGACAACGAGGAAAGCCGCATCCAAGTCGAGGCGCTCGACAAGAACGCCAAGGACTTCGGCATCCACTACTACCCGGTGTCCGACGTCCGTCAGGGTATCGTCCATATCGTCGGTCCCGAACAGGGCTGGACGCTGCCCGGCATGACCGTGGTCTGCGGTGACTCGCACACCGCGACACACGGTGCCTTCGGCGCGCTGGCCCATGGGATCGGCACGTCCGAGGTCGAGCATGTGCTGGCAACCCAGACGCTGATCCAGAAGAAGTCCAAGAACATGAAGGTGGAAGTCACCGGCAAGCTGCGCCCCGGCGTGACGGCCAAGGACATCACCCTCGCCGTGATCGGCAAGACGGGCACCGCGGGCGGCACCGGCTATGTCATCGAATATTGCGGTGAGGCGATCCGCGATCTGTCGATGGAAGGCAGGATGACCGTCTGCAACATGGCCATCGAAGGCGGCGCGCGCGCAGGTCTCATCGCCCCCGATGAAACCACCTACGACTATGTCAAAGGCCGCCCCCACGCCCCCAAAGGCGCCCAGTGGGAAGCCGCGCTCAACTGGTGGAAAACGCTCTACTCCGACGACGACGCCCATTGGGATAAGGTCGTGACTCTCAAGGGCGAAGAGATCGAGCCGGTCGTGACCTGGGGCACCTCGCCCGAGGACGTGCTGCCGATTTCGGCTGTCGTGCCCGCGCCCGAAAGCTTCAAGGGCGGCAAGGTCGACGCGGCGCGTCGGTCGATCGAATACATGGGGCTCACGGCGGGTCAGAAGCTCACCGATATCGAGATCGACACGGTCTTCATCGGCTCCTGCACCAACGGTCGGATCGAGGACCTGCGCGCCGCTGCGGCGATACTCAAGGGCAAGAAGATCAAGGACGGGATGCGCGCGATGGTCGTGCCCGGTTCGGGTCTCGTGCGCGCACAGGCCGAGGAAGAGGGCATCGCGCAGGTGTTCATCGACGCCGGTTTCGAATGGCGTTTGGCGGGCTGCTCCATGTGTCTGGCCATGAACCCCGACCAGCTGTCCGAGGGCGAGCGTTGCGCCTCGACCTCGAACCGCAACTTCGAGGGGCGTCAGGGCTACAAGGGCCGCACCCACCTCGTGTCGCCCGCGATGGCCGCCGCCGCCGCGATCACCGGCCGTCTCACCGATGTGCGTGAGATGATGGCCGAAAACGAACCCGCATAAGGACCGCGAGAATGGAAAAGTTCGAAAAACTCACCGGCATCGCGGCGCCCATGCCGCTCGTCAACATCGACACCGACATGATAATCCCGAAGGTCTTCCTCAAGACGATCAAGCGGTCCGGCCTCGGCGTGAACCTGTTTGACGAGATGCGCTATGACCGTCAGGGCAACGAAATCGCGGACTTCGTGCTGAACAAGCCGCAGTATCGCGAGGCTGAGATCCTGATCGCCGGCGACAACTTCGGCTGCGGCTCCTCGCGTGAACACGCCCCGTGGGCCATCGCCGACTTCGGCATCAAGTGCATCGTGTCCACGTCGTTTGCCGACATCTTCTTCAACAACTGCTTCAAGAACGGCATCCTGCCGATCGTCCTGCCGGAAGAGCAGGTGGCGGTCTTGATGAAGGACGCGGAGAAAGGGTCGAACGCGCGGATGACCGTGGACCTCGAAGCCCAGACGATCACCACCTCCGAGGGCGAGAGTTTTGCCTTCGACGTCGATGCGTTCAAGAAGCATTGCCTGCTGAACGGTCTCGACGACATCGGCCTGACGCTCGAAAAGCAGGACTCGATCACGGCGTTCGAAACGCAGGCCGCACAGGCGCGTCCTTGGGTGTGATCCGCTAACGGTCCGGGCCGCAAAGGGCTGGCCCGGACCCTTGGTCGACTGTCGATAACCAGGCCCTGCCACTCACGGCTCGCGCGCCGATGAAGCACGTCGCCGACAGCGGAAAGCCATATCTTGTCCCCGCGCCAAGCCCACCCACCAAGACTTGATCCTCGCCGCAAGCCTGCCACATTCTCGCCCCCTCATAGGTGCAGAAAAGCACCAGTTCCCCCGTATAAACGACGCGAATCTCATGTCTCTTCTGAGCATTGCTTGCAGCAGGACGGGAAAGTGGGCAACTTTGTGTCAATGATAAGGCAGGCCGCCATAAATGGCGGACCCGGTTTGGAACAAGGTTTGCGGCACCGTATCGCGACCGTCCGAAACGAGGGATATAGGCAGTGACAAGTCGTCTGATAGGCGCGTTCATTCGCGCGGTTCTCGTCGTGATGCTCATCGTCACGCCGTCTCTCATGATCCCCGGCATCCATCAGGAAACGTCCCAGATCGTCGCGCTCGCTGCGATCTTTGCCTTTGCGCTCACCTTCTTCGAGTATGCGTCGACCTACCCCGGCCTCGTCGAGTTTCGCGAGGCGCCGCCGTTCAACCGCATCCGGTTCTTCAGCCTGATGGTAACGGTCTTCATCCTTTCCGCCGTGACTCGGGGCGAGACAGACCCGAACACCTTCACCGCTTTCATGACCGCCGTGGGCACGCTGATCGGCAAGGCACTTGATTTCCCTTATTCGCCTGTGCGGCTGATCACGCTGATGCTGCCGGACAATGCCACAGTGCACGATATCGTCATGCTGCGGACCCAGGCGGGCATCGCCTATCTCATCTCGCTCATCTCGCTCGCCATTTTCCTCATCGTGCTGCGTGTGACCGGCTGGCCGCGTCGCACGGGCGGCTTCAACGTCTGGGTGAACCTGCCGATGTTCGATCCAACCGCAGGCGGCGACGTCGTCGAACGTCTTGAGCGTGACGCACGGTTCAACGTGGCCCTGGGTTTCATCCTGCCGTTCCTGACCCCCGCCGCTGTCAAGGCCGCAGCCAGTCTGTTCGGCTCGCTGTCCATCGCCAACGACCAGACCATGATCTGGACGCTGGCGGCTTGGGCGTTCCTGCCCGCCTCGCTCTTCATGCGGGGGATCGCGATGCAGAGGGTGGCGAGCCTGATCACCGCGCAGCGGGCACGCAACGCGACCCGCACGGGTGCCGCGGGGCTCCAGCCCGCGTGATGCGTGGTGCCCTTTTACCGCTCGTGCTGGTCCTCGGCTCCAGCGCCAGTGCCGAGCCGGTCCGCTTTGCCACCTTCAACGCCGAACTGACGCGGGACGGGCCGGGGGTGCTTCTCGCCGACATCCTGACCGGACAGACGCAGGTGCGCGCGGTGGCCGATGTCATCGCCACGGTCGCGCCCGATGTGCTGCTCGTCACCGGCTTCGACTGGGACCATGACAAGCGGGCGGCGTCCGCGTTTCTGACGCTGCTTGCCGAGCGCGGGGTCGAATATCCGCACAGTTTCTCCCCGCGCGTGAACGCGGGCCTGCCGTCAGAGGCCGATCTAGACGGGAACGGCTGGTATGGCGAGGCGCGCGACAGTCAGGGCTACGGCACTTTCACCGGTCAGGGCGGCATGGTCGTCTTTTCAAAGTATCCCTGGACCGGAGCCTGGGATTATTCGGACTTCCTGTGGCGTGATCTGCCGGGAAACATCGCCCCCGTGTTGGACGGCCAGCCCTTCCCCAGCGAAGAGGCCGCCGCGGTCCAGCGCCTGTCGTCGGTCGCCCATTGGCGTTTGCCGCTGGATATCAATGGGCGCGAGATCGACCTGATGGTCTGGCACGGATCGACCCCGGTGTTCGACGGGCCGGAGGACCTGAACGGGCGGCGCGGCGCGGACGAGGCGCTGTTCTGGCTCAAGCTCATGGATGGCCTCCTGCCCTTCGACGCGCCCGAAGCTCCGGTGGTGATCATGGGTGACGCCAACATCGACCCGGTGGACGGCGACGGGCGGCACGAGGCGATCAACGCGCTTCTGTCCGACGAACGGCTTCAGGACCCGAAGCCCACGAGCGCCGGGGGGATCGAAGCCGCGAACGGGCACCACGAGGGCGACCCGGCGACCGATACCGCCGATTTCGCGGATCCAACGCCGGGGAACCTGCGCGTCGATTACGTGCTGCCCGACGCCCGCCTGACGGTCGAGGGCGCCGGGGTCTATTGGCCACCCAGCATGGACCCGGCGCATGAGGTGGTGACGACAGCGAGCCGCCATCGGCTCGTTTGGGTGGACGTGGCGGTGCCCTAAACCAGCGCCTTGATCCCCGCCACATGCGGGGCACTCGCGCCCAGCGCATCCACCGCGAGGAGCCGCGCCTCGGCAAGCGGGTCCTCCACGATCCGGTCGATCAGGCCCCAGGCGAGCGCCTCTTCCGCTGGCACCTTCTGACCGGCCATAAGGATCATTTTCGCCCGCGCAGGCCCGACGAGGGCCGCGAGCCGCTTCGGGTCCGACGGCTGCGGCAGGAAACCCAATTTCATCACGGGGTAGAAGAACTTTGCCCCCGCCACCGCGATGCGCAGATCACAGGCCAGCGCCATGCCCATGGCCCCGCCTGCAAGCGTGCCGTTCAGCGCCGCGATGGTCAGGATCGGAGCGTCGCAAATCGCGCCCGACAGCCGTTCCCACAGTGGCGATGTGGCGAGACCCGACCGCGCCTCGTCCAGATCAGCCCCGGCAGAGAACACCTTGCCCTCGCCGGTCAGGATGAGCGCCCGCGCCCCGGCCGCTGCCGCCTCGGCAATCTCGCAAAGCTCGGTCAGCATGTCGGCGGTTAGCGAATTGGCCTTGTCAGGCCGCGCGATGGTGGCGATCCAGAGCCCCTCTTCGCGGTCCAGGCGGATCATCGAATGAGCCCCACGGAGCGACGCACACCCTCGTCCCGCAGCGACACCTCTTGCCCAACCCAGGCATCGCCTTCGGGACCGCAAAGCCAGAGCAGACAGCGCGCGGGCCAGTCCGGCGGGATGTGGTCGGACCACTCCAAAGCGGCCACTGGGTTCAGCCCAGATGCCTTGATCTCCCGCTGCATTTCCGTCGCCACCGTGCCCGGCGATAGGCCGATGGCCCGGATGCCCGCATCGCATTCCTCCTTGTGCAAAGCCTGCGTCATCATGTGGACGGCGGCCTTCGACGCGCAGTAATGGCTCCAGCCTTCGAGCGCGTTATGCGCTGCCCCCGACGAAATGGTCAGCACCGTGCCCCCGCCCGCGGCCCGCATCCCGGGCAGCACCGCACGCATCCCGTGGTAAACACCCTTGAGGTTCACGTCGATCGCCTGCCCCCAACCCGCCGGATCGCTGTCGCGCAAATGGGCGATGGGTTCGATCACGCCCGCGTTGTTGATGAGCACGTCCACCGCGCCGAACCGGTCCACTACCTGCGCCACCGCGCCCTCGACGCTCGCGTAATCGGCCACGTCGCAGGTCACCGCCAGGGCGCGGTCCCCGATCTCGCCCGCGATGCGTTCAATGTCGTCCGACGACCGCGCGACAAGCACCACGTTCGCCCCCGCCTCGGCGAAAACCCGCGCCGCGGCCTCGCCGATCCCCCGGCTCGCGCCCGTGATCAGCACCGTTTTCCCGCTCATATCCATGGCTCACCTCCGTTTTCCTATCGCTAGCGCAGGATCACAGGCTCTACCACCCACCCTTGCGGGATGGGCCGCGCGAGGCTACCTCAGGTGAAACCCGGAAAGGACGCACATGCAGGTTTCTCTCGACACCCTGACCCAGCAACTTCTCGATGCCGCCAAACGCGCCGGTGCCGACCGCGCCGATGCGATGGCGGTTCAGGGCACGTCACTGTCCATCGACGTGCTCAAGGGGTCGCTCGAACAGGCCGAACGGTCCGAGGGCATCGACATCGGCCTGCGCGTCATGGTGGGCGACCGGCAGGCCAACGTGTCGGCCTCCGACATCTCCGAGGCGACCATCGCCCAGATGGCCGAACGCGCGGTGGCGATGGCGCGGGAGGCACCCGAAGATCCCACGATCCGGCAGGCCGACCCTGCGCAATTGGCCCAAGGCTGGGACTTCGAGGCGCTCGAGATCATGGACCCCTCGGCAGAACCCGATCCCGCCGCACTCGAGGACGACGCGATCCGGGCCGAGGCGGCCGCGCTTGCCGTCGAGGGCGTGAGCCAAGTGCAATCAACCAGCGCCGGTTACGGGCGCACCGAGATTCACATGGCGTTCTCCAACGGTTTCTCAGGCGGTTACGCCCGCACCACCCGCGCCCTTTCGCTCGCCGCGATTTCCGGTGCGGGCCCGACGATGGAGCGGGAGTTCAACGGCGAAAGCCGCATCTGGCAATCCGACTTGCCCTCGGCAGAAGAGATCGGGCGCATCGCGGGCGAACGGGCCGCCGCGCGTCAGGGCGCGAAACAACCGCCCACTGGCCGCTACCCTGTGATCTTTGACGAGCGCGTCTCGGCCTCGATCATCGGGCACCTGCTGTCGGCGATCAACGGCAGTTCCATCGTGCGCGGCTCGTCCTTCCTGCGCGACAAGCTGGGGCAGATCGTGCTGCCCGAGCACCTGTCGATCATCGAGGACCCGCACCGGCCCCGCGCGACCTCGTCCCGCCCCTTCGATGGCGAGGGGCTGCCCACGCAGAAGCGCGCCTGGGTCGAAAACGGCGTTCTGACCGGCTGGGTCACCGACCTGTCCACCGCCGCGAAGCTCGGGCTCGAGAGCACCGCGAACGCCGGGCGCGGCACCGGGTCGCCGCCCGGCCCCGGCGTGTCGAACGTGACCCTGACGCCCGGCGACATCTCACCTGAGCAGATGATGCGCGACATCGGGACCGGTCTGCTCATCACAGGGCTCATCGGTTCGACCGTCAACATGAACACCGGCGACTATTCGCGCGGCGCTTCGGGGTTCTGGATCGAGAACGGCGAGATTGCCTATCCCGTGAACGAATGCACCGTGGCAGGCGACCTCAACGACATGCTCAAGCGGATCATCCCCGCCGATGACGCCGAGGATCACAAGAGCCGCCGCGTGCCCTCGCTCCTCATCGAAGGGCTGACGCTTGCCGGAAGCTGACCTGCGTCTCTTGACCGACGCGGCCCGCGCCGCGGGCGAAGTGGCTATGGGGTTCTTCCGCGCCGACCCGGACCGCTGGGACAAACCCGGTGGCCAGGGCCCGGTGACCGAGGCCGATCTGGCCGTCGATAACCTCCTGCGCGAAACGCTGACGAGCGCACGCCCCGGCTACGGCTGGCTGTCCGAGGAAACACCCGATCACACCGACCGGCTCGACCGCGAGCGCGTGTTCATCGTGGACCCCATCGACGGCACCCGCGCCTTTATCGACGGGGGCGAGACATGGTCCCATTCCCTCGCCATCGCCGAAGCGGGGCGCATCGTCGCCGCCGTCGTGTTTCTGCCCGTGCGCGACCGGCTCTATGCCGCGCATCTGGGTGGCGGGGCGACGCTCAACGGCGCGCCAATGGGCGTGTCGACACGCAATGGAATCGCCGGAGCCTCGGTCCTCGCCGCGAAACCGATCCTCGAGCCTTATCAATGGATCGACGCCGAGGTACCCGAGGTGGTGCGCAAGTTCCGCCCCTCGCTCGCCTACCGCATGGCCGCCACCGCCGAAGGCCGCTACGACGCCATGATGACCTTGCGCGCGACGTGGGAATGGGACGTGGCAGCCGGCACTCTGCTGGTAGAGGAGGCGGGCGGCACCGTCACCGACCGCAAGGGCGCACCGGTGCGTTTCAACAACGAGGTGCCGCAGCTGAACGGCATCGTCGCCGGGGGCCGCGCCGTGCAAAACGGACTGATCGACCGGCTGCTTTGATGCTATTCTGACGCGAGCCAGTCCCGGAGACACACTATGCGCCTCGCCTTCCTCTTCCCCCTCTTTGCGTCCCCCGCTTTCGCCCAGGACGGCCCGTCCTTTGACTGCGCCAAGGCCGAAAGCAGCGCGGAAGAGGCGATTTGCGCCTCGCCAGAACTTGCCGCGCTCGACCAGAGGGTGGCCGATGTCTATGCCCGAGCGCTCGCCGCCGCCGAGGGACTCGACGCAGGCGCAGAGGACGCCGTTGCCACGCTTCACTCCGAACAGCGCGGCTGGATCGGCGGGCGCGATGACTGCTGGAAAGAGGACGACCTGAACGCCTGCGTTGAGACCGCCTATCTGATGCGCGAGAGCCAGTTGACCGCCCGCTGGATGCTGGCCGAGCCGACCGGCACGACTGTCTGGGCCTGCGATGACGGGGGCGAGGTCGTCACGACCTACTACGACACCCCGCTCCCCTCGGTGCGGTTCGAAGTGGGCGACTCGGTCGATGTGGGCAGCATGGTGCGCACAGGGTCGGGAAGCCGCTATGACGGCAGCTTCGGACGCTACATCTGGATGAAGGGCGACGAGGCGACTTACCGCCCCCCGGACCCCGACGGGACCGAAACCCTTTGCCACGCCAAGTCTTGACCCCCAATCCATGTTAGCGGGACACAATGACGCTAACATGATTAAAATAAGGGCTTTGGTTTTCTCACGTCAGGTCCTAACATCGACCTCAAACGACCGATAAGGAGACCCGACATGGCCGACACCCCGAAACGCCCGCTGACGTTGCGCGATGTGTCCGAGGCATCGGGCGTGTCCGAGATGACCGTGTCGCGCGTGCTCAGGAACCGGGGCGACGTGTCGGACTCCACCCGTGAAAAGGTGCTCGAGGCAGCCAAGGAGCTGGGCTATGTGCCAAACAAGATCGCCGGTGCGCTGGCGTCGCAGCGTGTGAACCTCGTCGCCGTGATCATCCCGTCCCTGTCCAACATGGTGTTTCCCGAGGTGATGACGGCCATTGCCGATGTGCTGGACGACACACCGCTGCAACCCGTGGTCGGCGTCACCAATTACCGCGCAGACCGCGAGGAAAAGGTGCTCTACGAAATGCTGTCGTGGCGCCCGTCCGGCGTGATCATCGCGGGGCTCGAGCATTCCGACGCGTCCAAGGCGATGCTGCGCGGCGCGGGCATTCCGGTGGTCGAGATCATGGACACCGACGGCACCCCCATCGACAGTGCCGTGGGCATTTCGCACCGCCGCGCGGGCCGGATGATGGCCGAGCGGATCATTTCCAAGGGCTACCGCAAGATCGGGTTCCTGGGCACCAAGATGCCGCTCGACCATCGCGCCCGCAAACGCTTCGAAGGGTTCACCGAGGCGCTCGCCAAGGCCGGTCTCGAGGTCATGGATCAAGAGTTCTACGAGGGCGGATCGGCGTTGGCCAAGGGTCGCGAGATGACCGAGGCGATGCTCAAACGCTCGCCCGACCTCGATTTCCTGTATTATTCCAACGACATGATCGGCGCAGGCGGGCTGCTTTACTGCCTCGACGCCGGGATCGACGTGCCCAACCGCGTGGGGCTTGCGGGCTTCAACGGCGTCGAACTGCTGAAAGGTCTGCCCAAGCAACTGGCCACCATGGATGCCTGCCGCGAGGAAATCGGGCGCAAGGCCGCCGAGATCATCGCGGCCCGGGTCGAAGATGATAGTGGCGCAAGCGAGGGCGTGAAGATCGAACTGACCCCCACCATCGACCGCGGCGATACGCTGCGCGCCAAACCGCTCGACGCCCCCTATCCGGAATAAGTGGACAATCGGCCCCGTTCGGGGCTAACAGGACCCCGGTCGGTCCCGTGGCTCAACTGGATAGAGCAGCCCCCTCCTAAGGGGCAGGTTGCAGGTTCGAATCCTGCCGGGATCGCCAGCCGGATTTATGCACCCACTGAACCGGAACATGACCATGTATTTCGACAGACAGATCAAACTCATAAGCGACGACATCGTTGATCTCGAGCAAGAGGTCGAAACGCTCCTCGTATCGAGAGATGATGGCAACCTAGCTCAGATCGCTGAGACCTCAGGCCTTTACGAGGACTACACCAAGATCAGGGAAATGATCGTTTCTTTGCTCAAAGAAATCGACGGTCGTCGAGCCGAGATCCTCGAGCCAGGCGATCCGAAGCTGCTCACGGACAAAGAACGTGCCGCGCTCTGGGATGAATTGAGACAGCTCAATGATCTGGTCATGCAGCTCAACGCTCTGCTCGGGCGGGTCGAAACCTTGCTGGACCGAGTCGACCTAGCGGCTGGTGCCGATCAGGACAGGTCGAGCGTCACAAGCAAGGTGCGACGCGGTCTAGCGTTACTCAAGCGATGGATACTGCGCATCAGCTCTGCCTTGTGGGCAGCAATTGGGCACCTGCTCACGCCAAAGGAATGGAAGATCTCGGGGGCAGTTAAGGAGCCCGTCCTCGGATTGTTCGATGTTGGCGTGGAAATAACCTTCGGTGATCGACCTTAGTCACTCCACCCGTATAACGCCCTTATCAATCGCCAGCATATACCCGCGCCGCGCAATCGTCTTGACCAAGAGTTCCGCCATCATCTGGTTGCCCAGCGCATCGCGCAGGCGCTTGATCCGGGTGGCACCTGCCGCCTCGTCGCATTCGGACGGATGGCGGCCCGAGATCAGGCCCTCGAGCTCGGCGCCTGTCAGGACGTCCTCGTCCATTCGCGCCTCGGCCAGCACCGACAGCGTTTCGAGCGCCGCCTCCGTCAGGCTGAACTCCATGTTGTTCAATGTCACGGTGCGCTGTTCGCGGTTGATCGCCAGCGATTTGACTGTGATCCCGGCGTCTTCGAGCTGCGCAATGCGCCTGTTCTGGCCGACGATCACCACGAGGAACACGAGCGCGGCGACGAGAAGCGCGGTGGCGAAGAGCATCAGCACGAAGATCACCACACGGTAGCTCGTCAGCGTGTCGGAGAACGCGGTCCCCGATTGCGCCAGAATTTCCAGCAGCTTGATCTCCGCCGTGCCGGTCAGCGCGTCGTTTTCGACAAAGAGCCGCTCGACGCGCGCGTTGAAGGCATTCGCGTCTGGGAGAGTCCGGAACAGGAAGATCGCCGCGACCGCGAGGATAACGACGATGGCGGCGATGCCCAGCCCGACGACGCGGTTTCCCGTCAGCCGGTCCGTCAGCCGGTTGGGCAGACGATCAGAAACGGAGGAAGTAGTCACCGGCACTCGCCTTCCTTTCCGACAGACCTTCGTCGCCGAAGACGCCCAGCACGTTGAGCAGCGTCCAGCCACCAGCCGCAATCTTTTCCGCGACGATCGGCGCGACCGAATTGGCCGCGTCACAGGCCGCATCGGGCAGCTGCACGACGCCGTAGTGAAGTTTCAGGGGATCATCCTGCTTGGCCTTGTAATCAGCGTAGCAGGCGGCCTGCGCCGCGGTCCCCGCGAAAAGGGCCACCCCGATGGCCAGAAGGATGCGGGGAAAGAATCTGTGTGTCATGGGTCCGATATGCACCGTTCCTGTTCCGCTATCCAATAACACCCCATCACAAGGGGCGCGAGAACCGCCTGCACCGCTTTGCTATCGGATAACCGGGCGCCGATATGGGTTAGCGCGACAGAATCCCGCACCATCCTCTCATCAGCAACCGGGCATCCATCGCCCATCCCACACAGAGGACCCGCCCATGACCGTTTTCCCCAAGACCCTCCTTGCCCGCATTGCCCGTCCGGCGACCGGGCTTGTGCTCGCCCTGTCGCTCGCGCTCCCCATCTCCGTGTCGCCTGCAGCCGTCGCACCGGCCAAGGCGGGCGATGCCGAACTGATCGCGGGGGCCATCGGCACCGTCGTGCTCGGGGCCATCGCGCTCAACGCCTATACCAACGCCGGGAACGGCCATACCATGACCCGTCAGGCTCCGCAGGTCACGCGCCAGCAGGCGCACCAACCCTATCAGCAACAGTGGAACGGGCGTGGAGACCACGGACGCGACCACGGCCGCGGGCATGCCAGCCGCACACTGCCGCAGGCCTGCGCGATTTCGGTGGGGCGCGGCCAGAACCAGGGCGTCTATTTCGGCAAGCGCTGCCTCTCTCAGAACTTCTCGGGCGCTCGTGCGCTGCCCGGTTACTGTGAAACCCAGATGGTCGACCGCCAGTCGGGCCGCGTGCGCAACGTCTACAACGGCACCTGCCTGCAGCGGGCGGGCTCCCGGGTGAGCGGCCGCCACTAGGATTATCGAGCAGAGGGCGGCGCGCACCCAAAGACGCACCGCCCCGACCGGGCGGGGGGTCGCAGGATCCCCCGCCCTTTTTCCGTTTGCGTTTACGCGGGTCATGGGTGAGCAAACAACATGACCCAAGCACCCGACTACAGCTACGAAACCGCCGCGCGCGCGCGTGGCTTCACGCGCATCGCCGGTTTGGACGAGGTGGGGCGCGGGCCGCTCGCCGGTCCCGTCACCGCCGCAGCCGTGATCCTCGACCCCGACAACATCCCGCCGGGCCTGAACGATTCAAAAAAGCTCTCGGCCAGAACCCGCGACGTGCTCTTCGAGGCGATCTTGGCGAGCGCACAGGTCGGCGTCGCCCATTGCTCACCCGCCGAGATCGACGCGCACAACATCCTGCGCGCCAGCCACATCGCGATGCTGCGCGCCGTCGCGCTGCTCGCCCCCGCGCCGGATCACCTGCTGATCGACGGCAATCTCCTTCCGCGCGATTGCGAGGTCTCGGCCGAGCCGATCATCAAGGGCGACGGCAAATCACTGTCGATCGCCGCCGCCTCGATCGTGGCAAAAGTGACACGCGACCGGATCATGGTGGACTTGGCGCAACAGCACCCCGGTTATGGCTGGGAACGGAACGCCGGATATCCATCAAAAAGTCACATTTCGGCACTTCAAGACTTGGGTGTGACCCCACACCATAGGCGATCCTTCAAACCGGTCCACAATATATTGTGTCCACCAAAACTGTAACCCGCTGATTTAATAAAGAAATTGACCGCGGACTCCGTCTGACTCAAAGTTATCCACAACAACGAGGCCGAAAACGGCCCGGGGAACGAGGCAGACGAATGACGACCAAGACAACTGCGCAGGGCACCGCCTTGCCGCTGAACACTATCCTTGATGGCGATTGCATCGAGGTCATGAACAGCCTTCCGGCGGGTTCCGTGGACCTGATCTTCGCCGATCCGCCCTATAACCTTCAGTTGAAGGGCGAGCTTCATCGCCCCGACAATTCCAAGGTCGACGCGGTGGACGATCACTGGGATCAGTTCTCGTCGTTCAAAGCCTATGACGAATTCACCAACGCCTGGCTCACCGCCGCGCGGCGGCTTTTGAAGCCCAATGGCGCGATCTGGGTCATCGGCTCCTATCACAACGTGTTCCGCATGGGGGCCGAACTTCAGAACCAGGGCTTCTGGATTTTGAACGACGTGGTCTGGCGCAAGTCGAACCCGATGCCGAATTTCCGGGGCAAGCGGCTGACCAATGCGCATGAGACGTTGATCTGGGCGTCCAAATCCGAGGAATCGAAGCCCACGTTCAACTACGAGGCGCTCAAGGCGCTGAACGAGGGCGTGCAGATGCGATCCGACTGGGTCATTCCGATCTGCAACGGTGGCGAGCGGCTCAAGGACGACAACGGCGACAAGGCCCATCCGACGCAGAAGCCCGAGGCGCTGCTCCACCGCGTGCTGATCGGCACGACGAACCCCGGCGACGTGGTGCTGGACCCCTTCTTCGGCACCGGCACCACCGGCGCGGTGGCCAAGATGCTGGGCCGCGAGTTCATCGGGATCGAACGCGAGGAAACCTACCGCAAGGTCGCGCAAGCCCGGATCGACAAGATCCGCAAATTCGACAAGGAGGCGTTGATGACCACCGCCTCGAAACGCGCCGAGCCGCGCGTGCCCTTTGGCCAGCTGGTCGAACGCGGGATGCTGCGCCCCGGCGAGATGCTGATCAACTCGCGGGGCCAGATGGCCAAGGTCCGTGCCGACGGCACGCTGATTTCCGGTGAGGCGCGCGGGTCGATCCACCAGGTCGGCGCGTCGCTTGAGAATGCCCCGTCGTGCAACGGCTGGACCTATTGGCACTTCAAGACCGAAGGCAAAATGGTCCCCATCGACGTGCTCCGTCAACAAATTCGCGCAGAAATGCGCTGAACGAGATGCCGGTCTGAACCGGCAACCGCGTACCGCCTGTGCCTGTGGCCATAGCCACGGCACCACTTCACCCCGCCCTCGTGGCGGGGTTTTTTTGGTTGAACCCTTTGGTCGGGCGGGGCCACCTGAGGGTATGAAGATCCTGATCTACGCCATCGGCTCGCGCGGGGACGTGCAGCCGTTCATCGCCTTGGGCCGGGCGGCGGTGGCGCGCGGCCATGACGCGCTTCTGCAGGAACCCGAGGTGCAGGCGGCGCTCACGTCGCTGGGGGGCAAGCTCAAGGCCTATCGCTGGGCGTCGGAGCTGATGAACGCGCAGCTCTCGGCGGTCTGGGACATTGGTTTCACGGTGAAACCGGACATCATTCTCAATCATTTCAAGGCCTCTCTCGCCCCACATATCGCGCGGGCACTGGGCATCCCCTCGGTCCCGGTGGCGCTGCAACCCGGCTTTGTGCCGACCGGGGCCTATCCGCAGTTCCTGATGGGGGCGGAAGGACACAATCGCGCATGGAACCGCTTCACGCACCGTGCCGTCATGGGCGCGATGCGGCTGGGCACCGGGATGATGCACCGCCGCTGGCGGCGGGCGACGGGGATCGACATCGGGGCGAGGATGGACACGCTCGGGGGATATGTGCCGGGGGGCGAGGCAGTGAGCCTGCAGGCCTATTCTTCCACGCTCGTGCCCCGGCCCCACGACTGGCCCGAGAGCGCGATCCAGACCGGATACTTCTTCGGCACGCCGGATGACTGGACCCCGCCCGACGACCTCGCCTCGTTTCTGGATGACGGCCCGCCGCCGGTCTACGCGGGGTTTGGCTCGATGCCAGGGATCGATCATGCGCGGACCACACGGGCTTTGCTGGGGGCGCTTGAGGCCACCGGGCGGCGGGCGGTTCTGGCGACCGGCTGGGGCGGGATTTCGGGGGTCGAGACCGGGGCGGACATTCATGTGCTCAAGGCCGCGCCGCATGGCTGGCTGTTCCCGCGCGTCTCGGCGGTGGTGCATCACGGCGGGTCTGGCACGACCCACGAGGGGCTGCGCTGGGGGCGCCCGTCCGTCATCTGCCCGCTCTTCGCGGACCAACCGTATTTCGGCGCGCGTGTGGCGGCGCTGGGGGCCGGGCCCGCGCCGATCCGGCAGCGGGACCTTACGGCGGAGGCGCTGGCCGCGGCGATCGAGGTGGCGCATCTGCCAGAAGTGGTCGCACGGGCGGCGGAGATCGGCGCGGCGATGCGGGCAGAGGATGGCGTCGGGCGAGCGCTGGCGGTGGTGGAGGGGTTGGTTCGGTCGAACGACGCACCCCGCCCGGAATAGCCGCGCAAGCGGCCCGGGCAGCGCACGGCCGCCCCCACGGCCGTGCCCTGCCCTCTGTCGCGACTGATGTCGTCTCGGCCATCTGACGGCCGATCAGAAGCGCGGCTATTCCGGGCAAGGGCACACCCGCCCCGGACTTGATCCGGGGCCTCTTGTCGCCGGGGGTGAGGCCCCGGATCAGGTCCGGGGCGCGAGGCTCACCGCACCACCGGAACCGGCAACTCCCCGCGCTTGTAAGGGCCCCAATCCTCGACCTCGGGG
>LUOO01000087.1 GCA_001626765.1 Maritimibacter sp. REDSEA-S28_B5
GGTGATATCTTCCTGCGAGGGCGTCGGATCGCCGGACGGGTGATTGTGAACAAGGATCAGCGCCGAGGCATTCAGCTCCAGCGCCCGTTTGACCACCTCGCGCGGATAGACCGGCACATGGTTCACGGTGCCGCGCGCCTGTTCCTCGTCCCCGATCAGCACGTTCTTCCGGTCCAGGTAGAGCACGCGGAACTGCTCCGTCTCCCGGTGCGCCATGGTGGTGCGGCAGTAATCGAGAAGCGCGTCCCAGCTTGAAATGAGCGGTCGGTGCATCACGCGGGCGCGCGACAGCCGATGCGCCGCCGCCTCGACGATTTTCAACTCCTGCACCACGGTCTCGCCAACGCCGGAGATTTCCAGCAGCCGGGCGGCAGGGGCCGACAACACGCCGTTGAAATCCCCGAACCGGTCGATGAGCGCGCGCGCCAGTGGTTTGACGTCCTGCCGGGGGATCGCACGAAACAGCACAAGCTCCAGCAGCTCATAGTCCGGCATCGCCGCGGCACCCCCGGCCATGAAGCGATCGCGCAGCCGCCGCCGATGATCCTTGATGTATGAGGGCTGTTTGCCCACCCCGACAGGCGTCGCCTCGTCCAAGTCGAAGAGGCGCAGGGTCTGTTCACCAAAGGAAAAGGCAGGCTGGGTCATGAAACCGAGCCTGCCCCGAGTCTGGTTGACGAAGCGTTAACGCCCGAGCGGCGTCAGCCCTTCATCCCGTCCCAGAAGTTCTTGACCTTCGAGAAGAAGGTCGAGCTTTCCGGGTTGTTCTCTTCCGACAGCTTTTCGAACTCTTTGAGGAGGTCTTTCTGCTTCGAGGTCAGGTTCACCGGCGTTTCGACCGCCAGCTCGATGAACATGTCGCCATGCCCACCGCCGCGCAGCGCCGGCATCCCCTTGCCGCGCAGGCGCATCTGACGGCCCGATTGGCTGCCCGCCGGGATTTTCACCCGAGAGCGACCGCCGTCGATGGTCGGCACCTCGATATCCCCGCCCAGCGCTGCCGAGCTCATGCTCACCGGCACCCGGCAATGCAGGCTCACGCCGTCGCGTTCGAAGAGCGCATGTTCGGTGACCTGGATAAAGATATACAGATCGCCCGACGGCCCGCCGCGCAAGCCGGCCTCACCCTCACCGGCCAGCCGGATACGGGTGCCGGTTTCGACGCCCGCCGGGATGTTCACCGAGAGCGCGCGCTCTTTCTCGACCCGGCCCGCACCACCGCAGGATTTGCAGGGATTCTTGATCATCTGGCCCATGCCATTGCAGGTCGGGCAGGTCCGTTCGACGGTAAAGAAGCCCTGCTGCGCCCGCACCTTGCCCATGCCCGAACAGGTCGGGCAGGTAACGGGTTCGGCGCCGCTTTCGGCCCCGGTGCCCGAGCAGGTCGCGCAGGCGACCGAGGTCGGCACGTTGATCGTCTTTTGCAGACCCTTGTAAGCCTCTTCCAGCGTCACGCGCAGATTGTAGCGCAGGTCCGAGCCACGGGTCGCGCGCGAGCGTTGCCCGCCGCCGCGACCACCCATGAAATCGCCGAACAGGTCGTCGAACACATCGGAAAAGGCGGAAGCGAAGTCGCCCTGCTGGCCATAGCCCTGACCGGGCCGCGGCCCGCCACCCATGCCGCCCTCAAAGGCCGCATGGCCGAAGCGGTCGTAGGCCGCCTTCTTGTCGGCGTCCTTGAGCACGTCGTAAGCCTCGTTCACCTCTTTGAACATGGCTTCGGCGTCGGGTTTATCGGCGTTGCGGTCGGGGTGAAGCTCTTTCGCCTTGGCGCGATAGGCCTTCTTGATCTCCTCGGGCGAGGCGCCCTTGGAGGTCCCCAGAACCTCGTAATAATCGCGTTTTGACATTCGGTCAGTCCCCCTTTGGGAACGCGCAGGGCCGGCCCGGTTAGACGGACCGGCCCCACGTCGTCACGTTGGCTTACGACCGCTTGTCGTTGTCGAGGTCCTCGAAGTCGGCATCGACGATGTCATCGTCCATGTCCGCCGACCGCGGGCCTGCGTCCGCGTCGCCGTCCTCGTCGGCCTGCGAGGCCTTGTAGATGGCTTCGCCCAGCTTCATCGAGGCTTCGGTCACGTTCTGGATGCCCGATTTGATCTTGTCGGCGTTGTCGCCTTCAAGCTCGTCCTTGAGCGCCGCGATGGCCAGCTCGATCGCCTCGACCGTGGTCGGATCGACCTTGTCGCCATGTTCCTCGATCGCCTTCTCGGTCGAATGGATGAGGCTTTCGGCCTGGTTCTTGGCTTCGACGAGTTCACGGCGCTGCTTGTCGGCATCCGCATTTTCCTCGGCGTCGCGCACCATGCGGTCGATGTCCTCGTCCGAAAGACCGCCGGAGGCCTGGATCGTGATCCGGTGCTCTTTCCCGGTGCCCTTGTCCTTGGCCTGAACCGACACGATGCCGTTGGCGTCGATGTCGAAGGTCACTTCGATCTGCGGCATGCCACGCGGCGCGGGCGGGATGTCTTCCAGATTGAACTGGCCGAGCATCTTGTTGTCCGCCGCCATTTCCCGCTCGCCCTGGAAGACGCGGATGGTCACCGCGTTCTGGTTGTCCTCGGCGGTCGAGAAGACCTGCGACTTTTTCGTCGGGATCGTCGTGTTGCGGTCGATCAGGCGGGTGAACACGCCACCCAGCGTTTCGATACCGAGCGACAGCGGGGTCACGTCGAGAAGGACCACGTCCTTCACGTCACCCTGCAGAACACCGGCCTGAATGGCGGCGCCCATGGCGACGACTTCGTCCGGGTTCACACCCTTGTGCGGCTCTTTCCCGAAGAACTTGGTCACCTCTTCGATGACTTTCGGCATACGGGTCTGACCACCGACGAGGATGACCTCGTCGATCTCGTCTTTCGAGACACCGGCGTCCTTCAGAGCCGCCTGACAGGGTTTGAGCGAGTTCTTGATCAGGTCACCGACGAGGCTTTCGAGCTTCGCACGGGTCAGCTTCATCACCATGTGCAGCGGCTGACCGTCCGACCCCATCGAGATGAAGGGCTGGTTGATCTCGGTCTGGCTGGCCGAGGACAGTTCGATCTTGGCTTTTTCGGCAGCTTCCTTGAGCCGCTGAAGCGCCATCTTGTCCTTGGTCAGGTCGACGTTGTTCTCTTTCTTGAACTCGTCGGCGAGGTAATTGACGATGCGCATGTCAAAGTCTTCGCCGCCCAGGAACGTGTCCCCGTTGGTCGATTTCACTTCGAACAGACCGTCGTCGATCTCGAGGATCGTGACGTCGAACGTGCCGCCGCCAAGGTCATAGACCGCGATGGTTTTCGCTTCTTTCTTGTCGAGACCATAGGCGAGCGCCGCGGCGGTCGGTTCGTTGATGATGCGCAGCACTTCGAGACCGGCGATCTTGCCGGCGTCCTTGGTCGCCTGACGCTGGGCGTCGTTAAAATAGGCGGGCACCGTGATGACGGCCTGATCCACCTTTTCGCCCAGATAGCTTTCGGCGGTCTCTTTCATCTTGCCCAAGATGAAGGCCGAGATCTGCGACGGAGAATATTTCTCGCCCTGGGCTTCGACCCAGGCGTCACCGTTGCCGCCATCGACGATGGCGTAGGGGACGAGTTTCTTGTCCTTTTCGACGGCCGGATCGCCGACGCGGCGCCCGATCAGGCGCTTGACCGCAAAGACCGTGTTGTCGGGGTTGGTGACAGCCTGACGTTTCGCCGACTGACCGACGAGGCGTTCCCCGTCCTTGAAGGCGACGATGGACGGCGTGGTCCGCGCCCCTTCGGAGTTTTCGATGACCCGCGGCTGCGAGCCGTCCATGATGGCGACGCAGGAGTTGGTGGTCCCCAGGTCGATACCAATGACTTTACCCATGCTCATATTCCTCTCGTTTGGCGATGTCTTGGGCTTCGGCCCCAATGGGCACCTTCGCCCGATCCCATAGGTTGAGCCGGCCGAAGATCGTTTGGTGATCCCCACCCGGCGTCTGGGCGTATATAAGGAGGGGAAATGGGGCCTGCAAGGCGTTGAAAACGGCGTTTTCGCCCGAAAAATCGAGTCATTTTCAGGGTTTCGGTGATGAATGGTAAATCAGCCCCTCTGGACGTCGGCGGTGCGACGCTCTGGTCCGGGTTCCTTGACCGGGACGCGCAGGAAACCATGGTCGCGGCGCTGCGCGAGGTTGTGGCCAGCGCCCCTCTGTTTTCGCCCGAAACCCGGTTAGGCAAACCGATGTCGGTGCGGATGACCAGCGCCGGGCGCTATGGCTGGTATTCGGACCGAAGCCACGGTTATCGCTACGAAACTCGCCACCCGGCGGGTGTGGACTGGCCGCCGATCCCGCGCCCGGTGCTGGATGTCTGGGCCACGGTCGCGCCCGAGGCGCGGCTGCCCGACGCCTGCCTCGTGAATTTTTATGGCGAGGGGGCGCGCATGGGGCTGCATCAGGACCGGGACGAGGCGGATTTCACCCAGCCGGTCGTGTCGATCTCGCTGGGCGACGAGGGACTGTTTCGCATCGGGGGGACGGAACGGGGCGGGCCGACGCAATCCGTCTGGCTGCGCTCCGGCGACGTTCTGGTGCTGGGCGGCGCGGCGCGGCTGGCCCATCACGGCGTGGACCGGATCAAGTTCGGCTCTTCCACGCTCCTGCGCGAAGGCGGGCGGATCAACCTGACGCTGCGCGTGGTCGATTAATTCCCGATGAACCCCCCGATGGTGCAGCAGCCCGAAAAGCTCACGTCATCGCCGTTGCCACGCCGGATGAAATCGACGCGGAAGCCATAGGTGCGGTCGGTCATCCCGTCGGTGCAGGCCTCGCGGCTGACAAAGCCGATCATGTCGTCGCTGGCAAAGCCGCCACGCGGACTGATCGCGGTTTCGATGATCGGATAACGGCCAAAGGTCATCATGCCGGTGTCCGCACCGGGGTCCTCGAACTCGATCTGGTCGTCGTAGATCGACATGAACCAGAAGGGCTCGGTCCCGAGGCAGGACATCGGCGTGGGCAGCGTGGCCGTGCCGCCCTGACCGGAACGCTCGCGCAGGAAACGGGCGGAAATCCAACCTGTCCGCTCCTCGTAATTCACCCGGGCCCAAGTGGTGTCGTCGTTGAACGCCGTGACCTCGATCCCCTGCTGGAAGAACGGGTAATCCCCGATGATCTCGGACGAGGCCGAGGGTTCGGCGCGCACGTTGAGCCGGTCGGTATCGGCCACCCCGATCACGTCATAAAGCGCGGGCAGAGTTTGCGCCAATGCGGCACCGGGCAGGAACGCCAGAAGGAACAGGATCAGCTTCATCCGCGCGCGCCCCAAGACAGCGAGGCATGTTTGCGCGTGTAGCTTTCACCCATGAAGCCGATGATCAGCAGGACGCAGGACACGATCAGCGGGTAATGCCAGTTGGAATAATGCGGGTTGTAGTTGATGAACATGAAGCCCCGCGCCTGGTCGATGATGTGGAAGAGCGGGTTCCAAGTGAACATGACGAGGATGTTCCAGGGCACGGTGTTGGCCACGAACATCTTGCCCGAGGCGATCATGTTGGCGCGCGAATAGATCGTCGATCCGATGCTCGCAACGCCTGGCATCCAAGGCTTGATGGCGTAGAAGCACAGCCCGATCGCGCAGCCCGAGAACCAGGCGAGGAAGATCATCCCGAAAACGCCCGACATGTCGTAAATCTCGACCGGGGTGAAGGCGATGTCGTAGAGGAACACGACAATCACCACGGACAGCAACTGGATATAAAGCGCCGAAAGCGCGTGGCTCATGATCGAGATGAAGGTGGACATGGGCGCATGTTGCATCATTGGACTCGCCGCGCCCTCGGCCCCGACGATGGACCCCATGCTCTTGATCTGGGTCATGTAGATGAAGATGCCCGACATGATGTAGAGCAGGAAATCGCCCCGGATCTGCGAGGACCGCATCCCCATGATGGCAAACATGAGATAGAAGACCGCAACCAGCATCATGGTCTGGGCCACGTTGATGAACAGGCCCATCAGCGCGTTTGTGTGGCTCTTGCGAAGGTCATGGACGGCGGCGTGGTAGATCAGTTCGAAGATCCGAACCGCCTTCGACACACCGCTTTCCGATCTGGGCACGTTAAACATGAGGCGTCCTTGCCTGCTCAATGTGGCTTTTTCGCAGGAATTCTTGCCGATCCCTTGACGTGGCAGCATATAGGATGCTGAGTTTTTATCAATAACGACGGGGGCATCCCGCGGAAGGATCAGCGGTGGATTACGAAAAGCTCATGGGCGTGATGCGCAGGCTCGCCATCGAGGCCGGTCACAAGATCATGGAGATCTATGAGGCCGAGGATTTCGAGGTGAAGTCGAAGTCCGACTCGAGCCCGGTGACCGAAGCCGACGAAGCCGCCGACGCGCTGATCTCGGCCGGTCTGCGCGAGGCGTTTCCGGGCATCGCCCTCGTGACCGAAGAACAGGCGGACACGCACGGCGAAACCGCGACGGAGTTCCTGATCGTCGATCCGCTCGACGGCACGAAGGAGTTCGTGAACCGACGCGGCGATTTCACCGTGAACATCGCCTATGTGAAGGACGGCGTGCCGCTGCGCGGGGTGGTCTATGCGCCCGCCCGCGAGCGTATGTTCTACACGATGGAAGACGGCAGCGCGGTGGAAGAGGTGGGGTCGTTCGACGTGGACCGGCCCGGCAGGATCACCCCGATCTGCGTTAATTCCGAACCTGACAACGGCGCGCTCATGGTCGTCGCCTCGAAAAGCCACCGCGATCAGGCGACGGATGACTACATCGCCAAATATGCGGTCAAGGACATGAAGAGCGCCGGATCTTCGCTCAAGTTCTGCCTTGTCGCGACTGGCGAGGCCGACATCTATCCCCGCGTCGGGCGGACGATGGAGTGGGACACGGCAGCAGGCCACGCGGTGCTGATCGGCGCAGGCGGCAAGGTGGTGCGCTTTGACGACCACGAGCCGCTGACCTACGGCAAGGCGGATTTCGCGAACCCCTTCTTCATCGCCTATGCGCCGGATGTCGATCTGAAGCCCGCCTGATGACGATCCCGACCGTCACGGTCGTCATCGTCAGCCGGGGGCGTCCCGCGCTTCTCCGGCGGGCGGTGCTCGGGGTCTCTCAGCTTTGGTATCCCGCCTTCGAGGTGGTGGTGGTCGCGGATGCGCGCGGTGTCGCCGCGCTTGCCGACTGGCAGGACCGGATCACGGTTCTGGGCTTCGACACCCCCAATATTTCCGAGGCGCGAAACATCGGGCTCGCCCACGCGGCGGGCGAGGTCGTGGCGTTCATCGACGACGACGCGGTGCCCGAACCCACATGGCTCGGCCATCTCATCCCCGGCTTCGTCGATCCTGCCGTGGTGCAGGCGGGCGGCTTCGTGCGCGGGCGCAACGGGCTGTCGTTCCAGTGGCGCGCGCAGGCCGTGAATGGCATGGGTCGGACCCTGCCGCTCGACATTCCGCATGAACGCGGCTTCGTCGCGGCCCCGCCCGAGGGCTACGCGGTCAAGACCGAGGGCACCAACATGGCCTTTCGCCGTGACACGCTTGCCGCCATCGGCGGTTTCGATCCGGCGTTTCGTTTTTACTACGACGAGACCGACGTGAACCTGCGGCTCCACCCTGGCAAGACGCTCATCGTGCCCCGGGCACAGGTGCATCACGGGGTCGGCCCGTCCGGGCAGCGCGGCGGGCAGCGGCAGGTCATCGACCTGACTGAAATCGGCGCCTCGACCGCCGTCTTCCTGCGCAAACACGCATCGGGCGGCGATCCGGCACCGCACCGTGACGAGCAGCGCAAGCGGCTCATCGGCCAGATGGTCGAGGGGCGGATCGAACCGCGCGACGTGGCCCGGCTTCTCGCGACCTATGACGCGGGCTTTGCCGAAGGGCAGGCGCGGCCCATCGCGGCCCTCCCTCCGATCCCGCCGGCTACGAAGCCGTTCCGGCCCATGCCGCAATCCGGCAACCGGGGCCACGACATGATCGCCGGGCGCCTCTGGGCCACCGACCGCCTGCGCGCCCATGCCCGCCGGTCGGTTGCGCGGGGCAAGGTCGCCACGGTCTTGCGCCTGTCCCCCACGGCGCTGCCACATCACCTGCGATTTCACCCCGACGGGTTCTGGGACCAGCGCGGCGGGCTCTTTGGTCCGTCTGACCGCGATCAGCCGCGGTTCCGCTGGACGAGCTTCGGCGAGAGATTGCTGGAAGAAAAGGCACGTATTGCGAAATTGCGCGATTCATAAGCATATCGACCCGAATAACGGCGTCCTTCCGGCGTCCCGTGCAAAGCGTCCGGCGCCGAAACCCGCCGTGTTTTCGTTGACATGTGAGTCTGCTACGCACGTACGAGCGAATTGAAAGAGGGTGGTTTACATGACCAACAAAGTGACGAAGGCGATTTTCCCCGTGGCCGGTCTTGGCACCAGGTTCCTGCCAGCGACCAAGTCCATCCCCAAGGAAATCATGACTCTCGTCGACCGTCCGCTGATCCAGTATGCCATCGACGAGGCGCGCGCCGCCGGGATCGAGGAGTTCATCTTTGTGACCTCGCGCGGCAAAGGGTCGCTCGAGGATTACTTCGACCGCGCACCGATCCTCGAAGAGGACCTCAAGGCCAAGGGCAAGGACGAGCTGCTCGACATTCTCAACGCGACGAACATGCCTTCGGGCGCCATCGCCTATGTCCGACAGGCCAAAGCGCTGGGGCTCGGCCACGCGATCTACTGCGCGAGCCGTCTGGTGGGCGACGAACCCTTCGCGGTCATCCTGCCCGATGACGTGATTGCGTCCGAGGGCAAGTCTTGCCTTCAGCAGATGGTCGAGGCCTACGAGGAAACCGGCGGGTCCATGGTGGCCTGCATGGAGGTGCCCGAGAACAAGGCATCCGCCTATGGTATCCTCGACGTGGACAGCGAAGAGGGGCGTCTGGCCAAGGTCAAGGCGATGGTCGAAAAGCCCGCGCCGGGCACGCAGCCCTCGAACCTGGCCGTGATCGGCCGCTATATCCTGACGCCGGACGTGCTCAAGAACCTCGGCGGGTTCAAGAAGGGCGCGGGCGGTGAAATCCAGCTGACCGACGCCATTGCCGACGAGATCACCCAGGGTCGAAACGTGCATGGATACCGTTTCGACGGCACCCGTTATGACTGCGGGTCCAAGGCAGGGTATCTTCAGGCGACCGTGGCCTTTGGCCTCGAACGCCCGGAACTGCGCGACGAGCTCATGGTGTTCCTTCAGGACGTGGTCGGCGTCAAGATGGCGGCCGAGTAACGCCGCTTGAAAAAACCGACCGCGCGCCTTCTCGACCTGTCGCGGCTCGTCTCGCGGGCCGGGCGGGGGCGTCACACCGGCATCGACCGGGTCGAGGCTGCCTATCTCTCGGCGCTTCTGGCCGACGACATCCCGCTCTTCGCGCTGGTGCGCTCACCCATCGGCCTCACGCTTTACGACCGGCGCGGGGTCGAGGCGCTGGCGGATCGGCTCGTCGGGGGCGCCGACTGGGGTCGCCCGCATCCGCTGGCGTATCTTTTCAGGCGCGTGTCGCCGATCCGACGCCGGGTTCTGTCCGACATCTACCGGCTTTGCGTTGCGCGCTGTCGCAGCGGACGCGGTCTGGGCCGCATGATCGGCAAGTCCATCGCACCGGGCTTTGTCTGGGTGGCGGTCGGCCACAGCAACCTGCGCCGCGAGACCTTTGATGGGGTCCGGGCCTCGGGCGGGCGCAGCGCGGTGATGATCCACGACACGATCCCGCTCGACCGGCCCGAGGTGCAGACCGACACCGCCGCTGCGCGGTTTTCCGACAGGATCACTCTGGTGTCGCGCCACGCGGACCTCGTGATCCACACCGCGGATGCCACCCGCGCGACGACAGAGCACTGGCTTGCCAAGGCGGGCAGAGTGCCCCCGGGTCTCACGGCCCATCTGGGCATCGTGCCGCCACCGGTAGTGCAAGGCGATGTGCCGCCCGATCTGCGCGACCTCGGGACATTCTTTCTCTTCCTTGGCACGCTGGAACCCCGCAAGAACCTGCCGCTTCTCCTCGATACATGGGCCGAACTGTCGCGCCGCCTTCCCGAAGTCGAAGTGCCCAAGCTGGTGCTGGTCGGCGCGCTGGGCTGGCTTTCGGACGACGACCGCGCGCGGATCGCGCAAGGACAGGCCCATGTCATTACCGCCGGCCAGATCTCCGACGGCGCAGTCGGCGCGCTCCTGTCACAGGCGCGCGCGTTGCTCATGCCATCCCTCATCGAGGGCTTCGGCCTGCCGCCCGGCGAGGCGCTCGCGCTGGGTTGCCCCGTGGTCCTGTCGGACCTTGCCGTGTTTAGGGAAGTCTTTGGAAACAATCCCGTTTACCTCGACCCAACTGACTTGTATCTTTGGGCGGCGGAAATACAGGCCATTGCACAGGAAAAAAACCGTAGAAAGCTCACTGATGTGGCGCTTCCCACGTGGAAGGATCACTTCAAGACTGTCTTAAAGGTTTTGTGATACAGGGATTTGGGCCGCCGCTGCACGGAAGGGGCGTTATTGGGCATCCTGCGGACATACCGGCTTCGGCTGCTGCGCAAGCGGTGGCGCATACGCGCGTTTCGCAAACGCCGGGACCTGAAGCCCGTTGTCAATCGGACCGAAACAATCAAGTCCCGCGATATCCTCGTTTTCTGCACGCTGCGAAATGAAAAGGTGCGGCTGCCCTACTTCCTCAAGTATTACCGCGACATGGGCGTCGGGCATTTCTTTTTCGTCGATAACGACAGCGACGATGGCACCCGTGAATACCTTGCCGACCAGCCCGATGTTTCACTGTGGAGCACAAAGGCCAGCTATAAACGGTCGCGCTTCGGGATGGACTGGCTCAACTGGCTCTTGCGCCGCTATGCGCATGGGCACTGGTGCCTGACGATCGACCCCGACGAATTCCTTGTCTACCCCTTCTGCGACACCCGCAAGCTGCGTGCGCTGACCGACTGGCTCGACGCCTCGTCGATCAAGAGCTTCGGGGCCATGCTGCTCGACATGTATCCCAAGGGACCGATGGGGGCGCAGCCCTACGCTCCGGGGCAGGACCCGTTCGAGATCGCGAACTGGTTCGACGCGGGCAACTACATGATCGAGAAAAACAAGAAGTTCGGGAACCTCTGGATTCAGGGCGGCCCCCGTGCGCGGATGTTCTTTCCCGACAATCCCGCCCGGGCGCCCGCGCTGAACAAGGTACCGCTCGTGAAATGGTCGCGCGGCTATGCCTATGTCTCGTCCACCCACAACCTGCTGCCGCGCGGGCTGAACCTCGTTTACGACGAGTGGGGCGGGGAAAAGGCGTCCGGTTGCCTGCTTCATGCGAAATTCCTCGACACCTTCGCGGCCAAGGCGGCGGAGGAGCTTGACCGCAAACAACACTATGCAGCGAGCCATGAATACAAGGCTTATGCCACGCGGCTGTCGGACGACCCGGACCTGTGGTGCAAGTGGTCCGAGAAATACATCAACTGGCGGCAGCTCGAAATTCTCGGGATCATGTCCAAGGGCAACTGGGCATGAGCGTCGGTTTCGCGATGCTGGTCCACGAGGCGCTGCACCGCGCCGCCGAAGTCGCGCGCCATCTTGCTCGCAACGACTGCCCGGTGGTGATCCACGTCGACAAGAAGGTGCCGCGCCGCAAGCAGGCGGAATTCGTGGCGAGCCTGTCCGACCTCAAGAACGTGAAATTCTGCCGCCGCTACAGTTGCGAATGGGGCCGCTGGTCGCTGGTCGAGGCATCGCAGGCCGCGACCGAGATGGTGCTCAAGGATTTCCCCGAGGTCCGGCACGTGTTCCTGATCTCGGGCTCCTGCCTGCCGCTGCGCCCGATCGAGGAGCTCAAGGACTACCTCGCCGAACGCCCGATGACGAATTTCATAGAAAGCGTGACGACCGAGGATGTGCCCTGGACCGTCGGCGGGCTCGACATCGAACGCTTTGTCCTGCGCTTCCCGTTTTCGTGGAAGAACCAGCGCCGGGCCTTTGACTGGTATGTGCGGTTCCAGCGCCGGATCGGGTTCAAACGCCGTATCCCCGAGGGACTCGTGCCCCACCTTGGCAGCCAGTGGTGGTGTCTCACGCGCCAGACCCTGACCGCGATCCTCGAGGACCCCGATCGCGCCACCTACGACCGCTATTTCAGACGGGTCTGGATTCCCGACGAAAGCTATTTCCAGACGCTCGTCAGGCTCTATTCCACCAATATCGAAAGCCGCTCGCTGACCCTGTCCAAGTTCGACTTCCAGGGCAAACCGCATATCTTCTACGATGACCACATGCAGCTTCTGCGGCGGTCGGACTGTTTCGTCGCGCGCAAGATCTGGCCGCACGCGGACAAGCTCTACAACGGGTTCCTGTCCGACGACGCCTCGATCTTTACCGGGGCGGAACCGAACCCGTCCAAGATCGACCGGATTTTCTCGAAGGCGGTCGAACGGCGGACCAAGGGGCGGCGCGGGCTTTACATGCAGTCGCGGTTTCCGAACGAGAACTGGGAAAACGGCCTGACCTCGTCGAACTATTCGATCTTCGAGGGGTTCACAGAGCTGTTCGAAGACTTCGAGGAATGGCTTGGCCGCGTCACCGGGTGCCGGGTTCACGGTCATCTCTACGCCCCGGAGCGGGTCGAGTTTGCCGGGCGGCAGGCGGTCTTTGCCGGTGCGCTGACCGACAGCCCCGACTTGCGCGACTACAACCCGCGCGCCTTTCTCACCAACCTGATCTGGAACACGCGCGGCGAACGGCAAGCCTTCATGTTCGGGCCTCGCGACAACCAGGACATATCCTGGGACGTGGCCAAGGACCCGAATGCGCAGATCAGCGTGATCTCGGGGGCCTGGGCGGTGCAGCTGTTCTACTCCAACGCGAATTTCTCGGACATCCGGCGCGAGGCGGCCAAGCTACAGCGGATCGAGGCGGAGCATCTCGAGGTGCTGCGCTCCGTCTGGACCAAGGCCCGCGTGCGGATCTGGACGCTGGCCGATTTCATCGAGAACCCGATGGAGCCGCTCCAGACCGTGATCGACGAAATCGGCGCGCGGCAGGCCAACCGCCTGACCGAAGCACCGCGGATGAAGTCGCTCGACGGGTTCGGGCAGTTCCTCCAGAATCTCAAGAACCAAGGGATGCAGCCGCATCTGATGGGCGATTTCCCGGTGGGGACCACCGCCCAGTCCGAACGGCGCAAACCCGGCAAACCCTATCTGGTGAAGTGATGGCCCGGCCTTTCGACTACTTTGTGATCTTTGCGGAAATGCGGACGGGGTCGAATTTCCTCGAATCGAACCTCGACCAGTTTCCCGGCCTGAAATGCTACGGCGAAGCGTTCAATCCGTGGTTCATGGTGGACCAGCAGACAGACGAGCTCTTTGGCGTGACGATGGCGGAACGCGATGGCGATCCGATGAGGCTGATCAAAGTTCTGCAGGAAAACACAGACGGCATCCCCGGCTTTCGCCTGTTTCACAACCACGACCGCCGCGTGATCGACCATGCGCTCGCCGATCCGCGCTGCGGCAAGGTGATCCTCAATCGCAATCAGGTCGACGCCTATGTGTCCAAGCAGATCGCGTGGAACACGGACCAGTGGAAGCTGGGCGATCACACCGAAAAGGTGCCCGGAAAGATGAAGTTCCACGCCAAGGACTTCAAATTCCGCTACCACACGCTCAAGGATTACCAGCGCGACCTGCATCGGCGTTTGCAGGCCGCCGGACAGACCGCGTTCTACATCGACTATGCCGACCTGACGGACATCAGGATCATCAACGGGCTCGCGCGCTATCTGGGCGAAACGACCGAGCTTGACCATGCCAACCGGTCCTTCAAGAAGCAGAACCCGGAACCGCTCGCGGAGAAGGTGATCAATTTCGAGGAGCTGGTGAGGACGGTCGAGGAAATCGACAAATACGACATCGACGAGATCCCGAATTTCGAACCGGTCCGGGGGGCGCGTGTCCGCCATTACGTCACCGCCGCCAAGGCGCCGCTCGCGTTCCTGCCCACGCCGGGTGGGCCGGAGGACGAGATCATCCAGTGGCTCGCCGACATCGACGGCGTGAAACGCGAAAGCCTGCGCGACGGCATGACGCAAAAGGACATGCGCCAGTGGAAAAACCACAACAAGGGCCACCGCAGCTTTACCGTGCTACGCCACCCGGTTGCGCGCGCACACCACGTGTTTTGCACCTACGTGCTGAACGAGGGGCCCAAGACGGATTGGGAGCTTCGCCATGGGCTGATCGAGAAATATGGCCTGCCGATCCCTTGGGACACGCCCATCGGGCCGGATTACGACCGCGCCCAGCACCGGCAGGCGTTCCTGCATTTCCTGAACTTCGTGGCCGGAACGGTGGGCGGATCGTCAAACCACCCGGTCGAGATGATCTGGGCGACGCAGGACAACCTGTTGCGCGGGACGGCCGAGTTCGTGTCCCCCGACCATGTGCTCCGGGAGGAGCAGATGGCGACCGGCCTTGCCCTCATCGCGATGGAGGTGGGGGTGGAGCCGCCGGAACTGACCCCAGCCGAACCGGACGGGCCCCATGCGCTCAGGGACATCTACGACGACGAGATCGAGAAAGCCGTGCGGGCGGCCTATGCCCGCGATTACATGGCATTCGGATTTCCGCGCTGGGATCGCACCGGGGCGTGATCCGGGCACCCAAGGGTCACGCGGCGCGGGTCGCGTGGTCCTCGGTCAGGATGGTGTGCAACGTTTCCGGGTCCGTATTGGCGCGCAGTTTCGCCATGACACCGGGATCGCGCATGGTGCGGGAAACGAGCGCGAGCGCCTTGAGGTGTTCGACGCCCGAGCCATCGGGGGCGAAAAGCGCAAAGACGAGGTCCACGGGTTGCCGATCGACCGAGTCGAAATCCACCGGTTTTTCGATCCTGAGGAAAGCGCCCACCACATGGTCGAGACCAGATCCTGGAACAAACGCTTCTTGCTGGAAACGTTCGCGACCACCTTGACGGCGGCAGGCCGAAGGATACTCGAAAGCTGCATTAGTCCCACTGTTCGCCCGGCCTGCGCTCGATGCCTCTACTTGGCCGCGCCGGGATCAATCCAACCGATATTACCATCTTCCCGACGATAAACCACGTTCACGCCGTTCGACTTTTCATTCCGGAAGACGAGCACGGGCGCATGGGCCAGTTCCATCTGCATCACGGCCTCACCCACGGACAGCGACGGAATCCGCGTCTCCATCTCGGCGATGATCATCGGCTCCATGCTGTCGGGCTCGATCTCATCGGCCCCGTCTTCCGAGGCGAGGATATACGAGGAACCCCCGATGACTTCAACCGGGTCGACACGCGACTGGTGATGGTTCTTGAGGCGGCGCTTGTAGCGGCGCAACTGCTTCTCCATCTTCTCGGCGCATTGGTCGAAAGCGGCATAGATCTCGGTCGCGCGGCCCGTCGCCTGTGCGGTCAGGCCGGTGGACAGGTGGACCACGGTTTCGCAGATGAACTCATGCGCGGCTTTCGAAAAGGTGACCTGCGCATCCGTCGGTCGTTCGGCGTATTTCTGGACCACTCCCCCCAATTCGTCCTTCACATGGACTTGCAGCGCATCGCCGATGTCGATCTGTTTGCCGCTGATCTGGTATTGCATGAGGGTCTCCTTCTTTGTTGGGAGGGGTTCGAAAAAGATGCAGGGTGCCACCCCGGCCAAGGCCAAGAAATGCGCGCGATTTCATTGGTCTATGGAAATCGTGTGGCCCGAAATCCTCGGGACCGGCCCATGCGGCGCGCGCTGCGGCGCGGCATGAAAGAGATGGCGCATCGTCGTGCATCCTCTTCATTCAGCGCCGTTATTTTCGCGTTGTCAATTCTCACCCGCGTGGGCGGCTCAATGAGCGAAAATGTCGATCTCCGGCCAGCCGGCGAGGTCGAGTTTCGCCCTCGTCGGCAGGAAATCGAAACAGGCCTGCGCGATGTCCATGCGCCCTTCCCGCTCCAGCCGGCCATTCAGCTTCTCGCGCAGGCGGTGCAGATACAGCACATCCGACGCGGCGTAATCGAGCTGCGCCTCGGTCAGTTCGGCGGCCCCCCAGTCCGATTGCTGCTGCATCTTGGAGATGTCGATGCGCAGAAGTTCCTCGCAAAGATTCTTGAGCCCATGCCGGTCGGTATAGGTGCGCACGAGCTTGGAGGCGATCTTGGTGCAGTAAACCGGCGCGGTCAGCACGCCAAAGGCATTGAGCAGCGCGGCGATATCGAATCGCCCGTAGTGAAACAGCTTCAGAACCTCCGGGTCGGCCAGCATCCGGGTCAGGTTCGGCGCCTCGGTCTGGCCGCGTTCGATCTGCACCACATGGGCGTGACCGTCGCCGCCCGAAAGCTGCACGACACACAACCGGTCACGATGCGGGTTGAGCCCCATGGTCTCGCAGTCAATCGCGACCAGCTTGCCCAGGTCGAGCCCGTCGGGCAGGTCGCGCTTGTGAAAATGATTGGCCATGGAGGTCTCCCGTCAGTCGAGTTCGTCGAATTTCGTGCGCATTTCGCGCAGGACCGGAAGGACCGCGCGCACCTTGTCATGGCCGATCGAGCGCACCACGTCGCCGATGATCGGGGTGATCGCCGTCAGCGCGGCATCGCGCGCCTTGCGGCCGGCGGGCGAGATCGTGACCTGTTTGCGCCGCGCGTCGTCCCAGTCCGGGTGCACATGGATATGCCCGGCCCATTCGAGTTTGTTCAATGTATTGGTCATCGCGCCACGCGTGACGTGGAACGACTTGGCCAGTTGGGCCGGGCTTTTCGCCTCGCCCGCGCGGGCGAGGTGGTTGAGCACCGAGAAATGCGACAGCTCCATCCCCTTGGGCAGCGCCTTGGACAGCGCGGTTCGGGCCAGTTGATCGGCCATGAACATCTCGCTGAACAGCGCGACCGAGAGGGAATCGGTGGTCGAATCGGTCATTGCGGCGGCTCAAACTCTCGGTCGTGAAAAAGGCTGGGTATGCGTCGCCGCGATCTATCCACGTCCGCGAGGTCGAGATCAACCAGATGAACACCGGTTTCCGTCCCGGCATCGAGGATGACCTCGCCCCAAGGCGCGATGGCGAGCGAATGACCGTAAGTCGCCCGTTTCGGGGTATTCTGTCCTGTCTGCGCGGGGGCGAGGACGAAACAGCAGGTCTCGATGGCACGGGCGCGCAAGAGAACCTCCCAATGCGCCGGCCCGGTGCCGGTGGAAAAGGCGGCGGGCACCGTGAGGACCTGCGCCCCGGCCTGCGCGAGCGCGCGGTAAAGATGCGGAAAGCGCAGGTCGTAGCAGACCGTCATCCCGATGGCGCCCAGAGCCGTGCGGGCCAGGACCGCGCGATCGCCGGGCCGGTAGCCCGCGCTTTCGCGGTAGCTCTCGGTCTCGGACACATCCACGTCGAACATGTGGATCTTGTCATAGCGCGCGACGATCTCGCCCGAAGGCGAGATCAGGAAGGACCGGTTGGCAAAGCGCCCATCCGCATCGTCGGTCTTGAGCGCGAGCGACCCGATGAGGACGTGAAGACCCAGGGCAGCCGCATCTTCGCGCAGCGCGGCCAGCGTCGGATCGTCCGCTTCGTGGCGCAGCACCTCCCGTTGCCGGGTCCGGCTGGTCGAGACACAGTTCGTGACCTCGGGCGTCAGCGCGATCTCGGCCCCGGCCTCTGCTGCCGCCTGCAACGCCGCGCGGGTCGTGACGAGGTTCGCCTCGGGGTCATCGCCCGAGCAAAGCTGGATCAGAGCTGCCCGCATCAGGCGGCAAGCATGGGGTCGAGCTTGCCGCTCCGATCGAGATCGTAAAGGTCGTCGCAGCCGCCGACGTGGGTTTCGCCAATCCAGATCTGCGGAACGGTATGGCGCCCGCTCTTTTGCATCATTTCCTGGCGTTTCTCCGGGTCATGGCCCACGTCGATTTCGTCGAAGGCGACGCCCTTCTTGGTCAGGAGCCGTTTGGCCGCATGGCAGAAGCCGCATAGCTGGGTGGTGTAGATGGTGACGGGTTGCATCGTGCATTCCTTTCGGGGTCTGCCACCTATCTAAGCATCCCGCACGACCCGTGCCAATGTGACGATGCAGACGCGAACGGCCCCGGCCTCCCGCGCTGCTTCCGTGGCCGCCGCCAGCGTCGCGCCCGAGGTCATCACGTCATCCACGATCAGAACGCTGCGTCCGGCCAGCCTGGCGCCGCGTTTCGGGTGCGGACGGATCGCGCCCTCGACATGGGCGAACCGTTGATCGAGCGTCTTGCCCTCCTGCGTTTCACCCCCGGTGATCCGCATGAGAGCACGGGTGTCCACGGTCAGCCCGGTGACGCGGCCCAGCGCCCGCGCGATTTCCGCCGCTTGGTTGTAGCGCCTGCGAAACATGCGCGTCCAATGAGCGGGGACGGGCACGATCACCATGTCCTCGGACAGGATCGGCGCCGCCGCCCGCGCCATCCAGCCCGCCGCCGGCACCGCGATATCGGGCCGGTCCGCGTGTTTCAGCGCGAGCACCATGCGCCGACCGTTGCCCTTGTAGATCAGCGCCGTGCGGCCCCGGTCCCAGGGCCGGGCGATGGCCATGCATTCGTCGCAGCGATCCGCATGTCCGTCGCTTTCCCCCGGCAGGGGCGCGCCGCATTGGTCGCAGACATGGCCCGACACGAATTGTGTGTCCCGCCAGCACGGCGCGCAGAGCCCGCCGTCGCCATCGACCGCCTCGCCGCAATTGGCGCATTGCGCGGGATAGACGGCCGCGACGAGACCCCGTGTCGCAGCCCTGGCCAAACCCATTCCCGGCGATTGCATATTCCGCACCTCCATCTATGGTCCCGCGGCATGACGCGCCTGACCGATCCCGACCGCCTGACCCTGATCCGCGCCCGCGCGACGGCGGACGGCATGTTCCTGCAAGAGGCAGCAGCCTTCGAGATCGAGGATCGCCTGAACGAGGTTAACAGGAGGTTTACGTCTGCCGCCGTCGTGACCGGTTTTCCTGATGTCTGGGGGCGGATCTTTCCGGAGGCGAAGATCGTCGCCGATACCGACGTGCTCGATCTGGAACCCGGTGCGCATAACCTCGTCATCCACGGGTTGTCGCTTCATTGGGCCAATGACCCCGTGGGCCAGATCATCCAGTGCTACCGCGCCTTGAAGCCCGACGGCTTTTTTCTCGGCGTTGCCTTCGGTGGCCAGACCCTGTCCGAGCTGCGCGCGGTGCTGGCCGACGCCGAGGTTGCACGCACCGGCGGTCTATCCCCCCGCGTGCTGCCCATGGGTGAGATTCGCGATCTTGGCGCGCTCCTCCAACGGGCAGGCTTTTCGCTGCCCGCTGCCGATGCCGCGCCTCGGACGGTGACTTACCGCGATGCCCTCGCGCTCATGCACGACCTGCGCGCGATGGGCGAGGGGAACGCGATGGTGAACCGCGCGGGGTTCACGACGCGCGACTATTTCGCCGACGTCGCCGCACGCTATGCGAGCGGTTTTCCGGCGGAACAGGGTCGCATAGCCGCGACGTTCGAGATGATCTTTCTCGCCGGATGGGCACCGCATGAAAGCCAGCAGAAGCCGCTCCGCCCCGGTTCGGCGGCGGCACGGTTGGCAGAGGCGCTGGGCACCGATGAAACCAAACTCCCGCGCGAGCCGTAGACACCGGGACATCAAGGGACCGACATGCTGAAGCCAGAAAACCACCCCGCCATTCCCGCGCCCAAGATCGGCGTGCTCTTTGCCAACCTGGGCACGCCCGACAACTACGACTACTGGTCGATGCGGCGGTATCTGAGCGAATTTCTGTCCGACCCGCGGGTCATCGACCTGCCGAAATGGAAATGGCAGCCGATCCTGCAGGGGATCATCCTGTCGTTCCGGCCCTTCACCTCGGGCAAGAACTACAAGTCGATCTGGAATCACGAGGCGGGGGAAAGCCCGCTCATGACGATCACCAAGGCGCAGACGGCGGCGATGGCCGAGAGCCTGCACGGCCTTTTCGGTGACCGGGTCATGGTCGATTTCTGCATGCGCTACGGCAACCCTTCGACCGCGTCCAAAGTCCGCGCGATGGTCGAGGCCGGGTGCCGGCAGATCCTCTTCTTCCCGCTCTACCCGCAGTATTCCGCAACCACGACGGCGACCGCGAACGACAAGTTCTTTGCGGCGCTCGCGGATGAACGCTGGCAGCCTGCCGTGCGCACCGTGCCCGCCTATTTCGACCGGGGCGATTACATCGAGGCGCTCGCGCAGTCCGTCCTGCGGGTCTATCCGACCGAGGCCGACGCGCCCGAACGGCTCATCTGCTCCTACCACGGGATGCCGATGCGATACCTCCACGACGGCGACCCCTACCATTGCCAGTGCCACAAGACGACGCGGCTCCTGGCCGAGCGTCTGGGCTGGACACCGGGGCGGATCGTGACGACGTTCCAGTCGATCTTCGGCCGCGATGAATGGCTCAAGCCCTATACCGTGGTCGAGGTCGCGCGACTGGCCAAGGAAGAGGGCATTTGCAGCATCGCCGTCATGGCGCCCGCGTTTTCCGCCGACTGCATCGAAACGCTTGAGGAGGTGGACGGGGAAATCCGCGAGGCGTTCGAACACGCGGGGGGCGAGAGCTTTACCTATATCCCCTGCCTCAACGACGACGCGGCGCATATTCAGGCGCTCACCAATGTGGTGGCCGAGAACCTGCGCGGGTGGATCGACTAGTTCCGCCTAGAACGACCAATGCGCACGGCAGGTGGCGAGGATCGCGTCGCCTGCACCGGGCGCATCGGCCTTGATCGAATTGAGCTGGATGAACCAGTAGAGATAGGCGGCGAAATCCGGCGTCTCGGCCTCGGCGCGGCGAAACGCCTCGTCCACACCCAGCGCCGCGACATTCGGCATGACGTGATGGAAATCGGATTTCGCGAACAGCACTGCGGGCTTTTGAAAGAAATAGCCGGACAACGCGGCGGTGGAGTTCATCGTCACGACGAGGTCGCAGGTCCGGAGCGCCTCTTCCATCCCGCCTGTCTGGAGCGTCACGCGGGGATCGGCCTTGGCAATCGCGGTGACGGCGGTAATCTCGTCCTCAGAATAGGCCTCGCCCGGATGGAGCCCCAGCAGAATACGCCGGTCCCCGGCCTGCGCCTGCACCGCGCCGATCATCTCGAGCGGCGACATGGTCTGGAAAGATCGGTGCTCAAGGAGTCGCCCTTGCAGCGGAACATAGATCAATCCGAGCTTCTCGGCCCGTTCCGGCAGCTTGCGGAAAATCCACTTCCGCCAGTCGCCAAACCACTTTCGGGCCTTAACAGGGTCTATTTCAGCCGGATCAAAAGCTCGGTGCGCCACGGCGAACTCCCACCGCTCGGCCACATTTTCGATCCGCCAGAAGGGGTAGTAATAGGCCTTGCGCATGGTCAGCGCCTTTTCGTGGAACGGCTCGTCCATCAGGAACATGGAGTAGCCGTTTCTCGCGCCCGACTTCATCCGTTCCTCAAAGCTGTTCTTGCGCAACTCGACACGAAAATCCTCGGCCTCGAAGGCCTCGGTCATCACGCGCACGAAGCCGAAAGTCCCCGCCTGCGCCGAGGCGAGCATGTTGGGGTCGAGATAAATGCGCAGGATGCGGGGTTCGGCCATAGCGGGAAGCTACGCGGCGCTCGTTCCAAGGTGAAGTGGTTGTCGGAGCGAAACCGGGGGGCCATATAGCTATCCGACCGAAGGAGGCATTATGGCAGACAGTGAATTTCCCGGCTGGCACGGCACAACGATCATCGGCGTGCGCAAGGGTGGCGAAGTGGTCGTCGCGGGCGACGGGCAGGTGAGCCTGGGCCAGACCGTGATCAAGGGCAGCGCGCGCAAGGTGCGCAGGTTGTCCCCCGGCGGCTATGACATCGTGGCCGGTTTCGCGGGATCGACGGCGGATGCCTTTACGCTGCTTGAACGGTTGGAGGCCAAGCTCGAGGCGACGCCGGGGCAGCTTGCCCGCGCGAGCGTCGAACTGGCCAAGGACTGGCGGACAGACAAATACCTCCAGAAGCTCGAAGCGATGCTGATCGTCACCGACGGCGCGGACCTGTTCGTGATCACCGGGGCGGGCGACGTTCTGGAACCCGAACATGACGTGACCGCGATCGGGTCGGGCGGCAACTTTGCCCTCGCCGCCGCCCGCGCCATGATGGACACGGACAAGGACGCCGAAACCGTCGCGCGGTCGGCCATGGCCATCGCCGCCGACATCTGCGTTTACACCAACGGCAATCTGACCATTGAAAAGATTAAGAAATAAGAGGCGGACATGACCGACCTGACCCCCCGCGAGATCGTGAGCGAGCTCGACCGTTTCATCATCGGCCAGAAGGACGCCAAGCGTGCCGTGGCCGTGGCCCTGCGCAACCGCTGGCGGCGCAAGCAGCTGTCCGATGACCTGCGCGACGAGGTGTATCCCAAGAACATCCTGATGATCGGCCCGACCGGCGTGGGCAAGACCGAGATTTCGCGGCGGCTGGCGAAACTCGCCCGTGCGCCCTTTCTCAAGGTCGAGGCGACCAAGTTCACCGAGGTCGGCTATGTCGGCCGCGACGTGGAACAGATCGTGCGCGATCTCGTGGACAGCGCCATCGTCACCACACGCGACTACATGCGCGAGGACGTGAAGTCCGCCGCCGAACGCAACGCCGAGGAGCGAGTGATCGAGGCCGTGGCGGGCGAGGGCGCCCGCGAGCAGACGCGCGAGATGTTCCGGCGGAAACTGAGGTCGGGCGAGCTTGATGACACGGTCATCGAACTGGACGTGGCCGATACGGGCGGCGGGATGCCGATGTTCGACATTCCCGGTCAGCCCGGCATGAACATGGGGATGATGAACCTGTCCGATATGTTCGGCAAAGCCTTTGGCCAGCGCACGGTGCGCAAGAAGATGACCGTGGCGGAAAGCTACGACGTGCTTCTGGGGGAAGAGGCCGACAAGCTGCTTGATGACGAGGTGGTGAAGAAAGCCGCGCTCGAAGCGGTCGAACAGAACGGCATCGTGTTCATCGACGAGATCGACAAGGTCTGCGCCCGTGCCGATGTGCGCGGCGGAGATGTGTCCCGTGAAGGCGTGCAGCGTGACCTGCTCCCGCTGATCGAGGGCACGACGGTCTCGACCAAGCACGGGCCGGTGAAGACCGACCATATCCTGTTCATCGCATCAGGTGCCTTTCACATCGCGAAGCCTTCGGACCTTTTGCCCGAACTTCAGGGCCGCCTGCCGATCCGCGTGGAACTGCGCGCGCTGACGGAAGAGGATTTCGTGCGCATCCTGACCGAGACGGACAATGCGCTGACCTTGCAATACACCGCCCTCATGGGCACCGAGAATGTTGAGGTGAGCTTCACCGATGACGGCATCGCGGCGCTTGCCCGGATCGCCGCCGAGGTGAACACGACCGTCGAGAACATCGGCGCTCGCCGGCTTTACACAGTGATCGAGCGGGTTTTTGAGGAGCTGTCTTTCGTGGCCCCGGACAAGTCGGGCGAAAAGGTCACTGTCGATGCGGCTTTCGTCGAGGCGAACCTCGGCGAGCTGATGGCGAAGTCGGATGTCAGCCGCTACATGCTTTAACGGCTGCGTCTGAGATAGACGTAGTAGGCCCCGCGCCCCCCGTGTTTCAGGTGCGATTCCGTGATCTGGAGCACATGGGGGGCGAGCGGCGGCAGGTTCAGCCAATGCGGCACCTGGTGACGCAACACGCCCAGCCGTTCGGGGATCGGTCCTGTCGCTTCCCGCGACTTTCCCTTGCCTGTGATGACGAGCACCAGCCGGCGTCCATCGGCCACGCTTTCCATGATGAAACGGATCAGAACCGGATGCGCCTGTGCCATCGTCATTCCATGCAGGTCGATCCGCGCCTCGGGCGTGAGCTTGCCCTTCTTCATCTTGCCGAACCGCTTCTTGTCCATCGCGACGGGAGCCTTGGCGACCTCGTTCTCGATTGCTGGCCTGAGATCGTTGGGCGGCGGCATGGCGGTCGCCGCCTGACCCACCCGGAACCGGTCGAGCGGCGGTTTCGGCCTGGGCCGGGGCTTGGTCTCATCGGGCGCGAGCGCCTCGGGCATCGCCGGTTTCGCCGGATGCATCGGCGTGGTCCGTTCGGCCACGCGGTCCCATAGCTCACGCTCCTCGGGGGACAGGTTGCGAGGTTTGCGGGCCATCAGTCTTCGGGCACGAGCGCATAGGCCCGCTGGATCGGGAGCAGCACGAACATCCGGCCCGGGTCCTTGATCATGCCCGCCTCGCGCCCGGCGTCGTCGCCCGTGCCCCAGAAGATATCGGCGCGCTGCGCCCCCTTGATCCGCGACCCCACGTCCTGCGCCACCATCAGACGGTTGAAGGGCTGCGCCCCGCCCTTTTCCATCCAGACCGGCGCGCCGAGCGGCGTATAGACCGGATCGACGGCCAGCGTGCGCTGGGCGGTGATCGACCGGTTCATTGCGCCAACCGGGCCACGATGGGCGGGAAGATGGGCAATCTCAGTAAAGAAAACGTAGGACGGGTTATGCGACAGAAGATCGCGCCCCTCGGTCGGGTTGGCGCGCACCCAGTTCTTGATGACCGCGGCGGAGACCTGATGGATGTTGTAAATCCCGCGCCGGACCAGTTCGTCGCCCAGCGACTGGAACGGCTGGCCGTTCGAGCCGCCGAACCCCAGCCGCAGCACCGAGCCGTCTTGGAGGCGGATACGACCGGACCCCTGAATTTGCAGGAATTGCAGGTCCACCGGGTCCTCGACCCATGCCAGCTCCAGCCCCCGCCCGGCCAGAACCCCGTCTTCTTCGATCTGTTTTCGGGTGTAATTCGCGGTGCCTGCGGCGATCTCGGGCGGGCGGGCATAGACGGGAACGGTGTAGCGGCCCGAGCGATATTCGCTCCCCGCCAGCTCCGGTTCGAAATAGGCGGTGAACAGCCCCGGTTGGCCGTCCTCGATCAGCACCGGACGAAAGAACAGCTCAAAGAAACTGCGGGCCGATCCGGGATAATCCTGTGCCAAAGTGCAGATCGGCAGCCATTGCGGATCGTCGAGCAACTGGCAGGTCTCGATGAAGGCATCCATCGCCGCCACATGATCGTCCTCCGCCCAGCCGACCAGCGCCTCGAAGGGCACGATCCGCATCTGGGCCTCATCCAGCGACGCCAGAGCGGGCAAGGAAAACGCGGCCCCCATCAGGGCCGCGCCAATCGCGAGACAGGAGCGGAAGCCCGCCATGTCAGCCCGCCCTCTCAACCACCTGTGGCGACCAGCGTCCAGTTCGGATTGTCGGACCCCATCACACGGGCAAAGGTCCAGACGTCCTTCTGTTTCTTGGCCTCTTTCGGGTTGCCCTCGACGATCTCGCCTGACTTGTCGCGCACGACCGAGTTCAGTTCGCCCACGAAACGAATGGTAATCTCGCCTTCGCGGGTGGCGTCGTCGAATTCGGCTTCCACGAGTTTCATCTCGCGCACACCAAGAAAGGTCGCGTCGATCTTGAGCCCGCGCGCTTCACGCTCTTCGACCACGGCCGCGAAACTCTCGTAGACGTCATCCGAGAGGAACGGCTTGATCTTGGCCATATCGCCGTTCTCGAAAGCCATGAGGATCATCTCGTAGGCGCCACGCGCCCCGGTGAGGAACTCGCCCACCGCGAAACTCGGCTCGGCGGTCTTCATCTTGCCCAGCGCCTCGACGCTCGCAGGATCGTCGGTGTGATCCGAAATGTCATGGTCCGGTCCACCTTCGATCACTTCGAATTTACCGCGGTTCGTCACCCGTTCCGTCTCGGTCCGGGTCACAACGGGCTTTTCAAAGCCCTCTCGGGTGCCAAGCACGTCGCGCAGACGCAGGATCAGAAAGATCGCAATGGCGGCAAGAACGATCAACTGGATGATCGGAGAAGACATGGGCACCTCGTTTTCCGTGTCGCGGTTTGAAACCCGCAGGATTGGAACATATGTAGGCGCTGGGTGTTGCCAAGTCCACTGGCGCACATTTACGTGCGTCCGTTCGGCCCGAGAGGAAAGCAAATGCCGCTGCTTCTGTTGTTCATCGCGATCCCGCTGATCGAGATCGGCCTGTTCATTCAGGTCGGTGGGCTCATCGGCCTGTGGCCGACGCTCCTCATTGTTCTGGTGACGGCGATCATCGGCTCCTATCTCGTGAAACAGCAGGGGCTCCAGGCGCTCAACCAGGTGGCCGACAGCTTCAACAGGTTGCGCAATCCCGCCGAACCCATGGCGCATGGCGCCATGATCCTGCTCGCAGGCGCGCTATTGCTGACGCCCGGGTTCTTTACCGACACGGTCGGTTTCCTGCTCCTTGTGCCGGGCATCCGGTCCTGGGCGTTTCGCGAGCTTCGCAAGCGGGTGAACGTGCAGTCGAGCTTCACCGTTCACGGCAACATGGGAGGACGCGACTTCCACGCCGGTCCCACGCGCGACGACAGCGTGATCGACGGCGAGTTCGAGGATGTCACGCAGGACAAACGCCCGACGCATCAGGTTCCCAAGGGTCCGTCAGGCTGGACCAAACACTGACAGTTTGTGATCGGCGAGGTAGATCCTGAGCCAGGGCGTGAACCGCTCGGGGTGTTCTGCGACCTCGGTTTCCAGCGCGGCCAGTCCGATCCAGCGCACCCCGTCGACCTCGTCCGGGTTCAAATGCAGGGTAGGGCGATGATCCGTCGTCACGAGAAACAGATCGACCACCTCGTGTTCGATCATGCCGCCCCCGACCTCGGCGCGGTATTCGATCTGGTCCTTCCACACGGGCGACACGCCGGTGATGCCCAGCTCCTCGTCCAACCGGCGATTTGCGCAGTCGACCGGCGCCTCGTCCCAGCGCGGATGGGTGCAACAGGTGTTCGCCCATAGCCCCGGTGTGTGATATTTTCCCGCCGCCCGCTGCTGGATCAGGATTTCGTCCTCATGGACGAGAAACACCGACACCGCACGGTGCCTGAGGCCCTCGGTATGAGCAGTCAGTTTCTCGACTGGCGTGAGCGTGCCGTCGACCCATGTGGGGATCATGTCTTTCATGGCGCTGCTGATACCCGCAGCGCCCGATCTTGGGAAGGCTCGAATAAACCGGTCCAAAGGGTGTCGGGGCGTTGAGGCTCGCCTGTGTTCCTGATAAAAAACCGCGACCTTTGAATTTTGGGAGTTACAAAATGGCTGATGAAGCGCAAGCCCCGACGGGCGCCGTCGCACAACCGGGCGCAGGGCAGGGGATCGTCATGCGCATCCTCGGGCAATACATCCGTGACATGTCCTTCGAGAACATTCTCGTGCAGAAGGGCGTTCAGGGCGAAATCCAGCCCGACCTCACGGTCGAGGTGGCGCTGGACGCGAAGAAGCGGACGGTCGAGAACCAGTATGAGGTGCTCACGAAATACAAGGTGACCTCCAAGGCCAAGGATTCGGGCGCGCAACTGTTCATCCTCGAACTGGAATACGCCGGGCTCTTTCACATCGAGAACGTGCCGGAAGACCAGATGCACCCCTTCCTGCTGATCGAATGTCCCCGGCAGCTGTTCCCCTTCGCGCGCCGGATCGTCTCGGACATCACGCGCGACGGTGGTTTCCCGCCAGTGAACCTCGACAACGTGGATTTCGTCGCGATCTACCGCAACGAAGTGGCGCGTCGGCAGCAGGCACAGGCCGCGCAGGCGCAGCCGAACTGATCGGTCTGGATCAGGCGATATGAACGCGGTCCCTTGGGGCCGCGTTTTGTTTTTGTGGGGTGAGTGAAGGGGCGTCAAGGATTCCGGGATTCCAGAATTCTAGAATCCTGGAATCTTGCAGGTATCTGATATCCTTACGGAAAATCTGCGTCGGTTAGCGGAAGGTGTTAATTCGGGGCGAATTTCTTCCAGATCGCCTTGTCGCCGAGCTTCTCGACAAAGGCGTCATGGGCGGCGCGCTCCTCGTCGGTGATCCGGGAGGCGAGCGCCTTGGGTCGCGGGCGCGGGCGCCATGTCTCATCCGGCACCTTCGCCTCGGTCTGTTTCTCGCCGCCGCCCAGAACGAGGTCCGGCTGACGCCCGCCGATCAGCTCCAGATAAACATCGGCCAGAATTTCGCTGTCGAGCAGCGCCCCGTGCAGGGTGCGGTGCGCGTTGTCGATTCCATAGCGGCGGCACAGCGCGTCGAGCGAATTGCCCGCACCGGGGAATTTCTTGCGCGCGATGAGCAGCGTGTCGATCGCCCGTTCCATGGGGATCTGCGGCTTGTTGCACCAGCCCAGTTCGGCATTCAGGAACGGCACGTCGAAGCCCGCGTTGTGGATGACCAGTTTGTCGGTGCCGATGAAGTCGAGGAAATCCTGCGCGATCTCCTTGAAGGTCGGAAAATCCTTCAGGAACTCGGCGGACAACCCATGCACCGCGAACGCCCCCTCGGGCATGTCGCGTTCGGGATTGATATACTGATGATAAGTCCGGCCCGTCGGCATGTGGTTGATCAGCTCGACGCAGCCGATCTCGACCATGCGGTCCCCGGTCTTGGGGTCGAAACCCGTCGTCTCGGTGTCCATCACGATCTCACGCATTCATCTTGCTCCTTATGTCGGCAAGGACAGACTGCACCCCGGCCCGCGCCCCGTCCATGGTCAGGGTTTCGATCACGTAATCGGCCTGCGCCCTTTTTTCGGCATCCGGCATCTGTTTCGACAGGATCGTCGCGAAGGTCGCCTCGTCCATCGTGCCCCGCGCAAGCACCCGTTCGCGTTGCACCTCGGGCGGGGCCGAGACGACGACCACCGCATCGACCAGATTGCGCCCGCTGCCCTCGAGCAGAAGCGGGATATCGAGCAGCACGATGTCAGCGTCCGTCTCCGCCAGAAACGCCGTCCGGTCGGCGGCGACGAGGGGGTGAACGATGGACTCAATCTGCTTGAGCGCACCAGGATCTGCCGCAATCCACGCCTTGAGGCGCGGACGACTGACCGCACCATCCTCGATTACATCGGGGTTCGCCGCGCGCATCGGCTCGACCGCCGCGCCGCCCGGCGCGTAAAGCCGATGCACCGCCGCGTCCGCGTCCCAGATCGCGACGCCTTCCTCCGCGAACATCTGCGCGGTGGTGGATTTGCCCATGCCGATGGAGCCGGTCAGGCCGATGACGAAACTCATGCGATGGCCGCCTGTCGTGCCGCGTCGTCCAGGGGTGGGCGCACGCCGAACCAGCGTTCAAAGCTCGGCGCCGCCTGACACAGGAGCATCCCGACCCCATCGGCGAGGTAGGCGCCATAGGTCGCGGCCTGCCGCAGGAACCTTGTGTCCGGCGGGTCGATAACCAGATCGCTGGCCGCCGCACCGGGCATGAGACCATCCATAGGCACGCGAAACTCCGAAGCACCCGCCGACCCGAGCGGTGTTGCGTTCACCACGAGCATCGCCCCGTCCGAGATGTTGCCAGCCTTGAGCCAGTCATGAACCTCGATGCGGGTGCCGAACTCGGACCGCAGGTTGTCGGCACGGGGGCGGGTGCGCGCAGTGAGGCGGATCTGTTCCACGCCGACCTCAAGCAGCGCCGCGATCACCACCCGCGCGGCGCGACCCGATCCGAACACGGCAGCCGGCCCCGCCTTGGGGTTCCAGCCCGGCACGGATTGGCGCAGGTTTTCGACGAACCCGTACCCATCTGTATTGTCGGCGTGGATCTTGCCGTCCTTGCGAAAGATGATCGTATTCGCGGCGGACATGAGCGCGGCGCGATCGGTAATGATGTCCGCGTGGTCCAGAACGCGCTTCTGGTAGGTCGCGCTCACATGCAGCCCGGCGAAGCCTGCCTTGGGCAGGGCCGCGATGACCTCGCCGATATCATCCCCTTCGACCTCGAGCGGAAGGTAGCGCCCAGCGGTGCCCGTCGCCCAGAGCCAGTAGTCGAAGAGGGCGGGCAGGCGGCTCGTCTCGCCGGGGGCGAGCAGGATGGCGGCGACCGGAGGCCCGGAACGGTTCATGTCGGCAAATCTCCCCTCACGATGAGATAGGAGATGAGTTCGGTCAGCGGCAACCCCAGAACGTTGAAGTAATCGCCCGCGACCTGGGTAAAGAGGCGAACGCCCTCTTCCTCGAGCTTGTAGGCCCCGACCGAATGACGGATGCTCTCCCAGTTCCGGGTGACGTAATCGTCTATGTAGGCCGACGACAGCACCCGCATCTGCATCCGCACAACTCCGACGTGCCGCCAGACCGGCTCGCCGTCGTGATAGATCACGGCGGCAGACAGCAGCCTGTGCGTCTTGCCCGATAGCGCTGCGAGTTGGTCGCGCGCCATATCGGGCGTCTCCGGTTTGGTCAGGATCACGCGATCCAGTTCCGCGATCTGATCGCAACCAAGGGTCAGCGCATCCAGGTGTTTCATCCCGACCTTGCGCGCCTTGTATTCGGCCAGCGCGTCGGCCACGTCGCGGGGCGAGGCCTCTTCCGCCGCCAGACCGGCCCGGATCGCCTCTTCATCGACTCGCGCGACCTGAACCTCGTGGGCGATGCCCGCGTTGGTCAGAAGCTGCGATCGGATCTGGGAGCCGGACGCAAGGATGAGGCGCATGTGGGGAACCTTGTGGAAAGTCTCGTTATGTTCCGACTTATGCGATTGTGGGTGAAGGGGTGTAAATCCCGGGTTCGGCACAACCCGCGGGTTTCTGCCCATTTCGCGCCGGGTCGCTCAACACGGGACAAGCAAATTTCGGGGTCCGGGGGGCAAGATTCCCCCCTGTGCTTTATGCCCGCGGTTATCAACAGGTTGATTTCCGATTAAGTCACTGAAATACATTGTGTTTTCCGGGTGAACTCGCGAAATAAGCGCGTTTGTCCTCTGCAGGTTATCCGCGTGGATAAGCATCGGGACAACCTCGTAATCCCCAGTATCCACAGGGCCTACATACCTACTAAAACCTTTTCTCTTTCTTTTCTTTATTAAGAAAGAAGGATGATCAACGGTTAACGGGAAACCTTGCAAAGAAGCCGGAGAACCCTGTTTTGATTGACTCGCGGGATGCTTGCCCCTATATCCCGCCGCCAAGGGGCCGTCCGGCCCACCTGTTTCCCATTTCATGACATGACCAAGCGACAGGGTCGCTTTGTCCATTGGTGACTTCCATGACCGAACGCCTGAACCTTGCCGATCTCAAGGCACAAAGTCCCAAGGACCTCCTTGCCCTCGCCGAGGAGCTGGAGATCGAGAATGCCTCGACCATGCGCAAGGGCGAGATGATGTTCCAGATCCTTCAGGCAAGGGCCGAGGATGGATGGGACATTGGTGGGGATGGCGTGCTCGAGGTGCTGCAGGACGGCTTTGGTTTCCTGCGCTCGCCCGAGGCGAACTATCTGCCCGGTCCCGACGACATCTACATGTCGCCCGACATGATCCGGAAGCATTCGCTGCGCACCGGCGACACGGTCGAGGGCGTCATCGCGGCGCCGGGCGAGAACGAGAACTACTTCGCCATCACCGAGGTCGAGAAGATCAACTTCACCGATCCCGAGATTGCACGGCACAAGGTCGCCTTCGACAACCTGACTCCGCTGCATCCCGACGAGCGTCTCAAGATGGAACTGGACGATCCGACGGTCAAGGACCGCTCGGCGCGGATCATCGACCTCGTGGCGCCTATCGGCAAAGGCCAGCGGTCGCTGATCGTCGCGCCGCCGCGGACCGGTAAGACCGTGCTGATGCAGAACATCGCGCATTCGATCTCGGTCAATCACCCCGAGGTCTACCTGATCGTGCTGCTCATCGACGAGCGGCCCGAGGAAGTGACCGACATGAAGCGGTCGGTGAAGGGCGAGGTCGTCGCCTCGACCTTTGACGAACCGGCCTCGCGTCACGTGGCGGTGTCGGAAATGGTCATTGAAAAAGCCAAGCGCCTCGTCGAACACAAGCGCGACGTGGTCATCCTGCTCGACTCGATCACCCGCCTGGGCCGGGCGTTCAACACCGTGGTGCCGTCGTCGGGCAAAGTTCTCACCGGTGGTGTGGACGCCAACGCGCTCCAGCGCCCCAAGCGGTTCTTTGGTGCCGCGCGGAATATCGAAGAGGGCGGATCGCTGACCATCATCGCGACGGCGCTTATCGATACGGGATCGCGGATGGACGAAGTCATCTTCGAAGAATTCAAGGGCACGGGTAACTCGGAACTGGTGCTGGATCGCAAGGTGTCCGACAAGCGGATCTTCCCGGCCATCGACATCCTCAAGTCCGGCACCCGGAAAGAGGAACTGCTGGTCGATCCGAAAGACCTGCAAAAGACCTATGTCCTGCGCCGCATCCTGAACCCGATGGGCACGACAGACGCCATCGAGTTCCTGATCTCGAAACTCAAACAGACCAAGTCGAACGGCGAGTTCTTCGACTCGATGAATGCCTGATTTCTGTTTTAAAACAGAAGGTTAGATATGGATACGATCTTTGCTCTGGCCTCGGCACGGGGTAAGGCTGGCGTCGCGGTGGTCCGGATTTCCGGGCCATCTGCTTTTGTGGCCGGTCGCGTGATTGCGGGGTCGTTGCCGGAACCGCGGAAGTCTGCCTTGCGCGTGCTGCGTGGCGCCACTGGACCTATCGACGAGGCGCTTGTCCTGTCGTTTGAGGCGGGGCACAGCTTTACCGGCGAGGACGTGGTCGAGTTCCAGGTGCATGGGTCAGTGGCTGTCGCCAACGCGCTGCTGTCCGAGCTTGGCGGCCAGCCTGATCTGCGGCTGGCCGAACCTGGTGAATTCACCCGCCGTGCGCTTGAGAACGAACGTCTCGATCTGGCGCAGGTTGAAGGGCTGGCAGACCTGATCGAATCCGAGACCGAGGCACAGCGGGTTCAGGCCCTGCGCGTTTTGTCTGGCGTGCTGGGTCAGAAGGCCGAGGCCTGGCGGACCGATCTGATCCGGGCGGCGGCGCTGCTCGAGGCGACGATAGACTTCGCCGACGAGGATGTGCCGGTGGACGTGTCGCCCGAGGTGCTTGACCTGATCGACCGGACGATGGCGTCGCTGGAGAGTGAAGTTGCCGGATCGCGAATTTCCGAACGCATCCGCGACGGCTTTGAGGTGGCAATCGTGGGTGCGCCCAACGCTGGTAAGTCGACCTTGCTCAATGCTCTTGCGGGGCGCGAGGCGGCGATTACCTCCGAGGTCGCCGGCACGACACGGGACGTGATCGAGGTGCGGATGGAGCTTGCCGGTCTGCCAGTCACAATGCTCGACACGGCGGGTCTGCGCGAGACGGATGATGTGGTGGAACGGCTCGGGGTGGAGAGGGCGCGGACCCGGGCCCTTGCCGCCGATCTTCGCATATTCCTGCTGTCCAGCGAGCCGCTGGATTTTGATCCGCTCGACGGGGATATCGTTGTCGAGGGCAAAGCGGACATCACGGGGCGAGGCATCTCGGGCAAAACGGGCGAGGGCATCGACTACCTTGTCGAGCAGGTCGCGGCGGTTCTGTCGGAACGTGCGAGCCATGCCGGAACGGCGATCCGCGCCCGGCATCGTTTCGCCATGACTCACGCGCGTGAGGCTTTGGAAACCGCTCGAATCGAGGTACAGAGCGGGTCCGAACGAAGCGAGCTGGCGGCCGAAGAATTATGGTCCGCCATCCGCGCACTTGATTCGCTGGTCGGGCGGGTCGATGTAGAGATGATCCTCGACGAGATTTTCGCCAGCTTCTGTCTGGGCAAATAACCGGCTGGGCAGGTGGGGCGCGGCTTTAACCATGGGAGTGTTTCACGTGAAACATTCATTCGATGTCATCGTGGTCGGCGGCGGCCATGCAGGTGCGGACGCCGCTTTGGCGTCCGCTCGTGTTGGTGCGCGGACCGCTCTGGTGACGCTGAAGCGCGGTGATCTGGGCGTCATGTCGTGCAACCCAGCGATTGGCGGACTTGGCAAGGGGCACCTCGTGCGCGAAGTCGATGCGCTGGATGGGGCCATGGGACGCGCTGCGGATATGGCGGGGATACAGTTCCGGCTGCTCAATCGGTCCAAGGGTCCGGCGGTGCAGGGGCCACGGGCGCAGGCCGACCGAAAGCTCTATCGCGCAGCAATGGCGCAGATTGTGGCCGAGGCCGAGAACCTGACCATCGTTGAAGGCGAGGCAACCGAGTTGCTCATGTCCGGGAACAGCGTGACCGGCCTCCGGCTGGCCGATGGCTCGGATTTGACCGCGTACGCGGTGGTTCTGACAACGGGGACCTTTCTCCGTGGCATCATCCATATCGGGGATCGCCATTTTTCGGGCGGCCGCATGGGCGACAAGCCGTCGGTCAAACTCGCCGAGCAGATCGACGGATTTGGCCTGCCGCTTGGTCGGTTGAAGACCGGCACGCCGCCGCGGCTGGATGGCAAGACGATCAACTGGGATATTCTGGACGAACAGCCCGGCGACGATGAGCCGGAAGTTTTCTCGTTCCTCAACAAGGTGCCGGCCGCGCGGCAGGTGTCTTGCGGGATCACCCATACCAACGAAAAGACGCACGAGATTATCACGGCCAATCTCTCGCGGTCGGCGATGTATGGGGGCCATATCGACGGGGTTGGCCCGCGTTACTGCCCGTCGATCGAGGACAAGGTCGTGCGGTTCGCCGACAAGACGTCGCACCAGGTGTTCCTGGAGCCGGAAGGGTTGGACGACGACACGGTTTATCCCAACGGGATCTCGACGTCGCTCCCTGAGGATGTGCAAGAGGCCTATGTCCGGTCTATCAGAGGGCTTGAGGACGTGCGGATTCTTCAGCCGGGTTATGCGATCGAGTATGATTACGTTGATCCCCGCGCGCTTCGTCAAACGCTCGAGGTGCGCGATGTGCCGGGCCTATATCTTGCGGGCCAGATCAACGGGACCACAGGATATGAAGAAGCAGCTGCACAGGGGACCGTTGCGGGTTTCAATGCCGCGTTGGCGTCTCTGGGTCGCGATCCGCTGATTTTTTCGCGCTCCTCTTCATATATCGGCGTGATGATCGACGACCTGATCACGCGTGGCGTGACGGAGCCCTATCGCATGTTCACGTCTCGTGCAGAGTTCCGTTTGTCCCTTCGGGCTGACAATGCAGACCAGCGGCTGACCCCCATCGGAATCGAGATCGGGGCAGTATCGGAGCGGCGGCGTCGGGCCTTCGAACACAAGATGGAACGCCTGGCCCAGGCGACCGAGGCGCTGTCGGCAAGGACCTATACGCCGCAGCAGGTGAACGCGGTTGGTGGTCAAGTGCGGGAGGACGGAACGCGCCGGTCGGCTTATGATCTGCTCTCGATTCCGGGCATGACGTTCGCCCGCGTTTCGCAGCTTGATGATAGCTTCTCGGAGATTGATTCCGAAACGCGGGCTCAGGTGTCGAAGGACGCGCTTTACGCCAAGTATATCGAGCGTCAGAAGCGCGAAGTCGAGGCGATGCAACGGGACGAGGGTCAGGCGATCCCGGAGGGATTCGATTACTCTTCGCTCGATGGGCTGACCAAGGAGCTTCAGGGAAAACTGAATCGCGTCCGCCCGGCCACTTTGGCGCAGGCCGGTCGGATTGAGGGTATGACCCCCGCCGCCCTGACTTTGATCCTCGCCAAAGTTCGGCAATCGGCGCGGGTCCGCACGGCATGACGGCAACGGCCTTTGCGGCGCAGACGAATGTTTCACGTGAAACATTGGATCGGCTGACCATCTACGCAGAGCTCCTGCGAAAGTGGAATCCCAAGATCAACCTGGTTGCGAAGTCCACGCTGCCCGAAGTCTGGAGCCGGCATTTTCTGGACTCCGCGCAGGTGCTGGAGATCGCAGGGCAGGGGCGCCGCTGGGTCGATATCGGAACCGGGGGCGGCTTTCCCGGCGTGGTGGTGGCGATTCTTGCAATGGAGGTGCGCCCCGACCTGACAGTGACGTGCATCGAATCGGATGGGCGCAAGGCTGCCTTTCTGCGCACCGTCTTGCGTGAGACCGGGGTCGACGGGTCCGTCATTGCTAGCCGCATTGAAGAGGTCGAGCCTCAAGGTGCCGATATCTTGTCTGCCAGGGCGCTCGCACCGCTAGATGTGCTTCTCTCCTACGCCTCGCGACATCTGAAGCCTGATGGGGAGGCGCTGTTCCTCAAAGGTGCAGACCACGAAAAGGAGCTGTCGGAAGCCCTTGAAACGTGGTCCTTCCGGGCAGATAAGATCGTAAGCAAGACGAACCCCGAAGCGGTGGTTCTGAAAATCGGAGGCATCGAGCGTGGCTAATCCCAAGATCATCGCGGTTACAAACCAGAAGGGTGGTGTGGGCAAGACCACGACCGCGATCAACCTGTCGGCGGCACTGGCGGCGGGAGGTCGGCGGGTGCTGATCGTGGACCTCGACCCGCAGGGAAACGCATCGACCGGGCTAGGAATCGAGGCCTCTACACGTGGTTTGACGACCTATGACTTGTTGATCGAAGAAGTTCCGCTTCAAGATGTAGTGGTCGAAACCGAGGTGCCGGGCGTCGTGATTGCCCCGGCCACGACCGATCTTTCCTCGGCCGATATCGAGCTGGTGGCGAACGAGAAACGCTCGCACCTGCTGCATGATTCGCTGCGCTCGCCCGAGGTTGATCGGCTCGCGCTCGATTACGTGATCATTGATTGCCCGCCCTCGCTCAACCTGCTGACGGTGAACGCGCTTGTTGCGGCCCATTCCGTGCTGATCCCGCTTCAGTCCGAGTTCTTTGCGCTTGAGGGCCTGTCGCAACTCATGCTGACCATCCGCGATGTGCGGGAGGCCGCAAATCCGAACCTGCGGATCGAGGGCGTCGTTCTGACCATGCATGACACGCGCAACAACCTGGCCCAACAGGTCGAAGCGGACGCACGCGAAACGCTTGGTGAACTTGTGTTCAAGACAGTGGTGCCGCGCAACGTGCGGGTCAGCGAAGCGCCGTCCTTTGCGATGCCCGTCATTCAATACGACCCGCTGTCGAAAGGCAGCCAAGCCTATATGGCACTCGCAGAAGAACTCGTCGCGAAGGCGGGGTAAGGAGGCAGAGATGGCGACACCGCCGAAGAATCGTGGTCTGGGGCGTGGTTTGTCCGCGCTGATGGCCGATGTGCAGACCGAACCGGCCAAGACGGCCTCGGAGCAGCCCGCGCGCAAGCCTGACATGATGATCCCGATCGGGCACATCAAGGCGAACCCGAAGCAGCCACGGCGGCAGTTTTCGCAGGAGGCGCTCGACGAATTGACCGCTTCGGTCAAGGAGAAGGGGATCATCCAGCCGCTGATTGTCCGGCATCATCCGAACGAAGAGGGTGTGTTCGAGATCGTCGCGGGCGAACGCCGTTGGCGCGCGGCGCAGGCCGCGCGGCTGCACGAGGTTCCGGCAATTGTCCGCAGCTATTCCGAGCGCGAAGCCTACGAAATCGCGATCATCGAGAACATCCAGCGCGCCGATCTCAATGCGGTGGAAGAGGCCGCGGGCTACAAGCAGTTGATGGATCAGTTCGGTCACACACAAGAACAGCTATCGGAAGCTCTGGGGAAATCCCGCTCGCATCTTGCGAACATGATGCGGCTTCTGAACCTTCCGGGCGAAGTGCTTGATTACGTGCGGGACGGTCGGCTGTCGGCGGGTGCCGCGCGGGCGATGATCACGGCGGAGGACCCGTTGGCGCTGGCCAAGGCGGCGGTGGCCAAGGGGATGTCGGTGCGCGAGATCGAGAAGCTCGCCAAGGGTGGGGAGCCAAAGAAAAGCGCGGCGCGTCCGGCGACCTACAAGACCAAGGATGCCGATACCGTGGCGCTCGAGGGCGATCTGTCCGCGACACTCGGGATGCGGGTAACCATCGACCACAAGACGGGCGACGAGGGCGGGTCGATCACGATCAGCTACAAGACGCTCGAGGAGCTTGACGACCTCTGCGCCAAGCTGGGTGGCGGTGCCTAGTCGGGCAGCAGCGCGGTAATCACCGCGTTGAGCACAGCGCGGCCTTCGGGGGTCGCAATCAGGTGGCCTTGTTCTTCGTGGACGAGGCCATTTTCTTTGAGGTTGGCGATTTCTTTTGAATCCAAAGGCTTACCGAGGAGAGATTCGTAGCGGGCGAAATCCGTTCCTCTCGTCGTCCTGAGCGACATCATCAGGTATTCTGACGCGTGGTCTTTACGAGAAAGCGCAGTTTCGCCGGCGCTTCCGGAGCCGCTTTTGACCATCTGGAGCCACTTCGCAGGGCCAAGCTCGGTCCAGGTCTCGTGACGCACGCCGTTCCGGGTGATCCGACCGTGTGCGCCGGGACCGATGCCAAGGTAATCGCCGCCCATCCAGTAAATCAGGTTGTGACGCGATTCCTGCCCGGGCCGCGCGTGGTTCGACACCTCGTAGGCGGGGAGACCGGCGTTGGTCGTGATCTCCTGCGTCAGGAAATACATATCGGCGGCAAGGTCTTCGTCCGGCAATCCCCGCAGCTTGCCACGGGACGCGCGGTCGCCAAAGGCGGTGCCGTCCTCGACGGTGAGCTGGTAGAGCGACAGGTGATCTGGTTCGAAGCTGATCGCGCGGGTCAGTTCGGCCTGCCAGTCGGCGAGGCTCTGATCCTGACGCGCGTAGATGAGGTCGAAATTCACTCGGTCAAAGGTGCTGCGGGCGACGTCAAGGGCGCCCAAGGCTTGCTCGACATTGTGCAGCCGTCCGAGCGCCTTCAGGTCGCGGTTGTTCAACGCCTGAAAACCCATCGACACGCGGTTCACGCCAGCGTCACGATAACCCGCGAACCGGGCGGCCTCGACCGACGAAGGGTTCGCCTCCAGCGTGATCTCGATGTCGTTGGCCGGAGTCCAATGGGAAAGCGTGGTCTCAAGGATCGCGCCGACGAGGCGCGGTTCCATGAGCGAGGGCGTTCCTCCGCCGAAATAGACGGAGTTGAGCAGCCGGTCGGGGGTGTCGGCGGCGACGCGGTCAAGCTCGGACAGATAGGCGCGCAGCCAGTCCTCCTGGTCGATAGAGGCCGAGATATGGCTGTTGAAGTCGCAGTAGGGGCACTTGGCGGCGCAGAAGGGCCAATGGACGTAGAGACCGAAGCCGCCGTGCCGCCAATCCTCGACAGGTTCAGCCAAAACAGCCCTCGACCAGTTTGGCAAAGGCGACGGCGCGGTGGCTCATGTCGTGTTTTTTGGCCGGGTCCATCTCGCCGAACGTCACGTCGAAGCCGTCGGGGATGAACATGGGGTCATAACCAAAGCCCTGTTCGCCGCGCGGTGGCCAGGTCAGGCGACCGGAAACCTGCCCGTCAAAGATCTCGTCATGCCCATCGGGCCAGGCGAGGCAGAGCGTGCAGTTGAAGGATGCCCTGCGCGGTTCAGGGGCCTTATCAGTCTCTAGCAAAGCCCAAGTCTTTTCCATGGCCCTGCTAAAATCGCGCCCGTTCGGCGTTTCGGCCCAGTCTGCGGTATAGACGCCGGGGGCACCGTTCAAGGCATCGACCATCAGGCCGCTGTCATCAGACAGGGCGGGCAGGCCGGATTCCTTGGCGGCGAAATGCGCCTTGATCCGGGCGTTGCCGGCAAAGGTATCCTCGGTCTCGGCGGGTTCGGGCAGGCCAAGATCACCCGCCGACACGACGGACACGCCAAAGGGTTCGACGAGCGCGGCAATCTCGCGCAGCTTGCCTTTGTTGTGGCTGGCGATGACCAGCTTGTCGCCCGTGAACCTGCGCATCAGGCGATGGCCGCCTTCTGGGCCGCGACGAGATCGAGCACGCCTTTCTCGGCAAGCCCCATGAGGTCATCCATCTGGGCGCGCGAGAAGGTCGAGCCCTCGGCGCTCATCTGCACTTCGATCAGACGGCCGGTGCCTGTCATCACGAAATTGCCGTCCACGCCGGCCTCGGAATCCTCGGGGTAATCGAGGTCGAGCACGGCCTGACCTGCGTAAATGCCGCAGGATACCGCGGCAACGGGATCGACGAGGGGATCAGTCTTGATATCGCCCGCCTTCATAAGCTTGTTCACGGCCAGACGCAGCGCCACCCAGCCGCCGGTGATCGACGCGCAGCGGGTGCCGCCGTCGGCCTGAATCACGTCGCAGTCCACGGTGATCTGGCGTTCGCCAAGCGCCTGACGATCCACGCCCGCGCGCAGAGAACGACCAATAAGCCTTTGAATTTCAACGGTTCTTCCGCCCTGTTTGCCGGTAGCCGCCTCGCGACGCATCCGCGAGGACGTGGACCGGGGCAACATCCCGTATTCCGCCGTCACCCAGCCCATGCCGGTGTTGCGCAGAAACGGCGGCACGCGCTCTTCGAGCGAGGCGGTGCACAGCACATGCGTATCCCCGATCTTGATCATGCAGGAGCCTTCGGCATGCTTCGTGACCCCCGTTTCAATTGAAATCGGGCGCATTTGATCTACATTCCGGCCTGACGGGCGCATGGCGTGTCCTTTCTGTGAGCGTGCCCGTGGGTGTCACGGGTCGCGCGGAAAAGCAAGCGTGGGAGAGCGCATGACCGACCGGCCGACAGGCTACGATGCGTTGAACGACAGGTCGCGGGAGGTGTTCCGGCGGCTGGTCGAGTCATATCTTGAGACCGGCGATCCGGTGGGGTCGCGCACCCTGACCCGGTCGCTGACGGAAAGGGTGTCGGCGGCCACGATCCGCAATGTCATGCAGGACCTCGAGTTCATGGGGCTTCTGGACAGTCCGCACATCTCGGCCGGACGGGTTCCGACCGAACGGGGGCTGCGCATGTTCGTGGACGGGTTCCTCGAGGTGGGCGAGCTGACCGAGGACGACCGGGGGAAGATCGACGAGACGCTGGGGGCCAATGACCGGGACGTTGGGGCGCTTCTCAACAACGTGGGGCGGGCGCTGTCGGGGATCACGGCGGGCGCGAGCCTGGTGCTGACGCCGAAACAGGAAGCGCCCATCAAGCATATCGAATTCGTGAGTCTTGGCGCTGACCGTGCGCTGACCGTGCTTGTCTTTGCCGACGGTCAGGTCGAAAACCGGCTGTTCACGCCGCCGCCGGGGCAGACACCCAGTGCGATGCGGGAGGCGGCCAACTTCCTCAATGCGCTCGCCGAGGGGCGGACGCTGGGCGAACTCCGCCGGGTGATCGCGGTCGAGATCGAGAAGCGGCGGCAGGAGCTGGATCAATTGGCCACCGCGCTCGTCGAAAGCGGGCTAGCGGTCTGGGATGGCGAGGGCAGCGGCACGGACCGGCTGATCGTGCGGGGGCAGGCGAACCTGCTCAAGGGTCAGGGCAATGCCGCCGACCTCGAACGGATCACGAGCCTCTTTGACGACCTCGAACGAAAACGTGATATCGCCGAATTCCTCGAACTGGCCGAGGATGGCGAGGGTGTGCGCATTTTCATTGGCTCCGAGAACAAACTTTTCTCACTTTCCGGTTCCTCTCTGGTGGTTTCTCCATATATGAACGCTGACCGAAAGATTGTCGGTGCGGTTGGGGTCATCGGACCCACGCGGCTCAACTATGGGCGGATCGTGCCGATTGTGGATTACACAGCTCAACTGGTCGGACGACTGATTTCCGACCGGGGTTAGAGACCGGGTGAAGAGGTAGAGATGGCGGACGCAAAGAAACAACCGTTGGACGATATCGAAGCGGCAATCGAAGAAATCATGGGCGATCAGGGCAAGGCGGCGAAGCCGGAACCCGAGGTGGCGCCCGAGGCCGAGATCGCTCCGGAAGCAGCCGAGGCGATGACCGAAGAGACGGATATCGTTGCGGAACTGACGGCAGAACGCGATGCAATGCGCGACAAGTGGATGCGCGCCCTGGCCGATGCGGAAAATTCGCGCAAGCGGTCGGAGCGGGACCGGCGCGAGGCCGAGAATTATGGCGGGTCGAAGCTCGCCCGCGACATGCTGCCGGTCTACGATAACATGAAGCGTGCGCTCGAGGCGATCGACGACGAACTGCGGGAAAAGGCCTCGGGTCTCGTCGAGGGAATCGAGCTGACCATGCGGTCGCTCCTTGGGATTTTCGAGAAGCACGGGATCCGGGTGATTGCGCCCGAGGTAGGCGACAAGTTCGACCCCGAAGAGCACGAGGCGATGTTCGAGGCCCCGGTGCCCGGGACCACGAAGGGCGCCATCATCCAGGTGATGGCCGAAGGTTTCATGATCCACGACCGACTGCTGCGTCCAGCGCAGGTGGGCGTGTCGTCCAATCCGGGCTGATTTGGTTTCGCCGCAGACTGCGTCTGCGACGACCGGTTAGGGGGAGGCTAGCCTCCCCCCAAACCCCCCTCCAAGGTATTTATGAAGCAGTGAAGGGGAGGTCGGCTCAGTCGGCGCTCAGCGCCTTCAGCTTGTAGATCAGATCCAGCGCCTCGCGGGGCGTAAGCTCGTCGGGATGAATCTCGGCGAGCTCTTCCGTGAGCGGGGATGTGGTCGGCTTTTGCGGGGCGGGCGCCGGCTGAATGGCCGAGAAGAGCGGCAGGTCGTCGATGATCGCCTTCTGGCTGCCGCCCTCGCGTTCACCCTTTTCCAGCGCGTCGAGTACCACGCGGGCGCGTTCAATGACCGGGGCGGGCAGGCCCGCGAGTTTCGCAACCTGCACGCCGTAGGACCGGTCCGCGGCCCCCTTGCGCACCTCGTGAAGGAAGATCACCTCGCCTTCCCATTCCTTGACGGCGATGGTCGCGTTGTCGACGCCGATCAGCTTGCCCGCAAGCTGGGTCAACTCGTGGTAATGGGTGGCGAAGAGTGCACGGGAGCGGTTCGCGTCGTGCAGGTGTTCGAGCGTGGCCCAGGCGATGGAAAGGCCGTCGTAGGTCGCCGTGCCGCGGCCGATTTCGTCGAGGATGACGAGCGCGCGGTCGTCGGCCTGATTGAGGATCGCGGCGGTTTCGACCATTTCCACCATGAAGGTCGAGCGGCCCCGGGCGAGGTCATCCGACGCGCCGACGCGGGAATAAAGCTGGCTGACGATGCCGATGTGCGCTTCGGTGGCCGGGACATAGCTGCCGGTCTGGGCGAGGAGCGCGATGAGGGCGTTCTGGCGGAGGAAGGTCGATTTACCGGCCATGTTGGGTCCGGTGAGGAGCCATATGGCGGCGCTTTCGCCCTCGGCGGTCAGACAGCAGTCGTTCGCGACGAAGCTGTCGCCGCCTTGGGCGCGCAGGCTGCGTTCGACGACGGGATGGCGGCCACCGGCGATATTGAAGGCGCGGCTGTCATCTACGGAAGGCTTGCACCAGTTCTCGGTTACGGCAAGCTCGGCAAAGGCCGCGACCAGGTCGATCTCGGCCAGCCCGCGGGCGGCGTCGCCGAGGACCGCGTGGCAGCTCAGAGTTTCGGATTTCAGGCCGTCATAGAGACGCTTTTCAATCTCAAGCGCGTGGTTGCCCGCGTTCAGGATGCGGGTTTCCAGCTCGGACAGTTCCACTGTGGTGAATCGGACCTGGTTGGCGGTGGTCTGACGGTGGATGAAGGTCTCGGAC
>LUOO01000088.1:0-3000 GCA_001626765.1 Maritimibacter sp. REDSEA-S28_B5
TTACGCCGCATGAATCGGTCATGTGCGTCCGGGTCGAACCAGAAGGCGAAGGGGTTACGCAGGCGCTCGCGGACATGGCGTTTCTCGGCGATGCGCCGGGCCGGGTGCGTCGCCGTGTTACGGTCGCTCATCAGCATGAACTGCGTGAGTGGCGGCAGGTCGGGACCCTGCCCTTCGACAAGCGCGCCGACCGCCTCGGCCACCAGCGGGCCGCACTGGCCGCGCTGGCAGAAAACCTCTTCCACAATCGCCTCGTTCGCTGCGCGCAGCGGATGCTCGTGAAGCGCGGTCATCGCAGTGTCGAGCATCGCTTCGGGATCGGTGACGACAAGACCGATCTCGTCGCGCCGCGAGACTTCGATCGAATGGACCGAGGCTTTCTTGTGATCTCCGACGTCGCGTCCATTGCCCAGAAGCACCACGGGCTTGCCGCAGTAAAGCCCGTCGAAAATCGCCCCGCTCATGTCCGAGACGACGACATCGGCCAGATCCATGAGATGCGGGCCGAGATCAAGTGCACGGGCGAGCTTGCCGGGGTTGATCGTGCCCTCTTCGAGCACGAGAGTCGCGGGATCGTCGCGTCCGGCCGACACATGGTGCGGCTTGTAGATCACGTTGAAATTGTCTTTCAGGCTGCCGATTGCATCGCGAAACAGCGCTTGGCTCGACAGATCGCCCCATGTGGGCAGGAACAGAAGGTTCGGTTTCGAAGGATCCAGCCCCGCCCGGAGCTTGCGCGCGACCACGGGATCGAGCCGCCCCTCGAAGACGGGGTCGAAACGGCTGTTGCCGACCTGTGCCACAGGCACGACGGGCGACAGGATATCGGCGGTCTGCTGACCGTAGACGAGGCCCAGATCCGCACCCAGCCAGCGGGCGTTGAAAGCCGTCTTGGGCTTGGCGATGCTGTACTGCGTCATCACCAGCTTGGTCTTGCGCCAGCGCGAGGCGAGCGGCGGATTGAACTGCGACAGGATCGCGTCGTATTGGCCGTCCAGCGAGGCCAGATCAAGCTCGCGCACGAAGCGCGTATAGGCGCCGAGGGGCAGCAGCCATTCAAAGTCGATGCCCGACAGCTCTTCCTTCGCGCGGTCGATGAAGATGATGTCCGGCTCGTGGAAGTGGCGGATCATCTCGGCGAAATGTCCGATCTGAAACTGGTTCCAGACGAGGAAACCGACTTTCACAGGGCTGCTCCGGTTAGGCGTGGACGGCGAAGGGTGGCGGGATCAGTCCCAGCCCATGCGGGCAAGGTAGCTTTCGATCAATGCGACGTCGGAGGGATTGTTCAATTCCCAGAAGGCCGCGCCAGGGGCGCTCACTTCGACCGTGCGCACGGGCCAGCCGTTTTCGAGAAACCGAAGCTGCTCCAGCCCCTCGAGGGTTTCGAGCGGCATCTGGTCCCAGCCGACATAGGCATCGAGCGCTTCGCGGCGGTAGCCGTAAAGACCGACGTGGTGGTAGACCGGCACCTGACCCTTCACGATGCCCTTGCCATCGGTGAAGGGCAGCACCTCTTTCGAGAAATAGAGCGCGTTGCCGTTCTTGTCCGCGACCAGCGTCGTGCCGCCCACGCGCCCGTTGCGGCGATCTTTGAGCAGGTTCTCGACGGTTTCTTCGTCGCAATGCAGGCGCGGCGTGGCGATCTGGATCTCGGGCTCGGCGCGCATTGCCTCGATGAGGGCGGTGACAAAAGACGGCGGCGTGAGCGGCGCGTCGCCCTGCAGGTTCACCACAATCTCGGCGTCGATGCCGGCGTTCTTCACCGCTTCGGCCACTCGTTCCGTGCCATTGCGGCAGCTTTCCGAGGTCATGATCACCTCGGCGCCGTGGCGGCGGGCTTCGGCGGCGATGCGGTCGTCGTCGGTGGCGACAAAGACCGGGATCACACCGCCCGAGGCCTTGCGACCGGCGTCGAGGCTGCGCTGAAGCAGCGTGCGCGGCTCGCCCCTGGCGCCGCGCAACTCCACGAGCGGCTTGCCCGGGTAGCGGGTCGAGGCATAGCGGGCGGGAATGATGATCGCGGCGTCCATTTAAGCCCCGAAAGCCTGTTCTTTGGCGAGTGAGTCGAAGGCGACGAGCGAGCCAATGAGCCCCTTCATCTGGTCGATGGGGATCATGTTCGGCCCATCGGACGGCGCGTTGTCCGGGTCCTGATGCGTCTCGATGAACAGGCCCGAGACACCGACCGCGCAGGCCGCGCGGGCGAGCACAGGCGCAAACTCGCGCTGGCCGCCCGAGGAACCGCCGCGCCCGCCGGGCTGCTGCACGGAATGGGTCGCGTCGAAAATCACCGGGTATCCGGTTTCGGCCATCGTGGGCAGGCCACGGAAATCGGTGACCAGCGTGTTGTAGCCAAACGAGGTGCCGCGCTCGCAGAGCATGATCTTGGAATTGCCAGTCGAGGCAACCTTTTCGGCCACGTTCTTCATGTCCCACGGGGCGAGGAACTGGCCCTTTTTCACGTTGATCGCGCAGCCGGTTTCCCCGGCGGCGAGCAGAAGGTCGGTCTGGCGGCAGAGGAACGCGGGGATCTGGAGCACATCCACGACCTTTCCCGCGACGGCGCATTGCGCGGCCTCGTGCACGTCGGTCAGGACCGGCACGCCGTATTCCTCACGGATACGCGCGAGGATCTCGAGCCCCTTCTCGATGCCCAGGCCCCGCTCGGTGCCGAGGGAGGACCGGTTCGCCTTGTCGTAGCTCGCCTTGAAGATGAATTTGGTTCTGGTCGGGGCGCAGGCCTCCAGAAGCCCCTCGCAGATCATCCGCGAATGATCGAGGCTTTCCATCTGGCAGGGACCGGCGATCAGGGCGATCGGGTTGGCCCCACCGATCTCGATGTCGCCGATGGGAACGATGGTCTGGGTCATGTTACCTCACATAACGCCGATCCGGAGAAGATCGTGCAGGTGGAGAATGCCGGTCGGGCGGCCGTCCGTGCAGACAAAAAGCGCGCCCACCTTGGTGTCGTTCATGAGCGCGATCGCATCGGCGGCG
>LUOO01000088.1:3033-35407 GCA_001626765.1 Maritimibacter sp. REDSEA-S28_B5
AAGCCGCGCGACGTCATCTCGAGAATCGCCTCGGCCATCGGGGTGTCGAGACCCACGAGCGGGATGCTGTCGGTGCCGTGCATGATCTGGCTCACCGGCGTGAGCCGCGCGCCGAGTTTGCCGCCCGGATGGAAGGTGCGGAAATGGCTTTCCTTGAACTTCCGCGTCTCCATGAGCGCGACCGCGAGCGCATCGCCCAGCCCCAGCATGAGCGTGGTCGAAGTGGTCGGGGCCATGCCGATGGAACAGGCCTCGGGCAGCGCGGGGATCGTCAGGCGGTAGTTGGCCGCCGTCATCAGAGAGCTCGCCGGATTGCGCGAGATGCCCACGAGCGGGATCGAGAAACGGCGGCAATGGGCGATCATGTCGCCCAGTTCCGGCGTCTCGCCGCTGTTCGACAGAAGAATGCACATGTCGTCGGGCGTCACCATGCCAAGGTCGCCGTGGCTCGCCTCGGCCGGATGGACGAAGAACGAGGGCGTGCCGGTCGAGGCCAGGGTCGCGGCGATCTTTCGCGCGATATGCCCGGATTTCCCCATGCCCGACATGATGACCCGGCCCTTGAGCGCGAGCACCCGTTCCACGGTCGGCACGAAGTCCGCTGGCAGGTCGGCGGCCATGGTCGCGAGCGCCTCGGCCTCGACACGCAGGACGCGCCGCGCGGTTTCGAGGCTCGAGGACGCAACCGGGCTCGAGGCCGCGACGGGGGATGTTTCGATCATTCGGTCCGGTTCTCTCGGTTTGGCTTTGCGAATGGCTCGGCGCCGACATAGCCCACTCACCAGTCGATTGCCATTCCTAAAGCGCGGAAAAAACCGGAGGCCCGGGGGCGCTCCGGCTGTTTCCTGCCGCGCTCACCAGCGGTCGAGCAGGTCCTTGCGCACCCAGATCGTATCGGCGATCGAGGCACCGGGGATCATAAAGCCCGAACGGGTCACGGTCATGATGTCAAAGACCTCGAACCCGTTCTCGCGCATGATGAACGCGATGTCGGCGAAACGATACGAGTTCTCGTGCCGGAGCGCGATCGAGGTCTCGGTGATCACCCATTTGACCTTGCGCAGCGTCTCGGAGGCACCCTTGAGCACCTCGAGATCAAAGCCCTCGGTGTCGATCTTGAGAAGCACGTCTCCGTCGAAATCGCGCCCGGCAAAGAGCGTGTCCAGCGGCTTGACCGGCACGTCGTAGCGGGTCACGTCGTCCGAACCGCCTTTGACATGCGTCAGCAGCGACGACCGGGCGGGCACATCATTCAGAAGGTTGATCTGCATCGTGGTCTCGGTCGAACCGGCGGCGACCATATGGACCTCGCCGGGCCGCTCCGCGACGAGGCTTTCGACCTTTTCGCGGTAGGGCGGCAGTGCCTCGATCAGGATGAGGTATGCATCGGGGAAGGCCGCGTAGAGCTGCGGTGTGCCGTTCAGAACGCCGATGTCGATGACGGTGCCGACCGGGCCGAGTTCGGCGAGAAACTCGGGCCGCCAGCCGTAAAGCCTCGTCTTGACCGCCTTGCGCGTCGGATCGGGACGTTCGGGCGGTTTCTGCCTGGCTTGGGGTTTGCCCTTGATGAGGCGGTTGACGGTATTGCGAATACTCATATTGTTTTATTCTTTGTGAAGGGAGTTCGCAAAACTGCCCCAGATGTCGGAATGCCGCACGAGATTAGCACCCTTTGCCAAATGAGAAAGCCCTTGGGTGCGCACAGGTTTCCGGGCGATGACCTGACGCTCTTCGGTCAAGAGGTGCCGGTCCGGACAGCGGTGAAACCGGCGGGTATCGTTGCACGGATGTCGAATATAAAGTCCTGCTTCGCGCAAACGGTGCAACCCGGCTCACGTGCGGAATGGACGTAGAGGATCGTTAGATGGCCAAAATCACCAACCTCAACCAGTTTCGCAAGGCCAAGGCACGGGTCGAAGACCGCGCGCGGGCGGACGAGAACGCCGTGAAATTCGGCCGGACCAAGGCGCAGAAGGCGGTCGAAGAGGCCGCCCGCACGCGGGCGAGGCGTATCCTCGACGCGCACGAACGGAGTCAGGAGAAAGACGCTGAACGGGATTCGGAGCTTTGACCGACGCCCGACCGCGCAAACATTCCGTGACGCTCAGGGGGCACCGCACGTCGATCTCGCTGGAAGAGGACTTCTGGCAGGCCTTTCGCGAGATCGCCGAGGAGGAAGGAAAGGGATTGAACGAACTGGCCGCCGAGATCGACGAGGCGCGGGGCGTGTCCTCCGGCCTTGCCTCGGCGATCAGGCTCTACGTGCTTCGGCATTACAGGCGAAGGCACGGACAGGCCGAGTGAAGCCCCGAAGGGCCACGCGCGACTGAACCAAAGTAAACGGCGCGGCGTTCTACCTTCGAAAGGGAGGTGCAACATGCGCGCAAAATCCATTCTCCTCTTCGTCGCCGCCGTTACGTTCGCCTTGGGGCCGTTCATGACACCCGGCTTCGGCGGCTTCGATCCGAACCTCTATCCCAATCCGCAGGTCGATCCGCCGATCCAGCCCGCAGGCTATGCCTTTGCAATCTGGGGCCTGCTCTATATCTGGTTGATCATCTCGACCGGCTTTGGCCTATTGAAGCGTCACGACGCGCCCGACTGGGACGCGCACCGGCTGCCGCTCCTCGTGTCTCTTGTGTTGGGTGTAGGCTGGTTGCCGCTCGCCATGGTGTCGGCCCCCGCAGCGACCGTGCTGATCTTTGTCATGCTGATCGCTGCCGCCTTCGCGCTGGCGCGCACGCCCAAGCGTGACCGCTGGCTCGCGCGTGTGCCTGTTGCGCTCTACACCGGGTGGCTCACAGCCGCATCTTTCGCCTCGCTCGGCATGTTCGGCGCAGGCTACGAGATCGGCTTTGGCGAAGTTCCCTGGGCCTATGTGGGCATCGCACTGGCGCTAGCCACGGCGCTGGTCATCCATGGGATGCGGCAGGACGAACCGCTCTATTTCGCGAGCGTGATCTGGGCGCTCGTCGCCATCGCGGTCAAGAACTGGGGCGTTGAGGCGGGCGTGGCCTATGTTGCCGCCGCCGGGGCCGCCGTTCTTGCCGTGCTGATGGTGGTGGAATGGGTGCGCGTTCCGCCTTCGGGTGAGCGTCACTACAACGCCGCCTGAGAACTCCTGCCGGGGGCGAGACCCGGGGCGTCCCCCCTCGCGACGCCCCTGGTCAGGTCCGGGGCACGAGGTGCAGCGCGGCGCGCAGAACGTCATCGACCGCCTCGCTCATGGCGAGGCGGCGCTCCAGAACGTCTTCGTGGGGGACCCAAGCGGCCTCCTCGGCATCGTCTGCCGCCTTCGGGCTGCCCGATTGGTGGACGCAAAGATGCGCGTGGAGGTCGAAGGCAAAGCCTTCCTGTCGGACCTCGATCACGGCAAGCAAGGGCCCCTCGCCCGCCGTCACGCCGGTTTCCTCGTGGAGCTCCCGCACGGCCGCCGTCGCGGTCGCCTCGCCCGGATCGAGCTTGCCGCCGGGATAGCCCCAGAGGCCCGCGTCGGGCGGGTTGCGCCGCCGGACGAGCAACACACGGTCGCCGTCGAGACAAACCGCGAGCGCCGCCGCGACGGGCGTCACTCCGCCGCCGTCGTTTTCGGGGCGCGCTTCGGGGTCAGCATCTCGGCCAGGTAGCGGCCCGTATGCGAGGCTTCGACCGCCGCGACATCCTCGGGTGTGCCGGTCGCCACGAGCGTGCCGCCGCCATCACCGCCCTCCGGCCCGATGTCAACGATCCAGTCGGCGGTCTTCACCACGTCGAGGTTGTGCTCGATCACCACGACCGAATTGCCCTGATCGACAAGCTCGTGGAGCACTTCGAGAAGCTTCTTCACATCCTCGAAATGCAGACCTGTGGTCGGCTCGTCGAGGATGTAGAGCGTCCGCCCCGTCGAGCGTTTCGACAGCTCCTTGGACAGCTTAACGCGCTGCGCCTCGCCGCCCGAGAGCGTGGTCGCCTGTTGGCCGACCTTGATATACCCAAGGCCCACCCGCATCAGAGCGTCCATCTTTTCGCGGATCGACGGCACGGCCTGGAAAAAGCTCTGCGCCTCCTCGACGGTCATGTCGAGCACGTCCGCGATGGACTTGCCCTTGAAGGTGACCTCGAGCGTCTCGCGGTTGTAGCGCTTGCCCTTGCAGGTTTCGCATTCGACGTAGACGTCGGGCAGGAAGTGCATCTCGATCTTGATGACCCCGTCGCCCTGACAGGCCTCGCAGCGCCCGCCTTTGACGTTGAAGGAGAAACGCCCCGGCTTGTAACCGCGCGCTTTCGCCTCGGGCAGACCGGCGAACCAGTCGCGGATCGGCGTGAAGGCCCCGGTGTAGGTCGCGGGGTTTGACCGGGGCGTACGCCCGATGGGCCGCTGGTCAATGTCGATGACCTTGTCGAGATGTTCAAGTCCCTTGATCGTCTCGCAGGGCGCGGGCGTCTGGCGCGCGCCGTTGAGGTTCATCGAAGCGGTCTTGAACAGCGTCTCGATGGTCAGAGTCGATTTGCCGCCACCCGACACGCCGGTCACGCAGACGAATTTGCCCAAGGGGAAGTCAGCCGTCACCTCCTTGAGGTTGTTGCCGGTCGCCTTGACCACGGTAACCTTCTTGCCGTTGCCCTTGCGCCGCTCGGCGGGCACCGCGATCTCGCGTTTGCCAGACAGATACTGCCCGGTGAGCGAGGCGGGATCGGCGGCGATCTGGTCGGGCGTGCCCTTGGCGCAGACCTGGCCGCCGTGGACACCTGCCCCCGGCCCGATGTCAAAGACGTAATCCGCCTCGCGGATCGCCTCTTCGTCATGTTCGACCACGATCACCGTGTTGCCCTGATCGCGCAGGTTCTTGAGCGTCGTCAGAAGCCGCCCGTTGTCGCGCTGGTGAAGGCCGATGGACGGCTCGTCGAGCACATAGAGCACGCCGGTCAGGCCGGAGCCGATCTGGCTCGCCAGCCGAATCCGCTGGCTTTCGCCCCCAGACAGGGTGCCGGAGTTGCGGCTGAGGGTCAGATACTCCAGCCCCACGTTGTTGAGAAAGCCAAGCCGTTCGCGGATTTCCTTCAGGATCGCGCGGGCAATCTCGTTTTTCTGCTTGGACAGCGCCTCGGGCACGCTTTCGCACCAGTCAAAGGCCTCGCGAATCGACATCTGCACTACGTGGCCGATGTGAAGCCCCGCGATCTTGACCGCCAGCGCCTCTTCCCGAAGCCGGTAACCGCCGCAGGCCCCGCAGGGCCGGTTGTTCTGATACCGCTCGAACTCCTCGCGCACCCAGCTTGAATCCGTCTCGCGGTAGCGGCGTTCCATGTTCGGGATCACGCCCTCGAAGGGACGCGACACCTCGTAGACCCGCCCGCCTTCGTCGAAGCGGAACTTGATCTCCTCGTCGCCCGAGCCAAAAAGGAAAACCTGCTGGACGTGCTCGGGCAGCGATTTCCAAGGCGCGTCCTTGTCGAACGCGTAGTGCTTGGCAATCGACTCGATCGTCTGGCGGAAATAGGGCGACTTTCCCTTGCGCCAGGGCGCGATGGCGCCGTCGTAGACCTTGAGCGTCGCATCCGGCACCACGAGGCGTTCGTCAAAAAACAGCTCCTGCCCGAGACCGTCACAGACCGGGCAGGCCCCGAAGGGCGCGTTGAAGGAGAAAAGACGCGGTTCGATCTCGGGGATCGTGAAACCCGACACGGGACAGGCGAATTTCTCGGAGAAGGCGATGCGCTCCGGCTCGCCCTCGTCCTCTTTCGGCGCGGTTTCGAGCACGGCGATGCCGTCGGCCAGATCGAGCGCGGTGCGGAAGCTGTCGGCGAGGCGCTGTTCCATGCCTTCGCGCACGACGATCCGGTCCACCACGACGTCGATGTCATGGCGGAATTTCTTATCGAGCACCGGCGGCTCCTCGAGCTCGTAGAAAGCGCCGTTGACTTTGACCCGCTGGAAGCCCTGCTTGCGAAGCTCTTGAAATTCCTTGCGGTATTCGCCTTTGCGGTCGCGCACGATGGGGGCGAGCAGATAGGCGCGCGTGCCCTCCTCCATCGTCATCACGCGGTCGACCATGTCCTGCACCTGCTGCGCCTCGATCGGCAGGCCTGTGGCGGGCGAGAACGGCGTGCCCGCGCGGGCGTAGAGCAGACGCATGTAGTCGTAGATCTCGGTCACCGTACCGACGGTCGAGCGCGGGTTCTTGGACGTGGTCTTCTGCTCGATGGAGATCGCAGGCGAAAGACCCGAGATATGGTCCACGTCCGGCTTTTCCATCATGTCGAGGAACTGACGCGCATAGGCGGACAGCGATTCGACATAGCGCCGCTGCCCCTCAGCGTAAATCGTGTCGAAGGCGAGCGAGGATTTGCCCGATCCGGACAGGCCGGTCAGCACCACCAGACGGTCACGCGGCAGATCGATGCTGACATCCGTCAGATTGTGCTCGCGCCACGTCGATGTTCTTGAGGTTGTGCTCGCGCGCGCCGCGCACTTCGATGAACTTCTGTTCGGGCATGACCCACCTGATCCGCTGAAAACGCCAAACCCATTAGATAGGGCATCGCGGCTCGGTCGCAAATGGAAAAAGTGAACGAAGAGTGAACAAATTTATCTGAATTGCCGGGACAATCTTCGCTTTTGCAGAATCAGCATGGGCGGCTAGGGTTTGCGGGATTTCGAACGCCGGAGGATATTCATGCTGCGCGCCCTTTTGACCGCTTTTCTTACGTTGATCGCGACGGTCCTTCACGCACAGGAGGCGACGCCGGTGAGCGCCGAACGCCCCAAGGCGATCCTCGTGCTCGATGCCTCGGGGTCGATGTGGGGGCAGATCGACGGGGTGAACAAGATCGTCATCGCGCGCGACGTGGTCACCAACCTCTTGGGCAGCCTGCCTGCCGAACAGGAACTGGGCCTCGTCGCCTATGGCCACCGGCGCAAGGGCGACTGCACGGATATCGAGGTGCTGGCAGACCCCGGCGCGGATCGTGCCGCGATTGCAGAGGCGGTCAATGCGCTCAACCCGCGCGGCAAGACGCCTCTCTCGGCGGCGGTGGTGCAGGCAGCGGAGGCGCTGAAATACACCGAGGAAGCGGCGACCGTCATCCTCGTCTCGGACGGCATCGAGACCTGCGAGGTCGACCCCTGCGAGATCGGGCGACAGCTCGAGGAAACCGGCGTGAATTTCACCGCCCACGTGATCGGCTTTGACGTGGCCGACGCGGAAACCCGCGCACAGCTTCAGTGCCTCGCCGACGAAACCGGCGGGACCTTTCGCACCGCCGATGACGCGGGCGAACTGGCCAGCGCACTGACCGAGGTCGCCATGGCCCCTGTTCCCGAGCCGGAACCGGAGCTGATCACCGTCACCTTCCGCGCCGTGGACGGACCGAACGGCGCGATCCTGAACGAAGGGATCGTCTGGACCATCACGGCGGATGACGCGACGCTGGTGGAAGGGTCGGACGCGGCGTCGCCGGAGTTTGAGCTGACCCAAGGGGCAGCGGGGGTCGCCACGGTCCTCAGGCTCGCCGACGAAGAGGTCGTCGAGGCGCAGTTCACCGTGGGCAGCGTGTCGTCTGTGGTCGAGGTGATCCTGCCGAAATACGCTCCACCTGCGACCGTCGAGGCGCCCGCCTCTGCGCCTGCGGGCTCGCTGGTTCCCGTGACCTTTACCGGACCGCGCGGCGATGGAGATTACATCGCCTCCGCCGAGATCGGGTCCGAGGACGGGCATTACGTGGAATACAGCTACGTGGTCGACGCCGAAGGCGACGTGGTCGAAGTCCGGATGCCCCCCACCGAAGGCCCGGCCGAGATCCGCTATGTTCTCGCCAAGGGGTTGCAGGTGCTGGGCCGCACCGAGATCGAGGTGACGCCGCTCACCATCACGCTCACCGCGCCCGAGGGGGCGAGCGTGGGAACGGCGCCGATGATCGCGTGGGAGGGGCCGGACTACCCCGGCGACTTCATCACGGTTTCGACCCTGGACGCCGAGGATGGCCAATACGAAACCTATGAGTACACCCGCGAGGGCAGCCCCCTGCCCCTCGTCATGCCCTCCCTGCCGGGCACCTACGAGTTGCGCTACGTGCTGTCCGCGTCTGGCGCGGTTGCCGGCCGCTCGGCGCCCTTCGAGGTCGGTGCGGCGAGCGCGAGCGTGTCGGGACCAACCGAGGCCGTAGCCGGGTCGGACATCGAGGTCACATGGCAGGGCCCGGATGCCCCGAGCGACTACATCGCCATCGCCCGCCCCGACGACGCCCAAGGCTACGAGACCTATACCTATACGCGGGGCACCAATCCGCTGGAGGTGGAGACGCCCATCGAGCCGGGCGATTACGAAATCCGGTATGTGCTCAATCAGGACCGCAAGGTGCTGGCCCGGCAAGCGATCACCCTGACCGAGGTCGGCGCAGGGATCACCGCGCCCACGACGGCCGTGGCCGGGACGGATGTGAGCGTGGAATGGACCGGGCCCGATTACGACAGCGACTTCATCAGCTTTGCCGAGGTCGGATCGGACGATGGGACCTATGTGACCTACACCTACACCCGCGAAGGATCGCCCCTGAAACTCGAAGCTCCGACGACGCCGGGAACCTATGAGATCCGCTATATCGCCAATGCCGACTACAAGAAGCTCGCCGCGGCGACGATCACGGTCGAGGCCGCCGAGGCCACGCTCACCGCGCCGGGCACGGCACCGGCAGGCGCGCCGCTCAAGTTCGACTGGACCGGTCCGGACAGCGCGAGCGACTATATCGCGGTATCGCTGCCGGGGTCCGAAGCGGGGGTCTATCTGAACTACGAATACACGAACCGGGGCAACCCGGTGACCATCGACCTGCCCGCGATGCCGGGGGACTACGAGCTGCAGTATGTGCTCTCGGGCCGCCCGGCCACGGTCATTGCGCGGCTGCCGATCACCGTCGAGGAGGTGACGGCCAGCGTCACCGGCGAACGGCGCGGCGAGGTGATCGCGATCACCTGGGAGGGTCCGGGCTACCGGCGCGACTTCGTCACCATCGCCAACCCCGACGACGAACCCGGGCGGTATCTGGACTACGCCTATACCAACCGGGGACAGACCGTGGAGGTCGAGGTGCCGGAGGCGCCGGGCACCTACGAATTGCGCTACATCCTCGACGGCGATGAGGACCGGATCCTGGCCCGGGTGCCGTTCACGGTGGACTGAGACAGGCGCAGAAACGGGACAATTCGACAGGCCATGTCGATGGGCACTCTTGACATATTCAAACTAGTGAATATTATCGTCGCCAAGAGAAACAAGCCCCGTCGGCACAGACAGACACTGTTGCGAAAGGGGTTTTCGTAAGGATGTTGATATGTTCGGACTATTGGGCGGCCGTGCCGCCAAATCGGGCGTGAGCCCGCAGGAAGCGGTCGCGAAGGCCGCCGCCGGAGAGATCACCGTGGTCGACGTGCGCGACGCGGGTGAGCTTGCCGCATCGGGCAAGGCGAAGGGGGCGGTGCATATCCCGCTCGCCGTGATCCGGATGCAGGGCGATCCCAAGTCGCCGGATTTCAACCCCGCACTGTCCCTCGACAAGCCCGTGGCGGTCTACTGCGCCTCGGGTGGACGGTCCTCGATGGCCGCGCAGGTGCTCGCGGGCTACGGCTTCGACGTGACCAACATCGGCGGCCTTGGTCATTGGCAGATGGCGGGCGGCGAGATCGTGCGCGCCTGAGGGGTGGTCTGGCGGATGTGACAGAGAGCGGGCCTTCGGGTCCGTTTTCTCGGTTTCGAATTTTGCTTGCGCAAAATCCGATCCGTTGGGGGAGGCTCTGCCTCCCCCAAACCCCCACCGGGATATTTATGAACCAGAGAAGGATGGACCGCTCATCCGAAGCCGCCGCTGGCCTTGCCGGGCTCCATGCGGATAAGGCGGCTGGTGTCCACGGCGGCCTGACGATGGGCAATGGCGGCGCGGTAGGCAAGGTCCTTGATCATGGTAACGAAAGCCTCGGCTTCCGGGTATTCAGCGATGAAACAGAGGTCCCAGTGTTCCTCCGACGGGCCGATGAGCATGAATTCCATCCGGCCGGACCAGACGATGCGCCCGCCGACGGCGGCGAAAACCGGGGCGCTTTCATGGGAGTAGGCCCTGTAGGCCTCGGCCCCGGTGAAGCCCTCCGTGGCGTTGCGGCCGTCGGCGTAAACGGCCCGGTCGCGCAGTTTGACGAGATTGAGCATTTGGATCGGGCCCGCGCGGTCAATGGCGCGGAAACGGGTGAAGGCGTCGCCTTCAAAGCCGGTATGGCGGGTCATCTGGTCCTCCCTTTCGGGCCACCCTACCCCCGGAATTGCAAAAGGCCGGCCCTGGGGACGGCCTTTCACGCAACGTAAGTACCGGGCTTACGCTTCGTCGAGCGCGTCCACGGCTTTCTGAAGGTCGTCTTTCGAGACCTCTTTCTCGGTCACCTTGGCCTGGGCGGCGATGTGATCGACGACCTTGTCCTCGAAAAGCGGCGCCTGGATCTGCTGGCGCATCTGCGAGTTCTGCTGGACGAAGTCGAAGAAAGCGCGTTCCTGACCGGGATACTGGCGAGCCTGCTGCATCACGGCCTGGGTGAACTCGGCGTCGGTCACCTGCACCTCGGCCTTGCGGCCCACTTCGGCGAGCAGGAGGCCAAGACGCACGCGGCGCTCGGCGAGCTTTTTCGCCTCGTCCGAAACCTCGATTTCCGGGTGGTCATGGCCCTGCACGTCGGGGTTTTCCTCGTGCCAGAGCTGGTGGGCGATCTGGTTCGCCTCGGCATCGACGAGCGAGGGCGGAAGGTCGAAAGAAACCTTGCCGTCGAGCGCGTCGAGCAGGCCACGCTTCATCACGGCGCGCGCGGCACCGGCATATTCGGCTTCGAGCCGCTCGGCCACCTGCGCCTTGAGCGCGGCGAGGTCCTCGGCACCGTATTTCTGGGCCAAATCGTCGTTGATCTCGGCGGGCTTGGGTTCCTTCACGGCCTTGATCGTGCAGGTGAAGGTCGCTTCCTTGCCCGCAAGGTTTTCGGCACCGTAGTTTTCCGGGAAGGTCACGACGACATCTTTTTCCTCGCCTTCCTTCACGCCGACAAGCTGATCCTCGAAGCCGGGGATGAACTGGCCGGAGCCCAGAACGAGCGGGAAGTCCTCGGCCGCGCCGCCGTCAAAGGCTTCGCCGTCGACTTTGCCGAGGAAATCGAGCGTCACCTGATCGCCCTCTTTCGCTTTCGAACCCTTCTTGCGGTCTTCGAAGTTCTGCGCGTTCTCGGCAAGCGAGGCGAGCGCCTCGTCGATCTCGGCATCGGCGGCCTTCACGACGAGCTTTTCGAGCGCGATGTCGGAGAGGTCGACCTCGGGGATTTCCGGCAGCGCTTCGTAAGTCATCTCGACCTCGACATCGTCGCCTTCTTTCCAGTTCTCGTTCGTCATCTTCACGTCGGGCTGCATGGCCGGACGGTCACCCGAGGTTTCGAAGTGATTGTTCATCGCGCCGTCGATGGCGTCCTGCATGGCTTCGCCCATGAGACGCTGGCCGAAGTTCTTCTTGAGCAGCGCCATCGGCACCTTGCCCTTGCGGAAGCCCTTCATCTCGATCTCGGGCTGGGCTTCGAGAAGTTTCTCGTTGACCTTGGCATCCAGATCGGCGGCGGGCACCACGATCTTGTAGCCGCGCTTGAGGCCTTCGTTCAGGGTCTCGGTGACGCTCATGTTCGGTTCCTTCAGGTGTTATGGGCAAAGAGGGCACCCGGAAGGCACCCTGAAATTTTCACGCCCTTCTATGTGGGCGGGCGCTTGGGTGCAAGCGGGTTTCGCGGGGGCGGAACGCGGCATCCGGCGCCACACCTGGGCCGCCCGTCGCGGCCGCTTCGCGGTCAAGCAAGGCCCATGGATCGAAAGCATACGATCGGAAAAGTTGGTGCGGGTGAAGGGACTCGAACCCCCACGCCAAAGGCGCCAGAACCTAAATCTGGTGCGTCTACCAGTTCCGCCACACCCGCATATGCGCCGATTTAGCACCAGTGCGCGGGGGATGCGAGGGGAACTGCGGCTAAAATGTGGAAATCTGTTTGGTGCTTAACGGAATCTAAGGTTAGCCTGTGAAAAAAGAATAACAGGCAACCTTGAGCAGGTATCCACATGACCCAGATCGTGACCTCCGTCGCGGCCGGCCAGTCCGTCCGCGTGTCGCTACCCCTTTGCCGGTCGGGGCTCGGCCTTGGCACCCCGGTGATGACCGCTGACGGGGCGCTGCCCGTCGAATTCATCGAACCGGGCGAGCGGGTCGTGACCTTCGACGCCGGAATGCAACGGCTCGACAGGATCACCGTGCGACTGGTCGCGGCCTGCGAAATGATCCGCATCCGGCCCTCGGTGCTGGACGACGATTACGGGCGCGACGTGGTGATCTCGGCGCGCCAGAAGCTCCTCATCCGCGACTGGCGGGCCGAGGCACTGTTTGGCACGAAGGCCGCGCTGGTCGAGGCGCGCAGGCTGGCTGACGGGGCTTACATTGCGCGGATGCAAGGGCGCGCGCCGGTGCGACTGTTTCAGCTTCATTTTGCCGATGCTCAGCATGTGGTTCAGCTGGGTCAGGGGCTTATGGCGACTTCGGCGGCGATGCCGAGGAAGCGGGTCGTGGCGCATTAGGTTTCTGTTCCTGGCTGCGCTAGGTTCCGACCCGCTGGAGGGGCTTTGCCCCTCCAGACCTCCCCAAAGTATTTATGAAGCAGTGAAGGAAATGCGGAGCGCCAGCATCACTAGGGACCCGTCCGCGCGCCTACGGAAAGTCCATTGATCCGGCGGTCGAAGCGCGGCGGGTCTGGCAAGGGAAGATGTTTCTAAAGAGGCAGTTGCGTCGTGAACTTGATCTCTTCCATGGACAGAAGCGCGGTCACGTTGAAAATCTTCACCTCGGAAATCAGCGCCTGGTAAAAGGTGTCATAGGCGCGGGCGTTGGCGACGCGGACCTTGAGGATGTAGTCGATCTCACCTGCGAGGCGGTGCGCCTCCATCACCTCGGGCCGGGCGCGCAGCGTTCTGAGGAAACGCTCCTGCCAATCGGCCTCATGTTCCGAGGTGCGGATCAGCACGAAAAAACAGGCCTCGAGCCCCAGCTTCTCGGCATCCACGATCACGGTCTGCGCGCCGATCACGCCCGCCTCGCGCATCTTGCGAATCCTGTTCCAGACCGGGGTCTTGGAGGACCCCACCTTGGCGGCGATCACGTCCAGCGACTGGCTCGCATCCTCTTGCAATTCCGCGAGGATTTTCCGGTCGATGTCATCGAGATGTGACGACATTCCTGTTTGCTCCTGTTTGGTGGGAGATCAGCCCATTGCCGCCTTGCGGCAAGAACAATCATCCTTATTCGCCCCGGCCACTGGTCGGATTTTGGGACAATGTTCTATATTAGAGGACAAGACAAGCCTGCAGGCTGCAGGCGCAGCAATTGGACGGAGACGACCATGGCCAAACGGTTCCAGCCCGGTGTGATCAGCGCCAACGACCTGATCTCGGGCAAGGTGATCTACCTCGCCGCCAATGACAATTGGGTCGAGCGGCTCGAAGAGGGCGAACTCATCACCGACGAGGCGCGGGCCGACGCGCGGCTCGAACTGGCGCTCGGGCAGCCCGAGATCGCCGTGGGTGCCTATGTCGCCCCGGCAGAGGCGACAGATACGGGCATCCGCCCGGCCCATTTCCGCGAAGATTTCCGCGCGACCGGCCCCTCGGCTCCGGCACGCAAATCCTGGGGGACCCTCTGATGCTCGACGCAACCCAGAACGTGACCCGCAGCTACCTCGACCGTCGGGTCGAAGAGTTCCGCGCCCAGGTGGCCCGCCGGATCGACGGCTCGCTCACCGAGGACGAGTTCCGCCCTCTGCGCCTGATGAACGGCCTTTACCTCCAGCTTCACGCCTACATGCTGCGCGTGGCCATTCCCTATGGCACGCTCAATTCCGAACAGCTCGACGTGCTGGCCGAGATTTCCGAGCGCTGGGACCGGGGCTATGGCCATTTCACCACGCGCCAGAACATCCAGTACAACTGGCCCAAGCTGACGGACGTGCCTGACATGCTCGCGCGGCTCGCGGACGTGAACCTTCACGCGATCCAGACTTCGGGCAACACGATCCGCAACGTTACCGCCGATCCGCTGGCCGGGGCGCACGCCGACGAGCTGATGGACCCGCGCCCGGTGGCCGAGCTCATCCGCATCTGGTCGACCGACCACCCGGAATACCAGTTCCTTGGCCGCAAGTTCAAAATCGCCGTGACCGGCAGCCCGAACGACCGTGCCGTGACCGGGGCGCATGACCTTGCCGTTCGGATCGTCGAGCGGGACGGCGAGATCGGGTATACGATCCTCGTGGGTGGTGGCCTTGGCCGCACGCCCGTCGTGGGCAAGATCATCAAGGATTTCCTGCCGCAGGCGGACCTGTTGCCCTACCTCGAGGCGGTGCTCAGCGTCTACAACCTCGCCGGACGGCGCGACAACAAATACAAGGCGCGGATCAAGATCACCGTGAACGAAATGGGCCTCGAGGAATTCTCGGCCCGCGTGGACGAGGCGTTCTTCCGCATCCGTCCCGAGTTCTCGGGCGCGGACCAGCATTTGCTGGCCGAGCTTCAGGAGGGGTTCGCCCGCCCTGCCCTCGCCCCGCGTGACACGGAAGCCTATGACGCGGCCTATGCCGCCGATCCGGTGTTTCGGGCCTGGGCCGACATCAACCTGCGCCCGCATTTCGCAGACGACCACGCCATCGCGATGGTGAGCCTCAAGCCGCACGGCGGCGTGCCGGGCGATGCCTCGGCGTCCCAGATGCGCGTGGTGGCCGATCTGGCCCGACGTTATGGCAACGACGAAATCCGTGTCACGCAAGAACAGAACCTCGTGCTGCCGCATGTGGCCAAGGCCGACCTGCCCGCCGTCTTTGCCGAGCTGAAACAGCATGGCCTCGCCACGGCGAACGCTGGGCTCGCGTCCGACATCATCGCCTGCCCCGGCATGGATTACTGCGCGCTGGCGACGGCCCGCTCGATCCCGGTGGCGCAGCAGATCGCCGAGGCACTCGAGGAAAACGAGGTCGAGGTTGGCGAACTTGCGATCAAGATCTCGGGCTGCATCAACGCCTGCGGCCATCACCACCTTGGCGACATCGGCATCCTTGGCCTCGACCGGGCCGGGGTCGAAAACTACCAGATCACGCTGGGCGGCGATGCTGGCCCGGACATGAAGATCGGGGAAAAGACCGGCCCCGGATTTGCCTATGACGAGGTCGTGGGTGCGGTGGAACGTCTTATTGCCGCCTATCTCGATCTGCGCGAAGAGGGCGAACGGTTCCGCGACACCATCGCGCGGACCGGCGCCGAGCCGTTCAAGACGGCGCTTTACCAAGAGGAGGCTCAAGATGCCGCTTGAAGCCGTAGCATATCCCGACCTTCACGACGCCGCCCGCCGGGTGAACGAAGGCTTTGAAAAGATGGACGCGCAGGGCGTGGTCGAGGCCGCGCTGACCGAGCACGGACATGTCGCGCTCGTGTCATCCTTCGGCACGGAATCCATCGTGCTGCTCGACATGGTGTCACGTGTGAATCAGGCCGCGCCGGTGCTGTTTCTGGAAACCGGGATGCTGTTTCCCGAGACGCTCGACTATCAGAAAGACGTGGCGCTCATCCTTGGGCTGACGAACGTGCAGATCGTGCGCCCCGCGCCCGAGGATTTGGCCGCCAAGGACCGTTTCGGTCGGCTGCACATGGCCAACACCGACGCCTGCTGCGACATCCGCAAGGTGCTGCCGCTTGAACGGGCGATCACACCCTTCGACGGCTGGATCACCGGGCGCAAACGGTCGCATGGCGGACAGCGCGCGCAGCTCGACCTGGCCGAGGTCGAAGGCCACCGGATCAAGTTCAACCCGCTTGCTCATTGGTCGGGTGCCGAACTGCGCCAATACATGAAGGACCACGGTCTGCCCAATCACCCGCTGACCGCCAAGGGCTTTCAGTCCGTCGGGTGCGCCCCCTGCACCTCCGCCACCAAGCCCGGCGAAGACCCCCGTGCGGGGCGCTGGCGCGGATCGGACAAGGAAGAATGCGGTATCCACTTCATCGACGGAAAGGCGGTGCGCCAATGACCGATCAGAACCAGATTGTGACCGACGCGGGCTTTGCCCCCGACGATTTCGCCACCGGTTTCCTCGCGCTCGAGGGCGTGTCGGCGGGCGCGGGCTGCGACGACTGCGGGATCGACATCACACCCTCCGACGACCTGAATGCCCATCGCGACCTGCTGATGAAGGCCGGGGCGATCCGCATCTCCTTTGGCTCTTTCGCCGACGGGCGCGGCTTCACCACCGCCAAGCAGCTTCGGCTCATGGGCTTTACCGGGCGGCTGCGGGCCGGTGCGGGCCTCATTGCGGACCAATATGCCATGGCGCGCCGGGCCGGATTCGACGAAGTCGAGATCACCCCGGCGCTGGCGGCGCGTCAGCCCGAGGACCAGTGGCTTTTCCGGGCCGACTGGCAGACCTACGACCATCAGTCGCGGCTGCGCGGGTAGACCCCGCGGCCCGATCTCCCTATACGCTCAGAGGAAAGGACGGGGTCCAGGCGGCCCCGGCGACCATTCATGAACGAAGTGACTCCCGTGACCGAAGCTCCGAAGCCCGACGCCCAGAAAACCGACGCGCCCAAGATCAAGCCCGTGCCCACTCTGCCCGACGCCCAGACCGTGACCGAGGTGAAACATTACACCGATCGGCTGTTTTCCTTCCGCTGCACGCGCCCCGCGACGATGCGGTTCCGCTCGGGCGAGTTCGTGATGATCGGCCTCATGGGCGACAACGGCAAGCCGCTGCTGCGCGCCTATTCCATCGCCTCGCCCTCGTGGGACGAAGAGCTCGAGTTCTATTCGATCAAAGTTCAGGACGGCCCGCTGACCTCGAAACTCCAGCACATCCAGCCGGGGGATGAGATCATCCTGCGCCCGAAACCCGTGGGCACGCTGGTGCATGACGCGCTCCTGCCCGGCAAGCGCCTGTGGTTCTTTGCCACCGGCACCGGGTTCGCGCCCTTCGCCTCGCTCCTGCGCGAGCCGCAGACCTACGAGGATTACGACGAGGTCATCATCACGCACACCTGCCGGGAAGTGGGCGAGTTGACATATGGCCGCGAACTGATCGAGAGCCTGAAGACCGACGAACTTCTGCACGAACTGATGGGGCCGGATTTCCACAAGAAAATCCGCTACTACCCCACGACCACCCGCGAAGAGAGCCCGAAGATGGGGCGGATCACTGACCTCATGCGTTCGGGCGAATGCTTTGCCGATCTGGGCGTGCCAGTCCTGAACAAGGACACCGACCGCGCGATGGTCTGCGGCAACCTCGCCTTCAACCTCGAGATCAAGGAAATGCTCGAAGGCTACGGGCTCGAGGAAGGTGCGAACAGCGATCCCAAGCATTACGTGGTCGAGAAAGCGTTTCTCGACTGAGGCTTGACCGGTATCGGACAGAATAACGCCGCGCCCACCTGGACGCGGCGTTTTCATGTGCTTTCAGGTGTCTGACCTGCGCACCGTCATTCGGTCATGCCGAAGGCAGTCTTGATGTCCTCGATCACGGCGGGGACGAGGCCTGCGTCACCCTCGGTCTCGGCGATGGCCTGCGTCAGTTGCTCTTTCTGCGCGTCGCCAAGGTCCGATCCCTCGACCAGCGCGGTGACACGGTCGCGGTCCCAGCTATCGGGCGTCAGGTATTCGGTGATCCCCAGCGCATCTTCGGCAGCAGCCTGCGCTGTGTTCGCTGCGGAGACGGCGGCGTCGCGCGCGCCCTCGGCCGCTTCGGCAGCCTCGTCCGCCAAGGTGCTGGCTCCCTCGGCTGCGGCGTCAGCGGCGGCATTTGCAGCGTCCATGGCGCTCGCTGCCGCCTCTTCGGCCATCTCGGCCGACCCTTGGGCGGCCTCGGCAGCAGCCTCTGTCGCCGTCTCGGCCGCTTCGCCCGCCGCGTTGGCCGCCGCCTCTGCGGCCTCGGCGGCACCCTCTGCGGCCTCGGTCGCCGCGGCCTCTGCATCGCTGGCCATGCCTTGTATTTCGCCCGTCGCGTCTTCCGCGGCATCCTGCGCCGCCTGAGCGGCCTCTTCCGCGGCGCTGGAGGCCGCATCGGCGGCGCTCTCGGCAACCTCGCCCACGGACTGGGCGCTATCTCTTATACACATCTCCGACCGCGTCCGAGGCGGCGCCCTGCATTTCGGTCACGGCGGCATCGGTGTCGCCCCCATTCACCACCCAGAAGTAGCCGGCCCCGGCAATGATCAGAACGACGACCAGTGCAATCAGTCCACGCATGACGTAACTCCCTCCATGAAACCCTGTTCGGTCAAGGACATGCGTTCGGCGGCGGCAAAGTTCAAGGGATCGGCTTCCTTTCCCTCGCCCGGCTCGGATTCCGCCTTGAAAGCCTGACCTCTCGCGCCTATTTTCGCGACCCGAACACCCTGCCACGACACAAAGGAATTCCGTCATAGCTCGCAGACCCCACAACGCACCGCCCACCCGCGACACCGGACCCCGGATCAACGAACGTATCCGTGCGCCCGAAATCCGGCTGATCGGTGCAGATGGCGAAAATGTCGGCGTCGTTTCCCCTCAGGAAGCGATGCGCATGGCCGAAGAGGCCGGCCTCGACCTCGTCGAAATCTCGCCCAACGCCACCCCGCCCGTGTGCAAGATCATGGACTTCGGCAAGTTCAAATACGAACAGCAGAAGCGGGAATCCGAGGCGCGCAAGAAGCAGAAAATCATCGAGGTCAAAGAGGTGAAGTTCCGTCCCAACACGGACACCCACGACTACGAAGTGAAAATGCGGTCCGTGTTCAAGTTCCTCGAGAACGGCGACAAGGTGAAAGTCACGCTGCGCTTCCGGGGCCGCGAAATGGCGCACCAGAACCTTGGCCGCGATCTGCTCGAACGGGTCGCCGAGGACGTGAAGGAGATCGGCAAGGTCGAAAACATGCCCAAGCTCGAAGGCCGTCAGATGGTGATGATGATCGGGCCGGTCGCCAAGTAGCCCCTCGATCGGATCTTGCCCTGGACGTGGTCCGGGGCCTCTGGTTTCGGCAAATCGCACGAAAAAGGCCCCTGCTTTCGCAGGGGCCTTTGTTTTTCCGGTAGTGGCCGGGATTACTGCAAGAGCGGCGTGATGTTGCGCACGTTCGCGCGGCGGTTTTCCCGAATGTCACCCGCTTGTGCGACCTTGAGATCGCTCTCGCCATAACCCTGCGTGATCAGGTTTTCCGGCGGCACGTCGAAATATTCGGTCAGCGCAAGGGCCACCGATTCCGCACGACGGTCCGACAGCGCGAGATTGTAGGCCGCGTTGCCCACCGTGTCGGTGTGACCTTCGATCAGGAAGACCGCATCGGGCACCTCCGCGATGACGTCACGGATGGCCGACCCGAGCGCGGCAAGTTCTTCCGCTTGGCTCGAGGTAATGACCGCAGAGCCGGTGTTGAAGGTGATCGCGTCCACTTCGATAACCGGGGCGAGGTCACGGATCTGGGCATACTCGCGGATCTGACGCAGCGAGAAGGTCCGGTCCGGGCTCGCGTTCATCGAAGCCATCAGGGCTTCGCGCAGCGCAACCTCGTCCGAGGACGACACCTGCACCGACGGAGCCGGGCGATAGTCCGCGAATTCCTGACGGCTGACCGGCTGGGACGCCACCGTGTCGTCGAAGAGCACGATCGAAGTGCCGTCCGGCGTCACTTTCGTCCGCTTGAGAACCGTGCCATCCGCCGCACGCACCGTGATGATGCGCGAGCCGTCTTCACGGTCAACGATGGTCCGGGTCGAGCCATCGTCAAAGGACTTGGTCGACACGACCGCGCCCGGCTGACGCAGGATCTCGTCGTCGTTCTTCAAGACCGAATAGGTGCCGTCGGGATTCTGGACCACGATACGGTCGCCCGAGTTCGAGACGACTTCCTTGTTGTTGTTCAGGAGCGTGCCCACGGCCACACCGCCAAGACCCACGAGAACCATTTTCTCGAAGTTGGTCAGGTCACGATTGAGCGTGTTGGACAGCACGGTGCCTTCATTGGTAGCCGAGGCGCCGGCAACCTGCGTCTCGTATTCCTCGCTGGCCGAACGGGTGGATTCGGCGGTCACTTCCTCGACCACGACGCCTTCCTCGTCCGCCGTGACGTCAACCTCGGCATCCGCGTCGGATTCGGTTGCAGCGGCCGCCGTCGGCGCGGCGTCTTCCACCGGCTCTTCCGGCATCACGTCCTGTGCGATGACTTCGCCTGCCGCATCGGCCTCGGCGGTGTCTTCGGGGGCAGCACCGGCTTCGGCCGCAACCTCGCCTTCCGCGTCGGCTTCGGCATCGACGCCAGCGGTCGCTTCGGCATCTGCGTCGTCACCGGTCAGTTGATCGGCGAGTTGTTCGACGAGGCCACGATCATCTTCGGCAGCCGGTTCTTCGGTCACCGACTCTTCGGCTTCGGGCGCCTGAGCGGTTTCCGCATCCGTATCGGCCTCGATCCGCTCGCCTGCGGTCATGTCCTCGGCAGGCGATTCCTCGGCGGGCGCTTCTTCGGCTGGGGCTTCGGCAGCCTGCTCTTCGGCATCGTCGCCGGTGAGCTGATCCGCCAGTTTCTCCACGAGATTGCGGTCGTCCTCTGCAGGAGCCTCTGCCGCCTCAGCAGGGGCATCGGTGGCTTCCATCTCGGGTTCCGCTGGGGCTTCGGTGGTCTCCACTTCGGGTTCCGCGACCGCCTCGGCTTCAACCTCTGCCTCGGCTTCGGCAACAGGCGCTTCCGCCTGAACCTCGGCCTCGGCTTCCGCCGCCATGTCCTCGGCGGTCACAGGCGCTTCCACAGGTTCTTCCGCCGGCTCAGCCGCCTCGGCAGCTTCCTCGACCGGCTCTTCGACGGCGGCGGGCGCATTGCCCGCTGCATCGGCGGCCTGTTCGCCCGGTTCGGCGGGCGTGGCGGGGTCCGCCGGAGCTTCGGCGGTGGCGGGTTCAGCGGGCTCGGCCGGATCGGCCGCCTGCTGTTCTTCATCCGTGCCCATGATCTTGGCCTTGGCCAATTCCATGGCGTTCTGGATCTCGGTGCCATCTTCGAGCCCGCAGGGGAAAGGACCCGCGAGGCCGCAGGTTTCCAGATCCGCTTCCGCCTCGGCGGCTGCATCCTTCCGCCAGAGCAAGAATTAATCCCCCATCACCTCCCGGCGCCGATCCGCCCAACACCTTGGATTTCCGGCGTAAACCCGCCCGGAAAGGAAAAACCGCGCCCCTTTCGGGACACGGTGTTATTGCATAGCAGCCGGGGTGGATCGCCCAAAGAGGGGCGGTTATCCCCTAGCAGACGTTCAGCAGGCGTTGACGGCTCGCTTGGTGACCACGCCAACGAGATGGGCGCGATAAGCTTTCGAGCCGTGGATGTCCCCGATCATGTTGTCGGCAGACACCGTCAACCCGTCCAGAGCCGAGGCCGAGAAGTTCGACGACAGCGCCTGTTCGGCTTCGGTCCAGCGGAACACGCCGCCTTCCGACGCACCTGTGACAGCGACGCGCACGCCATTCGCACCTTTGGCCACGAACACACCGACCAGCGCGAAGCGCGAGGCGGGCTGTTCGAATTTGATGTAGGCCGCCTTTTCCGGGATCGGGAACTTCACCGCCTTGATGAACTCGCCCTCGTCGAGCGCGGTTTCGAAAAGCCCGGTGAAGTAGTCGTCCGCCGCAAGCTCACGCTTGTTGGTGACAATGGTCGCGCCCGAGGCCAGCGCCGCCGACGGGTAGCAGGCCGACGGGTCGTTGTTGCCCAAGCTGCCGCCGATGGTGCCCCGGTTGCGCACATGGGGGTCGCCGATCTTTCCCGCCAGCGCCGAGAGCGCCGGATAGGAGCCGTCGGCGGCCACGTCTGCGTGGCAGGTCGCGCCCCCGATGACCAGCATGTCGCCCTCTTTCGAGATGCCCTTGAGTTCGTCGATCGCGGTGAGCGACACGAGCGTCTCGGGCATGGCAAGGCGCTGTTTCAGCGTCGGGATGAGGGTCTGCCCCCCCGAGAGCGGCTGACCGCCCCCGGCGATGGCTTTTTCGGCATCGGCCAGCGAGGTGGGCCGTTCCAGTTCGAATGCATACATGGTTCGTGCTCCCTTACTGGCCGTTCATAGCGGCCCAGACACGTCCGGGCGTGAGCGGCATGTTGATGTGGGTGATGTCATGGCCGCCGCGCTGGAGCGCGTCGATCACCGCGTTCACCACGGCGGGCGGCGACCCGATCGCCCCGGCTTCGCCGCAGCCCTTCACCCCCAGCGGGTTATGGGTGCAGGGCGTGCCGTTCGAATGGTCCACCGCGTAGAACGGCAGGTCATCGGCCCGCGGCATGGCGTAGTCCATGTAGGACCCCGTCAGCAGCTGGCCGTCGGCGTCGTAGACCGCGCCTTCAAGCAGCGCCTGACCCACACCTTGGGCAATACCGCCATGCACCTGACCCTCGACGATCATCGGGTTCACGATGTTGCCGAAGTCGTCTGCGGCGGCAAAGCTCTCGATGGTAACTTTGCCGGTTTCCGGGTCCACTTCCACTTCGCAGGCATAGGCGCCCGAGGGATAGGTGAAGTTGGACGGATCGTAGAAGGCGGTTTCCTCAAGCCCCGGCTCGATGTCCTCGAGCGGGTAGTTGTGGGGCACATAGGCCGCGAGCGTCACATCGCCCCAGGCCACGGATTTGTCCGTGCCCGCGACCGAGAATTTCCCGTCCTTGAGTTCGATGTCGCTGTCGGCGGCTTCGAGCAGGTGGGCCGCGATCTTCTTGGCCTTGTTGATGATCTTCTCCGTGGCGCGCACCATGGCCGATCCACCCACGGCGAGCGAGCGCGAGCCATAGGTGCCCATGCCCATCGGCGTGTTGGCGGTGTCGCCATGCACGATCTCGACCATGTTCGGGTCGATCCCGATCATCTCCGCGATCACCTGCGGGAAGGACGTCTCGTGCCCCTGCCCGTGGCTGTGCGAGCCGGTCATGACGACCAGACCACCGGTGGCGTTCACCCGCACGGTGGCGGATTCATAAAGACCCGCGCGCGCGCCGAGCTGGCCGACGAGGTTCGACGGCGCAATGCCGCAGGCTTCGATGTAACAGTTGACGCCCAGACCGCGCAGCTTGCCGTTCTTTTTCGATTCCGCCGCCCGCGCTTCGAACCCGGCCCGGTCGATCATCGTCTCGAGCGTGTCCATCGTCGCGTTGTAATCGCCCGTATCGTATTCCACGGCGACCGGGGTCGCATAGGGGAACTGGGTGATGAAGTTCTGGCGACGCAGCGCAATCGGATCGACGCCCAGCTCACGCGCGGCCTTGTCAATGAGCCGCTCGAGCTGGAAGGTCGCCTCGGGGCGGCCCGCGCCACGGTAGGCGTCCACCGGAACGGTGTTGGTGAAGACGGCCTTCACGTTCACATAGATAAGCGGCGTCTTGTAGTTGCCGGCCATCAGTGTGCCGTGAAGCCACGTCGGCACCGAGGGGGCGAAGGTGGAGAGATAGGCCCCCATGTTCGCGTAGGTATCAGTGCGGATCGCGGTGAAGTTGTTGTCCGCATCCAGCGCCAGTTCGATCTTGGTCACATGGTCACGGCCATGGGCGTCGGACATGAAGGCTTCCGAGCGCGACGAGGTCCATTTCACCGGACGCTTGATCTTCTTGGCCGCGAAAGTCGCGAGCGCCTCTTCCGCGTAGTGGAAGATCTTGGTGCCGAAGCCGCCACCCACGTCGGGGGCGACCACGCGCAGCTTGTGCTCGGGAATACCCAGCACGAAGGCGCCCATGAGCAGCCGGATCACATGCGGGTTCTGCGAGGTGGTGTAGAGCGTCGACATGCCGTCGGCCTCGTCATACTCGCCGATGGCCACGCGGGGCTCCATCGGGTTGGCGACGAGACGGTTGTTGACGAGCTCGAGCGTCGTGACATGGGCGGCCTTTTCAAAAGCCTCGTCCACAGCGCCCTTGTTTTCCTCGACGAAGCCCCAGTCGTAGCAGAGGTTCGAGGTCAGGTCGTCGTGCACCTTCGGCGCACCTTCCTTGACCGCTTCCTTCATGTCGATGACGGCTGGCAGTTCCTCGATGTCTACCACGATGGCCTCGGCCGCGTCGCGCGCCTGTTCCAGCGTCTCGGCGATGACGGCGGCGATGGGGTCACCAACGTGACGGACCTTGCCTTGGGCCAGAACCGGGTGCGCCGGCTCCTGCATCGGCTGACCATGACGGTCGGTGACCTGCCAGCCGCAGGGGATGCTGCCCACGCCTTCGAAGTCCTTGCCGGTCAGGATCGCGACCACACCCTCCATCGCCTCGGCTTCGGCGGTGTCGATCCCGTTGATCCGTCCATGCGCAACCTGGCTGCGCAGAATATACATATGGGTCTGGCCGTGACGGTTCAGGTCGTCGGTATAACGCCCCTTGCCGGTCAGGAACCGAACGTCTTCACGGCGCTTGTTCGGCGCGCCGATGCCTCCATCTGCTGGCATATGATCCTCCCTGGATACGTGCTGGCTTTACGCCGAAATCATTCCGCCGCGACGGCCGAAACGTCCTGCCCGGACGCGGCCATGATCGCCTTGACGATGTTGTGGTAGCCCGTGCAACGGCACAGGTTGCCGGTGAGGTAAGCGCGCACCTCGTGCTCCGTCGGCTTGGGGTTGTCCTTGAGCCGCGAACATGTTGCAGGACTTCACGCTGCGGCCATTCACATGGACGGTGCAGGCACCGCACTGGGCCGTGTCGCAGCCGACGTGGGTGCCGGTCAGGCGCAGGTTTTCGCGAATGAAGGTGGAAAGCAGCGTGCGCCCTTCCGCCTCGCCGGAGACGGACTTGCCGTTCACGGTCATCGTGACTTTCGTCATGTGATCCTCCCTATGACGTCTTTTGAGATACTTAAGCACCCCCCCGCGCATTTTGGAAACACGACTTTAGGGCTATGTGCCTACACCTTGGTCGGGGTTGTCTCAGGGTTGAGACAATGGACCGGCTGGAACAGATCGCCGGATGCCACTTTGCTAGCCGTTGCGCGGCTGTTTGCGGGTCGGAATTTCTTTCAAGAGCCCGCCCACGCCCATGGCCGATACCTCGGCGACCGTGGGGGGGCATCCGACCGCGAGCCGTTCGAGCACCCAGTCCGCGCCGTTCATCGCGGGACTGCGCGCACATCCCGGCAGGCCGATGACGGGACGCCCATCGGCGGCGGTGCCGTAGAACAGGAGGTTGCCCGGATCGACCGGCATCCCGAAGCGTGTCACCTGCCCGCCCGCCTGCCGCAGCCCCTCCGGCCCCACGTCGCGCGGGTCCGAGGTGGCACTTGCAGTGAGGATGAGAACCATGTCGGCCCGGCTCGCGGACACCGCAAAGGCCACGTCGCCCGCCGCGTGCGGCACGGGGGTCACCTGTTCCAGTGTCATGCCAAGCGCCGTGAGCCGCGCCTCGATGGCGCGGTAACCGCGCCCGGTGTCCTCGGTCGATCCCGCCTCATGCTCGGTGACGATCAGGTCGGCGGTCCGCGTGGTCACTGGCGCAATCCCGATGGCCCCACGCCCGGCTTCTACCGCTGCCGCGACCCCTGAGTGCGCCACCCCGTAGGAGATCACCTTGACCGTCGCCACCATGCTGCCGGGGTCCATCCGGTGCCAGTCCGGCACAGTGGCGAGCGTCAGCATCTCGTCCACCGCGTTGACCGCATGAAGCCGCGCCACGTCGAGCCGCGCGAGCCCAGGTTCTTCGGCCAGAATGTTTACCCGGCCCGTGAAGGGCCTGGACAGCACGAGACCCGGCTTCCCTTCGATCAGCGCTTGGGCCAACATCAGCGCCGCAGCGTCCTCGCCCAGATCGTCGGGACCGAGCCGCGCCACAGTCACACGTTCGACGCCCGCCTCGCGCAGCCGCGCCACGTCCTCGCCGCCCAGAACCGTGCCCTTCTTGAGCTTGCCGCCCGCGAGCGCCACGGAATGGGCCAGAACGCCCCCTGTCGCCTCGCCAATGGGAACCGAACCGAACTCCATCTAACCCTGCCGCAGAACCTGCGTGATCTGCGCCATGGCAGAGACCGCGATTTCAGCGGGCGATTTCGCCCCGATATCCAACCCCACCGGCGCATGAATCCGCGCGATCTGATCCGCGCTGAACCCACGCTCGCCCAGCCGCTCCACCCGTTTCGCGTGAGTCCGCTTGGACCCGAGCGAACCCACGTAGAAACAGTTCGACCGAAGCGCCGCCTCGATGGCCGGATCGTCGATCTTGGGATCGTGTGACAGCGTGACCACGGCGGTTCGCGCGTCGAGGCCATAATCCGGCAGCACCTCGTCCGGGTAATCCTCTCGGATGTCCTCACCCGGAAAGCGATGTTCCTGCGCAAAGGCGCCGCGCGGGTCGATGATGAGCGGGTCATAGCCCGCGAGCCGCGCCATGGGCACCAGTGCCTGGGCGATATGGACCGCGCCCACGATCACCATGCGCAGCGGCGGGTTGTGGATGGCGACAAAGGTCCGCCCGTCCTCTTCGACCCCCGAGCGATCCGACCGGAACCGTTCCGGCACAGTCTCTACGCCGACAAGGCGCCGCGCCCAGTCGTCCAGATCGACGACATAACCCACGGGCTCTCGCGCCGCGCGTTTCGCGACCAGCTTCGCGAGCATATCCTCGGGCACGGCGCGCCCGACCGGCTCGACCAGCACCCGGATCGTGCCACCGCAGGCCAGCCCGACCGCAAAGGCTTCGTCATCCGACACGCCATAGGTAAGCAGCCGCGATTCGCCGTCCTCCAGAGCCTCCATCGCCTCGAGCACCGTGGCGCCCTCGACACAGCCGCCCGAGACCGAGCCCTGTATCTCGCCCGCGCCCGAGATCACGAGATGCGACCCCACGGGACGCGGCGCCGAGCCCCATGTCTCGACCACGGTCGCGAGCACCGCGCCCTTGCCCGCCCGGTGCCAGTCCAATGCAATCGCCGGAATGTCGTCGTATTGCTCTGCCATGATGTCCTCCGTCACCGTCAGGCTCGCACCGCGCGCCCACCTTCGCAAGGCCGACCGAAGTCGCACCCCCTTTCATCTTTCCCAAAAATACGCAAATCCCGAAGCCGCCACATGCAGAACTTCAGTCCACCTTGCCCAAACCCATCCCCCCGACTAAACCCGGAGCCATGACCAATGTGCTCGACAAGATCAAAGCCTACAAACTCGACGAGGTTGCCGCGCGAAAAGCCGCGCGCCCCCTGGCCGAGGTCGAGGCTGCCGCCCGTGACGCATCAAGCCCCCGTGGTTTTGCCTCGCGTCTGACCCAGGCCGCGACGCGTGGCTATGGGCTCATCGCCGAGGTGAAGAAGGCCTCGCCATCGAAGGGCCTCATCCGCCCTGATTTCGATCCGCCCGCGATCGCCAAGGCTTACGAGGCCGGAGGCGCGAGCTGTCTGTCGGTTCTGACGGATGCGCCCAGTTTTCAGGGCCACGAGGATTACCTCGTTGCCGCCCGCGCGGCCACCGACCTGCCGGTCCTGCGCAAGGATTTCATGTATGACACCTACCAGGTGGCGGAAGCCCGCGCGATGGGGGCCGACTGCATCCTCATCATCATGGCCTCGGTCGAGGACGCGCAGGCCGCCGAACTGGAAGCCGCTGCCTTTGAATGGGGCATGGACGTGCTGGTCGAGATACATGACGCGGACGAACTCCACCGCGCCGAGGCGCTGAAGTCGCCGCTTCTGGGTGTGAACAACCGCAACCTCAAGACATTCGAGACGACGCTCGACACCACACGGACCTTGGCGAAACTCGCTGATTCCGCGCGGCACCTCGTGTGCGAATCCGGTCTTTTCACGCCCGAGGATCTGGCTGACATGGCCCAAGTGGGCGCGCGTTCCTTCCTGATCGGCGAGGCGCTCATGCGCCAGGACGATGTGGAGGCGGCAACGCGAAGGCTCCTGGCCAACCCGGTGCCCGCATGAGCGATCGTCTGACCCATTTCGACGCCACCGGTCAGGCGCATATGGTTGATGTATCGGGCAAGGCGGTCACGGACCGTACCGCCATCGCGACCGGCGTCGTGGTGATGGAACCAGCGACGCTTGCCCTCGTCAAGGAAGGCACCGTGAAGAAGGGTGACGTTCTGGGCATTGCGCGGATCGCGGGGATCATGGGCGCGAAGAAGACTGCCGAACTGATCCCGCTGTGCCATCCACTGCCGATCACCAAGGTCGCGCTCGACCTCGTGACCGACGACGACCTGCCCGGCGTGCGCATCACCGCGACGGTCAAGACCTCGGGCCAGACCGGGGTCGAGATGGAGGCACTGACCGCCGTGTCGGTCGCCGCGCTGACGATCTACGACATGCTCAAGGCGGCGGAAAAGGGCATGCGCATCGAAGGCATCCACCTGCTCGCCAAATCCGGCGGCAAATCGGGGACATACGAGGCGAAGCGATGATTTCGGTCGAAGAGGCGCTTGGGCGAATCCTTGACCTGATCACGCCGCTTTCGACCGAAACAGTATCGCTCGCCCATGCCGCTGGCCGCACGCTGGCCGAGCCGGTTGTGGCCACCCGTGATCAGCCGCCCTTCGCCGCCTCTGCCATGGACGGCTACGCGGTCAAGGACCTCGAGGTCGAGCCTGACGCGCTGTTCAAGGTTATTGGCGAGGCCCGCGCAGGCGAGCGGTTCGAGGGCCGCGTCGGCTCCGGTCAGGCCGTGCGCATCTTTACCGGCGCGCCGGTGCCCGAGGGGGCCGATCACGTTGTCATCCAGGAAGACGTGACGCTGCGCGGCAGCCTCATCTCGCTTCACCGCAACCTGTCCTCGGGGCCGAACATCCGCCCCGCCGGCAATGATTTCCGGGTGGGCGGTACAGTCGCCGCGCCGCGCGTTCTGACGCCGAAAGACGTGGCGCTCATCGCCTCGATGAACGTGCCCGCCGTCACCGTGACCCGCCGCCCCGATGTGGCGATCATCGCGACCGGGGACGAGCTTGTCATGCCCGGTGAAGTGCCCGGCCCCGACCAGATCGTCGCGTCGAACTCTTTCGGGCTGAAGGCGATGCTGGACGCCGCTGGAGCCAATGCGCGGCTCTTGCCCATTGCGCGGGACACGCGCGAGAGCCTCGCCACCGTCTTTGGCCTGGCTTCCGGGGCAGACCTGATCATCACCATCGGCGGGGCCTCGGTCGGAGACCATGATCTCGTGGGACAGGTCGCCGCCGAACTTGGCATGGAGCAGGCTTTCTACAAGGTCGCCATGCGCCCCGGCAAACCGCTGATGGCCGGTCGCATGGGCAAGACGCCGATGATCGGCCTGCCCGGCAACCCGGTCTCGGCCCTCGTCTGCGGCACCGTCTTTGTCCTGCCCGCGCTGCGCCGCCTGCTGGGCCAGACCGAGGTCGAGACACCTGAGCTGACCGCCACGCTCACCGCCCCGCTCGAGGCGAACGGGCCGCGTCAGCACTACATGCGCGCGGTGAGGGACGCCGACGGTATCGCGGCGATGGACCGACAGGACAGCGCCCTGCTTTCCGTGCTGGCCACCGCCAACGCGCTGATCGTCAGACCCCCGAACGACCCCGCGCGCGCAGCGGGGGAACCGGTGACCTACCTGATACTCTAGTCGACACTTGCCACCAAATCGTTGACACGAAAGGGGAACGCGGATAGAACATTAGTCGAACGGCCCGCGCTTGCCTCCGGATTTCAGGTCGGCAGGATCGACGGGCACCAACGGATCAGAGGGCGAGCAATGCTGACCAAGAAACAACTGGACCTTCTCGAATTCATCCACAAGCGGGTGCAGCGCGACGGCGTGCCCCCCAGTTTCGACGAGATGAAAGAGGCTCTGCAGCTTCGGTCCAAGTCCGGCATTCACCGCCTGATCACGGCGCTCGAGGAACGCGGCTACATCCGCCGCCTCGCCCACCGTGCCCGCGCCATCGAAATCACGCGTCTGCCCGAAACGCTGGAAACCGGCGGCAGGTCGGGGTTCTCGCCCAAGGTGATCGACGGAGAGCCACGTCGCCATTCCCGGCGGCATGGTGTCCGGGAAGGGCAAGCACTACGCACTCGAGGTCAAGGGTGATTCCATGATCAACGCAGGGATCAACAACGGCGACGTGGTGATCATCCGCGAAACCTCGACCGCCGAAAACGGCGACATCGTCGTGGCGCAGGTCGACGGCTACGAGGCGACGCTCAAACGCTTCCGCCGCTCGGGCGACATGATCGCGCTTGAGGCGGCGAACGAGGCCTACGAGACGCGGCTCTTGCGTGAAGGTCAGGTCAAGGTGCAGGGCAAGCTCGTTGGGCTCATCCGCACCTATTGAGCGGTGCCAACGCGGGACGAAGCCCCTGATCGCGTTGATCCGATGAGGAGGTCGAGCGGCGCGACGCCATCGTCGTTGTGCCGGGTGTCAGCCTTGCGTCGTCCCGCCATGGTCCAGGGTCTTTGACCCGAAACCTCGGCCTCGGTCACGACACGCATCTCCCCGCCCTCGATCCAGACCGCGACGGACCCGGTCCGGCGCAGGATCTCTGGCGTAAGGACCGGGCAATCCGCCGCGACACCGGGATCGACCGACACGACCACCAGATCGGCGATTTCGCAAACCGCTGGAATGCGGCCGGCCACATCGCGCCCTGTCAGGTGGGCGACGGTCATCCCCCCGACGCGCGCAACCCGCGCGCCGACCTCCCCCGCAAAGATCCCGCGCGCAAAACCCGTCTCCTGATCCGCCATGTCGCCATCGTTGGCGAGCCAGTTTTCCGCCGCGAACGTCTCGCCCCGGTCCTTGGACAGCCCACGCCCGTCTGACCCCAAGATACCAACAAGCCCGCCTGTGGGCGAGACGAGCACATCGGGCCGCGTGGCCTGCGTCCAGCCGGCGAGCGCCGCGATCACGGCGACCGCGCCCAGAACGCGCCCGCCGCCACGCAGAAGCACCAGCGCCAGACCGCCAAGCGCCACCACCGGCAGCACCCAGTCCGGCGGCACCACCACCGCGTCCACCGCCCCCGGCAGCTGCGCGGTGGCCTTGGCGACCCAGAGAACCCACTCGATCGGCCAGCGCATGAGGTCGAGCGCGATCCACGACAGCCCGAGCGGCGCGAGCAGCGCGGCGATCACCGCGAGCGGCATGACGAGCGATCCCATGACGGGCACCGCGACCACGTTGGCGACAAGCCCGTAATGCACGACGCGGTTGAAGATGCCTGCCGAGAAGGGCGCGGTGGCAAGCCCGGCCACGAGCGAGGAGAGCACCACGGCAAAGACGGGCCGCGCCCAGCGGGGCAGTCTGCGCCCCTCGAACTCTCGCAGCGCGCCGAAGACCGCGACAAGGGCGATGGTCGCGGCAAAGGACATCTGGAACCCGGCCTCGACGAGGCTCTCGGGTTGCAGCACGAGCAGCACCAGCGCCGCCACCGCCACGGCCCGGAGCGTGAGCGCCCGCCGCCCCGCGATGATGCCGCCCATCATCACGGCGACCATGATGAAGGCGCGTTCGGTCGACACGGCGCCCCCGGAGAGCGACAGATAGAAGGCGCCCGCCACCAGTGCCGCGATGGCCGCGATGCGTCGGATGTCGGTCACGGTGCCCAGACCGGGGACCAGTGCCATGCCCATGCGCAGGCTAGAAAACACGAACCCGACCAGCAGCCCCATGTGCAGCCCCGAGATGGCGAGAAGATGGGCGAGGTTGGAATCACGCAGCGCCTGAACCGTGTCGGCCCCCATGGCAGACCTGTCACCCGTAGTGATGGCGGCGGCAAAGGCGCCCGCCTCGCCTGGTATTGCCGTGCGCACGCTCGCCGAAATCGCTGCGCGCAGGCGTTCGACGGGCAACTCCCGCGCGGGCGGCGCAAGGACCATCGCGGGCACACGGGAATAACCCACGGCGCCGATCCCGCGAAACCACGCCATGCGCCGGAAATCAAATCCCCCCGGCTCGACCGGCCCCTCGGGCCCGGACAGATGCGCGGTCAGCGCCACCCGCATCCCCGGTTCCGGCGCGATCCACTGGGTATCGCCATGAAGCGAGATCCGGATGCGGTTCGGCAGCTTCCACGGATTCACGCGGTCGAGCCGCACCCGGTCGAGCGTGAGCCGCACCGCCTCGGATCCCGAGCGGTCCACGGCGACGACGCGCCCCTCCACGGGTCCGTAGTAACGGAAATCGAGCACCGGCCCCGCGACCATCTGGCTGCGCAGACCGGCGATCATCATGCCTGCGAGCACAACGGCGGTGGCCCATGAGATGAGCGCGAGGCCCGGCAGAGGCCCGCGCCCGGTCCGCCAGCCCAGAACGCCCGCGAATACCGTGCCCAAGCCGATGAGCGTCCACACCAGCGCGTCCGGTTCGGTTCGCAGCGCGAAATACCATCC
>LUOO01000089.1 GCA_001626765.1 Maritimibacter sp. REDSEA-S28_B5
GCTCCAGACCCTCAACACGATCTTCGGCCAGCGTCGCAACGTCGCAAATCCGCGCTTCGTCGCGATGATCCGCGATATCCTCAAGTTCAACGAGGGGGCCGAAGCGGCCGCACAATCCGACGACGTGACCATCGGGGAACTGGTGCGCGAGATGGGGCTCGGCTCCTATTTCGAGAACTACTATCTCCTGCCCATCTGCGGCGCGATCTGGTCCACGCCCACAATGGACGTGCGGGCGTTCCCGGCCAAGACGCTGGTCAACTTCTTCAAGAACCATTCGCTCCTGAGCTGGAAGCAGCACCAGTGGTATACGATCGACGGCGGCTCGCGGGAGTATGTCCGCAGGCTCTCGGCTGACGTGCAGGCCAAGGGCGCGCGACTGCGGCCCGGCACGCCGGTGTCTCATGTAAAGCGCGCGGACGGCGTGGTTACGGTCACGGCGCAAGGCATGGTGCCCGAGGTCTACGACGAGGTGATCTTTGCCTGCCATTCCGATCAGGCGCTGCGGATCCTGACCGATGCCTCGCCCGAAGAGGTCGCGGCACTCTCCGCGATCCGCTATCAACCGAACCGGGCCGTGCTGCACCGGGACGTGACCCAGATGCCGCGTCGCACCCGCTGCTGGTCGGCCTGGACTTACCGCGCCGATACCAAGGGCGACGACAGCCACGTGGGCGTGACCTACTGGATGAACCGGCTCCAGAACATTCCCGAAAGTGATCCGCTTTTCGTCTCGCTGAACCCGGTGGGCGAGATCCGCGAGGACACGATCTATGACGACGTGAGCTTCGATCACCCGGTGTTCGACAAGGCGGCGCTGGCGGCACAGAGGGCGCTGACGGACCTCAACGGCACGCGCGGAACGTGGTTCGCGGGCGCCTACATGCGGCACGGGTTCCACGAGGACGGGTTTGCGTCGGCAGTGGCCGTGGCCGACAAGATGCGCGCCCTGCGTGACGCCGTGCCGGAGCTGATCGCGGCGGAATGAACCGATGACCAAGGCCTTCCTCCTTTCCGGCTCCACGACCCACGCCCGCAAGGGCGCGGTGAAGAACAGCTTCACCTACGGGGTGGACTACCTGCTCGTCGATCCCGGCGACGCGGAGGGATTGCGGCCACTCTATGCCCGCAACGCGCCGGGGATTATGTCGCTGAATGACCGCGATCACGGTGGACCGCGCGGCAATGGCCGCGGCGTGGCCTGGGCGCGAGAGGTGTTCGCAAGTGCGGGTCTCGCGCTCGACGACGTGCGCATCTGGCTCCTCGCACAACCGCGGTTTCTGGGCTTCTGGTTCAACCCCGTCGCCTTTTGGCTCGCCGAACGCGAGGGGCAGCTTGTCGGGGTCATCGCCGAGGTGAACAACACGATGGGAGACCGACACTCCTACCTGTGCAAGCGTGACCACTTTGCGCCGATCCGGCCTTCCGACGTGATCCGGGCCGAGAAGGTGTTCCACGTCTCGCCCTTTCAGGAGATCGCGGGCGATTATCGCTTCCGTTTCTCCTTCACCTTGGACCGGGTCGCCATCGTGATCGACCATGTGAACGGACAAGGGGGCGTCACCGCCACGCTGACCGGTCCTCTGAACCGCCTCACCTACCCCCGACTTGCCGCCGCCACGATCCGACGCCCGCTGGGGGCGCTTCGGGTCATGGCGCTGATCCTGTGGCAGGCCGCGAAACTGAAATGGAAGGGCGCGCCGTTCCGCAAGCGCCCCGAACCGCCAATGGAAGACGTCACCTCATGAGCAAGAAATCCCTTCCCGCCTCCCGCTACTGGATTGTCGGTGCCTCCGAGGGCCTTGGCCGCGCGCTGGCCGAGGCGCTGGATGCCCGCGGTGCCTCGCTCATCGTGTCGGCGCGGTCCGAGGACCGGCTCAAGGAACTGGCCGGATCGCTGCGCGACGCTGTGGCGATTGCCGTCGACGTGACCGACCCCGCCTCCGTGGCCGAGGCTGCGGAAAAGGCGGGGCAGTTCGACGGTATGATCTATTCGGTCGGGGCCTACGAGCCAACCAAGGCGACGGAATGGAATGGCGACGCGGTGCGGCTCATGATCGACACCAACATCACCGGCTGCGTGAACGTGCTGGGCGAGGTCGTGCCGCGCTTCGTCAAGGCGAACAAGGGGCACATCGCGCTGATCGGCTCCTTGTCAGGGTTCCGGGGGCTGCCCGGCGCGGTTGGCTACGGCCTGTCGAAAGCCGCCGTCATGCACACGGCGGAGAACCTGCGCATCGACCTATCCAAGACCGATATCCTCGTGCAGCGCATGAACCCGGGCTTCATCGACACGCGGCTGACCGAGAAGAACGAGTTCAACATGCCGCAGCTCATGACACCCGAAGAGGCCGCCGCGCATGTGATCCACGCCATCGACCGGCGCAAGTTCTCGCACAGCTTCCCGCGCCCCTTCTCATGGATGTTCACGGTCGGTCAGCACCTGCCCATCGGCTGGTTCCAGGGTCTGTTCAAAGGATTGGTGTAGCGCCCTGTCGTAGGATGGGGTCGGGCCCCATCCTACCCGGCGAGCTTGGCCTCGAGCCCTCGTGCCCAGGTGCTTATCGTCCCTGCGCCGAGACACACCACGATATCGCCCGGTTTCGCATTCTCCCGCACCAACGTAGCAAGGTCCTCCTCGGATCCCACCACATGCGCATGGCGGTGCCCGTGCGCGGTCAGCCCGGCGACCAGGTCGTCGCGCGAGGCGCCCGGAATGGGATCCTCACCTGCCGCATAGACATCGGCGATGCCCACCACGTCGGCCTCGTTGAAGCAGGTACAGAAATCCTCGAACAGCGTGTGCAGCCGTGAGTAGCGGTGCGGCTGGTGAACGGCGATGACCCGGCCCCCGGTATCCTCGCCCACCGCCTGCCGCGCGGCCTTGAGCACGGCAGCAATCTCGACCGGGTGGTGCCCGTAGTCGTCGATGATCGGCACGCCGTTCCACTCGCCCACGCGGGTAAAGCGCCGATTCACCCCGCCAAAGGCCGCGAGCGCGCTGCGTATCTCGTCGGCCTTCATCCCAAGGTGGCGCGCCACGGCGACAGCGGCCAGCGCATTGGAGACATTGTGATTTCCTGGCATGGGCAGGGTGCAATCCTCGATCGTGATGTCCGGCAGCACGATGTCGAAATGCGCCACGCCCGCTTTGTAGGTGAGGCCAACGGCGCGCACGTCGGCCTGCGCGTTGAAGCCGAAGGTCACGACGCGGCGGTCGGTGATCTTGCCCACGAGCGACTGCACGTCGGCATCGTCGGTGCAGCACACGGCCAGCCCATAAAAAGGGATGTTGGACACGAAGTCGTAAAAGCCCTTGTGCAGCGCCTCGACCGTGCCCCAGTGGTCCATGTGCTCGGGGTCGATGTTGGTCACGATGGCGATGGTCGCGGGTAGCCGGTTGAAGGTCCCGTCGCTCTCGTCCGCCTCGACCACCATCCATTCGCCCTGCCCCATCCGGGCGTTCGAGCCATAAGCGTGGATGATGCCACCGTTCACCACGGTCGGGTCGATCCCGCCCGCGACGAGCAGTTCGGCCACGAGCGTGGTCGTCGTCGTTTTGCCATGGGTGCCCGCGACGGCGATGTTCGATTTCAATCGCATGAGCTCGGCCAGCATCTCGGCCCGGCGCACGACGGGCAGACCCTTGGCACGTGCGGTATCAAGTTCGGGGTTGCCCTTCTTGATGGCCGACGAGATCACGACCACCTCGGCATTCTCGAGGTTCTCGGCCCGCTGACCGAGGAAGATCTCGGCGCCGAGCGAGGCAAGCCGGTCGGTGATGGGCGACGCCTTGAGGTCCGATCCCTGCACCTTGTAGCCGTGGTTCAAAAGCACCTCGGCAATGCCCGACATGCCGATGCCGCCGATACCGACGAAATGCACAGCCCCCATTTCGGTGGGGAGTTTGGTTGCCGCTGCGTTCATCGCCGGTCCCTCTTGTTCGTTGCTGCGCGGGCGCCGCGCCTTAGCCTTTATGGTTGGCCGCAATGTCCTCGACGAGGTCGGCCAGGGTTTGCGCCGCCTCCGGCTTGCCCTGCCCCAGCGCGGCGATGGCCATCTGCATTGCCCCCGCCGGATTGTCCAGAACCGCGGTCATCTGATCGGCAAGAACCTGCGTCGAAAGCTGGCTCTCCGGAATCAGGATCGCAGCACCCGCATCGACGAGGCCACGTGCGTTGGCGGTCTGGTGATCGTCCATCGCATGGGGAAAGGGAATGAGGATCGAGGGCCGCCCGACGACCGAAATATCGGCAACCGACGAGGCGCCCGACCGGCTGATCACAAGCTGTGCTTCCGCGATCCGGCGCGGCACATCAGCAAAGAAGGGCTGCACCTCGGCGCGGATGCCGTGGTCGGCGTAGAAGGCCGCAACCTGTTCGCCGTCCTCGTCGCGGGCCTGATGGCTGACCGTGACATGGCGGCGGATATGGTCGGGAAGGGCCGCGATGGCGGCAGGCACATGGTCGGAGAGCGCCTGTGCGCCCTGCGAACCGCCGATGACGAGCACCGACATGGGGTAGTCGCCCGGCGGGATATAGCCTGCACCCGCGCGTTCGAGCACGGCGGCGCGCACCGGGTTGCCGACATGCACAGGCACGGCACCCTCAGGCATGGGCGTGGTCGGCCACGTGCCGCAGGCGAGCCGCTGGACCCGTGTCGCGAAGCGCTTGTTCACCCGGCCAAGGACGCCGTTCTGTTCATGAATGGCGCGGGGGGTTCGTGTTGCAAGCGCCGCGGAAAGCGCGGGAATGCTGGGGTATCCACCGAACCCGACGACCGCTTTCGGCCTATCGGTAAGCATACGCACCGTTGCACCAGAAACGCCACCCAAGAGTCGAAAAGGAACAGCGAGCTTGGCCATCGCGCCGCCGCGCGCGAACGTGGCGGAAGAGACCTCTTCCACCTGCACGGCCTCGGGGAATCCGCCCGCGTAACGCGCGCCGCGCGCGTCGGTCGAGAGCTTCACGCGCCAGCCGCGCGCGAGCATGACCTCGGCCAGCGCCTGCGCCGGGAACATATGCCCGCCCGTGCCGCCAGCGGCGATCACGAGCAGGGGCGGTTTCTCGGTCATCTGCCGCCTCTCTGCGTCAGGTAGTCTTCGATCTTGCCCTGTGGCCGGTGCCGCGTGAGAGCGATCAGCATTCCCGCCGAAATCCCCATCGCGATGAGCGACGAGCCACCGTAGCTGACGAAAGGTAGTGTCATCCCCTTGGCGGGCAAGAGCCGGACGGCCACGCCCATGTTGATGAGCGCCTGAACGCCGAACATGGCGGCAAGCCCGGTGCCCGCGAGCCGGATGAAGGTGTCGCGTTCGTTGATGAGGCGGAGAAAACTGCGCACCACGATGGTCATGTAGAGCGCGATGATGAGCAGGACGAGCACGAGTCCGTATTCTTCGGCAGCGACCGCGATGATGAAATCGGTATGCGCGTCAGGCAGCGACCATTTCACCTGCCCCTCGCCCACGCCCACGCCAAAGAACCCGCCCTGCTGGATGGCGTTGGTCGCATAGCCAAGCTGGGTGCGCGGGTCCACGTCGGGCGACAGGAAGCCGTCGATCCGGCGGGCGAAGTGTTCCGAGTTCTCGTAGGCGACAAAGCCGCCCAGCACGACGAGCGCCACAACGCCGACGATCAGCAGGTAGCTTGCACCGGCGAGGAAATACATCACGCCCCAACCAAAGAGCACCAGCGCCGACTGGCCGAAGTCCGGCTGCATGGCGAGGAAGCCGACGATCACGAGAGTAAGTGCGAGCGACATCGACCGGCCCGGGGGACCCTGGATTTCCTGACTTGCGGCCATGAGCCAGGCCGCGACCACGACAAAAAAGGGCTTGAGAAACTCCGAGGGCTGGACGGACGCGAAGCCCAGCGAATACCAGCGGATCGCCCCTTTGCCGAAGTCGGTGCCAAAGATCGGCAGCATCACGATGGCCGCGAAGGTCACGACAAAGCCCAGGACGCCCAGACGCCGCACCACCTTGGGCGACATGAGGGTCGTCGCGAAGAGCACCGTGAAGGCCATGACGCCAAAGGCCAGTTGCCGCTCGACGTAATAGAACGCGGGCAGCCCGTTGCGCTCGGCCAGCGGCGGCGAGGCCGCGAGACCAAGCACCAATCCGATCGCGAACAAAAGAAGGATGCAGGAGATCGACCATTTGTCGATCGTGCGCCACCAGCGGGGAAGGATCGGGTCCTTCGCCGTCTGCGTGACCGCACCATATACCATTTCGGTCATGGGAGTTCCGCCGATACTGCCTCGTTTACGTCCAGGTTATCCCGGATCTTGACGGCCACCCTAGCGCGATTTGTCCCGGCTGGAAAGCACAACGTCGCCACCCGGTCACTCCGGGCGCCTGCAGAAGTCTTCGCGGCGCAAGACCTGCGTGGGCCGCACAACCCGTTCCACCTGATAGCGCTGGGACGCGCTTAGGCGGGGGGTTGCGTGGCCTGTTTGGAGGCCGCCCGATCCTTGCCCAGACGCCGTTCGCGCCAGATAATCAGGATGCCTGCCGCAATCACGATGGACGCGCCGACGACGGTGTAGACTGTCGGAACCTCGCCGAAGAAAACAACCCCGATGGCGGTCGCGAAGAAGATCGAAGCATAGTCGAAGGGCGCGATGGTGGCGGCGGGAGCAAAGCGGTAACTGGCCGACAGGCACAGTTGTCCGGCCCCGCCGATCAACCCGCAGATGATCAGCAGCGCGACCACCCATGGCTCGGGCCAGACCCAGCCGAAGGGGGCGGTGAGCAGGCTGAAGAACGTGGAGGAGAGCGAGAAGTAGAGCGCCACGGTTGCCGGGCGTTCGGTGGCCACGAGGCTGCGCACCTGCACCTGCGCCAGCGCCGCAGCCAGCGCCGACCCCATCATAAGGATCGCGCCCAAGGTCTCGCCCCCCAAGACCCCTCCTGCGGCGCCGCCCGGGGCGCCCCCGATCGCGCTCAGGCGGGGCCAGAGCACGATGATCACGCCCACCAGCCCCATGGTCACCGCCGCCATGCGAAAGAGCCGGATCCGTTCCCCCAGCATCACGGCAGCGAGGATCACGATGAAGATCGGGGTCGCGTACTGCAGCGCCGTCACCTCGGGCAGCGGCAGGAGCGTCAGCGACACGAACATGAGCGCCATCGCGGTGGTGCCTACCATCCCGCGCCAAAGGTGGCCGATCGGACGGTGGGTGCGGATGCCGTCGCGCAGCTGGCCCACATAGGCCAGATATCCCAGCATGATAGGCACCGCAAAGAGCGAGCGGAAGAACACGACCTCGCCCACCGGGACCGCCTCTGCCGTCGCCTTGATGAGCGCGCCCATGACCACGAAAGCCAACACCGCGCAGAGCTTCAGCCCGATCCCAATGCCAAGCCGGTCGGGGCGTGTCGTCGTCACCTCAGCCAATGAGCGCCGTGACCCGCGCGATGAAATCCTCGCCGCGCTTCTCGAAACTGTCATATTGGTCGAAACTCGCCGCCGCCGGGGCGAGGAGCACGATGTCGCCCGGCTCGGCCTCGTGATGGGCCGCCGCGACGGCGCGTTCCATGGTCTGGCAGACCTCGGTGTCGGGCACGCCCAGATCGCGGGCAAAGGCCTCGGCCTCTCGCCCGATGACATAGGC
>LUOO01000009.1 GCA_001626765.1 Maritimibacter sp. REDSEA-S28_B5
GTCGTCGGATCTCTTCGCAAGTGCGCGGGCACTCAAGGCGCAGATCGAGCGGATCGCCGAAGGTGGTGCGGACATCATCATCGGGACGCAAATCGTGGCGAAGGGGCACAATTTTCCGCTGCTCACGCTGGTCGGTGTGATCGACGCGGACCTTGGCCTGCAAGGGTCCGACCTGCGGGCGGCGGAGCGGACGTTCCAGCTCATCCGCCAGGTGGCGGGGCGGGCCGGGCGCGGGGACATTCCGGGAAAGGCGATGCTCCAGACCTTTCAGCCCGAACATCCGGTGATCCGCGCGATCCTCGCAGGCGACGAAGAGCGGTTCTGGCAGGCCGAGGCGGGAGAGCGGCAAGCGGCGGGTGTGCCGCCCTATGGTCGGCTCGTGGGGGTGGTGATCTCGGCGCCCGACATCGACATGGCCATGGGGTTGGGCACGGCGCTCGCCCGGGCCGACGCGCCGCTCGTCCAGATCGGCGCTCAGGTGTTCGGGCCTGCGCCCGCGCCGATCGCGAGGGTCCGGGGGCGCCATCGGGTTCGGCTGCTCGTCAAGGCGCCGAAAACGGTGGCGGTGCAGCCGGCGCTCAGGGCCTGGCTCGCGCGGGTGCCGGTGAAGGGCGACGTCCGGCTGTCGGTCGATATCGACCCGCAGAGTTTCTATTAAGCGGAGCGGGCTGACGCCCGCACAGGTCTTGCGCCTGCTCGCCTTTGGCGAGACAGGCGCCTATGCCGGTTGGCGGCTTGGGTGGCACCGTCGATTGCGTATGCGGGGAAAGATGAAAGGGTCAGGCGAGGAGCGCGGAGGGCCTGCGTTGGTCGACGAGGAGGTCGGTGGCCATGGCGCCCATCCACATGGACAGGAGGGCGAGCCAAGCGGTCGCGACGAAGATCGAGCCGCCGGTGACTCCCGCGCCGATGGCGCAGCCGCCGGCGAGCATACCTCCGAAGCCCATGAGCGCCGCTCCCGCGAAGGCCCGGCGCATGTTGGCCTCGTTCTCGAAGCCCTGAAAGGCGAACTCGCCCTTGAGCCAGGCGGCGGCGAAGGCGCCCAGCACCACGCCGGGCACGAGGCCCACGTCGAACTCGAGCACCGGGTGCTCGGTCAGAAAGAACATGAGCGTATTGGCCGAGGGGCCGGTGAAGGTGGCTGAGGTGACGGTCACCGGGTCGAAAGCGCTGCCGGCAAGCGTGAAGGTGAGAACCCAGCCCAGGGCCACGGCGAAACCGACGCCCGAGGCAAAGATCAGCCGGGCCGCGCCGATCCGGTTCTGGCGGGCGAGAGCGAGGGCGAGGGCGGCGAGGCCCGCGCCGAGGATCAGGCCGCTGGTGCGGGGCAGATGAGCGGCGTCCAGGAGGTTCACGTTGCTGCCGCCGGTCGTGGTCCAGAGCCCGGCGAGCGAGGTGCGCAAGGGCGCAAGCCAGCCGTGGAGCGACATCTGTGCGACTACCGCGAAGATGAGGCCCGACACGACCGATCGCAGGTTTCCGGTGGCGGCGAGGACGAGCAGGCGGCCAGAGCAGCCGCGGGCGAGCACCATGCCTACGCCGAACATGAGGCCGCCGAGGATCGCGCCGGACCAGCTTCCGGTGACCGCCATCATGCGGGCGTCCTCGGGGCGCAAGAGGCCCGCGAGCGTTGCGGCCTGAACCCAGACGAGGGCTGTCGAGAAGGTGAGGAGCCAGACCGAGACCGCGGGGCCGAGCCTGCGGCGGGCGAACTCGACGGTGGCCGCGCGCAGGCAGAACCGCGAACGCTGCGCGGCCACGCCAAAGACCACGCCGGTGATCAGGCCGAAGAGCGCGCCGGTCGGGGCCTCGCCCAGAAAGTCGATGAGGGGGATGATGTCCAAGGCGGCGCTCCGTTGTCCCGTCGATGACGCAGAAGATTGCAGGGGCGCGGCTTGCCTGCCTTGACATGGATCAGAACGCATATCGGTATTCGAATGTGTCGGCTTGTGCGAATTTCCGAAAGTTCGGAGGTGAACTGTTCAACCCGGCACAGTCCGTCCGCTCGCGCAGACGGGCGGCGCGTCCTATGGAAGATCATGGCGTTCATGAAGATTACCCTTGAAGAGGCGAAGAGCCTGCCGCGCTGGCGTCAGCCGCAGGTGCTGCTTGGTGTGATGGCGGCGGCGATGCCGATTGCCTTTGCCACCTGGAACGCACTCCTCAACAACTTCGTCATCGAGGTCGCGGGCTTCACCGGGGTCGAGATCGGCTGGCTGCACACGGTGCGCGAGATCCCCGGCTTTCTCGCCATCGGTGTGATTGCGCTGATCATTTTCATCCGCGAGCAGGTGCTGGGGCTCGTTGCGCTCCTGATGTTGGGGGTCGCCACCGCGATCACGGCGTGGTTCCCGTCGCTAGGCGGGATCCTCACGATCACGATGCTCTCGTCCATCGGGTTTCATTACTATGAGACGGTCAACCAGTCGCTCCAGCTTCAGTGGCTCGACCGCAACCGCGCGCCGCAGGTGCTGGGCTGGCTCGTGGCTATCGGGTCGGGTGCGTCGCTTGTCGCATATGCGTTGCTCGTGGCCACGTGGAAGACCTTCGATCTGAGCTACAACTTCGTCTATCTCGTGTCGGGCGGGATCACCGCATTGATCGCGGCGGCGGCGTTTTTCCTCTATCCGCAGTTCGAAAGCCCCGAACCGCAGCTCAAGACCTTTGTTCTGCGCAAACGCTACTGGCTTTATTATGCGCTCCAGATGATGTCGGGCGCACGGCGGCAGATCTTCGTCGTCTTCGCGGCTTTCATGATGGTCGAACGCTTCGGCTTCGAGGTGCATGAGGTCACGGCGCTTTTCATCATCAATTTCTTGGCCAATATGATCGCGGCGCCCTTCATGGGCAAAGCCGTGGCGCATTTCGGCGAGCGCCGGGTGCTGATGTTCGAATATGTCGGGCTCATTTGCGTGTTCCTCGCCTATGGCGGGATCTACTATTTCGGCTGGGGCGTGGCGCTGGCCGCGACGCTCTACGTGCTCGACCACCTGTTCTTTTCGCTGGCTTTCGCGCTCAAGACCTATTTCCAGAAGATCGCGGATGTGCCGGACATCGCGCCGACCGCGGCGGTGGCGTTCACCATCAACCATATCGCGGCGGTGTTCCTGCCGGCAGGGCTCGGGTATCTGTGGGTGCAGGCACCGGGATCGGTCTTTGCGCTGGCAGCGGGTATGGCCGGGGTGTCGCTCATGCTCGCCATGATGATCCCGCGGCACCCGGACAAGGGCAACGAGACGGTCTTTGCGGGCGGGGTAGCGGCTCCGGCTGAATAGGCGTCACAGACAGTGACGCCTGTGCGAGCCGGGGTTACGCGGGCGGGGGTGGGTGCCTATATCTGGGCCAAGTCGAAACGCACCGAGACAGCTGAGAAATATCTGGGAGACACGCGAATGTTCGGATTGTTCGAGAAAAACGAGATGGTGAGCGCGGATGCGGCCCTGCCGGGTCGGGAGCGTGCTATTCCTACGGCCTCGGAACACGCGGTGTTCGGACGGCCTTTGACGCTGGACGTGCCCCCCGGCATGGAGGTCGCCATCTTTGCGATGGGCTGTTTCTAGGGTGTCGAGCGCAAGTTCTGGCAGGTGCCGGGGGTCTGGTCGACGATGGTGGGCTATGCCGGAGGCTTTACCCCGAACCCGACGTATGAGGAAACCTGCACCGGCAAGACCGGGCACACCGAGGTGGTGCGCGTGGTCTTTGATCCGGAGCAGGTGAGCTACGACGACCTTCTGCGTGTGTTCTGGGAGGGCCATGATCCGACCCAAGGGATGCGGCAGGGCAATGACCGGGGCACGCAGTATCGGTCCGCGATCTATGCGACGACGCCGGAGCAGCTTGCCGCCGCCAAGGCGTCGGAGGCGGTCTATCAGGAGCGCCTGCGCGGTGCGGGATATGGTGTCATCACCACCGAGATCGAAGAGGCCGGGCCATTCTACTGGGCCGAGGATTACCATCAGCAGTATCTGCACAAGAACCCGAACGGTTATTGCGGGATCGGTGGGACCGGCGTGACTTGCCCGATCGGCGTTGGCGTCTGAAGGTTAATTGGCCTGAGCGCGCCGGATCGCGCGCTCGAGCCCGTCGCGAAACCGCGACTTGTCCGCGTTTGAAAACGGCTTGCCGCCGCCCTGACGAAACGGGTCGGCGGCACGCATGTCGGCCATGAGGTCGCGGGTCGCGAGGACTTGTCCGATGTTGCGCTCGGTCAGCGCCTCGCCGTCGTGTTTCACCACCTGAGCGCCTGCGGCCACGCATTTGGCAGCGAGCGGGATGTCGCCTGTCACCACCACATCGCCAGGACCGGCCCGATCCGCGATCCACATATCCGCCACGTCCGGCCCATCGGGGACATAGACCACTTCGACCAGCGGGTTCTGCGAGGGACGGAGCCCGCCGTTGCAGACGAGTTTCAAGGGCGTGCGGTGCCGGGTTGCGACCGCTTCGGCCTCGGCCTTGACCGGGCAGGCGTCGGCGTCGACGTAGATCACGCGTAGAGCGCCTCGGCATGGAAGGCGATGTGGTCTTCCATGAAGGTCGAGACGAAGAAATAGCTGTGATCGTAGCCCGGTTGCAGCCGCATCATGCCCTGCTGGCGGCGCTGGCCCATGGCCTGCATCAGGCTCTCGGGCATGAGAAGGTCGATGAACTGGTCCTTAGTGCCCACGTCGATCAGCATCGGCCCGTCAAAGCCGCGCTCGCGCATGAGGAGCGTGGCGTCATGTGCCTCCCACGCGTCCTGATCGTCGCCCAGGTAGGCGGTGAACTGTTTCTGGCCCCAATCGGACGCGGTCGGGTTGCAGATGGGCGAAAAGGCCGAGATCGAGCAAAAACGCTCCGGGAAAGTCATGCCGATGGTCAGCGCGCCGTGGCCGCCCATGGAGTGACCGGTGATGGCCTGCCGTTCCGGGTCAAGGGGGAAGGTCTCGAAGAGGAGTGCGGGCAGATCCTCGGTGATGTAGTCCCACATGCGGAAATGCGGCTGCCAGGGGTCCTCGGAGGCGTTGACGTAGAAGCCCGCGCCCTGACCCAGATCGTAGGCCTCGTCATCCGCCACGCCCGGCCCGCGCGGCGAGGTGTCGGGAAAGACGAGCGCAATGCCGTGTTCGGCGGCCCACATCTGCGCGCCCGCCTTCACCATCGCGTTCTCATGGGTGCAGGTGAGGCCGGAGAGATACCAGAGCACCGGGACCGGGCCTTCGAGCGCTTCGGCGGGCAGGAAGAGGCCGAATGTCATGTCGGTGCCGGTGGCGGCAGAGGCATGGCGGTAGACGCCTTGGACCCCGCCGAAGCAGGCGTTTTCCGAGAGGGTTTCCATGGGCGTCTCCTTGTCGGTCTTGGCGTCAGTTTGGCGCAGATGATCATGCAAGCCGTGGGAGGGCAAGGCGATTGCTCCCCTTCGATGCGCGGCGGTGCCCGGGGGCCGCGTTAACCCTTGATGGTGAGAGGGGTGCGGCAAGTCATTGGTGCAGAACTGAATTTTCATATTCAGGATTCCAGGTTCCTAGAATCCTAGAATCACGGAACTTGGAATCCGGCAATCCCCGGATTGCGGACTTCCAAGTTCCGATAAGGTCCGACCGGGTCACGCCTTCCGGGCAAGCCGCCCGCAGCTAGCCCAGTATCGCGATCACCGCCGAGACGGTGAAGATCGACAGTGCCGTCGACACGAGGATCGAGGCGGACACCCGTGTCGGTGCCACGCCGTAGTGTTGGGCGAGGATATAGACGTTTCCCGCCACCGGCAGGGCGGCGGCCGAGATCATCACCTTGGCCGAGAAGCCGTCGATGGCGAAGACGGCCAGCGCCATGACCGCGACGGCGGCGGGGTGCAGGACGAGCTTGCAGAACGACAGCCAGCCAGCGACCGACAGCCGCTCGGCGGATTTACCGGCGAGCGAGGCACCGATGGCGAAGAGCGCGCCGGGGGTGGCGGCGGCACCCAGCAGCGTCAGCGCCTGATTGACCGGACCGGGCAGCGGCACACCCGTCGCCGACCAGGCAAAGCCCAGCACGATGGAGACGATCATCGGGTTCTTCACAAGTCCCAGCGCCACGGTGCCCAGTACGCGCGGGCTGATCCGCCCGTCGCGGTGCCCGGTGATCAGGATCACGATGAGCGAGGAGAACACGACGAGGTCCACGGCGAGCACCAGCATCACCGGCCCGATTGCCTCGGGTCCGAAGAGAAGCGCGAGCATCGGCACGCCCAGAAAGCCGGTGTTGCCGATGGCGGCGCATTGCGCCTCGACCGCCGCTTCCTCGATTCCGCGCTTGCGGATCAGGGCGACGGCGGTGGCCACCAGATAGACCGCCGAGGTGCCGATCAGGTAGGCCCAGACAAAGGGCCAGTCGAGCACGTCGCGTAAATTCAGGTTGGCCGAGAACCGCAGCAGCATCGCCGAGAGCGCGAAGTAGAAGACGAACTTGGTCAGCGCCGCCGTCGCCTCGGGCGTGAAGAACCCGGTGCGGCCCGCGAGGTAGCCAAGGCCGATGAGCGTGAAGAAGGGGAGGGTCTGGATCAGGACGTCGAGCATGTCTCGCGCCTAGCACGCGGGCGGGGCGGGGGGAATGGCGCTCTGAGTGCGCGCCGCCGTTTGCGTAGGGTGCGCATTCATTGCGCACCTCTGCGCTCCTTTCACCCGAAAGTCCCGTGACAGAACCAGCCCGCGCTCATCGTGCCGCCATAGGCATAGTAGAGCCAGAGCCGTTCCCCGTGATCGGTGCAGACCACCCAGTAGTCGCGCGGCCCGCTGCGCCAGGCCGGATCGTCGAGCCACCATTCGGGCAGGATTCGCTCGGGCCCCGTCGCTTCGATCACGCGGTGGATCCGTCCGCGCCAGCGAAAGCCCGCGCTCAGGTCATGGCCTGTGACGCCCATCACCGGCTCGGCGGGCCAGAGCCGGAGCGGACGGGGCAGCGGTGGCGGCTGCCAGCCCGTCGCCGCCTCGGAAAACGCCGCCGACAGGACGAGCGCGGTTTTCTCGGGGATATGGCTTTCGGCTGGATGGAGCCGGGTCATGGCCTCGAGCCCGAGCCGTGCGCCGATCCGGCCCAAGAGGTCGTCGAGCCGGGCGTTCGGCCCCCGACCCGCCGCGCGTGCCGTCACCATTTCACCGGCCACGACATGCCCGGCATGATCCGCCATGTGGACCGGTTCATGCACCATGGCGATCACCCGGATCTGGTCGATGCCGAAGCCCGCGTCCACATCCGCGAGCTTGAGCGCAAGCAGCGGTTTGATCCGGTCGGGGTCGGCCGAGGGGCGGGCGAGACCCACGTCGATCCAGTCCATGGTGTGATCGGTGCGAAAGAATTCCGCCCGGATGCGCCGTGCGCCGCGCCCGGCCCGCGCGAGCCGTGTGCCAAGCTCCGGAAGCAGGCGATCCAGCACGGCGGACATGTCATCGAGGAGGCCCAGAGGCTCGGGCATCCGCATCCTCACGGCAAAAACCTGCGGCGGCCGCGCGGGCGAGACGGGTTCGGGTTCCACCCCCAGCGCCTGATCCAGACGCTGCACCATGTGCCGCCCGAACCGCCGGGCAAGCCCCGCGCGGGGCGTGCCGAACAGATCCTCGATCCGGCGCAGTCCCAGCCGGTTCAGCCCCGCCACCGCCTCGGGATCGAGCCTCAGTGCCGCGACGGGCAGGGGGCCGATGGCCTGCCGGGTCTGGCCGACACCCGCGATCCGGGGGGCGCGCGCCTGTTCCGTCTGGGTCTCCGGCACATCGGGGGCCGCCCCGCCGCGCGTCCAGTGCCGCCGCTTGACCGCGCGCGACCGGGTCGCCCGTGCCTCCTGGTCGATGACATCGCCGGTCTTGGCCCCGCCCGCGGCGCTGCCCGAGAACTCCCCAGCCGCACGGTCAGCCCCAGCCGCGCGCAATCCTCGTCCACCGCCTGCGCCAGCGCCTCTTCCCCGCCGAAGAGATGCGCGCAACCCGTGATGTCGAGGATCAGCCCGTCCGGTGCCTCCTCCGCCACCCAGGGGGTGAACTTGCCCGCCCAGCGCCGAAGCGTGGTCAGAAACGCCGCCTCCGCCACCCGGTTGCCGGGCCGCGCCACCAACCCCGCGCATATGGCGCGGGCGTCGCGCAGCGGCTGGCCGGGGGTGAGCCCCGCCCGCGAGGCATCGAGGTTGAGCGAGGAAATCACCTGCGCGCCGCGCTGATCCTCGACCACGACAAAGGGGCCCGGCGGCAATCCGCGTTCGAGCCGCATCAGCCGTTCGGCGGCGAGGCGTGGAAACCATAGGGACAGGTGGCGCTTGGCAGGCATGGCGGATCGGGTCGCGATTGGCGGCGGTCAGGCGAACATGGGCAGATCATGTTCTCTTTTTGTTCTATTCGATCCATCGGGAATGAGTCGAGTCCCGCCTATGACGCGGATGTTACTATCCTGTCACGACGCGGTGTTTAGAGTGGGCCCGACGACGACCCAACAGACGAGATACAGAATAATGAAGACCATCAAGCTCATCCTCGCCGCCGCCACGATGACCGCGATCGGTGCGGCCTATGTCCATGCACAGGCCGACGTGATCGAAACCCGGCAGGCCACGATGAAAACCATCGGCGGCGGCATGAAGGTGCTGTCCGATATGGCCAAGGGCGCAACCACCTTCGACGCCGATGCCGCCAATGTGGCGCTGGCCTCGATGGCCGAAGCCGCCGCGACCATTCCCACCGTCTTCGAGGCGGAAGTGACCGAGGGCGCCAAGACCGATGCCTCGACCGCCATTTGGGAAAACTGGGACGACTTCGTTGCCAAGGCCGAAGCACTCCAGACCGCCGCATCGGGGGCGAGCGTGAGCGACGAGGCCTCGCTCGGGGCAGCGGTGGGCGCGGTCGGCGCCACCTGTGGCACCTGCCACAAGGCCTACAAGCTGTAAGACGACGCCAAAGCAGCCGAAAGACAACGCGCCCCGGCCTTGCGCCGGGGGCTTTTTCATGGCCCAGCGGCTGTCACGCGGGCTGTGGGTCATCTCCGAAACTGGGTGGAACAGGGGCCTAAAACCGGCGCCCGAGGCGGTCCTGTCGGCGCTCAGCCGCACCAGATCCGCGTGATCCGGTCGGCCCCGTCGAGGTCGATGTTCAGCCGATCCTCCCGGTAATCCCGGGTCACCGCGTCGCCGGGGCGGATCACGCGCAGCGCGGGCCAGTCGAATTTCGTGTTCGCATAAGGCTGACCCACGAACCCCTGAAACGCAGGCGCGGGGCAGATGCCAAGTTGGCCGGTCGGGTCACGCTCCACCCGGTAGCCGTCGCCGCAGGCAGTGAGGACCGCGAGGGCGACCATGGGCAGGAGCGCCGCCTTCATCCGCAGTAGACCCGGATGACCTTGCCGGATCCGTCCAGCTCGACGTTGATCCGGTCGGACCGGAAATCCATCGTGAGGACCGCGTCAGGCCCGAAAACGCGCGCCTTCTGTCCGGGCGTGATGCCGGCGGCGGTGACAGCCGCCTCGTCCTGACCGACGAGCGACTGGTATTGCGACGCGCCGCAAGTGTCCTCGGGGTTGGCCACGGCGGTGTCCTCCTCCTGGCAGGCGGCAAGCGCGAGGCCTGCGCAAAGGACAAGGGCCGGGGTCGCGAGACGGTGAGTGTGACGTGTCTTGAACATGAGACATATCTGAGCGTCCAGACCCTGCCCCGCAAGCCAAGCGGTTGATCCCCGGCGCGTTTCCGCCCAATGTGCCGCGCAATCGCAAGTGGAGGATCCCATGAGAACGCGCGCCGCCGTCGCCATTCAGGCCGGCAAACCCCTCGAAGTGATGGAGGTCAATCTCGCTGGTCCCAAGGCCGGTGAAGTGCTGGTCGAGATCAAGGCCACCGGCATTTGCCATACCGACGAGTTCACCCTCTCGGGTGCCGATCCCGAGGGGCTGTTTCCCGCCATCCTCGGGCACGAGGGCGCGGGCGTCGTGGTCGAGGTCGGCCCTGGTGTCACCAGCCTCAAGCCCGGCGATCACGTGATCCCGCTCTACACCCCCGAGTGCCGCGAATGCTACGCCTGCACGAGTCACAAGACGAACCTCTGCACCTCGATCCGGGGCACGCAGGGGCAGGGGCTCATGCCTGACGGGACCAGCCGGTTCACCACGCTCGATGGCGACCCGATCCTGCATTACATGGGCTGCTCGACCTTCTCGAACCACACCGTGCTTCCGGAAATCGCGCTCGCCAAGGTGCGGGAGGACGCGCCCTTCGACAAGATCTGCTACATCGGCTGCGGCGTGACCACGGGCATCGGCGCGGTGATCAACACGGCCAAGGTGGAACCCGGCTCGACCGCCGTGGTCTTTGGTCTGGGTGGCATCGGGCTCAACGTCATTCAGGGCCTGCGCCTCGCAGGTGCCGAGATGATCGTGGGCGTCGACCTCAACAATTCGAAAAAGGAAATGGCCGAGCGTTTCGGCATGACCCATTTCGTGAACCCGAAAGAGGTCGAGGGCGACATCGTTCCCTACCTCGTGAACCTCACGAAACGCCGGGGCGATACCTTCGGCGGCGCGGACTATACCTTTGACGCGACCGGCAACGTGACCGTCATGCGGCAGGCGCTGGAATGCGCGCACCGGGGCTGGGGCGAGAGCATCATCATCGGTGTGGCACCCGCCGGGGCCGAGATTTCGACGCGTCCCTTCCAGCTCGTCACCGGCCGGGTCTGGAAAGGCACGGCGTTCGGTGGCGTGCGTGGCCGGACCGAAGTGCCGCAGATCGTCGACTGGTATATGGACGGCAAGATCGAGATCGACCCGATGATCACCCACACCATGGGGCTTCAAGACATCAACAAGGGCTTCGACCTGATGCACGCGGGCGAATCGATCCGTTCGGTGGTGCTTTACTGAGCCGCGGTCATCTCTGACGCCGGGGCGGGATGTCGCGAGACGACCCAAGGTCCGCCCCGGATCACCACCAGGACAGGACAACGCGCGATGGACCCTTCCGGCCCGTCGCGCGTTTCACTTTCCGAAATGCGGGGAACGGTGGTGGCATGAGCCTTTGGAATATTCTGGAACTGGGCTTCGGGCTTGGGCTGATCGCCTATGCGTTTCTCGACTTCCTGTTCACCACCATCGGGGCCAACACGTTTCATTTCCTGTCGCACCGGATCGCGCGGGGCATGTTCCGTCTGCACAAGCACCTGCCGCGCTGGCGCTGGACCTATAGCGCGGTCGGCCCGCTCACGATGAGCGCGGTGGCCTGCTGGTGGATCACCGGCCTTGCCGGGGGCTGGTCGCTGGTCTTCGCGGCCTTCGCCCCCGGCATCGTGGATACCGAGACCGGTGCGACGGTGGGCTTCTGGGGTGCGTTGGCCCACAGCGGTCATCTGCTGTCCACGCTTGGCGGGTCGATCACCGAACCCGCAGGGGTGCCCATGGCGCTGGTCGGATCGTTCGCCGCCGTGACCGGCATGGTGGTGCTGACCCTGTCGGTGAGCTTCGTTCTGTCCACGACCCAGACCGTGCAGGCGGGGCGGGCGCTGCTCACGCTCGCCACCGCGATCCCGCCGGGCAACGAGCATTTTGCGACGACCTTCCTGCCGCAACTGGCCAATCTCGTCGCCCGGCTGAACGCGGCGCCCTTCGCGCTGTTCTACAGCCATGTGGACCCCGACATGCGCCTGCCCGAGGGAATCGCGCGGCTCCATAGCGAGGCGCAGGGCGAGACCCGCGAGGCGATGGGCGAGATCCTGTCGCATCTGGTCCTAAGCGACGGGATAGATGACCCGTCAGACACGCTGTCATGGGTGCGTCGCTACGCCTTGGACCGATAACGAGGCGCACTTGTCAGCGGCGGCGGGCGAGCGCATCGTCACGGTATGAGCACGACCCTGTCAGAAACACCGATCCTGCACGACACCATGCCCGAGGACGCGATCGCGCACCCGTTGCCGGGCACCCGGCCGCTGGCTCCCGGCGACTGGCTGCGTCGGGATGAACGTTATGCCGAGCAGATGGCGCTGCGCGACCGGTTGATCCGCGAGCACCGCGCCGCCGTCATCGCCACCCGGCCCGAGGGCGCGGCGGCCTTTGCCGAGCTTTACGACATCGTGCTGGCCGAGGTCGGCGCGACGGGCGACAGCTTCACCCGGCCCGATGGCGTGATCGTGCCGCTCGACCCTGCCGATCCGGTCGCCACCATCGGGCGGCTCGCGCAGGAGGATTTCCTCGTCCATCTGCGAGGGCCAGACGAGCATTGGCTGGCGGGGGGCGTGCTGTGCTTTCCCTCGCGCTGGATGCTGGCGGAAAAGATCGGGCGCCCGCTGACCGGAATCCACATCTCCGTGCCGCAATACGACGACAACATCGCGCGACGGGTGCAAAGGCTCTTCGACGGGGTGCAGCCCGACCGGCCCATCGTGCGCTGGAACAACCTGCCCTACCGCACCGCCGACCTGCACAATCCGCAGTCCGAAGCGATCTCGAAACAGACCCACGCCCCCGCGACCGAGGCCGAGGGGCCGCGCCCCTTTCTGCGACGGGAACGGCAGGCCATTCGCAAGCTGCCCGAAACCGGGGCGGTGGTGTTTTCGATCCACACCTATCTGACCCGCGCTTAATCGCTGGCCCCGCGCCCGAGGACAGGATAGGGGTTTCCCATGCCTGACAACACGCCCCTCCTCGCCGTTCTCATCGACGCAGACAATGTTCCCGCCCGCTTTGCCGAGGCGATCCTGAAGGAAATCACCAGCTACGGCGAACCGGCGCTGCGCCGCGTCTATGGCGACTGGTCCTCGACGCGCCTCAGCCCATGGAAGGGCAAGGTGCAGGAACTGGGCCTCGTCGCCCATCAGGAAAGCGCGAATACCAAGGGCAAGAACGCCTCTGACATCGGGCTCGTGATCGACGCGATGGACCTTTTGCACACGGGCCGCTTCGACGGTTTCGTCCTCGTTTCCTCGGACAGCGATTTCACCGCGCTCGCCAATCGTATCCGCGAACAGGGCCTGACCGTGATCGGGATCGGCGAGGGCAAGACGCCCGAAAGCCTGCGCAACGTCTGCACCCGCTTCGTAATGATCGAGAACATCGTCGAGGAACCCGCGAAACCGGACGAGAAAAAGACCGGCAAGCGCGACGCGGTCGATGCGCTGCCGCTGATCTACAATGCGATGGACAAGATCGAACCCGATGGGGAGTGGTTCCAGCTGGGTCACATCGGCCAGACCATCCAGGCCGACAATCGTGACTTCGACACGCGCACCTACGGGCGGCAAAAGCTATCGGACCTCGTCCGGGATACGAAGCGGTTCGAGACCAAGCGCGACGGCAACCATATCTATATCCGCCGGGTGGACTAGCGGACAACGGGACAACTTGTCCCCTTGCGTCGGGCGGGTAGCACGTTAATTTGGAATCATTCCAAACAGGTGCCCCATGATCCCCGGTTTTCCCACGTCCCGCCGCCGCTTTTCCGATCTCTCCGAACAGGAAATCCTCGCGCTCGCCATTTCCAACGAGGAAGACGACGCGCGGATCTATCGCCAATATGCCGGCGACCTGCGCGCGGAGTTTCCCGCCTCGGCCAAGGTCTTCGACGGGATGGCGGAAGAGGAGGACAGGCACCGCCAGCGGCTCATCGCCGAACACCAGCGCCGCTTCGGCGATGTCATCCCGCTCATCCGCCGCGAACATGTCTCGGGCTACTATGCCCGCCAACCAGTCTGGCTGATCGAGAACCTCGGGCTCGAACGCATCCGGGCGGAGGCGCGGGAGATGGAGCGGCAGGCGGAGCAGTTCTACCGCAAGGCCGCCGATCGCACGTCGGACGCGGGCACCCGCAAACTGCTGGGCGATCTGGCGGCGGCCGAGGCCGGGCACAGCGACCTCGCGGGAGAGCTCGAGGCGAAACATCTGGGCGACGACGCGCGGGGGGAAGAGGACGCCGCCGCCCATCGCCAGTTCATCCTGACATGGGTGCAGCCGGGGCTGGCGGGGCTCATGGACGGGTCGGTTTCGACCCTCGCGCCGATCTTCGCCACGGCCTTTGCCACCAAGGACCCGCATACGACACTGCTCGTCGGGCTTGCCGCCGCGGTGGGCGCGGGAATTTCCATGGGGTTCACCGAGGCGGCCTCGGACGACGGCGAGCTGTCGGGGCGCGGTTCGCCCCTGAAGCGGGGCATAGCCGCGGGGGTGATGACCACGCTGGGCGGGCTGGGCCATGCGCTGCCCTACCTCATCAACGAATTCTGGACCGCGACGGCGCTGGCCATTGCGATCGTCTTCGTCGAGCTATGGGCGATCGTCTGGATTCAGAACCGCTATATGCGCACGCCTTTCCTGCGCGCCACCTTCCAGGTCGTGTTGGGCGGCGCGCTGGTCTTTGCCGCGGGCGCGCTCATCGGCGGCGGCTGATCAGACCGTCTCGGCCTGTGCCTTGGCCGCCTCGGCCTCGGCATCGAGGTGCCCGCGCAGCCCGTCGGGCAGCCCGAGGTAGCCGCCAAGCGCGGTGAGATAGGTCTGCTCCTCCGGCGTGTCCGGGTCGATGCAGAGCGCGGAGGCCAGGTAGATCTCGGCCTTCTGCGCCTCGGTCCGTGCCAGTCGCGCGATGGCAGCTGGATCGGCCGGTTCCGCGAAATACTCATAGAGCTTGGCTTTTTCCTGCGCGCCGAGGCCAAAGACCTCGACCTGCTCGCGGATCCGGGCATGTTCGTCACGGTCGATATGACCGTCCGCATTGGCCGCGGCCACCATGGTGCGCATGAGCGCGAGGCGGAAATCCATGCCGGTCGCGTCCTGATCGTTCTCGACGTCAAATCCGGTGTCGGGCGCGGGTTTAGGTAGGTGGAGCGGGTCCGGCTCGGTCCCCGAAGTCTTGTTCGCCTGCCAGTCGGAGTAGGCCTTGTAGGCGAGCCCGCCGACCGCCGCCATGCCGCCGATCTTGAGCGCCTTGCCTCCAAGCTTGCGGCCCTTCTTCGACCCGAGGAGAAGAGCAATGGCCCCTCCCGCCGCCGCACCCGGCAGGAGACCCGAGGGCAGCCCCGAGGTCTTGGCTCCTCCCTTGCCCGGTTGTTGCGATCCAAGGAACCCTTCGAGAAGCTTGCTGACGTCCATCGTCTCCATCCATCTGGTTGCGTTGGGTTTGAGGTAGGCATGGCGCGCGGCCGGGACAAATCCGCGCGCGCCGTTCAACGAAAACGTTATCGCGCGTGAAGTCTGAGAGGGCGGCGCTTCGCGGGTGTGTTAAGGTGTTTGTGAACGCCGGTCGGGATTTTCACGCGAAATCAGGGAGTTCAGAATCCCAGGATTCTAGAATTCCAGAATCCCGGCATCAAAGCACACAGTGGCGCGACAGGCAGTCGTTCTTCACGCCGGTGTTCGCTCGCCGCATGACCCAAATGCAATAACCCCTCCATTGGGATGGCGGGGTTTCAGGTCCCGGTGCCGCGAACTGGGTGGGGGCTGTTGAAGCGGCACCGGGGAAGCAAGTGCTTCTGAGGACAAGTCATGACCTTCGAACGCGGCGCGAATCCGGGCGGCGTGGGGAAAAGCGTGGGTCATTTCACGGCAAGATTGGGGCAGACGGGACGGCCCGCGCGTCAGAGGCTTGATTTGCTGACGATCTGCGCTCATCTTTTTCCCATGAACGCGCCGACACCGTTTTCGCGCCCTTCCGGGCATCAATCCGTGGACCAAGTCGTCTTCGACCGTCACGAGCTTGGGATCATTCTTGGACTTTATGGTCGAATGGTTTCGGCCGGGGAATGGCGGGACTACGGCATGAGCTTCCTGCGTGACGTGGCCGTGTTTTCGATCTTTCGCCGGACCGCCGAAAACCCGCTCTATCGGATCGAGAAACGCCCGAAGCTGCGCGGCAAGCAGGGGATTTATGCGGTCATCGGCATGGACGGGCAAGTGCTCAAACGCGGTGCGGACCTCAAGACCGTGCTGCGCGTTCTCGAGCGCAAGCTCATTCGGCCGATCGACTGACTCTTATCGCAACCGCCGGATCACGGTGACCTCGCCCTCGCCCTGCGCCGCGATCCGGGCCTTGGCGGTCTCGAAATCCTCCCATGACACGGCCATGGCCCCCGCGTTCGCGTGGATGATCCGGCCCGCGCCCGCATACATCGCCACGTGACCGCGCCAGAAGACGAGGTCGCCGGGTTCGGGCACATCGACGGCCGTGCCGACCTCGGATTGCTGATCGCTGTCGCCCGGGAGGCTGACGCCACAAGCCCCCCACGCCGCCTGAACGAATCCCGAGCAGTCGATCCCGAAGCTCGTGTTGCCGCCCCAGAGATAGGGGGTGCCAAGCAGTTTCTCGGCCTCGGCCACCGGGTCGGTCGCCGGGCTGTCGAGGGGGGTCAGATGTCGCGCCGGAACGTAGTATTCGCGGAAACCTTCGGCGTTGGCTTCGTCCTGCAGGACGATCCGCGACCATGCGCCGTCCTCGCCGTCGACCTCGAGAAGCGCGCCGTAGGACAGGGGGAAGACCGGTTCCCATGACTTGACCTGCGCCGTCGCCTTGCGCAGCGACCGCGCGGCGCTGACCCGGTGAGTGGGGCTGCGGGCATCGCGCAGGAGGTCGGCGAAAAGCCAGCCGACATAGCCGTCCTTCTCGGCATAGCCAAAGACGAAACGCCCGTCGCGGTCGAGCACACGAAACCGCTCGCCGGTCAGGATTTCCCGCTCGCGCGGTCCCTGTGGCGTGGCGAGGATGGCGGCGGATTGCACTGCGATTTGGTGGGGCGTGCCCTCGGTGAACGTCTCGGCGTCCACCAGCCCGCGCAGGCTTTCATGTGCCACGCGGCCATTGAAACGCAGCGCCCGCTTGTCCGTCGGGGCATGGTCGGGCGCGCTCACAGCTTCAGCATCCCGGGCAGGGCGGCCAGCAGCGCCCGTGCGCCCATGCCGACGCCCCCTTTTGGCCGGGCAGGGGCCGCCGACGGGTTCCAGCCGTAGATGTCGAAATGCAGGTAGCGCGGGGTGTCGGTGACGAAGCGTTTCAGGAACAGCGCCGCCGTGATCGACCCCGCCATGCCGCCCCCCGGCGCGTTGTCGAGGTCCGCGATCCCCGGCTCGATCATCGCATCGTAGGGCGCCCAGAAAGGCAGTTCCCAGACCGGGTCGGCCACCAGCCGGGCGGCCGCGCGCAGGGCGTCGGCATCCATCGGCTCGGTCGCGTAGAAGGGCGAGAGGTCCGGGCCGACGGCCACCCGCGCGGCCCCGGTCAGGGTGGCGAAGGACACGACGAGGTCCGGCGTTTCCTCATCCGCCAGCGCCAGCGCATCGGCCAGCACCAGCCGCCCCTCGGCATCGGTGTTGTTGATCTCGACCGTGAGGCCCTTGCGGCTGGTCAGGATGTCGCCGGGGCGAAGGGCGTTGCCCGCCACCGCGTTCTCGACGGCGGGGATGAGGACGCGCAGGCGCAGGTCGAGCCCGAGCGCCATGATCATCTGGGCAAGGCCCAGAACGGTGGCCGCCCCGCCCATGTCCTTTTTCATCAGCCCCATGGATGACCCGGGTTTGAGGTTCAGACCCCCGGTGTCGAAACAGACCCCCTTGCCCACCAGCGTGATCGTCGGCCCCTCGTCGCCCCAGCACATGTCGATCAGGCGCGGCGCGCGCGTCGAGGCGCGCCCGACCGCGTGGACCATGGGGAAATTCGCGGGGATCAGGTCGTCGCCCGTGGTGACCTCGATCGCCGCGCCGTAGGTCTTGGCGAGCGCCCGCGCGGCGTCCTCAAGCTCCTGCGGTCCCATGTCGTTTGACGGCGTGTTGATCAGGTCGCGGGTCAGGACCTCGCCTGCCGCGATTGCCTCGATCCGCGCGGCATCCACGCCTTCGGGCGCGACGAGTTCGGCTTTGGGCGGCGACTTTCGCGCATATTTGTCAAAGACATAGCCCGCGAGCAGCCAGCCCAGTGCCAGTTCGTCCAGCGCTGCACCTTCGAGCGCGGTTTCCAGCCGGTAGGTTCCGGCGGGCAGCTTCGCGCGGGCCCGCGCCGTGCCGAACCGGGTGCGCGCGCGCGCCTTGTCATCGCCCAGCCCGACGTAGGCGCGGGCCGGTCGCCCGTCGTCACCGGGGAGCAGCAACACCTCGCCCAGACCCGCCGTGAAACCCGACGCCTCGGCCCAGGCCGCATCGCGGGGGGACAGGCCAGCCGTCATCGCCCCAAGGTCGGACTTGTCCAAAGTGGCGAGGGGAATGGCGGCCTCGGTCGGTGCGGCGAAGGTAAGCGGCATGTCGTGTCCCTTGTCCAGGTGCCGGGACGCACGGCCGCGTCCCGTCTTTGGCCCGAGACTACCCAAGCCAGAGCCACCCGCAAGGGCAGGCGGGGTCACAGGCTCAGGTCTGCGAGGTCCCAGACCGCCACCAGCGACCGGTCGCCGATCCGTTCAAGCCGGGCCACCACGGCCCCGAGAGCCGCACCATCATGGCCTTTCGCCAGGCACGAGGCATCCCGCGCAACGCGGGCGAGCGTCGTCATGCCGACCTGCTGGGCCACGGCGGCGAGGGCCTTGGCCCCGGAAGCGGCCTGTTCGAGCTTTCCCGATCGGTAGTCCACGGGCACCTGCGCCAGAAGCGCCGCCAGTTCCTCGAGCGCGTGGTTCACCACCTTGTCGGCCCCCACGGGTCCGAGCTGGCGATAGAGCACTTCCAACTGGTCACGATCCAGCCGCACCGGTTCCACCGGTTGCAACGCCGTTACACACATCATTCACCCCTTTTCCCTCAAAGCCCGGAAAAGGTCGTTCAATTCCCTCAAGAAATCGTTGCTGTGCGGGCGCGAAATCCCTCGAATTTCCCACAAAAGCCGGATAACCGTGATTAACCTTACGACGCCACGAAGGATATTCAGGAATGCAAAACGCGCGACTGCTGCCCAACTATCTGGTTCAACGCTATCATGGCTGGAAGGCGACAAGCTATGCCGACAACAAATCGTGGTATCGCCGTCTTGCCTCGGAAGGCCAGCATCCTCGCGCGATGATCATTTCCTGCTGCGACTCGCGCGTCCATGTGACGTCGATCTTCGGAGCAGATCAGGGCGAGTTCTTCATTCACCGCAACATTGCAAACCTGGTGCCGCCCTACCAGCCCGACGGGCAGCAGCACGGGACCTCGGCGGCAGTGGAATACGCCGTCACCGCGCTCAAGGTGGCCCATGTCATCGTCATCGGCCATTCGGCCTGCGGCGGGGTGCAGGGCTATCACGACATGGCCACAGGCAAGGCGCCTCAGTTGCTCGAGGAAACCAGCTTCGTGGGCCGCTGGATGGACATTCTCAAGCCCGGCTACGACCGGATCGAGGACCACGGCGACATCCACAATCTCGAACGCGAAGCGGTGAAGGTGTCGCTCGAAAACCTGATGACCTTCCCCTTCGTGAAATCGGCGGTGGAGGCCGAGGAACTGACGCTCCACGGTCTGTGGCACGACATTGGTGAAGGTGGGCTCATGCAGTTCGACGGCGCCAGCGGGGACTTCGTCACGGTATGAACGGCGGCGCGGTCACGGCGGGCCTGCGCAGGCTGGCCGCCCGGATAACGGGCGATGCCATCGTGCTCTTCGCCCGGCTCATCACCGCGCCCCGCACGATCTGGCAGGGGATCGAACCGGTCCCCCGCCAGCGTATCTACTACGCCAATCACACGTCGAACGGCGATTTCGTGCTCGCCTGGGCGTCGCTGCCCGAGGCGATGCGGCGGCGCACCCGTCCCGTGGCGGCGGCGGATTACTGGCTTACCACGCCGCTACGGTCCTTCGTGGGGAAAGAGGCGTTCCGCGCCGTCCTCATCGACCGCAATCCCGAGACACGCAGCGAGGACCCGGTCGCGCTCATGGTGGCGGCGCTGAACGAGGGGGCGAGCCTGATCCTGTTTCCCGAGGGCAACCGCAACATGGGTCCCGAGCCGCTCCTGCCGTTTCGAACCGGGCTTTTCCATGTGGCGAGCCGCCGGCCCGACGTGGACCTGGTGCCCACGTGGATCGAGAACCTGAACGCGATCCTGCCCAAGGGCGAGGTCATTCCGCTGCCGCTGCTGTGCACCGTTACCTTCGGCAAGCCCGTGCATCTGCGGCCCGACGAGGAAAAGGACGTGTTTCTCACCCGTGCCCGCAACGCGCTGCTCGCCCTGAAGCCCAAGGAGGACGCATGAACGCCGCCCTCCAAGCCCCGGTCGAGTTTTTCCGCCTCCTGCTGGCCGTGATCGTCGTTCTGTCGATCGCGACGGCGGCGGGCGAGCTTCTGCGCCAGCGCTATGATCCCAAGGGCGACAACCCGGTGATCGAGAACCTCAATGCGCGGATCTCGTCCTGGTGGGGGATGGTCGCGCTTCTGGCCATCGCGTTCCTCTTCGGGCGCGTGGGCGTCGTGGTGCTGTTCGCCTTTCTCAGCTTTGCGGCGCTCCGCGAGTTCCTGACGCTCACGAACAAGGCGCGGGCCGATCACTGGGCGCTACTTGCGTCCTTTTTCGTCGTGCTCCCGCTGCAATACATCCTCGTCTATGTCGGCTGGTATGGGCTCTACGCCATCTTCATCCCGGTCTATGCCTTTCTCTTCATGCCGATCCTCGTGGCGCTCCGGGGCGATACCGACCGGTTCCTGAGCCGCGTGGCCGAGACGCAATGGGGGCTGATGATCGCGGTCTTCGCGGTAAGCCACGTGCCCGCGCTCATCACCCTCGACATTCCGGGTTTCGAGGGGCGGGGCGTGCTTCTCATCGCCTGGCTCGTGGTCGTGGTGCAGGGGGCGGAGGTGCTGCAATACCTCTTCGGCAAGCTCTTTGGCCGCCGCCCGATCGCCCCCAAACTGTCGGCGTCCAAGACGTGGGAGGGCTTCGCCGGCGGCACGATGTCCGCGGTCGTGCTGGGGTCGCTTCTATCTTGGCTCACGCCCTTCAATGTCTGGCAGGCCGCGCTCATGGCGGTGCTGATTGTGACGATGGGCTTCTTCGGGGGCCTCGTCATGTCCGCGATCAAGCGCGACAAGGGGGTCAAGGACTGGGGCCACCTCATCGCCGGGTACGGCGGCTTTACGGACCGGCTCGATTCGGTGGTCTTTGCGGCACCCGTGTTCTTTCACGCGGTGCGGTTTCTCTGGGCGGCGGGCTGAGGCGTTTTGGCCAGTCGGGGCCTGTGCAGGTGACGTTCCTTGCCATCGCCCGGCGTGCGCTGCGGATCGTGAACATCCCGCGCGATGCACGCCGTAACAGGGCCTCAAAAAGGGTGGGCCGGGCGCTGCTATGACCAGCGCCCGGCCCGTTCTCGGAGGGGGGAGAATTACGCGGCGAGCCGGAGCACGTGGCCCTCGGACCGGATCGACCGGAAGGCGGGGATCGGGGCGGCGGGCTTCTGAGGCCCGGATTTCTCAGTGGCGAAGTCGAAGATCGACACCACGTTGGTCGTGTCATCATCGCGTTTCGCGAGCGAGGCGAGGGCGGTCTTGCGGCCAAGGCGTGCTTTTTCGAGCAGGGTCATGTCGGGGTCTCCTTGTCGGACGTGAAGGGCTGGGATCAGGCGGCGTAACCGCCGAAGCCCAGCACGTCGGTCGTGGACACGATGGCCGCCGTCTTGCGCTTGTGACCCTGCGCTTTCCACTCGGCCATGGAGACAACGATGCCCGTCTCGGCGGCGAGCACCTTGGTCGGTGCGTCGGACATGGCGGCTTTGGTGGCACGATATGCGGCGAAGTCGATCACGTTGTTGGTCATTTTGGTATTCCCCAGGTTTTTCTGGCCGACATGTTTTTTTGTCTCGGCCGGGTTTTCGAAAGATGTCAGGGGTCAGCTGACGGGATCAGAAGGGCGCAGTGGTCAGGCTGCTTTCCGGCTGATCAGGTTGCGGGTTTCGGCACGGGCGAAAAGATTGTCGATCTCTACGCCCGACAGTTGCGGAAGACGGTTCTTGCGATCCTGTGCCTCGACCGCCCGTTGCGGTTTCGGGAACCGAATCACGTTGTCGGCCTCGGCCATCGGGGCGTTGCACCCCTGGCCTTGGCGGTTGTGAGTGGTGGCAGCCATTCTTAACCTCGTTTGCTTTTTTTCGTTCCGATGCAAACAAAGCTGCGTCCCGATTCGGGCGGGAAACGTGCCCAATTGGGGCAAACCCGTGGCATTTCATCCTTTCGACACGGAATGATCGCGGCTTTTGCCCTGTTTCGACCCCGCACCGCCCCGTTTCTGCGTAACGGGTTCGTACAATGGGGCGCTGGTATGTCGGCGTGCCTTAATTCGGGTCCCACCATCCGCCCGGGTCGAAGTGCGTCGCGTCAGGCCGCGACCGGGTTGGTCAGCAACAGGCGCGGCAGATGTTTCGGCGTGGCGGCGCGGCGGCTGCGAAAGACCGGGACGGTTTCGCGCACCGGCAGCACGTTGTCGAAGATCGAGACCACATTCTCGGACCGCGCGGCCTTGGCCCGGAGCGAGGCGAGGGCGGCAAGACGGCCGCGGCGCACCTTGTCGGCGAGCGAGAGGAAATGGATCTCGTCGCTCAGCCCGAGATCGGCGGTGTGGATGGCGGATAGGGTCATGTCATTTTCTCCCTGTGGACGTGGTGTGCAGACGCTCAGGCGAAATCGCCAGTTGTGGTGAGGACGGAGGTCATGAAGAAAACGCCCGTCGGAGTGCGCAGCTTGCGCGTGCGGCGCTTCCAACCTTCGATGGAAACGATGGTTGCCAGTGCCCCCGTCGCGCCCCGTCCATTCTGCGTGACGCGGGCATTGGTGTTGGCGACCGTGCGCGGGAAGGCGACGATATTCGTGGGCATTGTCTTTCTCCGGTCCGTCGGGCTCTCGAATGGAGCCGCAGGTTATTGTTCCTGATGGATACCGGTTTCCGGCGGGGCCTCTCGGGCATTGGTCCTTCCCCAGCTTGGGTAAGGGCTGCGTCAGCTTCGCTGCGGGGTCGTCTTGCGTCCGACAAGGTCAACCTGCCGGGGATTCGGGGCACAATTCGTGCCCGAATTTGTCCGCTTTGTGCAGAACGGAAACGATTTTACTTAAGGCAAATTGAAGAAAGACAAGAAGAAATGCGGGGGCTACCCGCATTTCCTTTGGTCATCCTGCAGGCGCGGTCTACGGGTTCCAGCCCAGCACCTTGCCCTCGGGCCAGTCGAGGTCCACGACGATCTCGACCGTCCTGGTCTCGCCGGGGGCGAGGGTCAGGTCCCAGGCGCTGACGCCCCGGCGATCCTCGATATCGGTTTCGTCCAGTGCCGGCGTCGCGGTCACAGTCACTTCGAGCTCTTCTTTCTCCGAGAAGGTCAGCGGATAAAGCGCGCGCACTTCCTGCGTTTCGTTCGACAGGTTCTCGACCGTAAAGGTGATTTCCTGCCGCCGGTTTGACGAACGCGAGATGATGCCGCGATCCCCCTCGGCATTGCGCTTGAACACGGTGTCGAGCCGGATCGACTCGACCGGACCGAAAGCCAGCCTCTCGTCCGCGCCCGCCGGGATCATGGCGAGGTCCACCTGACCCACGAAATACCCGTCCCTCGACACGCTCGCGGTGCCCGGCAGGATCGGCTCGCCCGTCGTGTTGATGAAATCGGCCATGAGAAAGGCGGTCTCGTCCCAGCGCGGCGCGGCCTCGAGGCTGACATCGGCATCAAGGGTGAGCGTGTCGAGCGCCAGTTCCGCCGCTTCGCCTGGCACAATGCTCACCGGATCGGGATAAACGTAGGACACGGCCAGCCCGTCCACCACGAGACCTGCGGTCTTCATGTCGGCAGGCGCCGCGACAGCCTCGACCATCGGCTCTTCCATGGCAAAGCCGTCGGCTTCGCTGCGCGCGAGCGGCATCGGCGGGCGTTCCTCGTAGACGTCGGCCATGTCCGGATAGACTTCGGACGGCGCGATCCGGTCGCTCGGTCGCGCGGTCGAAAAGGTCATCGCCACGTCGCTCCAGGCCCGGTCGGTGTTCTGCATCACCACGATCTTGCGATCGAGCGCGATATCGCCCGCCGCCCGGTCGAGGTTCATGTCGTAGTCCACGCGCCAGCCCGCGTCCCATGTCTGTTCGGTCAGTTCCAGCACGACGGGACCGGCCTCGGGCGCTGTCACCTCTACGGTCAGCATCTCGTTGACCTCACCGGGCGGGGCGAGCCGGTCGAGATCGGCCTGAGCGGCCTCGAGCGCGGCAGTGAGGTCGTCGAGCGCCTCGCTCAGGGGCCGCAGGCGTTTGCGGGCGTCCTCGAGGGCCGCTTGCGTGGTGAGCGTCTGGTCGGACACGAGATCCGCGACGGCGAGGATCTCGTCCGCCGTTCCTGCCTCGGGCGGCTTGATGGCGGTCAGGTAATCGAGCCGGGCCTTGAGGGCCGCGATCTCGGTCTGGGCCAGAGCCAGTTCGTCCTTCTTGTCCTCGACCGCGGTCTCGGCGGCTTCGACTGCCGCCAGCGCCTCGGCCTGCGCGGGGGTATAGAGCGCGGTCGGGTCTGCAACCCGGTCCTCGCGGAACCCCAGCGCGCCGATCACCACACCCTCCGACGTCGCCACGCGCGGCAGCGTGCCCATGGCGGCAGCGGCGGGGTAGGGGATGAGCACGTCATGGGTGCCTGCGGGCAGGTCTATCTCGGCCCGCAGGGTCAGGGTCGCGCCGTCCGGGTAGAGCACTGCCGCCGCGACGGGGGCCTGCGCGTAGAAAGTATCGGCGAGAGCGGGAGAAGCGGCGAGGAGTGCCAGAAGCGAAACCGTGACGCGCATGAAGGGGTCCTTTCGAAAACTGCTGGCCCGACGCTATCTTGACCGGCCGGGGCCGCATAGGGCCGGATAAACCGTCGGCGTTTCTTTACCGATCGCGCACAGCTTTGCGTCCGCGCCGACTAGAACCGTGACCGCGCCGGCCCCGCGCCACGAAAAACGCCGCCGGGGTTGTCCACGGCGGCGTCGTCATTGTCATAAGACCCGAACCGGATCAGCCCTTTTTCAGGACCTCGCGGCCCAGAAGCTCGGCGATCTGCACGGCATTGAGCGCCGCGCCCTTGCGCAGGTTGTCGGACACGCACCAGAAGTTCAGGCCGTTCTCGACCGTGCCGTCCTGACGGATGCGCGAGATGAAGGTGGCGAAGTCGCCCACACATTCGACGGGCGTCACATAGCCGCCCGGCTCGCGTTTATCGACGACGAGGATGCCCGGCGCTTCGCGCAGGATGTCGCGGGCCTCATCCTCGTCGAGGAACTCCTCGGTCTCGATGTTGATCGCTTCCGAGTGGCCGACAAAGACCGGCACGCGCACACAGGTCGCCGTCACCTTGATCGACGGATCGAGGATCTTTTTCGTCTCGGCGACCATCTTCCACTCTTCCTTGGTCGACCCGTCGTCCATGAAGACGTCGATCTGCGGAATAACGTTGAAGGCGATCTGTTTCTGGAACTTCGACGGCTCTTTTTCCTGACCCGGCACATACATGCCCTTGGTCTGGTCCCAAAGCTCGTCCATGCCCTCTTTCCCCGCGCCCGACACCGACTGGTAGGTCGAGACGACGACGCGCTTGATCTTGGCGCGCTCATGGAGCGGCTTCAGAGCCACGACCATCTGCGCGGTCGAGCAGTTCGGGTTCGCGATGATGTTCTTGTTCTTGTAGTCGTGGATCGCGTCCGGGTTGCATTCCGGCACGATGAGCGGAATCTCGGGATCGTAGCGGTAGAGCGACGAGTTGTCGATCACGACACAGCCCGCCTTGGCCGCAATCGGCGCGTATTTCTTGGTGGCGTCCGAGCCGATGGCGAAGAGCGCCATGTCCCAGCCGGTGAAGTCGAAGGTATCAAGATCCTTGGTCTTCAACGTCTTGTCGCCAAAGCTCACTTCGGTCCCAAGCGACCGGCGCGAGGCCAGTGCGGCGATTTCATCGACCGGGAACTGGCGCTCGGCCAGAATGTTGAGCATTTCGCGGCCCACGTTACCCGTGGCGCCACAGACGACGACCTTGTAGCCCATGTGGCTCTCCTTCGCGTTCATAAAGTCTGTAAAAGTCCGGGGGGGAGATACAGGAACCGCCCCGTCATTGGAAGGGGACAATGCGCGAAGCCTAATGATGTTTCATGAATAGGGCCATTGACTTTGCACATGCGAGCGTCGATATGCGATCCAACCCGAGCGCGGCCGCGTGAGCCGCCGTCGCCCTAGACCCGGACACTTGGTCCAGATCCGAAGCGCGACAGGTCGGGTGACATCTCCAGGTTCCCACATCACGCAGGGGGGCTCCGCGCCGGACGGTGGCAGGCATAAGCCGCGCCATGAGGCCCGCGTGACCCATGCGACGGCGGCGCGAGTGCGCCGCAAAGCGACAACGGCGCCCATGCGCCGGATGAGCGGGCCCTGCCCGCAAGAAAGATACAATGACGAAATTCTCCGATCTCGGGCTCGACCCGAAACTCCTCGCCGCCATCGAAGGCGCAGGCTACGACACCCCCTCGCCGATCCAGGCGCAGGCCATCCCGCTTGTCCTTTCGGGCCGCGACGTGATGGGGCTTGCCCAGACCGGCACCGGCAAGACGGCGGCCTTCGGCCTGCCGCTGATTCACACGCTCATGCAGCAGCCGGGCAAACCGATGCCCAAGAACGTGCGCGCGCTGATCCTCGCGCCGACGCGCGAGCTCGTCGGCCAGATCGCCGACAACCTGAAGATCTACGCCAAGGGCACCAAGCTCTTCGTCGGCACGGTCGTCGGTGGTCTGTCGATCAACAAGCAGGCGCAAATGCTGACCAAGGGTGTCGACATCCTCGTGGCAACCCCCGGTCGTCTCATCGACCTCATGGACCGGGGCGCGGTGCGTCTGGATCAGGCGACCTTCCTCGTGCTGGACGAGGCCGACCAGATGCTCGACATGGGGTTCATCCATGCGCTGCGCCAGATCGCGCCGAAACTGGGCACGCCGCGGCAGACCATGCTGTTCTCGGCCACCATGCCGAAGCTGATGGAAGAGCTGTCGCGCTCCTACCTCACGAACCCTGCCAAGGTGCAGGTGGCGACCCCCGGCAAGGCCGCCGACAAGATCACCCAAGGCGTGCATTGGGCGCAGTCCAAGGGTGAAAAAGTCGAGCTGCTGATCAAGTATCTCTCCAAGGAACCCGATGCCCTGTCGCTCGTCTTCGGCCGCACCAAGCATGGCTCGGAGAAGCTCAAGCGCCAGCTCGAGGATGCCGGGTTCAAGGCCGTCTCGATCCACGGCAACAAGAGCCAGGGGCAGCGCGACCGTGCGCTGCAGGCGTTCCGTGACGGCGCGGCCCGCGTGCTCGTGGCTACCGACGTGGCCGCGCGCGGCATCGACATTCCCGGCGTGTCCCACGTCTACAACTTCGACCTGCCGGAAGTGCCCGAGAACTATGTCCATCGGATCGGCCGGACGGCCCGGGCCGGGGCCGATGGCGACGCCATCGCCTTTGTCACCGGCGACGAGATCGGGCTTCTCAAGCAGATCCAGAAGGTCATGAAGGTCGACATCCCGGTCATCGGCGGCGAGCGTCCCGAAGAGGTCGAGCCGGAGAAGAAGCAGCGCGGCGGTCGTGGAGGCCCGCGTGGGGGCGGCCGGGGTGCCTCCGGCGGCGGCAACGGCGGCCAGCGCCAGCACAAGCCGAAGTCGGCCTCGCAGGGTAAGCCCGCGAACGGCGGTCAGCAGAAACGCAACCGCAACCGTCGCTCCGGCGGCGGCGGCAAGGCCCGCGCGGCCTAGGCCGTCGAATCCCGGCTGAAGAGGTAGATGGCGCAGCCCGCCAGAACCGCACAGCCGTAAAGCAGCAAGATCGCCTCATAGGGCGCGGCCACATCGGTCGCGCCCTCTTTCGTTGCGGCATAGACCCCGCCGCTGATGAACTGGAACAGGGAGACGCCGCCGATTCCCATGAGGTTGATGAGCGTTACGCCCTGTCCCGTCAGATGGGGCGGAAAGAACGCCCGCGCATGGGCCATGATGAGCGGAAAGGACGCCCCGAAGAACCCGATGGCGGTCAGGAGAACGGTGGTCGACAGGACGCCGCCCGAGGGGCTGGCCCAGAGCGCGAAGAGCGCGGCGGCGGACAGGAGGTTGCCTGTGAGGATGACCCATTTGCGCGAGCCGAACAGCCGGTCGGCGGGGCCATAGGCGAAATTGCCCGCGATCATTCCCAGCGCCATGACCAGCGTGACGAGCCCGATGCCCTCGGCGCCCATGCCATAGAGGTCCTCGAGAAAGGGGCCCGACCATAGCCCGCGCAGACCGGCGGCGGGGGCATAATTGACGAGCTGCATGGGAAAGATGAACCACAGCGCCGGGATGGCGAGCAGGGTCAGCACTGAACCCTTGGGCTTCTCGCCCTCGTGGACGAGCGGCGGCGGATCACGCACCAGCAGCCCCGCGACGACCGCGATGGCCAACGACAGGGCGGCAAGCGCCCACATCGTCTCGCGCCAGCCGAAGGTGTCAACGCTCCAGGCCATCGGGTAGCTCGCGACGAGGTTGCCGAAGGTGCCAAACCCCAGCATCGCGCCCGCGAGGGTGCCGAAGACGCGCGGCTCGTAGATGCGGGCAAAGGTGAAATAGGCGGCCATCAGCACAGGCGAACAGCCAATCCCGATGAGCGCCATGGCAAGACTCAGGTGCCCCGGACCCTGCGCGAGGGCAAAGACCGCAGCCCCACCGCCCGCGCCGAGGCCGAACAGAATCGAGGCGGTGCGGCGCGGGCCGATGTTGTCGAGAAGCCAGCCCACCGGGACCTGCATTGCGGCAAAAACGAGAAACCACATGCCGGAGGCGGCCGACAGGTCCTCGGGCGTCACCCCGATGTCGGTGGACAGGGCCGGCGCCATGACGGCGAGAAAGGCCCGGTAGAACTGCGACAGAACATAAGCGACGACCAGCGTCACGATCCCAGCCCGCATCCTGTCCTCCCAAACCTTGCGCGTCCGGGCGAGACAACACTGGCGGCGGGACGGGCGCAACCCCCGCTTGCACCCCCCGGCGTAATCCTCTTTCATCGTTGCAAGGAACGGAGACCCCATTGACCCCCTTCAAACTCGACGACTTTCTGCCCTATCAATTGGCCGAACTGGCGCGCGCGGTCAGCGCGGGGTTCTCCCGCCATTACCGGGAACGTTACGGCATCACCGTCGCGGAATGGCGGGTGGTGGCGCATCTGAGCCAGGAAAACGCCGTGTCCGTGCGCGAGATCACGCGACGGGTGGCGATGGACAAGCCCAAGGTGAGCCGGGCGGCCTCGCGGCTCGAGGCGGCCGGCTACGTGACAAAGGTGACCAATGAAACCGACCGGCGTCTCGTGGAACTTAGCCTCACCGACAAGGGGCGCGAGATGGTCGAAACGCTGAGGCCCTTGGCCGATGCCTATGACGCGGAACTGCGCGAGGTTCTGGGCGGCGACGACAGCCTGTTTCGCGAAAGGGTCGCGGTTCTGACCCGCTACGCGCGCGACCGGGCGCCCGGCGGGGCCGAACCGGACGTGGAGTGACCGCCGTTACGGTGCGTCGCACTGGACAATCCCGCGCCGGGCTGCAGGCTGCGGGCAAATCAGGAGGATCAAATGGAAGATATCGTCATTCTCGGCGGCGCCCGCACCGCCATCGGCACCTTCGGAGGCAGCCTTGCAGGTGTGGCACCCATCGACCTCGGTGCCACGGCGGCGAAAGCGGCGCTGGAGCGGTCGGGCGTCTCGGGCGAGCAGATCGGCCATGTCGTCTTTGGCCATGTCATCAACACCGAACCCCGCGACATGTATCTGTCCCGCGTCGCCGCGATGCAGGCGGGCGTGCCGGATACGACCCCCGCGATGAACGTGAACCGGCTTTGCGGTTCCGGCGCGCAGGCCATCGTTTCGGCGACCCAGTCGCTCATGCTGGGCGATGCTGACTTTGCGCTGGCGGGCGGCGCCGAGTGCATGTCGCGCTCGCCCTTCATCCTGCCCGCCGCGCGCTGGGGACAGAAGATGGGCGACGTGAAATCGCCCGACATGATGCTGGGCGCGCTCAACTGCCCCTTCGGCACTGGGCACATGGGCGTGACGGCGGAAAACGTGGCCTCGGAACATGGCGTGAGCCGCGAGGCGCAGGATGCCTTTGCGCTCGAAAGCCAGACGCGGGCGGCCAAAGCCATCGAGGCGGGCTATTTCAAGGACCAGATCGTGCCGGTGGAGATCCCCTCGCGGCGGGAAACGGTGCTGTTTGACACCGACGAACACCCCAAGGCGACCAGCGCCGAGGCGCTCGCGGGCCTTCGCCCGGCCTTCCAGAAGGACGGAAGCGTGACGGCGGGCAACGCTTCGGGCATCAATGACGGCGCGGGGGCGATCGTGCTCGCACGGGCCTCGGCGGCCGAAAAGGCGGGGCTCACGCCCAAATTCAAGGTGCTGGGCTATGCTCACGCCGGGGTGCGTCCCGAGGTCATGGGCATCGGACCGGTTCCGGCGGTGCGCGCGCTGATGGAGCGGACCGGGCTCACGGTCGCGGACTTCGACGTGATCGAGTCGAACGAGGCCTTTGCCGCCCAGGCGCTCGCCGTGTCGAACGAGTTGGGCTTTGACCCGGCGAAGGTGAACCCCAACGGCGGCGCCATCGCGCTGGGCCATCCGGTCGGTGCCACGGGCACGATCATCACGGTCAAGGCGATGTACGAGCTGGAGCGCATCGGCGGGAAGATCGGCCTGATCACAATGTGCATTGGCGGCGGTCAGGGCATCGCGCTGGCCATTGAGCGGCTCTAATCCGACTGCAACACGAAAGAAAGGCCGCCCGGGCAGGGCGGCCTTTTTCGTTTGTGGTGTGGGGAACTGGTGCGGTGCCGGATTCCGGGACACTAAGATTCCAGAATCCTGAAACTTGTAAGGCACTGAATTTATGAGACGTTTCTCGCTGATGTTAACAACATCCTTAATGGCCCTGTCTCATGCCGCCTTCCAGCCCCCGCGACCAACCCAACTGGACCTCTTCCCCCGGACCGCCTACATTCCCCCGGACGCCATGAGGGACCCATGTCAGAAACCACCGCCTATCAGGTGCTCGCCCGCAAATACCGCCCGGAAACCTTTGCCGACCTGATCGGGCAGGGTGCCATGGTGCGCACGCTCAAGAACGCTTTTGCCGCCGACCGGATCGCGCAGGCCTTCATCATGACGGGGATTCGCGGGATCGGGAAAACCACCACGGCGCGGATCATCGCCAAGGGGATGAACTGCATCGGGCCGGACGGCACCGGCGGACCGACGGTCGAGCCTTGTGGCCAGTGCGAGCATTGCGTGGCGATTGCCGAAGGGCGGCATGTCGACGTGCTCGAGATGGACGCCGCCAGCCGGACCGGCGTCGGCGACATCCGCGAGATCATCGACTCCGTCCACTACCGCGCCGCCAGCGCCCGCTACAAGATCTACATCATCGACGAGGTCCACATGCTGTCCACGAGCGCCTTCAACGCGCTTCTGAAGACGCTCGAGGAACCCCCCGCCCATGTGAAGTTCATCTTCGCCACCACCGAGATTCGCAAGGTGCCGGTCACGGTGCTGTCGCGCTGCCAGCGGTTCGACCTGCGTCGGATCGAGCCCGAGGACATGATCGGCCTCCTGCGCAAGATCGCGACCAAGGAAAACGCCGAGATCGCCGACGATGCGCTCGCGCTCATCACCCGCGCGGCGGAAGGCTCGGCGCGCGATGCGACCTCGCTTCTCGATCAGGCAATCAGCCATGGGGCGGGCGAGACGACGGCGGATCAGGTCCGGGCCATGCTGGGGCTTGCCGACCGGGGCCGGGTGCTCGACCTCATGGACATGATCCTGAGGGGCGACGCAGCGGGGGCGCTGACCGAGCTGGGCCAGCAATATGCCGACGGCGCCGATCCCATGGCGGTGCTGCGCGATCTGGCCGAGGTCACCCATTGGGTCAGTGTAATCAAGATCACGCCCGAGGCCGCCG
>LUOO01000090.1 GCA_001626765.1 Maritimibacter sp. REDSEA-S28_B5
CTACCCAGTCCGTCAGAGTGCTGCCCATCCGCATCGGAACAGGATGGGGATGGTGAGCCCATCACGCACATCGTCAGCAGCGCAAGACGCGAGGGGTCGAGACGTCGCACATGAGGCTGAAGACCTGCACGTCCCTCGGGGCGTGCTTCGGAACATCGCATCCACGCGGGCGGGCTCCGTCAGCACCCCGGCCAGGCTCGGTGGGACGCGGACGCGGATGGGGGCGGCTGCGTGATAGCAAGGGTCATCCGGGTCTCTCCTTTTTGCTCATAGATGTGGATCGCACGGGGTCGGCCCAATCGTGCCCTCAGCTCACGCTTCGGCAAGCACAAATACGGCTTCCACGGCTAGCCGCGGACCCTCCGCATTTGCGCCTGCGACCGGCCCTCTTGCCCCCGTGCCGGGTGATCCCCATCGCAACAAGGAGAGACCCAAATGACCAACCACTACGTCGCCACCGTCCCCGTCAAGTTCACCGATACCGATGGCCAGGAGCGCACCCGTTTTCAGCGCGTGGGCGCTATGTTCCGCAACACCCGCAACGGGGACGGCTCGGAGTTCTTCAGCCTCAAGCTCGACTTCCCGGTCGCGGTCTCGGAGCTGGTGATGTTCCCGCCGAGCGCGAAAGATCCCCAGGACTGAATCCTCTGACGAGGATGGGCTGCCCCAGGACGATCTTGGGGCGGCCCGATCCCTGTTCCAGGGATGCCGCGTCCGGCGGTCAGATCGCCCGAGGCGACTTCACGAAGCCGTCGGCCGCTGCGCGTTCAACGGACGCACTCCCCCCGAAATGATCAGGCCGCGACAGACCGGCCAGTCAGCCTCAAGGGGGCCATCCACAAAAACCTATCGGCCAGGGCCTCCCGGTTTTTGCGGCAGAGATTTGGCAAGCCAAATCTGGCCCGCCTTGACCCTGACTGTCCGCCCTGTCGGTGGGGTTTGCGCCCGCCCGCGGTTCCGTCCGAACACATGCGTGTTCGTCCAGACCCTCGGGTGGTGCTGGAGAAGGGGCCTTTGAAGCTGGAGGCTGTGCTGGTGGTGAGGGCGGCAGAGCCGCGTCCCTGCGGGCCGCGGCGTGAAGCGGACACCAAGGCTGCCTGAGCCTGAATGCGACGTAAGTATATAATTGACAGCTTAGTATATTATCGTAAGGTGGGGGCAGCCTTGGTGGAAGGTGGCAGGAAATAGGGGGTCTTTCTTCGCATGTCGCGCTCAAAACGTCTCACAGATGCAGACCGCCTGGAGATCGTTCGCGAAGCCGCAGAAGGCGTTTCCACTTCAATGCTGGCGGAACGGTTTGGCGTGTCGGTGCGGGCGATCCAGTACACGCTCAAAGCCGATGCCGAGCGCCAGACGGATGCCGCAATTCCGGTCTTAGCGGTCAGTGTGAAGGTTACGGCTGCGGAGCTTGCGGCGCTCGACGAGGTGTTGGCCGAAGCCGGGATCGAGAGCCGGGCCGAGGGGCTGCGGCGGCTCATTCAGGCGGCAGGCGGCGTGTTTGTCCCGGACGCGCAGATGGTAGCAGAGATGGCGCGCTACCGCGCCTCGCTGCACGAGGTCGGCAATGGGGTCGCGCAAATCGCCAAGCAGATGACGCAGGCCAACCGGCGGGGGCAGGGGGCCGTGGGGGGCACGAGTGCCGAGTTCACCGAATTGCGCCTCGCGCAGATGCGCGGGCTGGCGCGGTTCATCCTGGATTCTGCTGACGAGATCGATCTGCTCCTGCGCCGCCGTCGGGACGCGATGAAGCTGCAGGCCACGGCCGCGCTGAGGGAGTTTGCCCATGCGGCTGAATGATGCCGTCCATGCCGTCACGGGCGAGGTCTTCCGGGATGGCTGGAGCCGCGTCCGGGGCTCGATGCAGGGGCTGCATGTCGCCAAGCAGAGCCAGCTTGTACGCGCGGCAGCAGGGCATCGGCCAGCGGTCTTCAAGGCAATCCGGGGCGGGGGCACGCATACCAAATCGCAGCTCGCAAACCAGCTCGATTACCTTACCACCAAGTCCACCCATATCGTGGACAGTAGCGGGTTCCTGGATGGCAAAGCGAAGCTCGAGGTGGGTGACATCAAGGACCTGACCGAGCGCTTTGCCAAACGGTGGGATGCGGGCTTCAAGCCCAAGCTGGGACAGACCACCCATATGCTCATGTCCTTCCCCATCGGCACGCGGGGAGAGGATGTGCGCGACATTGCGACGGATGTGGCCGAGCGGTTCTTCCAGACTGATGAGGGGCATTTCGACTACATCATCGCTGTGCATGAGGACCGCGATCATCCTCATGCGCATCTGGTGCTGAACCGCCGCTCGCAAGAAGGCGAGTTCTTCTTTCTGGGGCGCAACCATCGCTTCAACTATGACGACTTCCGCCTCGCCATGGTCGAGGAGGCGGAAAAGTATGGTGTGCGCCTGGAAGCCACGCGGCGGGTGGAGCGCGGCGTCATGCATTACCCGGCCGCTACCCGCGAGGTTTATGCGGCGAAAGAAGAGGGTCGCGCGCCCCGCGAGCGCGAACGCGTGGGGGCCGACTTGACCCGGACGCTGGCGGAGATCGCCAACACCAGAACCGTCTACCATTCGCTTGCCGCGGAGGCTTCGCGCGAGGCCCGCGAGGATATTGCCGCAGCCCTCTTTCGCGCGGGCGAGGTGCGGGCGCGCGGCGGGCAGGTGGACCGAACAGGAGATGTGTATATGGCCGAGGATCAGAGTTTTGAGGATCTGAGAAGCCTCTATGCGGAAAAGCTCGCGCGGGTGCAGGGCATGATCGCCGAGAAGTCTGATGCGGAACGTCCCGTGCTGGAAAAACGCCTCATCGAGATCCAGACGCAGGTCCAGCACATGCAGCCTCTCGGTTTGCGATCATCCACGCTGTCAGAGACCCCCTCGGAGGGCGGGATCTATTCCGAAGCCAATATCGACGCCAGCCAGCGCGAGCGTCTGGCAGAGCCCGATCTGAGATCGCGCATTGACGCGGCACTACGGGGCACCGGGATCAGCACATCGGAAGTGGTGGCCCGGATCGAGACGGGCGCCTCAAATGCAGCGCTCGAGCATCAATGGATCGCCAATGATCTCTCCAAAGTGGCCGAGGCGCGCGATCTGAACCTCGAACGCCGCGCTGATCTGGAACAGGCGCGCGACATTCTCAACGATGTGCATGTCGAACTTGGCACGCTCTTGGAGCGGGAGAACGTGCTGCGCCGGGATGGCGTCATGGAAGCGGAACCGGTCAGCGAGCGGTTCCATTATCACCGGGACGCGGTCCGGGCGATGGAAGGGACAATCCGTCAGGAGATGCGCGCAGACGGCCTGACTGCGCAGCAGATCGAGGACCGGGACCCTGAGGTTGTCTCGCGGGCGGAGCGCCGGATCGAGACGGAGCAGCGCGCGTATCTCGAGGCACACCCAGATCTGCTCGCACGCCCCGGCGATGTGATCGACCGGTCTGAGCCCTATAGAGAGACCATCACCGATGCGGCCCGCGCCAGCGAGATCACCCGCGAGGTCGACCGCATCACGGAGGGACGCGACCTCCGCATGCCGGTTGCAGATGCTGTCACGGATGACTTACGAGCGCGCTATCCGGACATGCCGTCCCACCTCGCCCGCGGGCTCGGCGCGACCTACGCGGCCGTCGTCGAGATCCGGGACACGGAGGTCATCAATCAGGTCCGCCGCGAAACCGAGATGCGCGACGGGCTCGGGTCTGGCACGCGCGACGCACTCCTCGCAGCCCGCGGTGAAACTGCGCCGCAGTCTGCCCGTACCGACCGCCTTGCAGACGAAATTACGCGTGTTCTGGAGCATGAGCGGGCGGGGGAGTTGTCCGCGCCCTTCGAGACCGAGGCGGAGCGGGACGCTTTCCGGGGCGAGATCGCGCGGGTGCTGGATGACCGTCAACTTGAGAGGCTCACATCCGGCGATGCCGATGCGCTGGAAAAGGTTCTCGAGGACCGTCTCGACCGGCTCTATGTCGCCAAGGTCTACCTGCAATCGGATGCAGCGACGGCCAACACGGAGGCCTTGCGCCAGGTGGTCGATGATCTTGCCGATACCGAATATGAAAAACACCGCACGACAGACGTGGATGGCGAGACCGAGCGGGGTCAGGTCCATTGAGCGCCTCCATGGGAAAAGCGCGGATCGCGACCGGTGTCTTGTTGGTAACGCTGGTGACCGCCGCCATGGGCTATACCATCGCCTCGGCGGTGCTGACCTACCAGGATCTTGGGTTTGGGGCCGAGATCGACTTTGCTTATATCGCGCAGAACTACATGGCGATCCTCGATCGCCGCCCGGAGGACGCGCAACTTGTTCACCTGATCATCTGCAGCTTCGCCGCCGCCGGGCTAATGCTGAGCCTCGCCCTCTCAGGGTCCGCCCTGACACGCTTTGGCCAGACCCATTGGCAGACCGCGCGCGAGATGAAGGCCAACGGGTTCTTCGGGGCGCCCGGCACCGGGTTCATCCTCGGCAAGCTGGGGCCGCCGGGCTCCCGCGCCAATTACATTTGCTCGAAGGTTTTCCCGCATGCGCTGATCGTGGCGCCCACGGGCCGCGGCAAGACCACGGGCTTTGTCATTCCGAACCTGCTGACCTGGCAAGGCTCCGCCGTGACGCTCGATGTGAAGGGCGAGTGCTTCGAGGCCACGGCCCGGCACCGCGCAGCCCAGGGCGACAAGGTCTATCGCTTTGCCCCAACCGATTGGGAGGGCAAGCGCACGCATCGCTACAACCCGCTCCTGCGCATCTTTGAGCTGAAAGATCCCGCGCGCCAGCAGATGGAATTGCAGCTCCTGGCGACGCTCTTCCTGCAGAGTGACAATGACCGGGTGCAGGGCCTCCTCAAGGGCGGGATCGATCTCTTCGTGGCGGCAGGGCTCTTGGCCTTCCAGCGCAAGCGCCCGACCTTAGGAGAAATCTACCGCATCGCGGCCTCCGGCGGGAACAAGCAGAAGGAATACTTCGCGCGCGGCCACGAGGTCGACAACAGAGCGGCCAAGCTGATCTTCACGCGGCTGGCGTCGACCAACAACGATACGCTGACCTCATACGTCTCGCTCCTGATGACCTCGGGGCTCGATCAATGGCAGAACCCGGCCATCGATGAGGCGACGGCAGTCTCGGACTTTGATTTCCGCACGATCCGCAAGAAACCCTTTTCGGTCTATCTCGTGGTC
>LUOO01000091.1 GCA_001626765.1 Maritimibacter sp. REDSEA-S28_B5
GCTGGGCCTCGCTCGCGCTCGTGATCGATTGCCATACCCGGGAGTTGCTGGGCTGGCATCTATCGCGCTCCGGCAAGGCAAGCACTGCCAGCGCAGCTCTCGAGCACGCGCTCATCGCCAGGTTCGGCACGCTCGGCCGCGTCGAGGCGCCGTTCCTGCTGAGGTCAGACAACGGTCTGGTCTTCACCAGCCGCCACTTCACGGCGCTGGTCCGAAGCTACGGCCTGAAGCAGGAGTTCATCACGCCCCACTGCCCCCAGCAGAACGGCATGGTCGAGCGCGTCATCCGGACCCTCAAGGAGCAATGCGTTCACCGCCATCGCTTCGAGAGCATCCAGCATGCGGCGCGGGTCATCGGAGACTGGATCACCTTCTACAACAACCGCCGCCCTCATCAGGCGCTTGCCATGCGCACGCCAGCCGAGGCATTCAGATTAGCGGCTTAACCTGAGCAGATTCCGCTGGGTCGATACACGTCGCGCCAATCCGCCCGATGCGGGCCTTTGGGGATTTCCCGGCGGCAAGATTGACCAGGGCGAACCCCTGTTCGACGCAGCCATCCGCGAACTGGCCGAGGAGACCGGCGTTTCCGCCGAACCGCTGCGCGTGATCACGGCGCTCGACGCATTTGACCACGACATGGTCTTGACCCCTGAAACTGGTCCGAACCGAGTGCGAATTTTTGGGTACATTTCTGGCAACAGAGGAGTGTACCGATGCCGAAGAAACGATTCAGCGACGAACAGATTGCCTTTGCATTGAGGCAGGCGGAAGCCGGGACGACGGTTGGCGAGATCTGTCGAAAGATGGGGATAGCCGAAGCGACGTTCTACCGCTGGAAGAAGGTCTATGCCGGGATGGGGGTATCCGAGATCCGCCGTCTCAAACAGCTCGAGGACGAGAACGGCAAGCTGAAGCGTCTGGTCGCCGATCTGACGCTGGACAAAACCATGCTTCAGGATGCGCTGCGAAAAAAGTGGTGAAGCCTGTTCGACGTCGCGAGGTTGTCCGACACTATCAGCATGTGTTCGAGGTGTCGGAGCGTCGGGCCTGCAGGGCTATGGGCTTCGGGCGGGCTTCCCACAGATATCAATCCAGGCGCGACCCCGCGGTGGAACTGCGGATGCGCCTGAAGGAACTGGCCGAGAGCCGTGTGCGGTATGGATATCGTCGTTTGCATATCTTGCTGCAGCGCGAAGGCTGGCAGGTAAACCACAAGCGTCTGTATCGCCTCTATTGCGAAGAAGGCCTGTCGATCCGAACGCGCAGCCCCAAGCGACGACGGGCCTGCCGGTATCGATCCGGCCGATCCGAGGCGGACGGCATGAACGATGTTTGGGCGATGGACTTCATGTCGGACCGGCTGTTCGACGAACAACCGTTCCGCATTCTGACTATCGTGGACTGCTTTACGAGAGAAGCTCTCGTGACTGCTGCGAGGACGAAGTTCCGAGCTTACCAGGTCATCGACGAACTGGATCGATTGGCGCGGATCAGGGGCAAGCCCCGAAGCATTCGAGTCGACAACGGCCCCGAGTTCTCTGGTCGGTTGCTGGATCAGTGGGCCTACTTGAACAAGGTCGAGCTCGACTTCTCCCGGCCCGGAAAGCCAACGGACAACGCATATATCGAGGCCTTCAACAGCCGCCTCCGTCAGGAATGCCTCAACGCCTCATGGTTCCTGTCGATGGATGACGCCCGCAACAGGATCAATGCCTGGAGAGCCGACTACAACGAAACCAGGCCGCATTCCTCGCTCGGAAACTTGACGCCGAGCGGATTTGCGGCCCAATTGAATGAAACCCGAAAGGTCGCATGAAGCCCGGACCAGAAACGGGGTGAACTCCACATCCCTCCTGTGACACTCAAATACTGGCACAGTTTTAGGGGGCTAAGACATTGTGCCCCAGTCTTTCTTTGTCTTGTACATCGTCAACTGGTGCCTGCTTGCCGGCTTTTAACTGTATGCTACTGCGATAGAACCATCGGCGAGTGACCGGGCTTCGATGGCTAGATGCGCTTCTAGCTGGGTTTGATGTGCTGCACCAAGCGACCGCGTTGGCAATCATGATGTAGACTGTATTTTTGCGTGGCGGTAGAGGATTCAGTTTCAGTTGTCCTGCAGGTTCGCTAGCTAGGTACCCATGCAAATCGACAACTACGACCGCACGGAATGGACCAAGAGGCTTTGTGCTTCTCTCCACAACCTAGAAGTGGTACAGCGGCCATTTCTGCAGTGGTACTTCACTCCGAGTGGGTATCCTCGGATCCTTCGCAACGGTCGGGACGAAACGCCATATCCCAGCGAAGCAATTGCGAAGCTCTATGACGATGCGCTGTTCGAGGCTCGTTTTGGAACGACCGGAAAGTTCAAGAATCTGAAAGCTGCACTGGACCCCGCCCGTGGAGTCTTGCGAGACCATCCAACCTTGTCACGCGCCATGGGCAGAGACCTCAAACGCGACGACTTCCAGATCGGAATCCTGAATCACACCTCAATGACGACGCTCAGTCAGCTGATTGTCGGCCTTATGGAGTGTCAAGACGAAGGGACTACGGAACCGTTCCTCAAGCCAGCATCGGACTTGAGCACACTCTTGGAACTCTCATTGGTGCAAGCCGGCGCGCAAAAAGCTGAATCCTTGGGAACGGCGATCGATGTGGCAGTATACTGCGGGGCACGCTTTGAGGAGGAAGTCGATCTCGGGGAAGAATATGCGCTGCTCCCCTTCGAACATCTTGCTGACTACGTTGACATGGACTGGCTGAAAGCGGTTGCCGCGGAACAAGTGAGCTGGCGGCGCATGGAGCAGGTTTTTGGTATCGTGCGGCGGTTTCCCTGGAGGCCCAGCGTCGGGAACCTGCACTTTCCCCCAGAACCGGAAACAAGGAATCCACCGCCGCTGTTTCATCGCTGGGCGGCCGAGTTTGCCAATCTGCTATCAGTAGTGATGAGCTATCGTGTTTCGTGGCTCGCAACATTCGAAGGGTGCATTCCACGCCGCGCAGCAAAGCTCCTAGGCTCCCATCACGACGCCGCTCAAACGCACAAAGGCCGCTCAATCAGCCACCTGTTCTCTCCTTTTGACAAATCCGAATTCGTTGAAACCGAGCAGATCAAACTGGTCAAAGAGCTCTTTGCCAAACGGCGCAACACTGAGTATCCGGAAATGGCCGCCATCATTCAAAGGCTCGCCGAAGCGCATAGACGCGACGGACGTTTTGCACTGGATGACCGGGTTCTGGACTTAGCGATCGTGTTCGAGCGCTTATTCAAGCCTCGAGGACGGTCAATTGGAAGAGAGCTCGAAAAATCCGCTGCTGAGTTGTTAGCAGTCACTGACGACGAAAAAACCTCGATAGGAGAACAACTGAGACAGTTCTACAAGGTTCGATCCGCCATCATTCATGGTCCGAGCGATGAAAGGAGCAGACGTCTCATCAGTCAGTCCGAGAAGGCCTGGCAGGGGTGCGAGCCAATTGCGCGTGCCGCACTGTTGAAGAAAATCAGTTGAACCGAGAGTGGCGCTAATTGATTGTATGCCTCCGGTGGAGGCCGTCTGACGGGGTTTCAGCGTCGGTGCTAAGTCCGACCTTATGGCCGACCATAAGTTCAGACCCGAGATTGAAGTCCTCT
>LUOO01000092.1 GCA_001626765.1 Maritimibacter sp. REDSEA-S28_B5
ACTACGAAGAAGCGCGATGGCCGCCAGCCCGGCCGCGCGCTGCGCTACGCCAAGGGCTTCGCGCGCGGCCTCTTACACCACCCCACGGGGCACTACCCGGATCGGCGGCGGCAAAGACACCCGAAGCCGCTTTGGCCATGCCGGTGTAGGGATGAAACACATGCTTGGAGTAGATCACCGGCATTCCCGTCGCCCGCGCGGCGGCGAGGAGCCGTTGCTGGACCGGGATGGCGGCGTGGGCCTGCGGTCCGCAGGCCCCCGGGTAGCGGTCGCGCTGTTCGTGGATCGGCATATCGTCCCCGATGGCGGTGATCTGCATGTCGATGAGAAGCAACGCCGATTTCCGGCCCGGCCCCTTGGGCGCGCGCAGGTTGCCGCCCGCGATCACCAGCCTGTCGTTCTCGGTGAGAAAGCGGTCCCAGACCCGTGCCATATGTCATTCCCTTCAGCTTGTTTGTCTGCACTTATGCTAGCCTCCGTCGCCTGCCCCGACGACTGAGTTTTGCTCACGCCGGGGGTGAGACCGCCGCTTCCAGCCAGTCCGCCACGTCGGCGATGAGGTCTTCCGACCAGTCCGGCCCGATGATCTGCACCGACAACGGCCCCTCGGGCGTACGCGCCACCGGCAGGCTGATCGCCGGAAAGCCCAGAAGGTTGATGGGCCGGGTGAAATGCACGAGCCGGTTGATGAGCGCCGCGATGCCCTGCCCGCCCCCGATGTTCAATTCGGCCTCCATCGGCGGCACGTCGAAAAGGGTGGGGATCACGACGACATCAACGCGCGAAAACACCCGGTCGAACATCGCCTTCCGGGCCAGTTTCTGAACCTGCCTGGCCCGGACATAGGCGAAGCCAGGCATCGCGACCGCTTGGGCCAGCCGCGTGCGGACCTGATCGCCGTAGCTTTCGGGCGACAGGGCGATCCGGTCGGCATGGACTGCGGCCGCCTCGCTCATCGCCATGGCATTGGCGGCCTCGCCTAGCGTGCCGAGAAGATCGAGGTCCAGATCCGTGGTCACCATCGCCGCGTTCGCCATCCGGACGCGCACATCTTCGAGCGCCGCGCCCATGCTGTCGGACATGATGTCGAGGAAGGTGCCTTTAGCGAAGCCCACCGTCAGCCCGTCGCGCAGGCCCTGTGCGCGGGGCCGGATCGGTGTCGCCGGTTTGCAGGCCGGGTCGATGCCGTCAGGACCTGAAATGACCGACAGCACCAGCCGCGCCTCGGCCACCGTCGCGGCGAGCGGTCCGACCGTGTCCTGACTGAAGGCCAGCGGCATCACTCCGGTCATCGGCACCCGGCCTTGCGTCGGCTTGAACCCGACAACGCCGTTGCAGGCGGCGGGCAGGCGGATCGACCCGCCCGTGTCCGATCCAAGCGCGGCGCGCACCAGTCCTGCCGCCACCGCCGCGCCGGAGCCCGACGACGAGCCGCCCGAGATCGCGCCCGGTTTGGCGGCGTTGCGGGGAATGCCCCAGTGGTGGTTATGGCCGGTCGGCCCCATCGCGTATTCCGACATGCGCAGCCGCCCCATGTCCACCTGGCCGGCCGCGTCGAGACGCGCGAGCACCGTCGAGGTCACTTCGGCCCTTTTGCCCGCACCCTCGCGCGCGCCGTAGCCGGTCACCTGCCGCGCGCGGTCATACATGTCCTTGTGGGCGAGCGGGACGCCGTGCAGGGGACCGGCGCTCTTACCCGCACGCGCCAAGGCGTCGAGTCGCCGCGCATGTTCCATTGCTTCGGCACGCTCGACGCGGGAAAAGATGGTCGCTTCGGCCTCGGCGATGTCCAGAAGTGGCGCCACATGGGCCTCGGCATCCGCCGCGGCAAATCGCGCGGCGGCGATCTGGTCGATGGTGCGGGCGGTCGAAAGACGGGGCGCGTTCACAGCAGATTCTCCTCGGGATTGGTGGCGGCAAGATCAGGCGTCTCGTCCGGTCGGCGCAGGAGAGGATGCTCCATGATTCCCCGCATGGTGCGCGCAGCCTGATCGGGCAGGATCGCCTCTTCCGACGGGGTCAGCGCCCGGCCTGCGAGAATATCGGTGAGTTTGTCCATCGGTCCGTCCTACGGTGGAAATCCTGCATAATGCGCCGGGTGACAGCCCGGTTTGCCTGTGCAAGAGTGGAATAAGTACGAACTTAGTAACAGGCGGTCGGCATGGCAGGTCAAGCGGCGGAAAAGGTGCTCTCGTTCGAAACGGGCACGCCGAGATACATTCAGGTCGCCCAGCATCTGCAAAAACTCATCGACGAGGGGACCTATTCGGTGGGCACGCTGCTGCCCCCCGAGGCCGAGCTTGCCGAAATTCTGGGCGTCTCGCGTCACACGGTGCGACAGGCGATAGGGCAACTGCGCACACGCGGTGTCCTGTCCGCACGCAAGGGTGTCGGGACGCGCGTCGAGAAGCCCGAGGACGACTGGCGGTCACGCTTCACGGCCAACTCGCGGGGCGGTCTGTTCGATTTCGCGCGCACCACGGAACTGCATTTCAAGTCCCGCGGAACGGTCGAGGCACGGGGCCAGGTGGCCGCGGAAATGGGCGTCAGGCCGGGGCGGAAGTTCCATTACCTCGCGGGTCCAAGATACTACGCCGGAGACGATAAGCCCTTTTGCTACAACGAGGTTTATCTCGATCCGAGGCTCAAGGACGTGGTGGACGGCATCGACATCCTGCGTGTCGCGCTCTTCATGCTGGTCGAGAACAAGACCGGTGAACGGGTCAAGGAAATCCAGCAGGACATCCGCGCCGTCCACCTGCCTGCCGAGGTCGCGGGCTGGCTCGGTCGCGCGCCCGGCGCGCTCGGCATGAAGCTGTCACGCCGCTACATCGGATCGGGGTCGCGTCTGCTCGAATACGCGGTGCAGTACTACCCCGGCGACAGCTTTGCCTACCACACGGTCCTGTCGTCCACGTGACGGCGGCGCCCAATCTCTAGGCATCACCCCGTGTCCCCTGCCCGCGTAGCCTGCAACGGCGAGTGCTGAAAAAATCTCTGCCCCCGCCTCAGGATTACTCCATCGCGCCTCATCCCGTCCCTTGTCAAAGTCCGGACAAAGGACAGAGACCAACAAGGAGTCGCATCATGGACATGGGTGTATTCATCCCGATCGGGAATAACGGCTGGCTGATCTCCAAGACAGCGCCGCAATACAAGCCGAGTTTCGAGCTGAACAAGCAGATCGTGCAGAAGGCCGAGTTCTACGGTCTCGACTTCGCGCTCTCGATGGTCAAGCACCGGGGCTTTGGCGGCGAGACCGAGTTCTGGGACTACAACCTCGAAAGTTTCACGCTGATGGCCGGTCTGGCCGCCGTGACCGAGCGGATCAAGCTCGTCGCCTCGACCGCGATCCTGACGCTGCCGCCCGCGATTGTCGCCCGGATGGCGACTACGGTGGACAACATCGCGCCAGGCCGGTTCGGCGTGAACATCGTCACCGGCTGGGCCCCGGCGGAATACACGCAGATGTCGATCTGGCCGGGCAACGAATATTTCGGCTACCGCTACGACTATGCCACCGAATACTGCGAGGTGATGAAGCAGCTTTGGGAAACCGGGTCGTCGGATTTCAAGGGCGAGCACTTCCAGATGGAAGACTGCATGATGAAACCCGTGCCCGAGAACAAGATCGAGATCGTGGCCGCGGGCCAATCGGGCAAGGGCATGGAGTTCTCTGCCAATTACGCCGACTATTCCTTCGTCATGGGTCAGGGCATCAACACGCCGACCAAGTTCGCGCCGGTTTGTGACGACCTGATGCAGGCCGCCGAAAAGACCGGCCGCGACGTGGGTGCCTATGTGCTGTTCATGGTGATCGCCGACGAAACGGACGAGGCCGCACAGGCCAAGTGGGACCTCTACCGTGAGGGCGCCGACATCGAGGCGCTGGCCTACATGGGCGTGCAGGGCGCGCAGGATGCGCAGGCGTCCGACAGCTCGACCGCCAAGCACATCAACCTTCCGGAAGGTGCCGTGAACTTCAACATGGGCACACTCGTCGGGTCCTACGCCAAGGTTGCCGCCATGCTGGACGAAGCCGCCGCCGTGCCGGGCGTGAAGGGCATCATGATGACCTTCGACGACTTCCTCGTGGGGATGGACGACTTCGGCACCCGGATCCAGCCGCTGATGAACAGCCGCAAGACGGTCAAGATCGCGGCGGAGTGACCCCTCTCCTCGCCGCAATCACCCGGCCCGTTCTCTCTCGCGGGCCGGGTTTTTCATGAGGTTCCCATGGACGGCATCCCCCGCGACATCGCCCCGCGCGACTGGACCCTGACCGAGGCACGCCGCGCGCTGGCGACGGGCCGGGTCACCGCGCTGGAACTCGTCCAATCCTGTCTGGGCCGCATCGCTGTGCGCGACGGCGACCTTCGCGCCTGGATCACGCTCAATCCGCAGGCCGAGGAACAGGCGGCCCGGATTGCCCGTGACGATCCCCGCCCGCTGGCCGGCATTCCGGTCGCGATCAAGGACATGATCGACACCGGCGATCTGCCGACCACGCATAATTCCCCGCTCTACGGCACCCATCGCCCCGCCGCCGACGCGCCCTGTGTCGAGGTGCTGCGCGCGGCGGGGGCCATTATCTTGGGCAAGACGGACACGACCGAGTTCGCGGCCTGCGGGCGCAACGCCGCCACCGGCAACCCGGCGGATGTGACGCGCACCCCCGGCGGGTCGTCCTCCGGCACCGCCGCCGCCGTGGCCGACCGCCATGTGCCCTTCGGGCTTGGCACGCAGACCGGCGGCAGCACGATCCGCCCGGCGAGCTTTTGCGGCGATGTCGCGCTGAAACCGTCGTGGGGCCTCATATCGACCGAGGGCGTGAAGCGTTATGCCGTGTCCTTCGACACCATCGGGCTGTTCGCCCGGTCTGTCGCCGATCTCGCGCTCGTCGCCGACGTCTACGCCCTGCCCCCTTCCCCGGTCCTGCCCAAGCGCCGGCTGCGGCTTGGCCTCACGCGGACCCCCTATGCCGAGGCGCTCGAACCCGAGGGCCACGCCTTGCTGGACAGTATGGCCGAACGGCTGGCCGCGGTCGCCGATGTCGTGGCGTTCGATCTGCCCGAGGGGTTTGCGGAGGTGGACAACCTGCACCGCTGCGTCCAGATGTGCGAGGGGGCGTCGGCCTTTCTCAACCTCGCGCGGGCGCGGCCCACGCTTCTGCATCAGGATTTTCACGACCGGGTCGAGATGCGCATGGGCTACACGCAGGACGAGCATTTCGCGGCCTACGACCGGCTCGCCGTTCTGCGCATGGCGCTCGAGGCGCGGCTCGCGGGTGTCGATGCGCTCATCGCGCCATCGGCACCGGGGTTCGCGCCTGTCGGGCGTCATCCGGGCGATCCGAAATTCAACGCGCTCTGGACCGCGATGCAGGTGCCGGTGATGAACGTCCCGGTGCCAGGGCTGGCCTTGCCACTCGGCTTTTCGCTCATCGCGCGGCGGGCATGGGACCGGCAGTTGATCGAGATTGCCGACCGGGTGATGGGGGCGCTTTAGACAAGACCTGTGAGACAATACCTGGGGGAAGGCCCGTTGCCATTGTCGCGCGAACCAGTGGCGCGAAACCGGCAACTCCCCCGCACCCCCTTTCGAAGTACTCTTGACGCCCTGAAGCAGGCGCAGTCAGTCCGAAAGGAACTTGCCGCGATGGAAGATGAGGGGCGCGCCCTCGCCTGCCGCCTTGACGCCCTTGACCAGCCCGATGACGATGGAAATGTCGCCCTGTTCGACGATCTGGTTCACCTCGCAGTCAAAGACCCCGAGCGCGTCGTTCAGCACCGGCGCGCCGGTCGCAAGCGTGCCCCATTTGTCTGCTTCGAACACCTTTTCGCCCTTGCCGCCAAAGGCATTGGCGAGGTCGGCGTAACCTTCGGGCAGGAAGTTCACCGCGAAGTGGCCTTTGTCCAGAACACCCGCGAGCGCCGAGGTTTTCTTGTCGATCGACACCAGCATGGTCGGCGGATTGGCGGTCACATGGGCGGCCGACAGACCCAGGAACCCCTGCAGGCCCTCTGCGCTGTCCGTCGTCACCAGCGTCGCCCCGATGGGGCGTTCGCCCAGCGTGCGCCAGAAATCACCGATGCCGATCTCTTCGGTCTTTTGCATGCCGGGTCCTTTCACCTCGTCCTTCATTCTGCTGCCTCCTTGTAGCCGTTGAAATGCGCGAGCACATCGTCCAGCGTCACCACGTCGCAATAGCGCCGCCCGACATCCGCGAGGTTCGCGCGGTGGGTTTCCGGGTCCGGGTCGCCGCAGCAATCCTCCGGCACGATCACGCGGAACCCGTAGGAAAACGCGTCGATGATCGAGGCGCGCACGCAGCCCGAGGTGGCGCATCCGGTGACGATGACGGTGTCGACGCCTTCCTTGTTCAGAAAGGGGGCGACGCCCGTGTGGAAAAAGATCGACGGCGCGGTTTTCGCAAACAGCGTGTCGTACGACGCATCGTAGACGCGCGGGTCGATCTCACAGCCCCTTGTGCCGTGGAGCCAGTGTTTGACATCCGCCACTTTCCAGCCAAGCGCGTCACGCGCGGAACTGTAGCCGGTGTAACAGGTCACCACGGGGGCGCCGGCGGCGCGGGCCGCCGTGAGCAGGATCGCGGTCTGGTCGACCGCGTCCGAGATGTGTTTGCCCGCACCCATCGGAAAGGCAGGGTCCGTGAGGCTGCGCTGGAAATCCACGACGACGACGCCCACCTTGTTGCCCCATCCCACGGACCCCGAGCCATAGCCGAGCGAGGCGAAGTGTTCTGCGACCCCCATGTTATTCGGCCGCCATCGCCGTGAGCCTGTCCTGACGACAGGCCATGAGCGGCTGCACCCGTTCGGCAAAGGCGTCCATGCCCGCGTGATAGTCGTCGAAGATCAGCATTATGCCCTTGGTCCCCTCGACTTGGGCGGCCTCGTCCAGCATCCGCGCGACGTTTTCATGGGAGCCGATGAGCGCGCCGATGTTCATGTTGACCGTGCCGTCCTCGCGTTGCATCGCCTTGGAGACGCCGTCGCCCTTGATGTCCTCGGCCGCGCGGCCCATCACGTTCGCCGCCGCTTCGACGTCGAGCCCGGCCTGATAGCTTTCCCACTTGGCAAAGGCCTCGTCGTCCGTCTCGTCGGTGATGATCATGAAAAGCACATAGGCACCCACGTCTCGGCCCGTCTTGCGGGTTTCCTCGATCAGGCGAAGGTTGTTGTCGGCGTGGGCTGTCGGCGTGTTGATCCCGTTGCCCAGGCAGAAGTTGAAGTCGCCCCATTGCGCGGCGAACTCCATTCCCCGCGCCGATTGTCCCGCGCAGACGATGGGGATAGTCCGCGCCTCGGGCTGCGGCAGAACCATGCAGTCGTCCATCTGGAAATGCGCGCCGTCGTAGTCGATCCGCCCCTCGGCCCAGAGTTTGCGCATCACTTCGACGTATTCGGTGGAATAGTCGTAGCGGTAGCCGAAGTAATCGTTCCCCGGCCACAGGCCCATCTGCGAATATTCCATCGCCTGCCAGCCCGACACGATGTTCACCCCAAACCGCCCCGGAATGCAGTTGTCGATGGTCACCGCCATCCGCGCCACGATGGCGGGCGGCAGCGTGAGCACCGCGGTCGAGGCGAAGAGCTTGATCCGCGTGGTCGCGGGCGCGATCGTCGCGATCATCGTGAAGCTCTCGAGGTTGTAGTTCCAGAACTCGGTCGGCCCGTCGAAGCCGTGAAGCTTGATCATCGACAGGGCGAACTCCATGCCCATAGCCTCGGCCCGAAGCACGACGGATTTGTTGAGCTCGTAGCTGGGTTTGTATTGCGGCGCGTTCTCCGACAGCAGCCAGCCATTGTTCCCGATGGGAAGAAATACTCCGATTTCCATGATTTACCCTACCTGTTGTTCTTCACGTTTGCGCACGAGCTGGCTCAGGGCCACGGCGAGCACGAGCGCGCCGCCATAGAAAAGGTTCTGAACGAAGCTCTGGATGCCGAGCATGGTCAGACCCGTGATCCCGATGACGATGAAATAGACCGCGACGACCGAGCCGACCGGGTTGAACCGCCCCGGCGTGATCGCGGTGGCGCCGAGGAACGCGGCAGCGAAGGCGGGGAGCAGGAAGGTATTACCCGAATTGGGGTCCGCCGCGCCGATGGTTCCGGCGTAGAGGATCCCGGCCAGCGCCGCGATAAGCGAGGACGACAGGAGGGAAAAGAACCGCACCCGGTCCACCTGAATCCCCGACAGCCGCGCCACCTCGCGCCCGCGCCCGACGAACAGCAGGCGCCGTCCGACCGAGGTGTAGCCAAAGACATACCAGATCACGGCCGCCATCAGGATCGCATAATAGAAGGCGAGCGGGATGCCGAAGAGCCGCGTTCCGACCACGCCCATGACCAGCGCAAAGTCGATCCCGCCGATGGTGGCGGAGTTCGACATCCACAGCGTCAAGCCGTTGAGAAAGGTCCCGATCCCCAGTGTCACGATGAGGCTCGGGATGCGGAAGTAGAGGATGAAGAACGCGTTCAATACCCCGACGATCCCCCCGACGGCAAACGCGCCCAGCATCGCCAACGGCAGCGCCACGCCCAGCCGCGCGTTGAGCACGGCGAGGGTCATCGCGCTGATTGTCAGCGTCGCAGCGACCGACAGGTCGAAGTCGCCCGAAGTCAGCGGAATGATGAGCGCGAGGGTCAGAAAGACGAGAACCGACTGACTGCCCAGCATGGTCGACACGTTCGCCCATGTGAAGAACGTGTTCGGCAACAGCATCGCGAAGATGCCGAAGAGCACGACGAGCGCCGCAACCAGCGCGTATTTCTCGGCCACCTCGGCGATGTTGATGCGCGGGGCGTCAACCACCGGCATATCCGTGTTCTGCGCGGTCATGCGACCTCCTGTGTTCTGGTTGGAACGGTCTCGCCTGCATCCCCGTGGGCGCGCAGCGTTTCCTGAGAAATATTGTCTTTCGTGATCGCCGCCCCGGTCAGCTCCGACACCACGTGCCCCTTGGAAAACACGAGAACCCTGTGACAGATCTGGGCGAGCTGCTCGGCATCGGTCGAGGCGACGAGCACGCTCGTGCCCTTGCGGCTGGCTTCGTCCAGCGCCTGAAACAGCTTCTGGCGCGCCCCGACGTCGACGCCCTGCGTCGGCTCGTCGAGCATGAGGAGCTTGGGACCGGTCTGAAGCCATTTGGCCATTAGCACCTTTTGCGCATTGCCGCCTGATAGGGACGACAGGGCCTGCCCCGGCCGGTTCGGGCGGATGTCGTATTTGCGCCCGAGTTCAAAGACATGCGCGTGTATCTTCTGCCAGTCGATACCGAGGAGGGACCGGAAATCCCCCATGACCGGCAGCGCCATATTCTCGGCAATCGACAGCGACCCGACGCCTGCCTTGCCCAGCCGGTCTGACGGCAGGAACGCAATCCCGTTGTCCATCGCACGCGCCGGGTGCATGTGACCCAGATCGAGCGACTTGCCACCAATCTCGACCGCGCCGGTGGCGCCCTTCATCGCGCCGAAGATCGCATCGGGCACCCGGTTGAAACCGGAGCCGATGAGGCCGGTCAGCCCGAGGATCTCGCCCTCGCGGATGTCAAAGCTCACGTCCCGCGCGACCTCGGCATTCAGCCGCCGGACGCTCGCCGTCACCGGCTTGTCGGCGGCCAGCGTACGGGCGGACTGGAACATCGTGACCTTTTCGCCAACGATAAGTTCGATGAAATCCTCTTGGCTCGCCTCGGACGATGTGACCGTGCCCGCGAGCTTGCCATCGCGCAGGATCGTCGCGCGGTCGGTGATCTCGCGGATCTCGTCGATATCATGGGCGACGAGGATCACGCTCGCCCCGTCCGCGACCACGCCGCGGATGAGCGAGAACAGCTGATCGACGCCGGATTTCGGCAGGAATGGCGTCGGCTCGTCAAGAATGAGGATACCGCGCCCGGCGCCCGCGTTCACGCGCACCTCTTCAAAGGCGCGGCAAATAGCGATCAGCGCACGGTCGGCCTGCGGGAGATCGGCGACGCGCGTCATTGGGTCGATGTGGATGTCGAAGCGTTCGAATGTCTCGGCCACCTGTCTGCGGGCGGTCCCCCAGCGGATGTTCCAGTTCTGCTCGACCGCCAGATCGTTGAGGAGCATGTTTTCGAGCACGGTGAGCGAGGGCATCAGCGCGAGGTGCTGGTGGACGAAGGAGATACCGAGCCGCCGCGCGCTGCCCGCGGGCATCGGCAGCGGTGCGCCCTCGCCATAGAGGATCAGGTCCGCGCCCGGCTCCGGGTCATGCAGCCCCGCGATGGTTTTGATAAAGGTCGATTTGCCCGAGCCATTGGCGCCCAGGAGCCCGTGAACCTCGCCCGGCATGACGGCGAGCGTGACGTCGTCGAGCACCTTGGTCGTGCCGAAGATTTTCGAGACATGTCGCGCGTAGAGCGCGGGGGCCTCCCCCGGCGTGCGCCGGGGAAGACCGTCCTTGAGACCGGCGAAGGGGTCACTCGCCGGTTTCGATGTCTTGACGGAACGGGTCATCACTCCAGACCCCAGAGGGTCCGGAAGCCTGCGACATGGGCATCGCCGTAGCCCTTGTCGAGTTCGGCCGGGGTGCCCGCGGTTTCGGCGTTGCTGGCGTCGAAGATGTAGAAGGGCACGTAAAGCTCGTCCGGCGTATCGCCGACCTCGCAGATGTCGCGCATGTAGGCGTCAAGCGATGAGCGCGCGATCCAGCCAAGGCTTTCGCCCACGTCCATCTCGACATCCCCGTTCTGGATCATGTCGAGGATGAAGGGCGTGCCGTTGAAGCTCGCGATCGGCAAGTCCATGCGCCCCGTCATCGCCTTGGCGGGCAGCATGAACTGCGACATCGAGTCGTAGATCGGGAAGAGATAGTTGATCGACGGGTCCTGCAGGAGCGCGGACTGTGTCGTGGTCTGGATCTTGGTCGCCCAGTCCGAGACCGGCACGTTGTAATAGGTCGCCTTGCAGTCCGGGCACAGTTCCGCAAGCTTGGCCTCGAAGGATTTCCAGTAGGGCTGTGACGGCGGCACGTCGTCCGAACCGATGACGAGCACGTTCGCGTCGCCCCCGGTCTTGGTCACGATCCACGAGGCGATGATCTCGCCGACGCGGGAAAAGGACAGCGGCAACGACACGTCCACGCCCGGCTCTTCCTTGATGTCGGTCACGTCGCGGTGGTGGCTCGCAAAGACCTTGAGCCCGGCGTCCTTGGCGGCGGCGATTTGCGGGGCGAGCGCGTTGGGGTCGATGCCACCCATTAGATCGACGGCGTCATAGCCGTTGGCGATGGCGTATTCGATGCCCTGCACCCATTGTGTCGGCTGGCCCTGGTTCTGCCAGGGGCGCACCTCGAAGCCGATTTCCTCGGCCGCCTCGACCATGCCTTCCTGAATACCCGCGACGAAGGGGATCGAGGACGAGGTCGGGATCGACAGGATCTTCTTGCCGGCCATGCAGGACGCGGCGTCGAAGGGCTTGCCGGGCGGGGTAAAGGTCGGCAGTGCCGAATGTTCGTCGACAATTGATTGCGCGGTGGCGAGATCGGGCTCCGCCGCCTGTGCGGTCATCGTCACGAGCGCAAGCGCAGTGCCGAGGCTCAGGCTTTTCACGATGAAGGAGGTCGTCTGTGTCATGTCTGTTTCCCTGTTGACTGGCGTGTCTGTCAGCCCCTGGCCCGACCGGACTTGTGTGAACTCCGGTCTCTTCCCCGGCCCCTTGGCATGGGCCAATGAGACGGGCATCGGGGGAAAATCGTCAATGTCATGTTCGTACATATGCAGGCTGAGAAAAACTAACGGCCCGCCGAATTGACAGCGCCTCTCCCCCCGAACCAATTAGGAGGAAAGCAAAGCACCGTCTGAGGGGTCTGACGGACAGATCGGAAACACTAACGAACAAGTCCGCACTTATGAAAGACACATCCCTCGACCACCTGCCTTCGACCGAGCCGCCTGTAATCCGTGAACCGGGTCTTTACGGTGCGCTCGCGCTGACCACCCTGTCCCAGATCACCGCCACATCGTCGGTGCTCGCGCTGACGACGATCCCCACCATCGTCGCGGCCGCTCTGGGCATCGCGCCGCACCTCGTGGGCTATCAGGTGTCGCTGATCTACGCCTCGGGCGTGTTCTTTTCGATGCTGGCCTCGGGCATGGTCAAGAAACTGGGCGCAGGCCGGGTCGGGCAGCTTGCCCTGCTTGGCGCCGGGCTCGGGTTCTTGCTGATGGCCACCGGCAGCCTCGCGGGCATCGCCGCCGGGTCCATGCTGATCGGCGTGGGCTATGCGCTCAACAACCCTTCATCCTCGCATATCCTGTCGCGTCTCGCGCCGCCGTCCCGCCGCAACCTGATCTTTTCGATCAAGCAGGCGGGCGTGCCTCTGGGCGGGATGATGGCCGCCCTGATCATTCCCCCGCTCGCGACGCTGATCGGCTGGCAATGGGCCATCGCGCTCTTTGCCATCGGTCCGCTCGGGCTCGCCCTGATCTACCAGCCGCTGTCGGGTGCCTGGAACCGCGACCGCAACCCGCGCCTGCGGATGACGCGCGGCATCCTCGCCGGACAGGGCCACGTGTGGCGCGATCCGAACCTTCGGACGCTGGCGATCATCGGGTTTCTCTTCTCCGGCGTGCAACTGTCGATCTCGACCTTCGTCGTTGCCATGCTCATCGAGCAATTCGGCTGGGCCGCGCTGGCGGCCGCATCGGTCGCGGCGGTCCTGCAGGGCTTTGGCGCGGTGGGCCGCGTGTTCTGGGGGCTGGTAGCCGACTGGCTAGGCTCCGGTTTCCTCGTCCTGGCCATCATCGGCATCCTCACGGCAGGCTGCGCGATGTCCTTCGGCATCTTCGGTTTCTCCCCGGCGCTGGGGATCGGGGTCATCATGCTCTCGGGTCTGGCAGGATCGGGCTGGAACGGCGTGCTTCTCGCCGAGACCGCGCAATCGAGCCCCGGCACCGGCACGCTCACGGGCGAAGTCCTGACCTACACCTTCATCGGCGTCATGGTCGGTCCGGCGATGTTCTCGACGATCTACGCGCTCGTCGGCGACTTCACCGGCACCTTCGCGCTGTTCTCTGCGCTCGCCCTCGTCGGCTGCGCGCTCGCCCTCGCCCGTTACCTGATCGCGCGGGGCTAGTCGTCGGACAGTGTGGGCCGCGCGAGAAACCCGGGGGCAAAGACGATCTTGCAGAGCGGGTCGAACCGGGCGATCAACCTGTCCGCGCAGACCCCGATCGGCTCGTCCTGCGCCGCGAGGTAGTCGTAATAGACATGCATCCAGACATCGTAGAACAAGAGCGCGATGACCCTCGGATCCCCGCGTGAGCCGTCCTGCAACGTCAAGCTGTAGCGCGACAGGATCAGCGTGATGATGTCCACAAGGGCGTCATCGACGATCCGGAAGGACACCGCCAGTTCGGTCGTGGGATGCCGCATCGCGGCGGCGTTCGCGTAGCGCCAGATGCGCTTGCTCGCGATGGCTAGGGTTTCGACCGTGATGTCCATGAAAAGCGTCGTCAGGGTCGTCAGGAAATCCACATCGGTCCGAGGCTCCAGCACCTTGCTGTTGTCACGCGCCTGTTGTGCGCCCTCGGTGATGATCGCGATGAGGATACCATCCTTGTTGCCGAAGTAGTTGAACACGGTCGGAGTCGACACGCCCGCCGCCTCGGCAATGTCTGCCATGGTGGTCGCGTCCACGCCGCGCTCAGCGAAAAGGGCGCGAGCCTGATCGAGGATTTCCTCCCTGCGCCGCGCCTTCTTGCGCGAGCGAAGTCCGTCGGACCCTCCGGCCGGACCGTCAGCTTGCGGCTCCGCTGGTTCAGGGCTCGGGATATTTGCGGTCTGTCTCGACATGCCGAACTTTCTTTATTCGATAAAACTTTTTATTGACTAAAAAGTTTTCGTCAATAGCAATGGGGCATCAACCAGCCTGGGGAGGCATCTGTTCCATGATCCATTCCGTCTCATTCCTTCGGTTGCGGCCCGTTCGCCTGAAGCGGGCGGATGCTGCGAACCGCAATACGCCAGCCGGACGGCGGATGCCATTCCGTCTTCGCAGACGCGGGGCCGGAACGGCCATGGAGACAGGCCGAGGTTGAGACACTTCCAGACAGACGAGAGGAGAAAAACATGTTCCACCTGAAACCCCTTGCGGTCCCCCTGGCCGCCGCAACGTTGTCCGGCCTGACGGGCGCGGCCCTTGCCCAATCTGACGATCCGGGGCGCTGGCTCACGCCCACGATGATCGAGGCGCGGGCAAGCATGTTCATGCCCACGCTCAACTACCTGACGTTCCAGCACATGGACCAGATGTTCGCCACCCGCACGGTCGTGGCCGGCGACACGGTCTGGGAGCTGCCCGAGAACCCGATGTCTCTCGAGGGCGACTACACCATTCAGGGCGAGAGCTTCGACCTCGAAGGCGCGCTCGAACGCACGCGGACCAATGCGCTCGTCGTGCTCAAGGACGGCGTGATCGTCTACGAGACCTACCGCAACGGCAGCGGTCCCGACACGCGGTTCCTGACCTTCTCGGTGGCCAAGTCCTATACCTCGACCCTCATCGGCTTTGCCCTGAACGACGGTCTGATCGAGAGCCTCGACGACAAGGTCACAAAGTATCTGCCCGAGATGGAGGGGTCAGGCTACGACGGGCCAACGGTGCGCGACGTGCTCAGGATGCGCTCCGGCGTGAACTGGGAAGAGCGTTACGAGTTCGGCAGCCAGACGCAGCTCACACAGGTGCATGACAATTCACTCGTCGCCTACAGCTACCGCTGGTGCGATTATGCCGCCAACGAAAGCGAGCCCGGGGCGAACGCTCCGGACGCCGTGTTCAACTATGCTACGCTCGACACCAGCGTGCTGGGCTGCATCGTCGAACGCGTGACCGGGCGGACCGGGGCCGAATATATGTCGGAGAAACTCTGGAAGCCGATGGGCGCGGAAAGCGACGCCTATTTCATCATGGACGGGCCGGATGACGTGGGCCGCGAATTCTACGGTGCCGGGCTTGCCGTGACGGCCCGTGACCACGCGCGCTTTGGCCAGATGTTCCTGCAGGGCGGCATGGCAAACGGCCAGCAGGTCGTGCCCGCGGACTGGGTGACCGAGGCGACGGTGCCCGACGAAGGGTACGAGCCCGTCGCCGAGGGCGAGCCGGTCGGCTACCAGTATCAGTGGTGGACCGACGCGGCGAGCGACGTCTACATGGCGCTTGGCCTGCACCACCAGTTCATCCGTGTCGATCCGACGAACGACATCGTCATCGTCAAGATCAGCTATACGCAGGAACCGGTGGGCCGGGACGCGGAGAACGAAGAACTTTTCGCCCAGATCACCGCAAAACTGACACAGTAGTTTCCGCCCGCGGCAGCGCGGATCGGCAGCTTGCCGCAAAGATGGACCGAGCAAGCAAAAAGGGCCCCGCCTTGGCGGGGCCCGTTCCTTCTAAGGTCTGGTGGCTCAGATCGGGTAATGCTGGTGCGGGTCCTCGATGGTGACCCAGCGTTGCTCGGTAAAGGCCTCGATCCCGGCGCGGCCACCGAAACGGCCGTGGCCCGAGGCCTTGACCCCGCCGAAGGGCATCTGCGCCTCGTCGCCCACCGTGGGGCCGTTGATGTGGCAGATGCCCGACTTGATCGCATCGGCCACCGCCATCGCGCGCTTGAGGTCGCTGCCGTGCACCGCCGAGGACAGGCCATATTCCGTGTCGTTGGCCACGCGCACCGCCTCGTCATCGCCCGAGACGCGGATGATCGACTTGACCGGGCCGAAGCTTTCTTCCCGGTAGATGCGCATCTCGGGCGTTACACCGTCCAGCACACCCGCGGGCACCACGGCACCGGCGCGTTCGCCGCCCGCGCGCAGGGTCGCGCCTTTGGAGGTGGCATCCGCGACCAGTTCTTCGATCTTGATCGCTGCGGCTTCGTTGATGAGCGACCCCAGCACGACCTGCCCGCGCGGATCGCCGTGGGGCAGCTTCGCCGCCCGCTCGGCCAGCTTTTCCACAAAGGCGTCGGCGATCTTTTCGTCCACGATGATACGCTCGGTCGACATGCAGATCTGACCCTGGTTCATGAAAGAGCCAAAAACCGCCGCGTTCACCGCCCCGTCGAGATCGGCATCGTCGAGCACCACGAGAGGCGCCTTGCCGCCCAGTTCCAGAAGCACGGGCTTCAGGTTCTCACCCGCAAGCCGCCCGATGATCCGACCGACCCCGGTGGACCCGGTGAAGTTCACATGCTTGACCGCATCATGGGCGATGAGCGCCTCGACCAGCGCCGGGGCATCTTCGGGCGCGTTGGTCACAACGGTAAGCGCGCCCTTGGGCAGCCCCGCCTCGGCCAGAACGTCGCCGATCAGCCGGTGGGTCCCCGGGCAGCTTTCCGAGGCCTTGAGGATCACCGCGTTGCCGCAGGCCAGAGGCATGGCGATGGCGCGAACCCCGAGGATCACGGGAGCGTTCCACGGCGCGATGCCAAGGCAGACGCCATGCGGCTTGCGCTGACCCATGGCCATGGTGCCCGGCTTGTCCGAGGGAATGATCTCGCCCGCAATTTGCGTCGTCATAGAAGCCGCCTCGCGCAGGATGCTTGCTGCGAAATGCACGTTGAACCCGCCCCAGGGGCCGGTCGCGCCGGTTTCAGCGATCACCAGCTTGATGAAGTCGTCAGTCTTGGCCTCGAGGATGTCAGCGGCCTTGTTCAGGACAGCCCGTCGCGCATTCGGCCCCATCTTGGACCATTCGGCAAAGCCCGCCTCGGCCGAGGCCACGATGGCAGGCACGTCCTCGGCGGTCGCGGCGGCAGCAACGGTCGCCACATCGCCGGTAAAGGGGTCGATCCGCTCATAGGTCTTGCCGCTTTTCGCCCCGACCGGTTGCCCGTCGATCAGCATGTCGATTTTCATGGTGTCTTCTCCTCTCGCGGGTCGTCATGCGCCCGCCCTCTTGAACGTTACAGTTGATGAATGACCTTGGAGACGAGGCAGGCCTCGACCCCTTCCGGTCCGTCCTCCGCGCCATGGCCCGAGTGTTTGACCCCTTGGAACGGGCTGTCGGGGGCGGCCATGACGGTCGCGTTGATCCCGACCATGCCAGCCTCCAGCGCCGCGCCGATCCGGTTCGCCTGCCGCCCGTTTTCGGTAAAGGCATAGGCGGCGAGGCCGAAGGGCAGGCGGTTCGCCTGTTCCACCACCTCGTCGAAATCGCGAAACGGCAGGGTCGAGACGACGGGTCCGAAAGGTTCCTCGTTCATGATGCGCATGTCGTTGGACATATGCGTCAGGAGCGTCGGTTGAAAGAAGAAGCCCTCATTTCCGATCCGCGCGCCGCCCGTCCGGATCTCGGCCCCCTGCCCGGTCGCTTCCGCCAGCAGCGCCTCGATCGCCTCGGGGCGCCGGGCGTTGGCCATCGGTCCCATCTGCACATCGGGGTCGAGCCCGCTGCCGATCTTGATAGCGGCCAGACGGTCGGTCATCGCCTTGACGAAGCGGTCGTAAATGCCCTCCTGCACGTAGAACCTCGTTGGCGAGACGCAGACCTGCCCCGCGTTGCGGATCTTGGCGGTGGTCAGCATGTCAACGGTGCGGTCGAAATCACAGTCGTCAAAGACGATCACGGGGGCATGGCCGCCCAGCTCCATCGTGGTGCGCAGGGCGTTGTCGGCGGCGAGCTTCATCAGATGCTTGCCCACCACCGTCGAGCCGGTGAAGCTGACCTTGCGCAGGATCGGCGAGGCGAGGAGATGTGTGGACACCTCGTCCGGCACGCCGAAGACGAGCTGGCAGACACCGGCGGGAAGCCCGGCTTCGACCAGCGCCTCGACCACTGCCATGGCGGACGCCGGGGCCTCTTCCGCCGGTTTCAGGATCACCGAACAGCCCGCCGCGATGGGCGCGCCCAGCTTGCGGCCCGGATTGGCGATGGGAAAGTTCCAGGGCGCAAAGGCCGCGACCGGCCCCACCGGTTCCTTGACCACGATCGAGCGCGCGCCTTCGGGCCGGACGAGCACGCGGCCATAGGTGCGTTTGGCCTCGCCCGCGTAGAACTCGAAAAGGTTCGCAGTGACCATGACCTCGAGCCGCGTTTCGGCAAAGGTCTTGCCTTCCTCCAGCGTGGCGTTGCGCGCGATGGTGTCGGCACGGGCACGCAAGCGCTGCGCCGCACCCGTGAGCACCGCCGCGCGGTCCTCGGGAGTCGATTTCCTCCAGATCTTGAACCCCTTGTCGGCGGCCTCGAGCGCACGGTCGAGGTCGGCTTTGTCGACCAGGGGCAGATGCGCGATGACCGCGCCGGTGGCCGGGTTCAGCACATCAAAGGTGCGCCGCTCGCCGGTCTCGATCCATTCGCCGTCGATGTGCAGTTTCAGGACCGGGTAGGTCTCGGTATCTCTCAAAGTGGTGTTCATGGCGCCCTCCCCGGCGTCAGTTGAGCGAGACGGTGACCGTCTTGAGTTCGGTGAAAACCTCGAGCCCGGCGCGCCCGTTCTCGCGCCCGAGGCCCGAAGCCTTGTAGCCGCCAAGGGGCAGCGCGGGGTCCGGCGGGCCGGAGCCGTTGATGCGCACCGTCCCGGCCTTGAGCCGGTTGGCGAGCTTGTGGGCGGCGGTGATGTCGCGCGTCCAGATCGCCGAGGACAGGCCATATTGCGTGTCGTTGCCACGCGCGGCGAGCGCGTCGATGTCATCATCGCCAAAGCGCATGGCGCAGAGGACCGGGCCGAAGATCTCCTCACGCGTGACCGACAAGTCGGCCCCCGGTTCGATCAGCACGGTAGGCTCGATGAAGTAACCCTCCGTGCCGATGGTGCCGCCACCTGTCATCAGGCTGACGCCCGCGCGACGTCCGGCCTCGATATACCCCTGCACGCGGTCGCGCTGCACGGCGCTCACCAGCGGCCCCATTTCGGTCCCCGGCTCCAGACCTGCCCCGACGCGCAGGCTTTGCGCCCGCTCGACGATACCCTCGAGCACCCGATCGAAAACGCTTTCGTGCACGAAAAGGCGCGATCCCGCAGCACAGACCTGACCGGCATTGCCAAAGATCCCCTGTGCCGCCGCCGGAATGGCGCGCGCCAGATCGGCGTCGGAAAGGATGAAGGTGGGCGACTTGCCCCCCAGCTCCAGCGTCACCCGCTTCATCGTTGCGGCGCTCTCGCGCAGGATCTGCTGACCCACCACGGTCGATCCGGTAAAGGACACCTTGTCCACGCCCGGATGGGTGACGAGCGGCGCGCCGGCCTCGGTGCCGGTGCCGGTCACGATATTGACCACGCCGTCGGGGAAACCCGCTTCGCAGACCAGTTCGCCCAGCTTCACCGCCGACAGCGGGGTCTGTTCGGCGGGCTTCAGCACGAGCGTGCAGCCCGCCGCCAGCGCCGCCGATAGCTTGCCGACCTCCATCGCGAGGGGAAAGTTCCACGGCGTGATCGCGGCCACGACACCCACCGGTTCGCGCCGCGTATAGCCCAGCCATTCGCCCGGCCACGACGGCTCGATCGTCTCGCCCGTCACCTTGGTCGCCCATCCGGCAAAGTAGCGCAGCATGCCCGCAGCGCCCATCGCGCCACCGAAGCGGGCCATCATGAAGGGCATCCCGTTGTCCATCGATTCGAGCAGCGCCAGCTCCTCGGCATCCCGTTCGATGAGATCGGCGAGCTTGAGGAGCAGGTTCTGCCGCTGCGCGGGCGTCGTCCCGGTCCAGCGGCCATCGTCAAAGGCGCGGCGGGCAGCCATGACGGCCCGGTCGATGTCCTCGGCCCCACCGGCGGCGGCATGGGCGAAAACGGCACCCGTTGCGGGGTCGATCACGTCGAGCACCGCGCCGGTCGCGGCGTCATGAAAGGCGCCGTCGATCAGGAGCCTGCGCGGCGCGGCGGCAAGATCGCTGCGCAGCATGTCGGGGCGGGTCGGGTCGAACATCTGGTTCATCGGGGTCTCCGTCAGCGGATGGCGTAGTAGCGAAACAGCGAATGATCGGGCGGATCGTCCGGGCCCACCTGCGGCTTGCGCGCCGCGACACCCACGATGACGGTCCGGTTGAGCCAGGCGTGCGGGCCGTTCTCGGGCGCCTTGAAATAGGGGGTGCAGCGGAAATAGGCGGGCACGTCGGGGGGATCGTCCGGCCCCTGCCCCTGCGTGCGCAGCGGGCGGTGAACGTAGCCCTGATTTCGGATGTAAATGAGCGCACCATCCGATGCCTCGATCATGTAATGGGCATTGAGTTCCACTACGTGATCGGCCCGCACGATGGGCCAGTCGGCCCCGGAATAATCCACGAGCTTGCCGTTGAGCAGCGGCCCGGTGACCGTCGAGCCCTCGCCCACCGAGGTATAGCCAAGCTGCGCCCCGCCATAGATCGGGCCGGTCGTCCAGCGGCGATCGAAGTTGATGCGGATGTCGAACGCGTGTTCGTGTACCAGCGCGAGCGGATCGGGATCGGTCATGCCATCTCCTCGTGTCTCTGAAGTGTCCGGGCCTTGGTTCCGCGGATCAGATCGGCGGCCTTTTCGGCCAGCATGATCGCAGGGGCCTGCGTATTGCCGCCGGGAATGTCGGGCATGGCCGAACAGTCGGCAACCCGCAACCCGTCGATACCCCTCACGCGCAGATTGGCGTCGAGCACCGCCTCGGCCCCAGTGCCCATGGCGCAGGTCGAGGTCGGGTGCATCGCGGTGCGTACGGCGGCGCGCACGTAGCCGTCGATCTCGTCCGGCGTGGTCAGCCGTTCAGGCGGCAGCACGGCCCCGCGCACGAGCGACGCGGCAGCCTTGGTCGCAAAGAAATCGCGGGTCAGCGCCACGAAGCGGCGGAAGGCAAGGCGGTCGGCCTCGGCTTCGAGCAGGTTCAGGCGGATGCGAGGTTTGGCCGTGGGATCGGCGGAGCGCAGGCGCACCCATCCCCGACTTTCGGGGTGGAGCAACACGTTGGCCACCGAGAACCGCGAGCCGACCGACGCGCGCAAGCCCGGGAACCAAACGTCGTTGTTCATCGCGACCGGGCTGATCAGCGTTTGCAGATCGGGGCGATCAAGCCCCTCGCGCGTTCGCAGAAACCCCTGAATGCCCACGGGCAGACCGGCGACCGGCCCGGTGCCGGTCAGACCCCATTGCAGCACGGACCGCGCAAGCCGGTCCAGGCGCAGTTCCCGGTCGAAGGTGAAATCACCGGCGGCATCGTAGAAATGCGCGACGCTCGCGTGCTCTTGCAGGTTGCGACCCACGCCGGGCAGGTCGTGGACCGGGGTCACGCCGACCGCGCGCAGTTCATCCGCCGGACCTATCCCCGACAGCATCAGGATCTGGGGCGAGCCATAGGCGCCGGCTGACAGGATCACCTCGCCATCGGCGCGGATCGTGCGGGTCTCGTCCCCCTGCGACAGGGTCACGCCGACGGCGCGCCCGTTCTCGATCACGACCCGATGCACAAGCGCGTCCGACATGAGGTCGAGGTTCGTGCGGGCAAGCGCCGGGCGCAGGAACCGCGCGGCGGTCGAGCCGCGCCGCCCCTTGTGGACAGTGAAATCGGGGGTTGAAAACCCCTCCTGGTCCGCACCATGGAAATCGTCGATCACCGGGTAGCCAAGCTCACGCGCGGCTTGGGCGAGTTTGGGATAGATTACCTCGTCCGACACATGGCGCGCGACGGTCAGCGGCCCGCCCGCCCCGTGGAAGGCCGACGCGCCGCGCCAGTTGTCCTCGGACCGGATGAAATATGGCAGCACATCGTCGAAGGACCAGCCATCTAGCCCTTTCTGCGCCCAGAGGTCGTAGTCCCGCGCATGGCCGCGCGAATACATCATCCCGTTGATCGAGGAACAGCCTCCGACCACCCGGCCACGTGGCACCGGGATGATGCGCCCGTCCGCATGGGGTTCTTCCTCGGTCTCGTAGCCCCAACCAATCCGGGGGTCGTGCATCGCCTTGAACCAGGCAAGCGGCATCGCGACGTTCAGCCGCCGCTCCGACCCGCCCGCCTCGATCAGCAGGACACGCGCCGCCGGGTCCTCGGACAAGCGCGCCGCGAGGACGCAGCCCGAAGACCCGGCCCCCACGACGATATAGTCGTAACCTTTGCTCATGCGCGCGGCTGGTCCGGCAACATGGCGGCGGGCACCCAGTTGCCATGCAGCCCGCCGCGCAGGCGCAGTTCGAGCGGCATCCGTGCGATCGGCCCCTCGTCGATGCGCAGCGCGTCGAAGAGCACGAGGTCCGAGCGGTTCTCGGCCAACATGTTCTCGACCGCGACGAGATAGCCGTCGCCCTCGTCCACCGAACCGGGACGGGGAATGAAGGCAGGCTCCTGCAGGGTCGAGGTCGGACCCGTGAAATACTGCTTCGTCTTGCCCGTGGCGTGGTCCATATGGCCCAGAAGGTTTGTCATCAGCCCCGACATGGAGCGCCCATTGGGCAGTTCGAGCGGGCGCTGGAAGTCCTGCGCCAGCATGAAGCCGTGGCGATAGGGCATGGCCGCATAGCGGTCGTCGATCCGAGGAAACTCGCCCACGAAATCGGAAAGCCGGGTCATGGAATGGAAGGCGTCGGACTTGTCGCCCATGTTCACCGCCCAGCGGGTCATCACCGCCGCCGCCTCTTCCCGGTTGAAGGGCGCGCCGTGCACGTCGGGGAAGAAGGGGAAACCGTTGTTCTTGGCCATCGGCACGTCGAAATAGACCATCTCGCCGTCGTTGAAGGCGTTCATCACGTGGCTCGCAAAGCAATTGGGTGCCTTGAACCAGCGGATGTCCTTGGCGTCGCCGCGCCGGGGCAGGATGCCGAGGTAGACCTCTTTCGTGGTGTCGAACCCGAAGTGCGGCTTGCGTTCCTCGAGCCGTTCCCAGGAGCTGACGATGGGCACCACGTGGAAACAGGCGTAATCCTCGGTCAGGCCGAAATCGTGCATCATGCAGTAGTAAGGCAGTTCGAACCAGACTTCGTGCTTGATCTCGTTCTCGGGGCTGATCTCGTAATAGACCATGTCCTTGGTGATGAGCCCCTTGGCCGCGTAGCCAAAGGCGCACATATCCCCGGTCGTGGGGTCGAACTTGGGATGCGCGGTAAAGGTTTGGCTCGTAATCTGGCCTGGCCGGCCCGAAGCTGCATATTTGCGCATTTAGAAGAACAAAAGGCGTACATTTATGAATCTGACCGCTGCAGATACATTGCGACGTTTTCGG
>LUOO01000093.1 GCA_001626765.1 Maritimibacter sp. REDSEA-S28_B5
CGGGTGCGCTCCTGACCTTCGTTGTCGGTGAACTTGACGGGAACGGTGGCGACGTAGTGGTTGGTCATTTGGGTCTCTCCTTTTTGCGATGGGGATCACCCGGCACGGGGGGCAAGGGAGGTCCGCAAACACAAATGCGGAGGGTCCGCGCGCCCCGCGCGTGGAAACCGTATTTGTGTTTGCCGGAGCGTGAGCGGAGGGCACGGACCGCCCGACCCCGTGCGATCCACATCTATGAGCAAAGAGGGGAGACCCGGATGTGCCCCCCGCCCCTCAGCCGCCTTCGGTCCTGTCGAGCTATGTCAGACCTGACCAGGTCCGCGCCCCTCTCATCCAACGCGTCGGCGCGATGGTTCGCGTGCGCCCGATCGGAACGTCCGCGATCGTCTGCCTCAAGCTCAGCATCCCCATCGCCGGTCTCGCGATCATCCGGGGCGGTGATGCATCCGCGAGTCTGGAAGCAGTGTTGCCCGCCCGGACGGGTCGCCGTCATCGGGCGGCGCGGTTGCTGCGCTGCGCCCGCCCCAGCGATCTGCACCCGGACGGGCGGATCGCGGGGTTTCTGGCGCGCATGAGGGCAACCCTGCCGGCCGGCTCCGTCAGGAGACCGCCGCCGGGGTATGCCGCTCAGCGTGGCCAGAGGCCTCGCGTTCCGGGTGGAGGCCGGCAGGGCCGAAACCTGCGAGCGCGGTGACGGCGGTGCAACCGCCGGCAGGGGCCCGTCTTGACCGGCGACCGATCACCGATCCTCTCCGGCATCTGATGGACCGATCTCGACCGGTTGGAAAGAAGGGCAGCCCCGCGCGGCCCGCGGCCGGGCGGGGCTGCCCTTGTCGCTGAAGTTGCCGTCGTCGGGCGCATGACAGGACGGCTCACCGGACCGAGCGGATCGTGCATCGACGCGGGCAGGTCAATACCGATATGATTATCACATGCAAAGATCAGGCCGACTTCTTCAACTTCTCCAATCGCTCCGTGGCCGGCGGTCCGCCGTGACCGCGAAAACCCTGGCGGAGATGTTTCAGGTTTCCGAGCGCACGATCTATCGGGACATGGAGACGCTCCTGGAACTGGGCGTACCGATCGAGGGGGAAGCGGGTACGGGTTTCATCCTGCGCCCGGGGTTCTTCCTGCCCTCCATGGCCTTCACCCGGGACGAAGCGGATGCCGTTCTTCTGGGCCTGCGTTTCGTGATGGCGCGCGGGGATGCGGAAATCGCCAAAGCCGCCGATACGGCGCTGCTCAAGATCACCGGCGGCATGACGGACGAGGCTGAGTTGCGCATGCTCGGGGCGGGCCTGACGGCGGGGCCGGGTGAGACGGATCGGCGAGAAGAGCTTGCGATGATCCGTGGAGCGATGCGGGACCACCGGAAATTGGAGATCACCTATCAGTCCGAAGACGGGGTTTGCGTCCGTCGCGTTGTGTGGCCGGTCGCGCTCGGTTTCTTCGACAAGGTCGAAATGCTCGCGGCCTGGTGCGAGCTGCGCGACGCGTTCCGGCATTTCCGCATTGACCGTGTCGAAGCGCTATCTGTGCTGGAGGAAGATATCCCGCGATCCCTCGACAGCCTGTTGACCGCCTATCGCCGGATCGAACCCCAAGCGCGGGTCTGAACGAGGGTTCCTGACACATTCTGACGGGGCTCGGATGTAAACCCGACCCCAAACGATAGAAGGAGGTTGGGATGTTTGTCATACTCGGTGGTACAGGACAGGTCGGATCGGCGACGGCGCGCGCGCTTCTGAACGCAGGCCAGGAAGTGATGGTCGTCACCCGCGACGAAGACCATGGCGCGGATCTCAAAGCGTCCGGGGCGAAGATGGCCGTGGCCGATATTCGCGATACGGACGCCATGCGCGCGGTGTTCCGAACCTGCAGGCGCGCGTTCCTGCTTAACCCGCCGGCGGACCCGTCAGGCAACACCGACGCAGAGGAACGCGCGAATGTCGCGGCGATCCTGTCGGCGCTCGACGGGTCTGGCCTTGAGAAGGTGGTGGCCGCCTCGACATACGGGGCCTTTGAGGGAGAACGCTGTGGCGATCTCACGGTTCTCCATGAGCTGGAGCAAGCCCTGATGGATCAGCCCATTCCCGCCGCCATCAACCGAGGCGCGTACTACATGAGCAACTGGGTCGGGGTGGCGCAGGGAGTAGCGGAGAGCGGCATCCTGCCGAGTTTCTTCCCGGCAGATCTCTCCCTCCCGATGGTCGCGCCTGCCGACCTCGGAGAGGCTGCCGCGAGACGTCTCATGACAAAGACGGACGATACCGGAATTGAGCATGTCGAGGGACCGGCGCGCTATTCAGCTAGGGACGTCGCGGCCGCGTTTGCTGCCGTGATGGGACGTTGCGTGGACGTTCAGGAAATACCGCCCGAAGCTCTCGAAGAGACATTCCTCCAGTTCGGCTTTTCGGAAGAGGCAGCGGCCTCGTATGCCTGCATGACGCGGCGGGTCATCGACGGAAAGACAGACACGGCGAAGACATGCAGGAAGGGAGCGACCTCAATCGAGGCCTATATCGCATCAGTGTTGGGCGGATAAGGCGTCGGCGCTAGCCGTTTTGCTGGTTTGAGACCAAGTTGAGGTGTGGCGGTGAAGGCATCGTGGGCATGGCAGCTTCGCGGACGGAGCGGTCTTTCGATAATGACTCATGTCCGTTAGAAGATCGTCATGCAGCTGGCACCCCATGAGAAAGCACAGATACAGTCGGCTTTGCTGATCTTGCACCGTTGCCTCGACGATGCGCTGCTTGGTGTGTATCTGCATGGATCGGCCGTGTCCGGGGGGCTCCAGCCGCAGAGCGACATTGATCTTCTGGCCGTGGTTCAGTCCGAGCTATCGGACGGCCAGCGCAGCGGACTGTTGCTGGACCTTCTGTGTCTTTCCGGACGCCACCCTGCCGTGCCGGGAGGCGACCGCTGCCTTGAGGTGATGGTGTTTTGCCAAGCCGAGCTCAAGCGCAGTGACTACCCAGCGCGAGCGGAGTTCGTTTATGGAGAGTGGCTGCGTGAGGCTTTCGAGGCCGGTGAAGCACCGATGCCTGAACGTAATCCGGAGAATTCTCTGATTCTGGCACAGTCCCATCAGGAGGCCATTCCGTTGTTCGGGCCGCCGAGGAGCGAACTGTTGACGCATGTCTCGAAAGAGCATGTCAACCAAGCCATGCGCGATTCACTTCCGGACTTGCTGGATGGATTGCACGGGGACGAGCGGAATGTCCTGCTGACGCTCGCGCGGATGTGGCACACGGCCAGCACCGGGAAGTTCGTCACGAAGGATGCCGCCGCCGAATGGGCGATTCCGCGATTGTCTGGTTCAGATCCTATGGCACTCGATCATGCGCGAAGGGCTTATCTGGGCGAAGTCGCGGACGATTGGAGCATCCAAGGCGATGCAGTCCGAGAGTTGGCGGGGCGCATGAGCGAGAACGTTACCAACTCAACGTAGCGAGGATGGGTTTCCTTCTCGGTTACGTGCGGCGGGGTCGCCGCAAATGTCGTGGAAGGGCTCGAACCAGCCACTCGGTTGTTACAGAGCAACGAAGTAGGAACAACAAAAGGGCCGCGCAGCGCGCGACCCTCTCTCATTCATTCGTCTGCCGTCTTCTTCGCCGGATCGGCGACCCGCATCACCGTCAGGCCTTTCGCCTCCGCCTTCTGTCCGAGATTGAG
>LUOO01000094.1 GCA_001626765.1 Maritimibacter sp. REDSEA-S28_B5
GACACGAAAAAGGGGGCGGATGATCCGCCCCCTTTCCTTTTGCCACAGTCCGGATAAAGGCTTACTGGCCGCCCAGGTTGATGTGGATGTTCTTCTCCTGCGTGAACGAGATCAGCTCGCCGATCCCCTCCTCGCGCCCGAGGCCCGACTGCTTGTAGCCGCCGAAGGGCGCACCCAGGAAGTGCCGCCCGACCTCGTTGATCCAGACGAAGCCGGCCTCCGCGCGGGCCGCCGCGCGATGCGCCGTGGCCAGGTCCTTCGACCAGATCGAGCAGGTCAGGCCCACGTCTAGGCCATTCACCTCGTCCATCATTGCCCCCTCGTCCGACCAGCGGCGCAGCACCAGCACCGGGCCGAAAATCTCCTCCCTGGCGACGCGCATGTCCGGTGTGACATCGGCGAAGATCGTCGGTTCGACGAAGCAGCCGTCCGCCATCGCGCCCTCGGTCACCGCGTTGCCGCCGGTGACGACGCGCGCGCCCTCTGCCTTGCCCGAGGCGATGTAGCCCATCACCCGATCGAAATGCTCGCGCCCGACCAGCGCGCCCATTGTCGTCGCGGGGTCGGTCGGCATGCCCGGCTTGAAGCGCGACACAGCCGCCGCCAGCCGCTCGACGACCGCGTCGTGCAGGTCGTCATGCAGAAAGGCGCGGCTGGTCGAGCCGCAGCTCTGCCCGCACCAGCTGAAGTTCATGCCCGCGACGATGGCGTTGGCCACCTTGTCGGGGTCGCTGTCCGGATAGGCGATCAGGGCGTTCTTGCCGCCCAGCTCCAGCAGCACCGGCTTCAGCGTGTCGCTGGCCGCGCGCATCACCGCGCGCCCCGCCCCCACCGAGCCAATCAGCGTGACCTTGTCGACCCACCTGTGCGAGGCCAGCGCCGCACCCGCATCTGTCCCGCCGGGCAGCACGGTAAAGACGCCCTTCGGCAGCAGGCCGTCGATCAGCTCGGCCAGCCTCAGCGCCGAGAGCGGCGCCTGCACCGGCGGCTTGATGATAACCGCGTTGCCCGCGGCCAGCGGTGCGCCCATCTTGCCGCCGCAGAACATCAGCGGGTGGTTGAACGCCAGGATCCGCGCCACCACGCCCAACGGCTCGCGCAGGGTCATGTTGATGCGCTCGGGGCCCATCGGGATGGTGTCGCCCTTCATCTCGGTGACGAGCCCCGCGAAGAATTCCATCTGCGCCGCAGCGACGCCCGCATCGCCGCGCATTTCAGTGTAGGGGTTGCCGCAATTGGCGGAATCCAGCAGCGCCAGTTCGTCGCCATGTTTGCGGATGATAGCGGCGATCCCCTTCAACACGCGCGCGCGTTCCAAGGGTGCCACGTCGCGCCATTCGCGGAAACCCGCGCGGGCGCTGGCCACGGCCAAGTCCACGTCCGCTTCGCCCGCTGTGGCGACCTGCGCCAGCACCTTGCCCGTGGCCGGGTCGAAAGTGGGATCGGTGCGGCCAGATTGCGCCGCGTGCCAGGCATTGCCGTAATAGAGCCCGAGGTTCGCGGGCAGGGTCGGTTCGAGCATGGAGCCCTCCTAGTCTTACAGATGGCGTCTCAGGAAAGGCGGGCGACCGGGGCCGCCGCGCCAAAGGTTGTCACAGCATCGACGGCAGCAGTGTCGTCAGTCCGGGAACCAGCGCCAGCACGATCATGCCCAGCACGTACAGCAGCACGAAGGGCCAAGCCGAGGAGAAGACCTTGCCAAGACTGGCGTCCTCCCACGCGCTTTTCAGCGCGAACAGCGTGTAGCCGAAGGGCGGGGTCATGCCCCCCACGGTGATGTTCACCAGGAACAGTAGCCAGAACCAGATCGGATCGAATTGCAGTTCCTCGATGATCGGCAGGTAGATCGGGATGACGATCAGCATCAGCGCGATCTGGTCGATGAACATGCACAGCACGAAAGGCAGCAGCATCAGCAGGATGAGCATCACCCAGCGCGACTGTTCCAGCCCCACGACCCATTCGGTCATCGCCGAGGCCCCGCCGGTGAACGCCAGCAGCTGGCTGAACAGTTTCGAGCTGGCCATGATGAACAGGATCATCGCCGCCACCTTGGCCGAGGAAACCAGCGACTCGCCGATCATCTTGAACGACAGGTTGCGATAGATCGCGGCGGTGATCAGCGAACCGATGACCCCCATCGCGCCGGCCTCGGTCGGCGTGGCGATACCGGCCAGGATCAGGCCCATCACCATCAGGATGATGATAGAGAACGGCACCACCCGCAGCAGCGCCCAGCCCTTGTCGGCCAGCGTGGCGCGGGTTCCGTCGTCGGGTTCCTCGGGCGCCAGCGCCGGGTTCAGCCAGACGCGGATGAAGCAATAGCCCAGGAAGATCGCGGCGAACATCAGGCCGGGAATGATCCCGGCGATCAGCAGCCCGGCGATGGAGACGCCGGCCAGCGTGCCGATGATGATGACCAGCACGCTGGGCGGGATAAGCGGCGCCAGGCTGGCGCCCGCCAGGATCGTGCCGGCCGACAGCCGCGCGTCGTAGCCGCGCGCGACCATGCCCGGCAGCAGCGAGCGGCCCAGCATGGCCGCCACGCCCATCGCAGCACCCGACAGGGTGCTGAACACCGTGGCCAGCAGGATCGACAGCACGTACTGGCGCCCTTTCACCCGACCGACCAGAGTGTCGATGGACCGGAGCAGCACCTCGACCGAGTTCGAGCGGAACAGGATCTCGCCCATCAGGATGAACAGCGGGATGGTGACCAGCGATTGCGTGGTCGTCGTCTCGTAGAGCGAGTTGACGAACATGCCGTAGCCCATCGGTCCCATGATGACCGCGACGGCCAGCAGGTTGACCAGCAGGAAGGCCGCGAAGACGGGCAGGCCTACGGCCATGAAGCCCAGGAGCAGCCCCACGCCGGTCGCGACGGCGGCGATACCTTCAACCATGGGTCACCTCGGGTTGGGAGTCGGTCTCGGAAAGCGCCTGGCCGAAGGCGAGGCGCAGAAAATACAGGCCGGAATTGGCCACGCCATAGGTGATGAAGGCCACCAGGATCCATTTCGGAATGCGCACGGTGGTCAGGGTCGCCGTCCCGCGCGAGGCCAGGTGCTGCACCTCGCCGATGCAAAGCCAGGCAGCCCAGAGACAGGTCGCCGCCGCCACCAGGAAGCCCGCGCGCAGGATCACCTGGCGCAGCCGGCCGACCAGGTCGGGCAGGATAGTCACGGCCACGTGCCCGCCTTCGCGGGTCAGCCAGGGCGCGGTGCTGAACACCGTGATCAGCAGCAGGAAGGAAACGAAATCGCTCGCCCAGAGGGTCGGCGCGCCGAAGGCATAGCGCGAGACGACCTCGAAGGCGTAGATGAGCACGATGGCTGCCAGCGCACCGACGCCGATGAAGAACATCAGCCGGGTCAGCACGTCCTGAAGCGTCAGGATCGGTCGCATGGAGGGAAGCTCCTGGAACGGAAAGGCCGAAGAGAATGGGCCGAGAAGGAGGACCGGGGGACGGAAAGACGCGCGGCACCAAGCGGCCGCGCGTCGGAAGGGGCCGGGCCCCGATCAGCCGTCGAGATCGGCTTCGGTCGCCAGACGGCGAATTTCCTCGATCGCCTCGCCCGATTGCGTGGCCGCGAGGTCCATCACGCCCGAGAACCAGGCCGAGCTGAGCGTGCCCGCCAGTTCCTCGGACAGCTCGGTCACGCTCATGCCCTCTGCTTCCAGGGCGGCGCTCTCTTCGGCGACTAGCGTGTCGAACAGGCCATTGGCTTCGATCTCGAACTCGCGCGCGGCGGTCTCGATCTCGGCCCGGGTTTCCTCGGACAGGTCGTTCCAGGTGTCAAGGTTCATCAACACCAGATGGCCGACCTGGCCGAAGGTCGGGCGCATCATGTAGTCGGCGACCTCGAACCAGCGGTAGGACAGAGCGCCGATGGTCGGCCAGGCCGCACCGTCGATCACACCGCGTTCCAGCGCCGGGTAGATCTCGCCGCCCGGCAGCACCACGGGCGAGCCACCCAGTACGTTGATCGCCGGGTGGTAGATCGGCGTGCCGCGCACGCGACGTCCTTCGAGGCCGTTCTCGCCGACCGGCTCGTTCAGCATGATGTGGTAGCCATTCAGGTCGTAAAGCACGGCGATCAGCTTCAACCCCTGCTCCTGGTAATCGGCATCCACCGCGTCCCAAATTCCGGCTTCGCGCAAGGCCTCGGTATCGCCCGACAGGCCGTCCAGCGCCATTCCCACCGAAGTCTGGTTGAAGTGATAGGCACCATTGGTGAACAGCAGGTCGAACAGGCCGCGCGACACCGGGTCGAACTGCTCGAACGGGGGCACGGTCTCGGGGCCCATGACGTTGACGCCGAAGCCCTCGGTCACGGCTTCGTCGAGCGTCTCGATGAACGACGTCAGCACGTCGACCGCAACATAGCTGGAATCCCAGCCCGACAGCAGGCGGAAGTCGCGTGCCTCGGCGGCACCAGTCAGGCCCAGCGTCGCGGCCGACAGCGCCGAAGCGCCCGCAAGGGCACGCAGTTTGTTGGTGAATGTGGTGGATGAAGTCATGTCGCTCGCTCCTCCCGTAGCGTTCCGACTGCGCCGCCCCTGGGCGGACAGTCTGGTCTGGATTGGCTGCTCAACCTAAAGGGTAAGCTATCTAAGCTTATTTGGCGGAGAGCACCTTGTCTTGATTGCCGGCGGGATCATTGCGACATTTCACATATATGAAATCGTACCGCCCTGCCCGTTCCGGCCTCAGCGCGCAGCCTGCCAGCGCCCCAGCTTCCTGTTCAGGAATGGCAGGATCAGCCCGACATTCAATCCGGTCAGCAGCAGCGCCACGATGAACAGCGAGACCGCCATTGGCATGCCCTGGGTGAAGGGCCGCGTGGCCAGCACCAGGACGATAAGCGCGGGATAGACGGCCAGCATGCTGACCGCCCAGCGCTTCCAGAACTTCGGTTGTTGCGGCGGCACGGCGGAGGGGCTCTGCGTCGTGAGTCGGTCGGCGGTCTGGGTCGGATGGGTCACGTCGGTCTCTCTTGCAAAAGGACGCGCGGCCCGGAGGGGTCCGGGCCGCGCGATCTGTTAGGCTGCGCCAGAGTGGCATCAGCCGGCGGCGTTCTGTTGCACGCTGGCCCGGCGCCCCGCCACCAGGTGACGCGCCAGCAGAACCGCCCCGATCGCGATGCCCGCCACCGCGAACAGCTGGAAGGGCGAGACAGCCGCAATCGCACTGCCCAGCATAAGCAGCCGCTCCGCCGGCGACACCGGCTTGCTGGCGAAGGCCTCGACCACGGTGGCCACGGCCAGCGTGGCAATCACGCCTCCTACCACGGCCAGCGTATTCGACAGGGGGTCGGCCAGCAGCATCAGCGCCGGGTTCCAAACGAAGGCGAAGGGCAGCATGAAGCCGATCGAGGCCAGTTTCACCGAGGTGAAGGCGATCTTGAACGGGTCTTCATGTGCAATCGCCGCCGCCGACAGGGCCGCCACCGCAATCGGCGGGGTCAGCGCCGAGAGAACGGCAAAGTACAGCAGGAACATGTGGCTCTGCAGCACCGGATAGCCCAGTTGCGCCAGCGCCGGACCGACCAGCACGGCAGCCAGGATGTAGGCGCTCGGGGTCGGCATGCCGAGACCCAGGATGATCGTCACGACAGCGGCGATAACCAGCGTCAGGATCGGCTGCGAGTTGCTAATCACCAGGATCAGGTTCGCGGCCTTCATACCCAGCCCCGTCATCGACAGGCCCCCGATCACCAGACCCGCGGCGGCACAGGCGCCAGCCACCGGCAGGATGCGCAGCGTGGTCTCGCCCAAGCCCTCGATCACCTGCCACGGCGACAGGCGCGTCGCCTTCAGCAGCGTCGAGGCGATGATGACACCCATCACGCCGATCCCGGCGGTGAAGGTCGGAGAATAGCCCGAGAGCAGCGCCACCACGATGCCGATGATCGGCAGCAGGAAGACCCAGCCCGTGCGGAACGTCTGCGCTACGGTCGGCATCTCGTCCTCGGACGGGCGCAGGTCGTCGCGCACGGCGCGCAGGTGGACCTGACTAAAGACGCCGAGGTAGTAGAGCAGTGCGGGCACCACGGCGGCGACGACCACCGCCTTGTAATCCACGCCGGTATATTCGGCGAGAATGAAAGCGGCCGACCCCATCACCGGAGGCATCGCGCTGCCCCCCGTCGAGGCCGCGACCTCGACCGCGCCGGCGAAGCGCGCGCTGTAGCCCAGTCGCTTCATCACCGGGATGGTGATCGAGCCCGTCGCCACCACGTCCGAGGTCGGGCTGCCCGACATCGTGCCGTAGAGCCCTGAGGAAATCACCGCGATCTTCGCCGGACCGCCGCGGGTGCGCCCGGTCAGAAGCGCCGCGAGGTTGAAGAAGAACTCGCCCCCGCCCGCTTTCGACAGAAAAGTGCCGAACATCACGAACAGGAAGACGTAGCTGGCGACCACCTGGATCGGCACCCCGAACACGCCATCCGTGGTGAAGACCAGGATATCGAGCAGGTAGGTGAAATCGTCGACGCCATGCCCGAAGGGCGGCGGCAGCAGGTAGCCGAACCAGTTGTACGCCAGGAAGGCCACGACCACGATGGTAAGTCCCATGCCCGTGGTCCGGCGCGTCGCTTCGAGGGTCAGGAGGAGTAGCGAGATGCCGAAGAAGAGCTGCGCGGGCGTGAACGGATCCAGCAGGCTGATGCGGTCCGCAATGGCGGTGGCGTTCACGAAGAAGAAGATGCCCGCTGCCAGGCTGAGCAGCGACAGGGCGATATCATAGAACGGGATGCGGTCGGGAGCGTTCGGCGTGGCACCGATCGCCGCGAACATGATCGCGTAGATCCCCGAAACGAAGAGGATGCCCAGAACTAGCGGATCCGAGATGGTGAAGAGGTTGGCGTAGATCACCCAGGCCGAGAAGATCGCGGCCACCACGACGATGGCCCGTTGCTGGCCGGCCGCAAGATCCCTCCTGCGGCCGGTGGAGACGAGTGTCCCGATCATTGCGACAGCCCTGCCTCACTGTAGGCACGGGCGGCGCCGGGGTGGAACTCGAGCACGCTGGGCGTGGCGAGCAACTCGGGCGTCAGGGATTGCATGGCGCTGTGAACCGCGCGCACCTCGTCGATGTTGGTGATGAGGGCGTTGGTCAAGGCATAGGCGTCGTCGTCGCTCATCGCGTCGGTCGCGGCCAGCAGCGCCCCCAGCGTCACGGTGTTCACGTCCGCCTGCTGGTTCGAATAGCTGCCAGCGGGAATGACCATCTGGCCGGTGCCGAAGCGCTCGTTGGTGGCGTCGATGACCTCCTGCGGGACCGACAGCAGCACAACGTCAGCATTCGTGTCAACCGCGCGAAACGACGAGTGGTTGATGAAGATGCCGTTGGTAATCATGTCGAGCCGTCCGTCCTGCAGCAGCTCGCCCTGCTCATTGGCGCCGGCGCGCACGAACTGGCCGCCAGCTTCGGCCAGGGATTCGTCGGTCACCCCCACCAGCTCGAACATCATCAGCGCGATGTTCGAGGTGATGTTCCCCGAGCGGTTGATGCCGATGCGGATCGGCGCGCCGCTGCCGGCGATGTCGTCCAGGCTGTCGATGCCGTATTGCTCGGCCATCGAGCGGTCGAGGAAGAAGTGCATCGGCGCCCAGTTGTACATGTAGCCGATGGCCCGCATGTTCGTGATCGGCCCGCGGAAGGGCTCTTCGCCTCCCAGCGCGAGCTGCGCCTCGGCGTCGTGCACCAGGCCCAGATCCGTGCGCCCGGCGCCCAGCAGGCCGATGTTGGCGAACCCGCCGCCCGTAGCCTGATAGGTCACCACGGCCGAGGTGTCCGCCACCTGCGCGGCGCGGTCGATGCCGGCGCCCAGCAGCGACCAAAGGCCGCCCGGGTTCCCGCCTGAAAGAGTGAGGTTGAGCGATTGGCCGTGACCAGCCGTCGCCGAGACGGCGAGGCCGGCAGCCATCGCGATTGCAGTGAAACGCATAATCATGTCCTCCCGTTTGGCCCTGCGTCGCGCCCCTCTCCCGTCCGACATCCGGAACACGGGGGCCGGATCGGTGGTTTGCGAAACATAGCTTAGACATCTATCTTTAAAGCCCTCGCTAGGAGATTGTCAACGATTAGATACCAAAGCTTGCTATCCCCCCACTCAAGCTCGACGCGGAAGGCGTTACGGTCCCCCGCGGCGCTGGAAACCGGGTAATGCCGACACTCACGAAAGCAACATACATCATGACGAAGACCCTGTGCGGGCGGGCGCCCTCGCCCATCCTGCAGCAGCACTATTGCGCCTACCGGTGCTACGACGCCGAGGCGGGCCGCGCATTTCATGAGGATTTGCGGCTTTGATGGTGTGCCCCCCCGACGGCATCGATGTGCCAAGGTGGGTCTGCAAGGATCCACAAAGGAGAGCGGTCATGTCGGAGATTATCACGGTCGGGCTCGATCTGGCGAAGAATGTGTTTCAGGTCCACGGTGCCGACGCTACGGGCCGGGCGGTGCTGCGCAAGAAGCTGCGAAGAGATCAGGTCTGGCATTCTTTGGACAGCTGCCGGCCTGCGTCGTCGCGATGGAAGCCTGCGGTGGCGCCCATTTCTGGGGGCGCGAGATCGGGAAGATCGGGCATGACGTGCGGTTGGTCCCACCCGCCTACGTGAAGCCATTCGTGAAGCGCCAGAAGAATGATATGGCTGATGCCGAGGCGATCTGCGAGGCGGCGACGCGCCCGACGATGCGCTTCGTGCCGGTGAAGAGCGAGGAGACCCAAGGCGCGGCGATGGTCTTTCGCATCCGCGAGTTGCTTATCCGGCAGCGAACCCAGACCATCAATGCCCTGCGCGGGCATCTGGGCGAGTTCGGAATGATCGTTCCGCAGCGCGCGGCCAACATGTCGAAGCTGATTGCCATTGTGGAAGACCCGGAAAGCGGTCTGCCTGCCGATGCCATCCCCACGCTCAAGGTGTTGGTGGCGTCACTCGCCCATCTCGGAACGGAAATCGGCAAGCTCGATGCCGAGATCGCCCGGTGTGCCAAGGAGAATGAGGTGGCGCGGCGCCTGATGACAGTCCCGGGGATAGGTCCTCTGATTGCCACGGCCATAGCGGTTCTGGCTCCGCCCCCCGAGACGTTCCGCAAAGCGCGCGACTTCGCGGCCTGGCTCGGGCTCACGCCCCGTCAGCATTCCACAGGAGGCAAGCAGCGTCTCGGGGCCAACACGAAGATGGGCGAACGGTCGTTGCGGCGATTGCTGATCATCGGGGCCAACAGCGTCATCATCAAGCGGCATGTTCATGCCGCTGCCCGGCCGGGCACATGGCTTGGCGAGATGCTGACGCGCAAGCCGCCGATGCTGGTGCGGGTCGCGCTGGCGAACAAAATGGCGCGGATCGTCTGGGCGCTGATGGCCCGAGGCGGCGCCTACCAGTCTCCGACCGCTGCGGCGTAAGCCGTCACTGGTCGCGAGGACGTCGGAGCGGAAGAGGGCAAGGAGACGTTTGGCGCACGGTCGTGAGACGGGATCGGGAGAACCAGAGCGCAACAGAGTGCCATCGAGCACGCGGCTTTGATCTGGACCCGACCTGCGAACACCATACGGGCCCGCGGCGTGATGATGGCCGCAACAGAGGCCGGATACATGTCAGCACCCGACACCGCGCGAAACTGATCCAGAAACCCTCTTGCGCAAGGGGCGGTTATACATGTTGCGCAAATGCTGTGAAGGTTTCACCTTGCGAATCCAGTCTGTTAGTCAGGCTGCATGAGCAGACCCATACCCCCGACCTACAAGACCAGGAACTGGCCAGCCTACAATGAAGCAGTCAAGCGCCGGGGCTCGCTGACGATCTGGTTTGACCCCGAGATGAGCTGGGATGCCGCGCCGACAGGCAGGCGTGGCCGCCAGCAGACCTACAGCGATGCCGCTATCCAGACGTGCCTCTCGATGAAAGTGCTGTTCGGCATGGCGCTCCGGCAGACGACCGGGTTCGTCGAGAGCCTGCTACGGCTGGTCGGCCTGAACTGGACGGTGCCCGACTTCAGCACGCTATCTCGCCGCCAGAAGACCTTGGCCGTGAACATCCCCTACCGCGGCTCCAAGGGGCCGTTGCACCTGCTGATCGACAGCACCGGGATCAAGGTCGAAGGTGAAGGCGAGTGGCACGCACGCAAGCATGGCGGCCCGAAACGGCGCGTCTGGCGCAAGCTCCACCTTGGGATCGATGAAGAAACGTTGGAGATCCGGGCCGTCGAAGTCACCGGGAGCCACATCGGTGATGCGCCCATCCTACCCACCTTCTCGACCAAATCCCGCAGGACCAGGAAATCGGTAGCGTTACGGCTGATGGCGCCTACGACACGCGCAAATGCCACGATGCGATTGCAGATCGCGGTGCCCATGCCGTCATCCCGCCCCGCAAGAACGCGAAGCCCTGGAAGACGATCACCGCCGGAGCCGTGGCGCGAAATGAGGCCCTGCGCGCGGCGAAATACCTGGGCCGCGCGCTCTGGCGACGATGGAGTGGATACCACCGCCGAAGCCGCGTCGAGACAAAGATGCATTGTATCAAGTTGCTGGGCCAGCGGCTCATGGCACGGGACTTCGATCGACAGGTCGCCGAACTCCAGGTCCGCATCGCCGTCCTGAACGGCTACACCGCGCTCGGAATACCCGTCACGGAAGCTGTGGGATAAGTCCGTCCGGGGAAAGGGGAACCTCGGCCTTAAGCCGATTTGTGCATCAGAGCCCTTGACACTAAATAATTAGCTATCTATGTTTTTTCCCGGCGATGGTTCCCCGGAAGAGGAGCCGGATTTCATCGCTGCATCAAACTGGAGGAAATTCATGTCACGGACAGCCAATTTGGCCGGTTCGCGTTCGTGGACCGGAATGGTGGTGCTTTGCCTCGCTCTGACCGCGGGCTTCGCCCCGCTCGCGTCGGCGCAGGAGCAGCCCGCCTTCAACGAACATGCGGGAACCCTGCCGGACGGGACGGCATGGCTGATCCGCGTGCCCGAGAACTGGAATGGTCGACTACTCAGGGATCTGGATTTCGCCAGCAACGTTTCGGTCGCGTCAGCGGTCCAGCGGTATGACGACCTGCTCGGTCGTGGCTATGCCTTCGCCGGGCTCGCCCGGCACCCGCTGCGCCTGTGGCAATACGATCCGCAGCGTGAAATCCTGAATCTACAAGCTGTTCAGGACATTTTCACGGACCTGGAGCGCGCTCCTGACATGGTGCTGCAATACGGCTGTTCTGGCGGAGGGCTCGACAGCCTCGCTTCGGCCGAGGATTACCCGGACAGGATCGACGGTGCCGCCGTGCTTGCCGCCCATACGCCGGTCTGGATCATGAGCAGTTTCCTGGATGGCTGGTTCGCCATGCAGACCCTGCTGGGCGAAAGCTATGAGGCCGCTGGGCACGGTCCGGCCAGCGATCTCGCCATCGTCGGCCTGCCCAATGCCGGAGCGGGTGGCGAGCGCAGCCTTGACGCGATCCGTGCGTCCTGGATGGCCGCCATCGAAACGGCGGGCGAAAGCCCGGAGGGCCGCGCGCGGCTGGCGCTTGCCTTCGCCATCGGACAGTGGTCGCCGTGGATGGTCGAGGGGACCGAACTACCCGACACCGCGGATGCCGGCGCCATGGCCGACATGATCGTGGCCTCGGCGCTGCGCATCGGCGGTAATGTTGGCGGGACCTCGCGGCTTCTGTTCGAAAACGCCGCATCGGGGCAGCAACTTTCCGGGAACGAGGGGGTCGACTATGCCGCCTTCTACCAGAATGCCGCACCCGCGATGGCGCGGACGGTTGAGGCGCTCTACGAACAGGCCGGTTTGGACCTTCAGGCCGACATTGCCAGGATCGACGCCGCCCCCCGCATCGCGGCCTCGGATTATGCGCGCGATTTCTGGGCCGCAGACGGGCGCACGACGACCGGCGATCTGCAGGTTCCGGCGATCCGCATCCACATGCTGGGCGACTGGGCCATTCCCTACACGCTGATGGAAGGCTACGGCGCGCTGGTGCAGGAGCAGGGTACCGGCGATCTGTATCGGCAGTCGCTGGTCCAGGGCACGGGCCATTGCGAGTTCACGGCTGCCGAAAGCACGGCCATCGTCGAGACCCTGGTCGAACGGATCGAAACGGGCGCCTGGCCCGAGACATCGCCCGAGGCGCTGAACGCCGCAGCCGAGGCGCTGGAAACCGGGAGCGCCCCCCGGTTCATCGAACACGGTGATTGGCGCGTGGCAGCCTATAACCGGCCCTGGGTTCCGGCAGAATGAGCCGATGGGGAACTGGCGCTGCGCCGGTTCCCCCACAGGTCCGGTGGCGCAAGTCATTGGTGGACCGTCGCCAACGCGCAGTGGGCATCTCTGGCGAGGGCAAGTGTTCCCATGTCTGGACGACCCCTGCTGCGCAAGCTGGGAATTGACGCGCCTATGCCGAAAGCAGTCATGTCTACGGCCTTTGTGGTGCGGTCTAGCCGCTGGCCCAGATGAAGTCCGCGGATCGGGTCCCAATCAAAATTGCGCGCTTTCTGCGCCTTGACCCCCTGGGGTGTCCCGATCCCCGTGTCGCGTTGCCCTTAAATCTGAGACACGACGCGTTCGGGGATATTTTTTGCCCTTAATTATGAGATTCCACTGCCATCGCGCCTATGCTTTTCGCGCGCTGCCGGGCGATGTAATCGACCGCGGCAAGCAGACGTGGCTCCTTATCGAAGGCGCGCAATAGAGCAACCCTTGCATAGTCGTCGATGCCGGAGCTTGAGATGGCCGCTTTGACCAGTGGACGGGATTGGGCTGCATCAATTGCAGCAAGGCAAAACAGCCTTACTTCCAGCCTGTGGCCCTGAAGAGCGTGTAACGGATCTCCGCGGAAGGCCTTTAATGATATGGCAAAGGTGACCGCGCGCATTGCGCGCCGAAGTTGCTTGGAGCTGCGTAATCGGGTAGTGCCCCGTGGGGTGGTGTAAGAGGCCGCGCGCGAAGCCCTTGGCGTAGCGCAGCGCGCGGCCGGGCTGGCGGCCATCGCGCTTCTTCGTAGT
>LUOO01000095.1 GCA_001626765.1 Maritimibacter sp. REDSEA-S28_B5
GGGGAAGGCGGCAGTGAATCCACAGCGTCGGGCTATGGGTCACCTCTTGGGCAATGCCGTTAGGCTGACGCCGCAGGATGACATCCTCGTCATCGGCGAAGGCATCGAGACCATGCTGTCCCTGTCCGAGGCAATCCCCGGTCTGCCCGTCTGGGCGGCGCTCTCTTCGGGTCACCTCGGGGCGGTCCTGTTGCCGGAGGGGCTCAAGCGCCTTTACGTCGCGATCGACCGTGATCCGGCTGGGCAGCGCGCGGCAGAGAAGTTGAGCAACAGAGCCTCCGAGGTCGGAATTGGTTGCCATGTTCTGGAACCGCGGCTCGGGGATTTCAACGATGATCTTCGGGCGAACGGCAAGGACGCGCTGCGCCAGCATCTGGCAGGTCAGATCGGGTCAGAGGATCGGCATCGCCTGCTCAGCTGAGCTGCATCGTGCAGGGGGTCTGGGAGTGCGGGGGCAGGGGGCTGCATCCCAGTCGTGGCTCTGGATCGTCGTTCTCACCCCATCCCGGGCCGTGCGCATCCACCCGTCACTCGAGCGGCCTTCAAGAGATGGGCAGGCCGTCAAAGCGGTTGCCCCTGCAAGGTCGGCAGGGAACCTATTTCCGCCGGCGGCAGAGCCGCCTTTGCATCGCGAAGCAAATAGCTTCCCTGCCGACCTCCTCCACGCTGTTCCGGCCCCGGTGAAGCCGGGGTGAAGGGGCAACCGCCCCGACGGCTCGGGTCTGCCCATGAAGGCCGCGCGGGATGACGCGCGGACACGGCAAAACCCGGAGGCAAGAAACCGATGACGATCCACACCTACGACGACGCGTATGAACCCGCCCATAGCGCTTCCCAGACCGCCCATGCGCTCGACGAGCTCCAGCTCTACGGCTATCGCCCCTTTGACGAGCCCGATCCGCGCCCGATGCCCGATGGGCAGCGCCTCGCCGTCGCCGTCGCCGACATCTTCGACGCCCTCGTCGCGACCCTCGAAGACACCCGCATGGAACCCGATCTCGAAGAAGTGCTCTGGGGCCAGGTCAACCTCTTCCACCGCGCCACGGCACGGATCGAGCGGTCACTCGATGAGAACGAGCAGGCGCAGCGCCGCCTCCAGCGCGAGCAGGACGGCTCCGAGGTGAAATCCGTCGAACTCGAGCGCCTGACGGTCGAAGGCCTGACCCTCGTCGAACGGCGCAACTGCATGGACATGATGCGCGATCACGCAGCTTCCGAGTTTGTCCAGCACACGGGATCCACCTGGCGCCCCCGCACCGGCTCGATGGTGAACCGCCAGCACATGACCGCCGCCCTGATCGACAGCCGCGATTTCCTGGCCGCCAAGCGCCGCGCAGAGACCGAGGTAATGCTTCCCGCAGGCCCCAAGGTCGCCCTCACCGGCGGGACCGATTTCAATGATCACCGCCTGATCTGGGGCAAGCTCGACCAGGTCCGGACCAAGTATCCCGACATGGTCCTCCTGCACGGTGGCAGCCCGAAGGGCGCAGAGCTCATCGCCGCCAAATGGGCTGAAGCCCGGGGGGTGACGCAGGTCGCCTTCAAGCCCGACTGGACCAAGCACGCCAAGGCCGCGCCCTTCAAGCGCAACGACGCGATGCTGGATGTGCTCCCGGTCGGGGTCCTCGTCTTTCCCGGAACCGGTATCCAGGAAAACCTCGCCGACAAGGCCAAGAAGCTCGGCATCCCGGTCATGAAGTTCGAGAAGGGGGCGTGAGCCCCCGACTTCAATCCGGGACAGAACATTGTGGAAGCGTCGAAGAGCGCTTGATATTGTGGTCTGGAGAGAGGCGCCAGCAACATGTTCGACATATCGCAGCAAATGGAAGTGTTCCCGACAACGGTCGATCTCAAGCGGATCGACCCGTCTCTCAATATGCGGCGGTTCTACAGGATGAGCGTTCAGCCGGATCTCTTTGGCGGTGTGAGCCTGGTGCGGGAATGGGGTCGGATCGGGTTTCGAGGTCAGATGCTGATTGAACAACATGAGGACGAGGGCAGGGCGGTCAACGCGCTTATGAAGCTGTCGGCGATAAAGAAGCGGCGGGGGTATTGGTTGCCGGGCGGACGTTGAGGACGCCCTAAAGAGACGGTCTCTTCGCGCCCATATTGTCGCCATTCAAGCGATTGATTTTCGAACCTGAAAACAGACTTGCTGGCCCAACGGGGCTGGGACGAGCAGTGCATCACTGCACATGCCTACGGGCCCATAGGGCATTTACCGCCGAGAACGGGTATGATACCCGTTCTTCCAATAAGGTCGGGTACGGCACCCGATCTCGGGAAATCTGCCTTTGCGCCTTGTATCCACACCGACCGCCTGCGAGCTGACGGGCCTCTCGACGGACAAGCTCCGGGAGTGGACCAGCCGACGCGCCCTAGTTTCAGTCGATGTGCGACCCAAGCGCAAAGGATCACCAGCGAAGTTCAGCTGGCAAACAATTCTCGTGCTTCGCATCGCAGTCCTCTTGCGGGACCAGTTCAGCATGGAATTGCAGACGCATAAGGCGTCTTTCGCCACCTTGCGCGAGGAGCTGCGGAATCGTTCATTCATCAGTCTGTGGGGGCAGAGACTGGGATTGGGTTCCGACGGCAGTTGGACGTTTGTGGAAGCCAACGAGAAAGCCCTCGGCGCGGACGTCCTCTTGATGGAACTCGATCGTCACCTGGCCATACTGCGCGACGGTTTCGCTCTACCGGACGCAAATCACGCCCAGATGGACCTCTTCAGCCTTCCGGCAACCCGCGGGGCTCAGGAAGACCGGGCAAACTTTGCGCCTTCGACAACGCCTCACCGGCGGTCGGCATGAGGTACACCCGCATACTTCTCGACCACGGCTCTTCGCCTCGCTTTCCAAGCATCTATGTTCCTGTTATGTTCTTATTCCTGATTTGCCCGAGAGGTGTGCGGTGAGTCCGGGCGCTTTCGAAAAATGGCTCGACAGACTCGGCTATTCTGCCGAGCCAGCCTTGCTGCACCGGCGCGGCGAGGATATCCCCGATGCGCATCCCTATGCGCTCGAGATCAAGACATTGCTCAAGCCCGAGGGGGCCATTCGCGCTCGGGCCGTGTTCGAAGTGGAAGGCGTGCCGACCGTCGTCTTCGTCAGCGAGGACGACGCACCGTTGTCGACCGCAGCGCTCGACGAAGCTCGCAAGAAGATCTGGAACCAGAATCTAGCCACAGTCGTAATCGAAGTCGTGGGCGACAAAGCACTCGCACTGCCCGCACGCAAGCTCAAGAAAGCGGGTGAACGCCTCCACCTTGCCGACGCCCGGCCGGACGGCCCGTTTTCCGCGCTCGACGTCGCGACGGCCAATCTCTCGCGGCGCGTTCCGAAATGGTTCGACGTGAAGGCACGTGTCGACCGTAAGTTGCTTCACAACCTCACGAACGCCGTGGCTAAGCTCACCGAAGATGGCCTCGATGGCATTGCGAGCGAGCGGACTCGGCGCCATTTGGCCGAGCTTCTGATGGGGCAGGTGCTCTTCATCTCCTATCTCGAGCATCGCGAGATCGTCGGTGAGACCTATCGGAGCCGCCGCGGTGTCGGTCAGCTGCACACCCTTGTTGCTGATGCAGATCGTCCCGGGCTGCGGTCGCTCATCGACAAGCTGCGCTCGGATTTCAACGGCGACTTCCTCGGGGATGATCGTCATGATCCGTGGCATGCCTTGACCGCCAACGGCTTCGCGCTCCTCAATCAGTTTCTGCGCCGCACCGACATGCAAACGGGCCAGGGAGACTTCTGGAACTATGATTTCAGCTACATTCCGGTCGAGCTTCTGTCTGGGCTTTACGAGAAATTTCTGACCCCAGAAGAACAGGCCAAGGAAGGCGCCTATTACACCCCGCGCAATCTCGCGATGTTGGCGGTCGACCAGGCCTTTCTGGCCTCGCAAGATCCTCTCGACGAGGTCATTTTTGATGGGGCTTGCGGATCGGGAATCCTTCTTACCACCGCGTATCGCCGTTTGCTGGCGCTTCAGGAGGCGCGACTGGGCCGACAACTGGGCTTTGCCGAGCGGGGCGACCTTCTCAAACGTCGTATCTTCGGTAGCGACATCAACTTTATGGCTTGCCGCGTCACCGCGTTCAGCCTGTATCTGTCGCTGCTCGAAGGGCTCGACCCGGCCGACATCCTCGAAGCCCAGGAAAGCGACGGAACCAAGTTGCCGCCGCTCAAGGATAGCAACCTGGCGCACGGATCGGAGCAGGGCGACTTCTTCCGCGAGGCCCACGCGTTCGGCGGAAGGCGCTTTTCGTTGATCATTTCCAATCCTCCTTGGGCCGAGCCGGAGGGCGCCAGCCGAACTTCCGCCGACGACTGGGCCGAACAGGCAGGCGTTCCTTTTGTCCGTCGGCAAATTGCCGGTGCTTATGCACTAAGAGCCGCGGACTTCCTCGCCGAGAGCGGGCGCATATGTCTTATACTGCCGATTGGCCAGTTGCTCGGTGCATCCAGCGAGGATTTCGTCGAGACCTTGCTCAATACCTACCGGCCAACCCGCCTGATCAATTTCGGTGACCTGCAGGGGCTGCTGTTCCCCACGGCAGAAAACACCTGCCACGTATTTCTTGGCGAAGGCCGATCCGCCGACGCAAGAAACCTTGTGCCGTTCGACGAGACCTTCGAATACCTCGTGCCCAAGGCTGACCTCAGTCTCGCACTCGGCCGTCTCACCATGCAGTCTGCCGATCGGCACAGGCTCCAGACACGATCGGTAGCGGATGACCCGCAATTGTTAGTCACAATGATGTGGGGCGATGCGAGCGATCTGGCGATCTGGACCCGTCTCACGATGCGCGGGACTTTTGCCGACTTTTGGCGAGGGCCGAAGGCTTCACGCCGCTGGGTATATCGCAAAGGCATCCATCTCAACGACAAGAGTCGCGACGCGATGAGCGCTGAACCGCTCAAGCAACGTCGGTTTGTGCCCGTCGCCGCGCTCAGCGCCGGCTCGCCCGTACTTCACAAGGCCCTGCTCACGAGCTGGCCGGCCGACCAAACCACGGTGGTCGGTCTCAACGAGGCCATCATGGCGGTCTTCGATGGGCCACGTGTTTTGTTTCCCGACGGCTTCTCGCGAGAGGAGCATAACATTCGGGCGGTCTACTATGACGGGCCGGCATCCTTCACCCATAGTGTCGGCGTGATTTCGGGCCCCAAGGCCGATGCGGCGCTGCTCAAGTTCGCCGCAGTCTTTCTGCGGTCATCATTGGCTCGCTACTTTTTGATGATGCGAGGCTGGAAGATGCTGTGCGAGCGCAACGGTGTCCATCTCGCGGACGTCGAGACCTTCCCATTCTTCGAGCCCTCGATCGCGCCCGATCCCGAGGCGGCGGCGGGCGTGGTCGAACGGGTATCGGCCCATCTCGACGAGATTGCCCGCTTGGACGAACTCGAGCAAGCGCCACGATACACGGCTCTGTACGGCGAGTTGGACGATGCGATCTTTGCCTATTTTGGGCTGAGCCAAGACGAGCGGACGCTCGTGCGCGAAACCGTCAGCCTCCTGATGCCCTCGATCCGTCCTCGCAGCTTCAAGAGCCTCGACACCCCGGCACAGCATCTCGTGAAGGCGGAGGATCTCGACATCTACGCAAAGGCGCTCGCCCAGTCATTGACCGACTGGCGGAAGCGCATGGGCGGACGTGGCAGTTTTCGGGTCGAAATTGCAGCCAGTGATCCCTCTCGCGCAGGGCCATCGGGAATTGTCCGGGTGCTCTTCTCTAGCGACGAAGACAGAAGCGCCGAGATCGACACGGAAGTGAGTGACGAGCTGGTTTTGGAAACCCTAGCTCAGTTGCGCAGCTCGGGTCTCCGTGCGCTTCCATCAGGCGACTTCCTCACACTTGTGCCCGACGCTCTGCTCTGGGTGGATGGGGCGCTTTATCTGGTTCGACCATTGACGCGGCGCAGTTGGACGGTCCGACAGGCGATGCGAGACGCCGAACGGATTGTACGCGATGTTCAAGCCCGTGCAGAGCAAGGCAAGCAGACGGTGAATGCGTGACCGCGACGGCTGATTGGCTCACAGCATTTCCGCTTCAGCCCGCTACGGCGGCGGTCGACGCTTTGCTGCAGGGCTGGGCAGACTTGTCCGTTCGCGAACTCCCGGACTTCAATCCGAAGACCAAGGAGGACAAGCTGACCAAGAAGCTCAAGGTCTATGTCGAGAACTACGTTGCGCGCGAGCGAGGCCTGCTAGGCATGTGGGCAGCCGAGAATGTTATTGGCGAGATCGACCCCGCGACTGGCGATTGGATCGAAGAGCGCCGCACCGATATTGTCTATGGCTGGAACGATGAGACCCGGGAAATCAAGCTGGTGTTCGAGTTCAAACGCCTCGGTCGTCAAAAGAAACATCGCGACCACTATCTCCAAAACAGGGGTCTCGGCCGTTTCGTTACTGGAATTTACAGTCGCGACCAGGCAGTCGCGGCGATGGTAGGGGTGCTTCTCGATCCCGAGTCGGAGGTCGTACCGCCCATCCGGCAAGCGCTTGATGATGCCGCGCTAGCTGCTGACCTGAGACTAAAGCCGACAGCGAGCGGCAAGTCGATCACGCGGCCATCGCAGATTTTCGGCACGGCGGATTTCGACACCGAGCATGAGCGGGATCCCACTCTTGCGCCGAAATATGGGACTATCCGCGTTTCGCATTTCTTTCTGTCCTTTGGCTATCCCGTCAGCACATCGAAGCAGAAAAAGACCAGCTAGGTTCAAGCCAATGCCCTGGCATTTCGGGGTTTTGGAATGTTTCCTACTTCCGGCCCCGGAGCGGTCGTTCGTTGATCCCGCGGCGAACTTCCCCTTTCGGCCAATATTACATAAAACGACTTATCGGTTTTTTGACAAGGCACGGAAATCAAATGAGAAAGCGGCCCTTTGACCTGCTCCCCTGAAAAGTCCTCGATTTGAGGTTAGCCTGTTCTCCAACTGAGGAGACAGACGATGAAGAGAAGCCGTTTCAGCGAAGCGCAGATCATTGGCATCTTGAAAGAGCACCAGGCGGGCATGAGCGCGCCCGATCTGTGTCGTAAGCACGGGATCAGCGACGCGACCTTTTACAACTGGCGACGGAAGTATGGCGGCATGGAGGTTGCCGACGCCAAGCGGCTGAAGGCGCTCGAAGCCGAGAATGAGAAGCTGAAGAAGATGCTGGCCGAGCAGATGATGGATGTGGCCACGCTGAAAGAGATGCTCGGAAAAAACTTCTGAGGCCCGGTTCGAGGAGGAAGGCTGTGGACTGGGCCATGAAAGAGCGAGGCTACTCGCAGCGGCGGGCCTGTGCGCTGACCGGGATCGATCCGCGTGTCTATCGGCGCAAGTCGAAGCGCCCGGCTGACACAGAGCTGCGTACCAGGATGAAGGAACTGGCGTCCGAGCGACGACGGTTCGGCTATAGGCGGCTGCACATCCTGCTCAAACGGGAAGGCTGGGAGATGAACTGGAAGAAGCTCTACCGGCTCTACCTGGAAGAAGGGTTAACCGTCCGTAAACGGGGCGGACGCAAGCGCGCGATCGGGACCAGGGCGCCGATGACAATCCCGCAAGGGCCGAACCAGCGATGGTCGCTCGACTTCGTGTCAGACGCGCTGGCGGACGGCCGCCGGTTCCGCATTCTCTGCGTCATCGACGACTTCAGCCGGGAGTGCCTGGCGACGGTTGTCGACACCTCGATCTCGGGCATCCGGGTGGCGCGGGAGCTGGACCGGATCGCGGAGATGCGGAGGTATCCCTGTATGGTGGTCAGCGACAACGGCACGGAGTTGACCAGTAACGCCATGCTCAAGTGGCAGGAGGATCGCCAGGTGGAATGGCACTACATCGCGCCGGGCAAACCCATGCAGAACGGCTTCGTGGAGAGCTTCAACGGCCGCCTGCGGGACGAGTGCCTCAACGAGCACCTGTTCCCGAACCTGCGCCATGCCCGCCATCTGATTACGGCATGGCGCGACGACTACAACCACCACCGCCCGCACACGAGCCTCGACGGGCTTACACCGCGGGAGTATCACCAAAGGTCAGAAGAAGACCAAACCCTGAACAGAGCTAACCTATAAATGCGGACTCCAAGGGGAGCAGGTCACCTTCTCCGACTTTTCGCGAGGACTCAACCTGTGTGTCGCCGCAGGCTTGGTAGAGCCTACGCCGCCGCCGCGATCGGCTCATAGAGCACGCCCTGCACCTCGCCGTCGAACCAGGCGGGCTGGAGGTCGCCATTGTCCCATTCGTAGAGGTAGCCGACCAGTTCGCCGGAGGTCTTGGAGAGGATCCGCATGATGGGTGTGCCGGTCAAACGCGGGGCTTGGGACATTCTGCTCTCCTATGAACTCGTTATGCAAAGCGATTGATCTGTAGCGCCGTCACATTCTTGTCGGGGTCTTAGGAGCCTTATGCTGCACCTGCAACATGCAATTTGCGGTTGATAGGCGCATCGCGAAGATTCTCGCCGCAGAACGGCAAAAAATCGCGCGAATTCAGGGCCTAATCCTCGACCAAAGTCTCGGTCGCGGCGTCACCGGGGAGCGAATCTTCGCTCTGCGCCGCAGCGTCAGCCAGTTCCGCAAGAATCCTGTCGATCTCCTGCCAGACCAGAGGCTCGAGCTGGCCGCGGATCAGCGACCACTTGCTGCAGACGTCGAGCGGATCCTCGGTGGCCATGATCGCGGTCAGGGCTTCCACATCCACGGCCACGGTCGTGCGCATCCGCCAGGAAGACGGTTTCGCAGTCCGGTTGCTCTTCGGCGGAACGAACTCCGGTTCCAGCTGCCAGTGCTTTGTCGCACGCCTCAGCGCGGCCCGGACGACATGGGCCGGATTGATGCCACAGGCGATCAGGGCTTCTGCCTGGCGCTCCAGGGCTGTCACCCGCACATCCACCTTCCGGGTCCGCGCGGATTGAGGCTGCGCAACACCTGTCGAAGGATCAACGACATCTGGGACGGCTTCGGCATGGGGCGCCGGTGGCCGTTCCGGCGTCATCAGCTCTGACCCCTCGCCCGCCCGCGTCTTCCCAACCCGTTCAGGGTCAGGCCTCGCGACCTCCAGGCGTTGCGGTTCGACAGGCGCAGCAATCTTCAGGCCCGCAGCATAACCGGGGTCCGGACGCGTGATCGTGGGGATCTTCTTGCGCATCGTGTCAGGCCGCGAGGACGTTGTTGAGGATGTCGGTCGCTTCCTCCAGCGCCTCGACCATGTGGCGGACATGGGGGCGCATCAGCGGGTTCGGATCGGTCTGCTTCTGCAGCGCGATTGCATGCAAGAGCCCCTTCTCGTCCATCTCCTTGTAGGCGTTCCGGCGCAGCATCACGGTCTCGATGAGTGGGAACATCCAGATGGCGTTCTCGATCAGCGCCGCATCCGCCTTGGTGGTCTTCGGGTCGACCATGTTCAGGACGACGTGATGCCGGGGCAGTGCGGCGGCATCGTCAACGCGCGCGGCGAGCTGCCGGAACCAGTCCACTGTCTGGCCGCCGACGTCGAAATCCGAGGTCGAGAGCATGACCGGGGTGACGATGTGATCGGCGAGCACCGCGATCTCGTCGGACCATTCTGCCCCGACCCCGGCGGTGTCGATAAAGATGAAATCCGCCGAACCGTCCACGTAGACCCGCTCGATCATCCGGTCGACGTCGCCGACGCTCCCGGCGACCGACGAGCGCAGGTGCGGTGAGCCGTACCCTGCCCCTTCGGCGCGCGCGTGCCAGGACGACAGCACGCCGGTGCTGTCGGTATCGATGAGCATCACCCGACGCCCGGCGGCGACGGCCGCGCTGATCAGGGCGCGGGAGAGCGTGGTCTTGCCACTCCCCCCCTTCCGGGCCATCGCGGCGATCACCACAAGGTTGTCGTTGGGCATCTGGGCATCTCCGGCAAGAATGGTGAAACGTCGCAAAACGATTGCCGCGTCGGTACCCCGACCAATTGTGGACGTCAAGCAGTGCGCGGGCCGCGTTGAACGGGGGCCAGATTGCGCGTCTCACTGTCCGGAGCGCAGAACGCATCCGGCGTCCGACGCGGACCGGCGCGCATCCGACATGCTGCGCTGTACATCTGTCAGAAAGCGCCACGCATTGGACGTGAGACCGGTGCCAGACGCCGGAAAGCATCGCGCAGAAGACGGCACGCAGAAGACGGGAAACGGGCCGCGGAACGCGGAAGACGGGGCGCGAAGCGCATCCCGCGGGCAGCAGAATGCAGCACGCGGGATGCACTCCGCAGAAGACGTCAAATCGCCCCTGCGTGGCGATTTTCTACATTGAGTACAAGCCCTTATGACCGACTCCACTTGCGTTGGGAGTCGGCGGGCTTGTACGAAGTTGGCAAGAAATAGGAACGTTAACTTCAAAATGCCCCGCCGGCGCAGACTGTCAGAGATCGAGCGATCGACCATCGCCCAGGAGCGCCGGAACGGCGTCTCCGCGGCGTCATTGGCCGCGCGCTACGATGTCAGCCTGAAGACGATCTACAACGTGGTGAACCACTGGGGTGAGCGTCAGACAGCGAACGGCAGCCGTTCGCGGGTTGTGGGGATCCGGGTCTCGGACGACGACCTGCGCCGGTTCGACGCGGCGCTGTCGCGGCGCAGGATCGCGCACCGCTCGGATGCCATGCGCCGCCTGATGCTGGCGGCCGAAGGTGTCTTCCTGCCCGACGACGAGATGTGCGACGAGCTGCGCAGCCTCGGCGCCGCGCTCAACCGGGTCGGCAACAACGTGAACCAGATCGCGCGGCGGCTGAACGAGGCCAAGGTGCGGGGCGAGAGACTGCCCTACCCGGCCTCCAGTCACCGCGACGTCCGCGCCCTCGCGGGCCTGGTCTTCGATCTGGCCGACCAGGTCCAGGAGATGTCGCGTGCGCGGCGCAGCGTGCTGGACCTTGAGATCAGCTCTGCCCTGGCGGGCCTCGCCGGGAAGGATGAGAATGGCGCGGAGTGACCGGGCCCGGGGCATCGACCCGGCGCTCTTCGACCGCGGCTGGAGCCGGGTTTCGGGGTCCTGGCAGGGGCTTTCCAGGGGCGCGCAGATGGTTCGGGCCGCGCGCGGCTATTCGCCGGCGATCTTCAAGGCTATCTCGAACGGGGGCTGTCACACCGGGGCGCAGCTACGGGCGCAGCTCACATATCTCACGACGAAGTCGACCCATATCCTCGACAGCCGCGGTACACATGACGGGAAGAAGCAGCTCTCGGAGTCTGAGATCGACCGCGTGGCGCGGCGCTTCGAGAACCAGTGGAACGAGCGCTACAGCCCCAAGCTTGGCCATACGTCGCATCTGCTGATGGCATTCCCGGTTGGGACCAGGGGTGAAGAGGTGCGCGATATCACCCAGGCCGTCTGCGAGAAGTTCTTTCAAGGTGAGGGCTCGCAATTCGACTATATTGCTGCAATACACCAAGATCGCGCGCATCCACATGCGCATATCGTTCTGAACCGCCGCAGCAAGGATGGCGAAATGTTCTTTCTCGGGAAGGATCATCACTTCAACTACGACGCCTTTCGCGAGGCGATGGTCGAGGCGGCCAGAGGACATGGGATCCGCCTTGAGGCGACGCGTCGTCTGGATCGCGGCGTCACGACCTACCGCGCCGAGATCGATGAAATCTACAAGGCCCGCGACGAAGGTCGTCCCCCAGTCGAGCGCCAGAGAACCGGTGCTGACCTGGCGGCCGCTCTGGAAACCGTCCGGCACAACGCTTTGATCTATCGCGGGCTCGCGGCGGAGGCGTCCCGTTCGAATTTCGAAGACGTGGCCGAAGCGCTCGAGAGGGCCAGCACCATCCTTGCCAGTGGCGGTCAGATTCAATCTGACGGAGCCATCTACATGTCCCAAGACGAAGCAGCGTTCGACACGCTGATCACCGAGTTTTCTCAGAACATTCGCCAGATCGAGGCGGCGATCGACAGGGCGCCGGCGGCCGAGCGGCCGGTGATCGAGCGCAAGCTGACCGACGTTCTGGCCTCGGTCGCGCATTTGAACCCGCTTGGGGATCGCTCCGCCGCCCTGGTCGATGCCCCGTCCCGGGACGGCATCTATGCAAGGTCAAACGCCAGCGACGATCACCTCGCGCGCCTTGACGATGGCGAGGTGGCACCAAAGCTGACCGAGGCGTTGCAAGGCACGGGCATCGATGCCGGGGCTGTGGCCGCGCGCCTGCGGGAAGGAGCTGGCAATGCCGCATTGGAACGCCAGTGGCTGGCCCAGGATATGCAGGCGATTGCCAAAAAAGGGGGACTCGATCTGGAGAAACCTGCGGACCGGGAAGACGCGCTCGACTGGCTCGAAGCCATTCATGTTCGGTTGGGCGATGTTCTGACCGATGTACGCGTCCTGCGCGCGCCACCCGAGGTCGACGAGGTGGATGACGCTGAGGAAGTGCTCGGTGAGCGGTTGGCGGCACCTGGGGGTGATCTCGAGAAGGACGGGCCCGACATTTTTGCCCCATCGGAGCGGCAGGCGTTCGGATCGTTGGTGGCGCAGTTCCGCCGGACGGATTTCGATCATCCGTTCTCCGACGATCCCTCCGTGCGGCGGGCGGGCGCCGTGGAGGTGGAAGAGGCCCGCGCCGCCTTCGACGCCTACGCGCAGAAATCCCCGCAGCATGCCGAACTGGCCTCGATGGCTTGGGAACAGATGACTGACAGTCGAATGCCGCCGAAATATGCGGTATCGGAACAGGACCGCACGCTTCATGCTGGCGACATGGACCTCGCCTTGCGGGATCCTTCGGATCATCTCGGTCCGATCACCGAAGAGCTCCGCACCCTCGCCCGCTATCGCACGGAGATGCTGGATGATGAGTTCGGGCACGCCATCCAGGACGAAATCAACCACCTTCGGTCGCTCGGCGCGTCGCGTGCCTATATCAGCGAGCGCAGCCTCATTATCGAGGACCAGGCGCGACAAGAATACGCTGAGCGCCGGTATCTGGAAGAGACAGCACCAACCGTCATGGCCTTTGTGCGAAACGCCGACGTCGGGGGCCCGCTCTCCGAGGCAGAGCAGCAGGACATCGTCCGGCAGATAAACGAGCGACTAAGCCCCGACGCAATCGACGCGCTGCGGGCCGGTAACGCGGACGTCCTGGACAAATTCACCGAGGATCCGCTGCGCCAGCTGGAACTCGCCAGGACCTATCTCCAGAGCAGCGAGGTCACGGCGCATGGCCCGGCCATGGAGCGCGTTCTCGATGCATTGGCCGAAGAGCAGATCGAGGCGCAGCGCGCGCGCCACGCCGCGGCGCATGGTGAGAAGGGGATCACCCATGGATAAAGGCAAGATTGCCCTCGGTGTGTTGAGCCTCGTGCTGGTCGGCCTCGCCATGGGCTATGTCGTGGCGACCGGGTTTGTCATGTTCCGGTACGGGCTCTCGCCCACGCGTTTCGACGTCACGCTGCTCGCCCGCGAATATCGGGGTCTGTCTCAGTCTGCGCCGAAGGACTTCCTCTGGGTGAACCTCATCCTTGGCGGCTTCGGTCTGGCATCGCTGATGCTGAGCGTCACGCTTCTGGGGGATGCATTGACCCGCTTCGGGACGACGCATTGGCAGACCCGCGGTGAGATGAAGAGGAACGGTTTCTTTGCCAAGCCCGGCGGCGGCTTCCTTCTGGGCAAGCTCGGCTCCCCGAAATCCAAGCGCCCGTTCCTAGTCTCAAAAACCTTCCCCCACGCGCTGATCGTGGCGCCTACAGGCCGGGGCAAGGGCGTGGGGTTCGTGATCCCGAACCTGCTGACCTACAAGGGCTCCGCCGTGGTGCTCGACGTGAAAGGCGAGAACTTCCGCGAGACCTCGCGCTTCCGCGCCAGCATGGGAGACAAGGTTTTCCGCTTCGCGCCGACCGACTGGGACCGACCGACCCACCGTTACAACCCGCTGGCGCGCATCGCGGCCATGACCAATCCCGACCGGCAGCAGATGGAGCTGAAACTCACCGCGAAGCTCTTCCTGCAGACCGACAATGAAAAGCTGAGCGGGCTTTTGGCCGGGGGTATCGACTTGTTCGTGGCGGCCGGTCTTCTGGCCTTCGAGCGCGGTGTGCCGACCATCGGCGAGATCTATCGCATCACAGCCTCGGGGGGCGACAAGCAGAAGGAATACCTGAAGCGTTCACAGGAGGTGAAGAACAAGTCGGCTAAACTGATCTTCGAGCGTATGGCATCGACCAACAACGACACCCTCACTTCCTACCTCTCCCTCCTGATGACATCGGGCCTCGACACTTGGGACAACCGCGCGATTGACGCGGCTACCGCGACCTCTGACTTCTCATTCCGGGATATCCGCCGCCGCCCCCATGCGATCTATCTTGTGGTCGAATCCGAGATGATCCGCCCGCTTGCCCCGCTGATCCGCCTCTTCTTTTCGGACCTGATCGCCTCGCTGCAGGTGCTGGAGCCTGGTGATGACGAGCCCTGGCCGGTCATGATCATGCTCGACGAGTTCGACCGGCTCGGGAAAATGCCAATCGTCGCCGAGAGCATCAAGACGCTGCGCTCCTTCGGCGGCAACCTCGCCATCGTGACCCAGACGATCCCCGCGCTGGACGAGATCTATGGTGAGAACACCCGCAGGTCGCTGCAGGGCGGCGCCGGCGTGAAGCTCTACCTCACCCCGTCCGAGCAGAAGACCATCGAGGAACTGAGCCAGGCTGTCGGCAAGACCACCAAGCGCGTGGTGACCCGCTCCCGCGCTGTCGGGCGCAATCCGTTCGAGGGGCGCAGCGTTTCGGAAAGGACAGAAGATACCCCGCTCCTGACAGAGGATGAGGCCCGACGCATGGACCTCGACGAGGTCATCCTCGTGATCGACGCGCAGATGCCGATCCGGGCAAGAAGGGTGAAGTATTTCGAGGATCCGGCGTTGAAGGTTCTGCACGCGGCTCAGTCGGGGAGTTTCCCGTATCCGGACGAGGACGGCCTGCGGCGGGATCGGCAGATGTCTGAAACGCGGGAGACGGTAGAAAAGCTGAAGCAGGAGCTGCAGGAAGTGCGGGCAGAGAAAGCCGCGGAGGTAACAGGCCCGACCGCGCCGAAGCCGTCGAATGACATTTCGAGAACCGGTCCTGGCATTGCAGCGATGGCCCGCGGCCGCGCGGCTCGTATCGCTGCGAGCGGCGGCGGCCAAGGTCAGCTTTCACTTAACGTCGAAGCATTGGGTATCACCGGCCAAGACCGAACGGCACTGGCTTCAGCAGTTCAGACGACACGGGCCATCATCTCTGAGCATGGGTGAGCAAGAAGTATCAAGGGACTCGGACACTATGCGCCGAAGAGCCGCTAGATTGCGCACGAACCGCATGCGTCCAACTTTTTTGGATTGCTTCACGCCTTTATGCCCTTTTGCACCCACTCCACCGCATCGCCTTCCTCACTGGAGTCGAACCACCGCATCTCGGAACGGGCCAACAGATTCACCATTCGCGTGCCCCATTCCATCCAACTTCGCTCTCCGACCACTGCGACGCGACTGAAATCGTTTGTATGGGCCGTGTCGATCTTGATGTCTTCCAGCAGTGCCGAGGCATTTTCGTACCCCTCGAACTTAGTCAGATCGAGCAAAAGTCCGGGCCTGCCGCCTTGGGAAAGTCGCTCATGAATTAGCGTGTGCATCCGCTCGAAGTCATCTTCTGACAACTTGCCTTCGCACACCAGTCCGATGACATCGTCATGCTCGGTCAGCGTTTCCTTGAACATGGATATCCTCCCTTCCACCTGAACTGCCATGGCCGTAGAGATCAGCGTTATCGTGCGCGCGCTCTTCATGCTCGAATTCGAGGCTGGAATGCCTGATGCCGAATTCTTCTTTTAGCCGCTTCTTGATCGCACTCTTGATCTCCTCGATCCGCGGCCACGCCTCGGCGGTCACGACGATGTGGCAGTCGAGCGCGGCTTCATGCTCCTGCATCTGCCAGAGATGGACATGGTGGACCTCGGCGACGCCTTCGGTGTTCCGCATCACTTCGACGACGGCCTCGTTGTCGATGTCCGGCGGGCTGCCGAGCATCAGCGTTCGGATCGGGCCGCCGATCTCCGTGAAAGCCAGATAGAGAATATAGAGCGCAATGCCGATAGTGATGGCCGGATCGACCCACCGCATGTCGTAGAGAATGATCAGCGACCCACCGACGATGACCGCAACGGAAGCAAGTGCGTCGGAGAGGTTGTGCAGGAAGAGCGCGCGGATATTTACGCTGCCTTTCTGCATCGAGTAGGTCAGCAGCGCCGTCAGGGTGTCGACGACCAGTGCGACGCCGCCGAGGATCACCACCGTCCAGCCCTGCACTTCGGGCGGATCGATCATGCGCATACCGCCCTCGTAGATTAGGTAGACCCCGATCAAAATCAGCGTCGTGTAGTTGATCAGAGCGGCCACGATCTCGACCCGGCCATAACCGAAAGTCATGCGCTCGTCGGCCGGTCGCCGCGCGATTTTGCGCGCGGCGAAGGCGATGACCAGCGACGCCATGTCCGAGAAATTGTGCAGCGCGTCCGCGATCAGCGCGAGGCTGCCGGAAAGTATGCCGCCAACGATCTGCGCGACGGTCAGAAGCCCGTTCGCCCAGATCGCAACTGATACTCGTCGATCGCCGGAGTCGGGGTCGATATGGGCGTGGCCGTGATCATGCGGCACGGTTCGTCTCCTCGTGGAGATGGTTCGGCTGGGCGAAAGCGGGAAGCCGAGGCAGGCGTCCTCGCCGGATTGCACGCACCCGCCTGTTCATCCAGTGGCGGATGATGTGGCGATAGAGCCAGTCGCGCAGAATTCCGAAGTTTTGACGATGCTTCAAGTGGAAGTCGTCCGGCGTATCGAAGGTTCCGAAGTCGCTGGCGATGCCGGTCTTCTGAATGTAGGTATCGCGGCCGGTCCACTCGACCGGCGGGGCGCTCAGGCAGCCGGTGCCCGCTCCGTATCCGCAAAGGCTCTCGGTCTCGCTGAACTCGCGTTGCAACGATGCCAGGAAAGGCGCGTCCAGTATGAAGCCTTCCAGGTTGACCCATCCGCTCTCGGTTTCGACCTCGACCCAGGAATGAAGGATTTCTTTTGGTGTGACGGGATAGACCAACTCCGGTACGACCCCGCGCTGGAGCGCCTTGTGGATGGTGAAACCATGCAGCCGGCAGCGGACCCCGAGCGCGCGGAGCAACGCCATGAGAAGCGTGCCCTTCGTGTTGCACTGGCCGTATCCGTCAGCCAGCACTTCGGACGCAAGAATGTCGTCAGAGCGATTGTAACCGAAAGCGATCTCGTTTCGGACGAAATCATAGGCGGCACCGATCCGGTCATGCACCCCAAGGGCGTGCCAGCCGCGGTCCGCGACCAGGTCCGCAATAGGAGCGGCTTCGAAATCCAGCAGCCGCGTGGATGTCAGCAAGGGGTCAAAGGCGGGCAAGATGCATCTCCTCGAATCTATCGAGGGTCTACATAGAGGCTACAGCGACTGTAGCTTCAAGCCCCTATTATCAGAAGGCGATCAATCGCTACTGGTCGTCGGCATGAACGGCTTTGTGGTGTTCGCCGTGTGCATCGCGCAGGATGTCGATACCGCCCCATGCCGCGATCCCGGCCACGACCACACCCACGACTAGGTCCGGCCAGTTCGTTCCCAGCCAGGCGACGAGACCGCCAGCCACGACAATCCCGAGGTTCGCGGCGAAGTCGTTCCAGCTGAAGGTGTTCGCCGCGCGGATGTTGACGTCCGGATCTTTGAGCTTAGCGATCCGACCCGCCGACATAGCGCCGCCACGCATCATAGAGGATGCCCAAGGCGAACAGGATTAGCAACCCACCCGAGACATTGGCGGCGCCACGTTTCCACTTGCCAGACCGGGACAGCGCAAACAGGCTGATGGCGTAGACGAAGCTGTCGGAAAGGTTGTCGAGGCCGTTTGCGATCAGGGCGCTCGAATCGCCGAACGCGCCCGTCGCGAAGAACGCCAAAGCCAGACCGACATTGAGCGCCAGAACGATCCAGAGCGTGCGTCTCTCCTTCGCCTTCTCTACCGCGGCCATGCTTGATCTGTCCTCTGGCGTTCATGAGGTGAACCGCCACCGCGCTGCAGGGTTCCAAACGCAAGGGTCAGTGCCAGCCGAGCTTATGCCCCGATGTCGTCGTGCTCGGTCAGGCATTCCGAATGGTCCCGCAGGACCTCGAGCACCCGGCAATCCGCCGTTCGCCCGCCGCTGCACTCGTGGACCATGCGCTTCAGCTCGGTGCGAAGCGCTTTCAGGCGCGCCATGCGTTGCTCGACCTGGCGGAGTTGCCGGCGGGCGATCGCATCTGCCTCGTCACAGGACTTTTCCGGATGGTCGCTGAGATCGAGGAGCTCGCGGATCGCGTCAAGCGAGAAACCGAGTTGCCGCGAATGACGGATGAACGATAGCCGATCAAGTTCGGCATCCCCGTAGCGGCGTTGCCCGCCCTCCGTCCGGCCCGGTTCAGGCATGAGCCCGATCTGTTCGTAGTACCGGATGGTCTGTACCTTGGTGCCGGTCTTCTTCGCCAGAGTGCCGATTGTCAGCATATGTTTCCCTTAAGTGAACCTACAGACCTTGTAGGTTTGGTGGGTTGATAGCGCAAGTCCAAGACTCACAGACGCGTGACCTCCCTCCGCAGCCGGACAATCAGGCTTGAATCTACAGTAGCTAGAGGATGTAAACGCCGAAATAATCAAGAATCAATCGCAGGCAGGCCGGATTGTCCCTCGCATCGGTAAGAAAAGTTCTCTGGGTATTGGTGGGCATTGCAGCCCTCGCGCTCGGGTGGCTTCTGCTCGGGTCCGACGATCGCGCCGACAGCGCGCGATCAGAGGCAGATCCGGCTTTCGTCACGGAGTTCGAACTGACCGATCATCAGGGCATGATACGAACCGAAGACGATTTCGCGGGGCGCTGGATGCTGATCTTCTTCGGCTTCACAAACTGTCCCGACGTCTGCCCCACCACCCTGTCAGAGGTCGCGGCCGTGATGGAGGGACTGGGCGATGACGCTGCCAAGGTGCAGCCGATTTTCATCACGATCGATCCCGAACGCGACACGCCCACGGCGCTTGCGGACTACGTTCCCCTGTTCGATGCCGGCATCATCGGACTGACCGGCACACCGGAGCAGATTGCCCAGACTTCGGAAACTTTTCCGATCTTCTTCGAACGCATCGAAGAAGCCTCTGCGCCCGACGGTTACACGATGGGGCACACGTCGCATCTGTTCCTTTTCGATCCAGACACAGGCTTCGCCGAGTCCTGGCCCTACGGCACGCCCGCCGAAGAGATCCTCGCTGATCTGAGAGAGAGGATCTGACCGACATGACCCGAATATCCGGAGAAACGGCACTGGGACTGGCATGGGTGATTGCTCTCACGGCATCGCTAGCCGTGCTCTTCATCGGCGAGGTGCTGGGGCAGACGCCCTGCCTGCTCTGCTGGTTCCAGCGGGCCTTCATGTTCCCGCTGGCCATCATTCTCGGGCTCGGCCTTTGGTGGCGCGACCCGCTCGCGGGCCGTTACGGGATCGCGCTTGCGCTCGGTGGCGGCGCTGTCGCGCTCTGGCACATGGGTCTTTACGTTGGCCTGATCCCCGAGCGCATCCAGCCCTGCACGGCCGCTGGTCCCTCCTGCACTGACGACAACCAGTTGGTCTTCGGCATTCCGATCCCGTTGATGGCGCTTGCCGCTTTCGCCCTGATCGGCGCGCTGTCGGCACTCTCTCTGAAGGAAACACGAACATGAACAGACGCGGCCTGATCCTCTCCGTTCTCGCCCTCGGCGTCGCCGGTTTCGGCGGCGCAACGTGGTACGCAACACGCCCCGGTCCCGTGGCGGAGGCCGAGCCTGTGGCTCCGGAACTGGCGGAGGCTTTGATCCGGTCCTATTCGCCTGTTCTCGGTCCCGAAAGCGCGCCCGTCACCATCGTCGAGTTCTTCGACCCGGCCTGTGAGGCCTGCCGCGCCTTCTATCCTGTGGTCGAAGCCATAATGGCCGAGCATGGCGATGCCGTGCGCGTGGTGATCCGCTATACGCCGTTCCACGGCGCGGCGTCCGAGGAAGCGATCCGCGTGCTCGAGGCCGCGCGCATGCAGGGCGTCTTTGAGCCGGTTCTCGAAGTGGTATTGCGGGAACAGCCAAGATGGGCGTCGCATGGAGCACCCGAGCCGGGACTGATCCTGGAGATCGCCGCAACGGCGGGCCTCGATACGGAAGCCGCCCGCACGCAGATGCTTGCGCCGGACGTGGTGGCGATCCTGAACCAGGACCGCGCCGATGTCGAGACTGTGGGCGTCCGCCAGACGCCCACGTTCTTCGTGAACGGCAAGCCGCTCGACCCGTTCGGCGAAGCCGAACTGCGAAGTCTGGTGGCGGCTGAAGTTGCAGCGGCGCGAAGCTGAACCAACAGATGGGAAGAGCAGGATGAGGACCTTTATTATTACCGGCGCGATGACAGCGCTTTTGTCGTCGGCGGGGGCTTTGACGCCGGCGCTGGCAGGATCTGAGGACGTGGTCGTCGAAGGCGCTTGGTCCCGCGCGTCCATCGGCATGAACCGCCCCGGCGCCGCCTACATGACGATCCGCAATACCGGCGATACACCGGTGACGCTGATCGGCCTTACAACACCGCTCGCGATGATGCCCGAAATCCACGAGTCCAAGACCAATGCCGATGGCGTGAGTTCCATGGCTCCGACCGACGAAATAACCATCGCGCCGGGCGAAAGCGTGTCGCTCGAGCCGGGCGGTCTGCACGCGATGCTGATGCAGTTGCAGACGTCGATGACGGAAGGAGGATCCTACCCGCTGACGCTGCTCTTTGACGACGGGGGCGAAGTGACGGTCGAGGTGCCGATCCTCGGGTTCGCCGCGCGCGGTCCGAACGACTGATGCGACGACGGACGATCCTTCGATACGGCGCAGCGGGTGCCGGGGCGCTACTCTTCGCGCTCTTTGTCGGCTGGTGGCAAGTGGACGGGCCTGGTTCGCCCGAACCGGAGGGCCAGCGGCCACTGGCTCTGTCCGCCATGGACTTCAGCCTGGCGGATCACGAGGGAAACGAGGTCGGGCCGGAAACCCTGATTGGGCGCCCTGCGATGGTGTTCTTCGGCTTTACCTACTGTCCGGACGTCTGCCCGACCACGCTCTCGGACATTTCGGGATGGCTCGACGATTTGGGGGACGAGGCAAACGAGATGTCCGTGGTTTTCATCACTGTCGATCCCGAGCGCGACACCGTCGATGCGATGTCGGAGTATGTCGGCTATTTCCATCCGGCGATCCGCGGCTGGACCGGCAAAGATGAGGAAATCGCGAAAGCCGTGCGCGGATTCCGCGCGAGCTACGAGCGGGTGCCGACCGAGGGTGGCGGTTATACGATGAACCACACCGCCAGCGTTTTCCTTTTCGACGCTGCTGGGCGGTTCGTCACCATGATCGACTATCACGAGCCAAGGGAATTCGCGGTGCCGAAGATTCGCCGCGCACTCGAAGGAGAAACTGAGGGGGCAACATGAGGATCAGAGCAATCGCGGCAGGTTTCGGAACTGTTGCCGCTCTATCGGGTGGTGGTCTTGCTATTTCGGGGATTTGGTCGAAGGATCCCGTCCCTCCAGGTCTCGCCGCAGCAAGCATGTGGACATCGGACGGTCTCCAGCCTCCCCCGTTTGTGGTCTCCGAACCGCCGCGAATTGCGCAGGCAGGAGCCGAGCCCACGACGTTTCCTAGCCCCATGCCTCTTTTGCAGATATCGGTCGCTGATACTTCCTTGCCCACGATCGAACCTCCCCTTTCCACCTGGTCGCGCGACATAGAAAGCGGTGAGACGCTCGATACAGTTCTTTCGGACGCCGGTCTCTCGGCGACCGACCGTGCGGAAGTCGCCCTCGCTCTTGGCGCGGAATACGATTTGAGGCAGCTGCGGCCTGGTCATTCCGTCACCGTCGTCTCGACGATGGACGGCAGCCCGCGCAGGGTCGCGCTCGCCGTCGAGGACGGTGTGCGCATCGAGGCGATCTTCGGCGATGAGCTTGCCACGCAGGTCTTAACCCCGGTGTCCGAGATGGTGACGCTCGCCGGGGAAGCGGTGATCGACAGCTCGCTTTTCGCTGCACTCGACGAGGCCGGTATCCCGGCCCGGTTCGCGGTGGACCTGGCGCAGATGCTCGGCGGAACGGTGGATTTTCGCCGTGAGATGGCAGGCGGCGAAACCCTCCGGCTTCTCTGGCGCGAGGCGCGCGTCGGAGACGAAAGGATCGGCCAGCCTGACCTTGCCTTCGCCGCGCTCGAGGTCAGCGGTGCGCTCTACGAGGTCGTTTGGCCCGACAGCGGCAGCGGACAGGCGACGATCTTCGTCGACGGCGAAGTGCTCCGCGTCTTCGCGCAGCCCGTCGAAGGCGCACGCCTGAGCTCTGTTTTCGGCCGCCGCACGCATCCAGTCTATGGGAACGTGCGAATGCACACCGGCGTCGATTTCGCTGCGGCGCGTGGGACGCCGGTTCAGGCCACGGCACCCGGGCGCGTCAGCTTCATCGGTTGGCGGAACGGGTACGGCCGCGTGGTCGAAATCTCGCACGGCTCCGACACCATGACGCGCTACGCGCATCTGAGCGCCGTGCCGGATGGCCTTGTGCAAGGCCAGCGCGTGGCTGCCGGAGACCTGATCGGCCGTGTGGGCGCCACCGGCACCGCGACCGGTCCGAACCTGCACTACGAGGTCCTGGTGGACGGTCGGCCGACCGATCCTCTCTCCGAAGAGCGGCTCGCCGAAGCTGCCGAGCGCGAAGCGGATGACTCTGCCGCGCGGTCGATGCTCGCCGAAGCCCGCGCGCTTCTCGCTGAAAGTCTCGACCGCGAGATTGCCCTGACTGCAACTGAAAGGCTCTGACCCATGAAACGTCTGACACAAGCCCTGACCTTCGCCATCGCACTCTTTCCGGCGGCGCAGGCCCTCGCGGAGGCAACTGCCATCGATGTCCGAAAGACCAATGGATGCGGCTGCTGCCTGTCCTGGATGAACCATCTCCAGGAGAACGGTTTCGCACCGACGGGTCAGGACATGTTCGGCGGCCTTCTCGTGCGCTTCAAGCTCGACAAAGGGGTGCCGCAGCGAATGGTCTCCTGCCACACGGCGCTCGTCGACGGCTACGTGATCGAGGGCCACGTTCCGGCCGCTGACATCCGCCGGCTTCTAGACGAGCGGCCCGACGCGGTCGGTCTCGCGGTTCCGGGCATGCCCTACGGTTCGCCCGGCATGGGGCCCGAGGAAGACCGCGAAGCCTACGACGTCTTTCTGATTCTGAACGACGGCTCAACCGAAGTCTATTCGAGCTACCCGGAAGGGTAAGACACCTGACGAATGGATCAGTTGTCCCCGATCATGCTCGGCTTTCTCGGAAGCCTGGCCGCCGGCACATTGACAGCCGTCGGGGCAGTCCCCGTGCTGTTCGGGCGGATCCCCTCACGCGCCACACACGACCTGTCGCTCGGCTTTGCGGCCGGCGTGATGCTTGCAGCTTCGTTCTTCTCGCTGATCATCCCCGCGCTGGACGCGGCCGAACCGCGGTTCGACAACGGGGCAGCGCCCGCGGCCATCGTCTGCATCGCAATCCTTCTGGGCATGGCTGCCGTTGCCCTGATGAACGAGAAGCTGCCGCACGAACACTTCAGAACCGGCCGCGAAGGTCCGGACGCCGCATCGCTCCGGCGGGTCTGGCTCTTCATCATCGCAATCACGATCCACAACTTTCCCGAGGGTCTCGCGGTCGGGGTCGGGTTCGGTTCCGGTGGCATGGAAGGTGGCCTTCCACTCGCCATCGGTATCGGCTTGCAGAATGCGCCCGAGGGTCTGGCGGTGGCGGTGTCGCTCATGGGCTGTCGGTTGGCCTTGTCCTGATGCTGTTTCTCGATGTCTGGCTGGGGTGAGAAAATGTTGTCAGCCGAAAGACCGCCGGTAATCGGAATGTTGGCCGCCGTCGCGGCTTTCGCGATCGATCAGGTCACAAAGGCCATCGTCGTCACGAATGCGAGCGTCCTGAGCGCTGGTGTTCCCGTGTTCCTCGGATTCAATCTCACGTTCTATCGGAACGATGGCGTGACCTTCGGGCTTTTGGGCGGCGCGCCGTGGTGGAGCCTCGTGGCGCTCGCTCTTGCCGTGTGCGCTTGGCTCGTGATCATGATGCTGCGCACCCGGGACGGCATCGAGGCGCTTGCCTACGGGGCGATCATCGGCGGCGCCTTCGGCAACGTGATGGACCGGCTCAGATTCCGGGCCGTGACCGATTTCCTCGATTTCTACGTCGGTGCCGCGCACTGGCCTGCCTTCAACATGGCCGATGTCTTCGTGGTCGGCGGTGTCGGATTGCTTCTTGCCGCGCCGAAGATCACGCGACGGCCCAGGTGCGGCCCATGAGACCGTTTTGGACGCTGTCCCGGGAACGGGTGATTTCCCTGCCATCGCGCATGATCGCGGCCATTGCAGCCGGTGGCGTTGCCGTTCTCACCCTCCCTCCGTTCTCGATCCTCCTGCTTGTCCCCGTTGCCTACGCCACCCTCCTTGTCCTCCTCCGGCATCTCCCGGTCCCCAAGGCAGCATTTGTCGGCTGGGCGTTCGGTCTCGGGCAGTTCGGTTTCGGGCTCTCGTGGATCGCGGAGAGTTTTTACGTGGATGCAGAGCGGTTCGGTGCGATGGCGATACCCGCCGTCGCGGGACTGTCCGCCGGACTGGCCATGTTTCCGGCCGCAGCGGCAGCGCTCTTCGCCGGCGTCGCACGGCGCCGTGCGATCGGAGGCGCAACGGCCTGTCTTGTGTTCGCGACCTGCTGGACGGCGGCAGAGTGGCTTCGAGGGCATGTGCTCACGGGCTTCCCCTGGAACCTCGCCGGCTATGCCCTTGTCGACTACGCGGCCTTGCGGCAACCGGCTGCATGGGTCGGAAGCTATGGGTTGAGCTTTCTCATATTATTTGTCGGCACTCTTCCGGCGCCGGCCCTCTTGACCGAGGTGCGCCCGCGCTGGAGCATCCCCCTGCTCGGCGTTGGGATCGTTGTGGCGACCGGGTCCGCCGGCGTGGCGCGGCTCCAGCTCGAGCCGCCAGGCGGGAGGCGACGCTCACGCGCTATCTCGACCTCTCGACTCGTCCCGGCTCTGTCGACATCCTGCTCTGGCCGGAAACCGCCTTCCCGGGCTTTCTCGATGAGGATTCCGGGGCACGGTCGCGCATCGCTGCCGCCATTACGGAAGAGGGCCTGCTTCTGACCGGAGTGCCGGATCGCGTTTCGACGGACGAAGGCACGCGCTTCTTCAACACTGTTCAGGCCTATGATCAGACCGGCCGGAGCCTGACCGGCTACGCCAAGCACCGCCTCGTTCCCTTTGGCGAATACGTTCCGTTCAGGGGCTGGCTGCCGATCGAACGTCTCACTGAGGGCTTGGGGGACTTCACTGCCGGACCGGGGCCGCGCACGCTGGCATTTCCGGGGGTGCCGCTGCTTGCCGTGGCCATCTGCTACGAGATCATTTTTCCAGGCCATGTCATTGACGACCTGTTCCGGCCGGACTGGATATTCAACGCGACCAACGATGCTTGGTTCGGAACCAGCATCGGGCCGGAGCAGCACCTCGCCTCCACACGCATGCGCGCCGTCGAAGAAGGGCTTCCCGTCGTCCGGGCCGCAAATACAGGGATCTCCGCGATCATCGACGCAAACGGTGACCTCGTCGCGCGGCTCGACACCGGAGAAACCGGTGTCATCGATGCGGCTCTGCCCTTCGCTCATCCGCCAACGCTTTATGCGCGCTTCGGCGACTGGATGCTGCTTGTGCTCGTGGTCTCCTGTTGGGCTACAGCAGCGGCTGGACGTCTTCGGAAGGCCACAAGTTTGAGAAAGCGGGATACCTGATGCTGGTGATCATGGGAATTGTCGGGGGAGCGATCTGGGGTGGCTTCTTGGCCAGACGAAGGAAGGGAAACCGACTGGACATTCTTCAGTATGCTGCAGCCTCGGCGATTGCCTTCGGCCTGGTCGGGCTATTCGCTACGATCCTGGTCTCGCGTCTTCTAGGCTAACCGATCCGCTCGGAACTCAGGTCGCATTGGAAGATTGACACTCGGTGAGATCGCGTCGGACCTCACGGCAAAACGTCTATGTCCGATCGAGCTTTCGTTCGAACGCTTCCAGTGTCTCATCGCTCACGTGATGCTCGATCCCCTCGGCATCGCGTTCCGCGGTTTCCTCATCGATCCCAAGGCTCAGGAGGAACGCGACCACGATCCGGTGTCGCCGTCGACACGCCTCGGCCAAGGCCTGGCCCTCTTCAGTAAGGAACACCGCTCGATAGCGTTCTCGCCGAACGAGGCCGGCGGTCCTGAGTCGTGAAATGTTCTTCGTGACAGTGGGTGGTTTCACTCCGAATCGCTCGGCGATATCGACCGGTCGGGCCTCTCCGCGGGTCTCGATCAGCTCCGCGATCAATTCCACGTAATCCTCTGCCATCTCGCTTTCATGCGCCTGCCGCACGATCGCAAAGCCTTCCGCCTGCGCCTCCGGCGCGCGTTCCACAGGTTCAAAGGTCTCGCGTCCATGTGATTGCGGCTTGGTCATTTCGTAAGTCTGCCCTGAGATACATGGATTGACAACTTATTTGCTTCGGGTAGATAATTTAGCCAAGGCTAACTTTTGTATTGGAGGTCATGGTGATCCGGAAGCTGCTTGGGTTCGTGATTTTCTCTCTGGCCGGCGCGATGGTCTCGTTCGGGCCGGCCATCGCGACACCTGCGAAAGAAGTCCCATGGCTTCCGGACACGGCAGCCTATCGTCTGACGTTGTTTCTCGGAAATCTGGAGCCGCTACCCTGGGACGACGTCGAAGCCGCCTGGTCGGAACCTTACCGCAACTCGGAGTTTTCCGCGGACGCGCTGACCTGGTTGGGTGAGAAAAGCGACATCGAAACCGGGCCCTTACTGGACGCAATGGCGCGACGGGACCGACAGTCCCTCTTCGCCGCCGCGACGAGGTTGATCGCTCTCAGGATCGAGGAAGAGCTGGGCCGCGCACTGGACGTTGACGACGCGGCAAGTGCGCAGCAAGCCGTGAGAACCGCGCGCGAGCTCTACCGCGCCTTCGCTGACGGCGTTGCCGCCGCCGATCCTGAGGCATCACGCCGGATCGGCCTTGCCTGGCTGGAACTTAACAGTAGCACAGGGTCCGCCGGTGTTCTCGGAGCAGGCACCACACCACCAGACCGCGAAACGATGGTCACTGCACGAGCGGTGATCTCTGACTATCTCGCGGAGAACTATCTTGTGGACGACTTCGCTCTGAGGCAGCAGCTCAGCCCGCTGCCTGAGACGGCTTTGCTCAGCGGACGCGACATCGAGGTGCCACCGAGCCTGCCGCCGGGGTCCGACATCTTCGACCAGGATCCCCTGCCCCTGCTCGTCCTCAATTTCGAGGCGCAGGGTATCGATGAAACCGACCTGCCGCTTGTCGCTTACGGCGACATGCTGTTCGACAGCGCACAGATCTTCGGCAGCCCGGCGCGCGACCTCGGGATCGCCTGTTCAACCTGTCACAATCGCTCGGACGTGAACCAGCGTCTGTTCATCCCCGGCGCCAGCCATCAGCCCGGGGCAATCGACGTGGACGGCGCCTTCTTCAACCCGATCTTCAACGACCGGCGCGACGACCCGCTAGACATCCCGAGCCTACGCGGACTGCGCTTCACCGGGCCTTATGGTCGCGACGGCCGCTTTGCCTCGCTTCGCGATTTCACCCGCAACGTGATCGTGAACGAGTTTGGTGGCTCTGAACCGACCCCATTTATGCTGGACGCGCTGATCGCCTACATGCTCGAGTTCGATTTCCTGCCGAATTCGATGCTGACGCGGGATGGCCGGCTGACCGACGCGGCTTCGGAGCCCGCACGGCGCGGCGAAGCGATCTTCACCCGGCCTTTCGAGGGTCTCGGCGACCGCTCCTGCGCCAGCTGTCACGTGCCGGACGGCAACTTCCTCGACCGTCAGGCGCATAACATCGGGTCCGCTAGTCCGCCCTACGAGGGTGCGCGGGCGAGCGCATTCGACACGCCGACCTTGCTCGGGACGGCCTACACTGCGCCATACTTCCACGACGGATCGCTGCCGACCCTCGCCGCTGTCGTGGACTGGTTCGACGAGACGAAATCGCTCGGACTCACTGATGCCGAGCGCTCAGACCTCACCGCATATCTTGAGGCGGTAGGCTCGGCTGATGAGCCTTACGAGACTTTCGATGCCAAGAACACGTCCTTCCGCCTTGCTTTCTCTGAATTGACGACCTTCGCTTCGACACTCGATACGCTGCTGCCCCGGCGGGACGCAGAGCACATCCTGCTCCTTACGGATACGGTCGCGGCGGACCTCTCGGCCGATGCCAGCACGATGTCCAACCTTGCCGGTCGGCCGGAGGTCTATGCACTTGCCGAGCGATTGGCCCAGGTCGGTTCCGCCGTGCGCGCCGGGGACTGGGAGACGGCAGAGGCACACTGGACCGCGTTCAGGGATGCGGCCGACACAATCGAAGAAAGGGCGTTCTGATGTCGATCCGTCTGAGCCGCAGAAAGACGCTGATCCTGTCCGCCGCGGGCGCCGTGTCCTTGGGAACACGGCTTGCAGCACAGCAAGAAGGCTTGCGCCTCGCCTTCATTCCTCAGGAAAACCCCGATAAACTTCTCGGCGACGTCGCGGCCATCACCGGTTGGCTGGCGGATCAGATCGGCGTACCGGTCGAGGGTTTCGTCACCATCGACCACGCAGCGGCCGTCGAGGCGCTGCGGAACGGTGACGCCGACATCTCGTTCATGGGCGCGCTCCCCTTCGTGCTGGCCGAGGCCGAGATCGGCGCGGTGCCGCTGCTGTCCGAAGTCTATCGCGGCGCGCCGAGTTACACCGGCCGGATCTTCGTGCGCAGAGACAGCGGGATCGAAATGCTTGCGGATCTCCGGGGCAAGGACATCGCCTTCGCGGACCCGATCTCGGAATCGGGCTATCTCTATCCTTTGGCAGAGTTCGTCGAGGCCGGATTGGTTGCCGGGCCCGGCGACGCAGACGCCTTTTTCGGTCGCATCTTCTTCGCGGGCGGATATCAGCAGGCGATGCAGGCGATGGCCGAGGGCCTTGTCGATGCCGCCGGCGCGAGCCAGTACGCCGACCTCCTTCTCACCCCGCAGCAGCAGGCCGAGGTCATCTGGATCGCCGAGAGCGAACCAATCCCCAGCCACGTGGTGATCGCGCGACCGGAACTGGACGCAGACCTCCGGTCGCGGTTCGTCGATGCGATGATGCGCCTCAACGAAGCCGGCAACCGCGACCTACTGCGCTACCTCTACGGACCCGACGGCTATGTCAGAGCGGACCCCGCTGCCTATGACGGGGTGCGCGACATGGCCCGCCGCCACGGGCTCCTCGGGTGAGCGCCGCGGCGCAAATAGGCGATCTGAGCTTCGTCCATCAGGGCGCCGGGCTACCGGCATTGGACCATGTATCGCTCTTGGTGCCTGCAGGCGAAAGCACCGCGCTGCTCGGACCGTCGGGGGCCGGGAAAACGACGCTACTGGCCGTGCTCGACGGGCGGCTTCGCGGCTGGCGCGGCCGTGTCTCTGTCCTGGGCGCGCCGCTCCATCCCGACCAAGCTCCGCCGCGCGGCAGTCGGCCTGACGTCGGTTTCGTCTTTCAGGAATTCGCGCTGGTCGAACGCGCTACAGTGTTGCGAAACGTGCTGAACGGGCGCCTTGGCCGCATGTCGCCCTTGCGCGCGGCCCTCGGGTCTCCCTTGCCATACGACTTGGAGGTGGCGCGCGCCGCACTCGCTGATTGCGGCATCGCCGATCTGGCCGAGCGAAGGGTCGACAGCCTCAGCGGTGGGCAGCGGCAGCGAGTGGCCATCGCCCGATGCCTTGCCCAGGAGCCGCGCCTGATCCTTGCCGACGAGCCCGTCAGCAATCTCGATCCCGCCCGCGCCGCGGAAATCCTGACGCTGCTGACCGGCGTTGCGCGCGCGCGTGGCGCGACCGTGCTGTTCTCGTCGCACCAGCCCGACCTCGCGCGGCGTTTCGCCGATCGCATTGTGGGCATGCGCGATGGGCGGATCGCCTTCGATGTGGCGGTCGGTGACCTGAGCGATGTCGCGATCACGGACCTCTATCGCGAAACGACTGCCCTGCAGGTCATCGGTTTGCGGGCGGTAACCTGATGCGGTCGCGCGGGTTTGGCAGCTTCGCGGCCGGGGCTTTGGTCGCGGGTGCGGTTCTTTGGTCGTTCGCCACGACCGATGTCGAGTTGTCTCGCCTCCTGTCCGCCGGACCCCGGATCGCGGATTTCCTCGGCCGGATGGTCCCGCCCGATCCGACCGTGATGAACGAGATCGTGAAGGGCAGCGCGGAAACGCTGCGCATCGCGATCCTGGGGTCACTGGGCGCGGTCCTCCTGTCGGTGCCACTCGGGATACTTGCATCCGAGACGATGGTTTCGCCGGCGCTCTACCGACCCGTCCGGACGCTCCTCGCTTTTATCCGGGCCATCCCGCTGATTCTGGTGGCGATGCTCATGGTGGGCGCGGTGGGCCTGGGTCCCCTCCCCGGCATCATCGCGGTCGCCTTCCATGCCACCGGCATGCTCGCGAAGTTCTACGCAGAGGCAATTGACGGCGTCTCCCGCGCGCCGATCGCCGCGCTGGAAAGCGCCGGTGCCGGGTCGTTGGCGCAGCTCCGCTACGCCATCTGGCCGCAGATGGCGCCAGTCGTCGCCCGCGACACCATCTTCCGGTTCGAACTGAACCTGCGCGAGTCGCTGATCCTGGGCATCGTCGGCGCGGGCGGTATCGGGTTCTACATCCAGACCTATGTGCGCTCGTTCCAGTACGACAAGGCAGCAAGCGTCACACTGGCCGTGATCGCCATGGTGATCGCGATCGAGGCCATCAACGTGGCCCTGCGCCGCCGGTTTGCCTGAAGCGATCGGCGGACGCGACACGCTTCCCGGTCCTTCAGGCGTAGATGTCTATCGGTGTCCCGTCCCTAACCATGGCGTAGATTTCCTCGATCTCGGGATCCGTGACCGAGATGCAGCCCGCCGTCCAGTCGCGGACATTCGTGGGGTCGATCCCCCGCCGCGGTCCGCCGTGAATGAAGATGTCCTTGCCGGGGGAACGCCCCTGGGACTCAGCGAAAGCGATGTCGGCCTCGTTCGGGTAGGAGATGCCGACGGACAGATGGAAGAGGCTGTCGGGGTTCCGCCGGTCGATCACGTAGGAGCCTTCCGGTGTGCGGCCGTCGCCCTCGAACTGCTTGTGACCGACAGGCGCGAAGCCCAGCCCGATCGGATAGGTCCGCAAGACGCGATCGGCGCCGTCGAGAACCAGCAGGCGCTGCGCCTTATAGAGGCGCAGCCGGGTGACTTCGGGTCCGCTGTAGGTTCGGAACTTGCTGGCGCAGCCGGACAAAAAGGCAACAAGCCCTCCGAACAAGACGACGCGGCGCGGAATATGGATTTTCGTCACTGCTCTATGCCTCGTGAGCGAGGTCTCGTATGGGTCAAACGCTACCCTGGGAGCCGTGGCGGTTCAATGCCCGTGTGCAAGCGCGCCGCTTGCCATCTGCGCACCAATATGTTCACCGCCGGATGGCGGCGCATCTGCCTTGTGGCCGTTGAGCAGGCGCAACGCATTGGCGACAACGAGAAGCGAGACGCCGACATCCGCCGCGATCGCGCCCCACATCGACGCCATCCCGAATGCCGTCGCGACGACGAAGACAGCTTTTGTCGCCAGAGAAACGCCGATGTTCTGGCGGATGATCGACATGGCGCGGCGTGAATGGCCGATGAGCCACGGTACCTTGCCGATGTCGTCCGTCATCAGGGCGATGTCGGCGGTCTCGATGGCCGCGTCGGACCCGACGGCGCCCATGGCGATGGCATAGTGCGCCCGTGCCATGGCAGGGGCGTCATTCACCCCGTCGCCAATCATCGCAACCAAGTCGTGGCTTTCGACCAGTTCCTCGATGGCCGTTACCTTATCCTCGGGCAAGAGTTCGGCACGCACCTCGTCGATGCCGACCTCTGCCGCAACAGCGCGCGCGGTGCGTTCATTGTCGCCCGTCAGCATGACGATGGTCTTCACGCCCTGCGCATGAAGGCGCGTGACGATACTTTTGGCGTCCGGGCGGATCCGGTCGCGCAGCTCGAGAATGCCGGTCACGCCGGTCTCGTCTCCGACGGCCACAAGTGTACTGCCGGCCCCTTCGATCCGGTCACGGAGGTCCGCCGGAATGGCGCTGCCGAGCCCTTTCTCCTCGGCGAACCGGTCGGAGCCGAGCCAGACTTTTCGGCTCCCTGCCCGTCCTTCCAGCCCTCGTCCCGGCACGGTGCGCGTATCCTCCGCCGCTGGAACCGCGATGCCGTCTGCCTCGGCCCGCGCAAGAATGGCACGCGCCAGCGGATGCGATGACCGCGCTTCGAGTGCGCCCGCCAGCGTCATCAGATCTCGCGCCGAGGCCCCCCCAAGTGGATGGACTGCGGCCACCTCCGGTTCACCCATCGTGAGGGTTCCGGTCTTGTCCATCGCCAGAGCCGTCGTTCGGCCCGGTGCCTCGACGTAGGCTCCGCCCTTGATGAGAACGCCGGCCCGCGCCGAGGCCGTCAGTGCGGCCACGATGGAAACCGGCGTCGAGATGACCAGAGCACAGGGACAGGCGATCACGAGAAGAACGAGCGCGTTGTAGACCCAGTAGTCCCAGGCTCCACCGAGGATGAGCGGCGGCAGCAGCGCAATGACGATCGCCAGCGCCATGACTATGGGTGTATAGATGCGAGCGAACTTCGCGACCCACTGCTCCACGGGCGCCCGGCGGGCGTGAGCGTCCCCCACCATGCGGATGATCTTGGCGAGCACCGTGTCGGAGGCCGCCCTGGTCGCGCGCACCGTCAGCGTCCCTTCGCCGTTGATCGTTCCCGCGTAGACTTCGTCGCCTTGCTCTTTCGGCACCAGCGCACTTTCGCCCGTGATCGGCGCCTGATCGACGGCCCCTGCCCCATCTACAACTTCACCATCCAGCGGGATGCGGTCGCCGCCGCGCACCACGAACCGTGCATTGATGGCAACAGCGGAAGCCGGCACGTCTGCTTCAGAACCATCATCATAGAGAACTCTCGCTGTCGGTGGTGCCAGATCGAGCAACGCCGAAACCGCGTTCCGTGCGCGCCCGACGCTCCAGCTTTCGAGGTACAGCGACAGCGAGAAGAAGAAAGCCACCGTCGCCGCCTCGAAGAACTCGCCGAGGCCGATGGCTCCCGCCACCGCGACCACCATGAGAAGGTTCATGTCGGGCGACAGACGCCGCGCGGAGGACCAGGCCTTCGGGGCCACGAGCCAGACACCGAACAGGATCGCGATAGCGAACAGTGCAGCCTCCGCCAGCGGCATCGGCGCTTGGCCGTGACCCGCGAACAGCCCGAGGGCACCGCCCATGCCGGTCTCGACGATGTGCCAGAGAAAGCCGGCCGCCCAGAAGCCGCCGCTCAGCGCCGTGAACAGCCGCTGCCGGGCGAGATGGGCCGCCTGATCTTCCGATGCGGTTCCTGCATCCCAGGGTTTCGCACTCATGCCGGTGGTCGCAACCAGTTGCGCCACCTCGTCGTCAGTTACACGGTCCGCGCTGTCCAGAATGGTCATCCGCCCGTTGATGACGTCGAAGGCCAGATGCTCTGCCCCGCCGATCTTCGGGCCGACAACTTTGTTCAGGATCGCCACTTCTTCGGCGCAGTCGAGACCGGAAACCTGATAGCTTCGCCCGACCGATGGCGCAGGCGTCGCCGGAGCGATGTCGCCGCATGGTCGATCACTTCCGCAGCAACTGTTGCCGCTCTCTTGCGGGGCGTGAGAGTGATCTCGGCGGTTGGTATCAGCAGACATGAACGGACCTCTAGAGTCGGGTTGTTCAGGAAAACATAATTCCTACAGTACCTAGAGGTTCAAGAACATTAATTGATGGTTCTCCGGAACGCTTTCTTGCTATGTGTCGTCGGAAAGAGGCTGGCCATCTGTTGCTGCCAGACCGACAAAAGAGGAAGGAAATTCAATGCGGCCGGTACTATCAAAGCAAAACGTGATGATCGGAGCCACACTGTTGTTCACCGCAGGGTGTGCCATCCCTCCAAGCAGCGGGAGCGAAGCGGCGAACGCTATCGGCAATATTCCCGATCGCGTCGTGGCAATGGCGGCGCCCGACCAGGATATTTCCACCGCGCGCCTTGTGCCGGACGACGGCTGTTACTGGTACGAGCACAGCGGGCCGGTTGAGACGACCTTGGTTCCGCTACGCACGCCTAACGGCAGTCGGATCTGCACCGCGCGGGAAAGCTGAGCCCTTCGGCAGACCGTCGAAGCGCCGGCCAAGTGCGCATGCGCCTAACTGCGGGCGGTTACGCTGTCCTCGGCCGAGTACAGGTAGGCCGTCGAGCCGAGTTCGACGTTCGGGTAGAGGTCGTTGATGTGGGCCATTACCATCCGCACGCAGCCGGAACTTGCGCGACCGCCGATGCTGCTTGGATGCGGAGTGCCATGAATTCGCAGGTAGGTGTCGCGATCGCCGACATACAGATAGAGCGCTCGAGACCCGAGCGCATTCTCCGGTCCAGGCTCCATGCCGTCGGCGATGTCCGCGTAGAGTTCCGGATCGCGGTCGATCATGTTCTGCGTCGGTTGCCAGTGCGGCCACTTGACCTTGCGCTTGATCGTATATGTGCCCGGCTCGTATAGATTGCCACGTGCGATCGCCACACCATAGCGCATCGCCGTGCCACCTTCCTCGATGTGATAGAGATAGCGCGCCACCGCATCCACATGGATGTCTCCAGGAACGAGGCCCGCATTTGCGGCGATACGTTGCGGAAGAAAGCGCGGATGCAGACCCCAGGGATTGGACGTGGTAGGATCGTAGCCAGGCGGCGTGACTAGCGCGTCCCATGCGGCCTTTTGCGCTTCCGTGGGCCAAGAGTCGGCGAATGCCGGGCTGGCCAGCGATGCCGAGAACAGCGCAGTGGTCGATTGAATGAAATGTCTTCTCGTCAACATGTTCAACGTCTCCTTCGCAATTGGATGGTGGGCCGCGCAATGTCCCGGATACATTGTTGCCAGCCCGAGAGGGTTTGAGGTTGCGTTGGCAGTTTGCCCGCGGCACTGACGCTCTGTAGAGGGCTAACGTCTAAAGCCACTAGAGGTTCAAGGAAAACTTTCGTGACCTGACAAAAGCAGCTCCGCAACGCTTATCCGATACGTCCCAGAACTGGAAACGCTTTAGGTAACCGAGGAAATTTATCGTAGGGGCAACCCGCATCACCGCATTGAAACGCACCGTTTTCGAGCAGTCCAATAACGGCTCTGTGTGATTCCGTTGGCCGACAGGCGGTCGTGGCCCCGACACCGACCATTTCGGTCCTCTCGCGGCGGTTCTACCCGCTCGGCTGTCTTGCTGCCCGGCATCAGTGGTCATGCGCAACTTCCTGCGGCGCCAGCCACCGAGACAAGTACATCCGCTCGAAGACGAAAACAGCCAAGATGCCGCCAAGAGCATAGAGCACAATCAGCGGATCGCTCCGAAGTTTCATCACGGTGAAGGCAACCAGTACTATGGCGTCGAACGCTAGAGCCGAAAGCAGTACCAAGCCGGACGCCCCGATCTCTTCACGCCGATAGCGATAGACGCCCCAATGCACGGCCATGTCCATGACAAGATAGAAAAAGGCACCGAGTGAGGCGATCCGGCCGAGGTCGAAGAACACGGCAAGCGTCGAAGCGATGACAACGGTGTAGACGAGCGTGTGCCGTTGGACCGGTCCCGACATGCCGAAATGCCGATGCGGGATCATCTTCATGTCCGTCAACATCGCAAGCATCCGCGATACGGCGAAGACACTGGCCAGCACGCCCGAAGCCGTGGCCACCGCCGCAAGGATCACGGTCAGGAAGAAGCCGGTCTGCCCCAGGGCAGGTTCGGCGGCTTCGGCGAGCGAATAATCCCGCGCGGCGACGATCTCGTCAATGGTCAAGCTCGAGCCGACACCGATGGCAACCAACAGGTAGACGGCCACGCAGATACTGATGGAGATCACGATGGCGCGGCCCACGTTGCGGTTAGGCTGGGTGATCTCGGAGCCGCTGTTTGTGATGGTGGTGAAACCTTTGAAGGCCAGTATTGCAAAGGCCACAGAGGCGACGAAACCCAGGACGCCATAATCCTGCGCGCTATCGGACGCGGCGGCGAACTGGAAGCCGCTCGACCAGATCGCGGCGATTCCAAACAATCCAATGCCGCCGATCTTGATGGCCGCCATGACCAGAGAGAACACGCCGACCGACCGGTTGCCGGCGATGTTCACCAGGAACGCGAAGAGGATAACGCCCACGGCAAGGATCGGTACCATTGGCCCGCCCTCGATCTCGAAGGCACGCAGAACATAGGTTGCGAAGGTCCGGGCTACCAGACTTTCGGCGATGACCATGCTGAGGGCCATCAGCAGGGCCGCCCCCGCCGCGACCGCACCGGGGCCATAGCACTTTTGCAGGATCATCGCGATCCCGCCCGAGGACGGCCATCTGTTCGACATCCGGATGTAGCTGTAGGCGCTGAATCCGGTCACGATTGCTCCGGCGATGAAAGCGAGCGGGAAGAGGGGCCCGGCAAACTGCGCGATCTGCCCGGTCAATGCGAAGATGCCCGCGCCGATCATCACACCTGTTCCCATCGCTACGGCGCCGCCAAGGGTGATCGAAGCGGGTTGATAGTTAGGTCTTTTCTCGCTCGAACCAGTCATGGGCGTACTATTTGCATATTTCTGTGGGCGCTTTCTGATGCGCAGCCTGGCCTATCAGTCGGACTGTCGTAACCCGGATGCAACATATTCTGATGGGACCACGCCATTCACGGCGTTGTGAGGTTTGGCATCGGGCGGCGGGCTTCTAACCTTTTCTGGCACACAATAAAGCGGAGGCACCAAGTTGTGGGTTTGAATCGTCGTCATTTCCTGATAGCCTCACTGACCGGATTGGGGGTCACGCTGCCTATGACGGCTTGGGCGCACCAGGTGGTTCTGCCCGACAAGTTTCTGCCTCAACTCGTGAATACGAGACAACAGATGTGGGAAGCCGGTGAAATCCACGTGATCCCGGACGACTACTTCCTTTACTTCATGCTGCACTCCGGACTGGCCATCCGCTACGGAGTGGGCGTGGGAAGAGATGGTCTTTACGAGGCGGGCACCTTCACCGTGCGGCGCAAGGCCGAGTGGCCGTGGTGGCGCCCGACCAATGCGATGATCCGGCGCGATCCAGAGAAGTATGCGCGCTTTGCTGATGGTGTTCCGGGTGGCCCGCAAAATCCTCTCGGTGCGCGTGCATTGTATCTCTATGACGAGCTGGGGCGCGATACCTACCTGCGCATTCACGGGACGAACGCCCCCAGCACGATTGGATCGGCCGTGTCCAATGGTTGCGCCAGGTTGACCAACGATCACATCATTGACCTGTTTCCCCGTGTCGATGTCGGCGCCAAGGTCGTGCTTCATCCCAAGTCCCCCTCCACTTGACCTGACATCTCAGTATCGGCCGAAGGTCGGGTTGCGTGCCATCTGAAATCGCAATGGCTGTTCCCGCCGGCAATGGTCTTTGGCCGAACCAGTCGCCCGCCCCATTTCTCGGCCACGGGATAGTCGAGGGCGCACCATGTGGCCGTGCAGAGCGCTGCAGACTCATGTCCCGCAAAGAACTCCGCCACTGGACATCTCGTACAGTCAAAGGCCACGACGTCTGCCCCCGCCTGCACGTCGCGCCAACTGTATCCCGGTGGTCCAAAGGGAAACCTGCGGAATACGTCGGTGGCGATGCGCAGCCGCTTGACCGGATCGGCGGTGATGGTCCGGGCAAATTCGAACGGCGGATCGGCCATGCGGTTGTAAATGTCCCAGCCAATCGCGTGAATGAGTTCGTGGCTCTCCGCCTCCGACCGGCCCTTTGCAAGAAGCGTTCGGTGCAGAGCCAGTGTCAGCACCGCAAGATGCGTGGTAATAATCGCGCCCGTATTGGATTCGAGCGGAAGATCGCGGTCCAACAGGTCATAGGCCACCCAGGTCTCGGCAAGGATCGCGTTAGTCTCGGCGCCCAGATGTGGCAGGGCGAAACGGCGCAACAGCATTGACAGCGTGCTGCGGCCGATGGATTCGCCGCCCGGAACGACGGCCTCCAGCATTCCTCGCACCATCTTTTGCGTCGCGGTGCGGTCCCAGATATCGTCGATTGCCTCGGCGGGCGGCAGTGTTCCTGTCAGCAGGAACTCGGGCAGCACTTGCGTGATCCGCCCCAGCGGATCGCTTTCCGCCAGCCGCGCTGCGACCTCGCGCGCGATGACGGGCCGCGACAGGTCGTCGAACCGCGCGTCTGGCGCCAGAACGAACAGCAGCGCTTCGGCGGTCGTCAGCGCCTTGGCATGGAGCATGAGCGATGCCGGAAACACGAACCCGGACTGGTAGCCTGCGCGCATCATCGCAAGGTAGGTCCGAGCAAGGCTGGCTTCGCGCGAGGGCGCGGAGTAGAAGGCCGCCGCGAGTTCCTCGAACCTTTGTCGGAAAAGCCGGTGATCGGCACCGGCGAGCGCCTCGGTCTGGGCACTGAAATGGTGGTAGGCACGCCGAGTCTGCCGCTGTGCCACGGCCATCCAGTAAAGCACGAAACGGTCGCGCTGCGCCGCATCCAGCTCGCCATACATGCCGAAATCGAGCAGCGTGAAACTTCCGTCTTCATGAAAGACGATATTGCCGGGGTGCAGATCGGCATGAAACAGCCTGTCCGATACGAACATCTTCAGTAGTATCGACACCAGAGACTCGACCAGTGCGGATCGGGCTTGCTCAGGGAGGGTGGCCACAGCCTCGGACAGGCGCATGCCCTCGACCCAATCCATGGTCAGCAGACGGGCCGTCGTGTGGCCGGGATAGGTCTTGGGGATTCGAACGCCTTGCTGCCCCGCGAGGTTTTCGCGAAACCGGTCCATGACAGCCGCTTCGGCGTGAAAATCGAGTTCGGCCAAGGAATAGCGCCGGAACTCCGTCAGGAACGCCGACAGGTTAGTGCGACGCAGGCGGCGTGGCATGACCAGACGTGCGATCCGCACTCCGAGGTCGAGCGCATCGAGATCGCGGCGGAACAGCGGCTCCAGCCCCGGTCGCTGCACCTTGACCGCGACCGCCTTGCCATCCGCCAGGCGTGCCTTGTGCACCTGCGCCAGGGACGCGGCGGCGACGGGTTTGTCCTCGAAGCTGGCAAAGGCGGTTTGCAGCGGCGCTGCTAGTTCATCCTCGATGATGCGTCGCACCGTGGCGAAGTCAACCTCGGGCGCGTGCTCCTGCAATTCCGCAAGCCGCGCGATGTAGCTATCGGGCAATATGTCGGGGCGGGTGCTGAGGATCTGGCCCAGTTTGACGAAAACCGGCCCCCGAGCGAGCAGGTTTCGGGCGAACCGATCCGGTGCAGCAGGGTCGCCGCTGGCCGGATCATGCCGCCGGAGGGCCCAAATGTCTTTCGACAAGACGACGATAATCCGGGCCAAACGCAGGAAGATTCTGGCGCGGTTCACGGTCTTTCTCCTTTGACGCCGGTTGACCAGGTCTCGATCGCCATGCGCGGCAAGAGATGACGAAGAGCTTCCAACGCCTCGGCGAACGTCAAGAGATCGATAATGGTCCTCACGCCGGGCATCGGCCTGTCCGCCGCTGGCAACGCGCGGATCGTGGCGAGGATCATGGCCGCGGTCACCTCGGCTTGATCGCCGGCTGCGACATGGTGCGAGGCAGCAAGGATGCCTTCGGGGCTCTGCGCCTCAACAACGATGCGGGCGTGCGCTTGACCCGTTTCCGGCAGGCGCCTCAATACCCGCGTTACACCGCGTTTGCGCCGTGCCAGCGCTGGACCGAGGCCAAGTCGCAAGAGCGTGCCGACAGCGCGCGTCACAAACGGAGGATCGATCGCCACGAAAGTGCGAACGCGAACCGACCGGGCAGACTTTCGGTATTCCGTGATTCCATCTGCGGTAAAGCCGATACCGAGAGCGGGACGCGACCGTGTTCCTCGCACGAAGGCAAAAGAACGGCGAAGGTCTCCGGGCCGGAGGATGGTGTTTTCGGGGCCGGACAGCCAATATGGGCGGCCGAGGGCGTCGATAAACCATTCCGTGGCGGCTCTGCCGTAGTGGCGGCCCATGCCGAGTTCTAGCCCGATGTCTACAGCAACAGCCCCTTTAGCGCGGACAAGTTCGGCGGCCATCAAGGTGCTCAAACCGGGCGCAGCTCCGACGCAGAGGACAGCAGTGCCGGGCCCACCGACCCCCGTCACTTCTTGTTTCAGTGCTTGCACGTAGTTCGGCGACGCCGAGGTCTCGAGGAAACTTCCGCCCTTGCGGACAACTTCGACCGCGATCGTTGGCGGCGTCGCTTCGGTCAGGTTTATCACTGTCGCGCCAAGCGGCAGCTTTCCAACGGCGTCCTTCCCGGCGATATCGAACCGGAGCGCCTCGACACGATCACCTGACCCAACACCGCTGCGCGAAATCAGCAGTATTCGGGCTGCGGTATGATCGACCAGCATCCGGACCAGTCGACCGCCGACATCGCCCGTGCCTCCGATCAGAGCGACGGTTCCTTGCACCGGCGGCGGGTCGGCCCGGCTTGCCATCAGTCGATCCCGTTGGCGCGCTGCAATTCGCGAATATAGCTGACGATCAGCCTAGTCGTTTCCTCGGTAATCCCTTCGACAGGAGGCATATCGCCAAAATTCCAGTGATGTGATTGCACGCCCGACATCGCGGCCCGAAGGAACGCCCCGTCCGAATGATGACCCGGCTCGTAGATGGGATGAACCAAAGGCGGGCCGATGCCAGTTCCGCCTGCCCCGTTTTTCCCATGGCACGACGCGCAGCTTTTCTCGAACGCGATCTGGCCGAAATATGATGGTGCGCTCAGGGTTTTCGGCACGATTACGCTATCGGGGTCGGGTGCGGGCGCTCCGGCGGCGTCGCCATGCATCTGGGTGTTGACCCGTGGCCGGGAGTTTTCAGCCTCATCGGATTGGGCAAGCAAGTTTGTTGCCAATCCGATGGCGAAAAAGGAGGTGATCGCAACTGCCTTTCGCCATACTGCTACGGGATTTCCGGTCTTGCTGCTATCGGCCATATTCCCGCCCGCTACCTATACGCATCGACAATTCTCGACATCCGGCCCGGAATGAACGCGGGGACAGCCGCCGCGTAGCGATCCCAGTCATCCCCGAAGCGCGACCGGCTGTCGGCCTCCTCGGCGCGCGCAAGACGTGCGTACATCCAGACCAGCACGGGGAACATCGCGAGCGTCAGCAAGGTCGGCCACTGCACGAGAAAGCCAGCCATGATCAACACAAAGCCCACATATTGCGGGTGGCGAATGCGTGAATAAGGTCCGGTCGTTGCCAGCACGCCGCGTCGCTGCGCGGACCAGAGATGGTGCCAGGCCACCGAGATCAGCCAGAACCCGCCGCCGATCAGCGCGAAGCTCAAAATGTGGAACGGGCCGAAATGCGGATTCGCGCGCCAGCCGAACATTATTTCGGGCAGATGCCCGCTGTCATGCGCGAACCAGTCAATATCCGGCCAGGTTGACTGGAGCCAGCCGGACAGAAAGAAGATGGTCAGGGGGAACCCGTACATCTCGGTGAACAGGGCGACGATGAAGGCGCTGAACGCCCCGAAACTCCGCCAGTCGCGCGACGTCTGTGGCTTGAAGAAGCTGAAGGCGAAGATGATGAAGACGGCCGAGTTGATGAAGACCAGGAGCCAAAGTCCATAAGCAGTTCCGGCATCGGTCATCTCTTGTCTCCTTCTCCGCCATGTCCGCCGTGGCCCCCATGCATGAAGAAATGCATGGCCACGCAGAGCAATAGCGGCAGCCAAAGCAGCCAGTTGCTACCGAAGATGTGGACCCGGTGCTCGTAACCCAACAGGAGACCGCCGACGACCAGTGCGACGATCAGATAGATGCCGGCGCGTGACCGCCAGAAGGACGGAGCCGGGGAGGTTTCTTCCGACTGGTCGTGTTCGGCATGTGCAGGATCATGGTGCTTGTCCATGCTGGGTCTCCATTTCTATACCTTTGCGCTGCGAAGACGCAGTGAATTGAGCACCACCGAGATCGACGAGGCGCTCATGGCGAACGCGGCAAACATGGGGCTGATCAGGATACCGAAGAAGGGAAACAGAACGCCTGCCGCGACCGGTACGCCGGAGGCATTGTAGACCAGCGCGAAGAAGAGGTTCTGACGGATGTTGCGCATGGTTGCGCGCGCCAGACGCCGCGCACGCACGATGCCGTCAAGGTTGCCTTTCACCAGAGTGATGCCGGCGCTTTCGATGGCGACGTCGGCGCCGGTGCCCATGGCGATGCCGACATCCGCTTGCGCCAATGCAGGCGCGTCATTCACGCCGTCTCCGGCCATCGCAACCTTTCGGCCTGCCTCTTGCAGTTCTCTGATGATGCGGGCCTTGTCCTCGGGCAGAACGTCCGCCCGTATCTCGTCGATACCGAGCCGCGATCCAATCGCCTTTGCCGTGCGTTCATTGTCGCCTGTGGCCATGATGACGCGGAATCCAAGCTCGTGCAGTTCCTTGATCGCGGCAGGAGTGGTTTCCTTGACCGGGTCTGCGACGCCGACCAGGCCGGCGATCTCGCCTTCGACCACCACGAACATGACCGTCTCGCCTTCGTCGCGGCGCGCATTGGCCTTGGCAGTCAGGTCGCCCGCCTCCAGCCCCAGATCGCGGATCATCGCGAGGTTGCCGAGAGCGACCGCCTGTCCGTCGACGGTTCCCTTGACCCCCTTTCCGGTAACGGCCTCGAAGTCTTTCGCGTCAGCCATCTTCACCCCGCGCTCTTCGGCACCCCGAACGATGGCTTCGGCAAGCGGATGCTCGGAGCCGCGTTCGAGCGAGGCAGCAAGGCGCAGGACTTCTGCTTCATCATGACCCTTCTCGGGCAGGACGGCGACCAGCTTCGGCTTGCCCTCGGTCAGGGTGCCGGTCTTGTCGACGATGAGGGTGTCGACTTTCTCGAACCGCTCCAGAGCTTCGGCGTTCTTGATGAGCACGCCGGCCTGCGCGCCGCGTCCCGTCGCCGTCATGATCGACATGGGCGTGGCCAGTCCCAACGCGCAGGGGCAGGCGATGATCAGCACTGCGACGGCAGACACTAAGGCATAGGACAATGCCGGTGACGGCCCCCAGACGGCCCAGGCGATGAAGGACAGGATGGCGATTGCGATCACCGCCGGCACGAAATACCCGGCGACCTGATCGGCGTATTTCTGGATCGGCGCACGGCTGCGCTGTGCGTTCGCGACCATCTCCACGATCTGCGACAGCATCGTGTCGGCGCCAACGCGCGTCGCCTCCATCACCAGGCTGCCAGTGCCGTTGATCGTTGCCCCGGTCACCGGATCGCCCTCGGTCTTTTCGACCGGGACGGGCTCTCCCGAGATCATGCTTTCGTCGACCGAAGACCGGCCATCGACCACGACGCCGTCGACCGGCACCTTGTCGCCCGGTCGCACCCGCAGCCGATCGCCCACCTGAACCTCTTCGAGCGCGATTTCCTCTTCCGTTCCGTCGGGCCGGATCACCCGCGCGGTCTTGGCTGCCATATCGAGAAGCGCCCGGATCGCCCTGCCCGTCCCCTCGCGGGCGCGCAGTTCCATCACCTGTCCCAGCAGGACCAGCGTCACGATCACGGCGGCCGCCTCGAAATAGACACCGACATGCCCTTCGGCATCGCGGAACCCGTCCGGAAAGATGTCTGGCGCAAATACGGCAGCGACACTGAACAGCCATGCCGCGAGAACTCCCATGCCGATCAACGAGAACATATTGAGATTCAACGTGCGGAACGAATTCCATCCGCGAACCAGGAACGGCCATCCGCACCAGAGGACGACCGGCGTACCGAGCACCAGTTCGATCCAGAGCGTCGTGCGTTCGCCGAAGATGTCGCGCACCCCGGGGAAACCCAGATACGGACCCATGGTCAGAACGAGAAGCGGGATCGTCAGAACGGTACCAATCCAGAAACGCCGCGTGAAATCGACCAGCTCCGGGTTCGGGCCCTCCGCAGCCATCGTGGCCGACTCCAGTTCAAGCCCCATGCCGCAGATCGGGCAGGAGCCGGGATGCGTCTGTCGGACCTGTGGGTGCATCGGGCAGGTATAGACGGCGCCATCATATCCGGCCGGGATCTCGTCATATTTTCCATCAACGGGTGTTGCGGCTCCGTGATGGGCATGGTGGTCGTGCTCGGAATGCGCATCGAGTTCCGCCTCCGGGACAAGATGCATCCCACATTTCGGACAATCGCCGGGACCATCCTGCCGCACCTCGGGGTGCATCGGGCAGACATAGCTGTTGGTATCGGTCACGGAATGGCGAGCGTGGTCGTTCATCGGAAATTCCTCTCGGAGCGAGTCGGGGTCAACCTAGTCCTTCCACTGACTGGAAGGTCAAGGTGTGTCGCATATGACATTACAAGCGCGGCGCGGGGGCCGGCTCCGGCTTATGGGGATGGTGGCGGGGTCAGGATCCCGCGACTCGACATCGCCCGGTCGGATCCACCTGCGGTCCGGAGAACCGATTTGTTGTTCAGTCCATATCATGCGCCGATTGTCAGGGTTAGATCATCGGCAAGACTGTAGACAGGAATGTCGAGATTGCGCGGGGCGGGACCTTTCCGGATGCGGCCCGAAGTGTCGTAGTGGGATCCGTGGCAGGGGCAAAACCAGCCGCCGTATTCTCCCAACGAGTCGCCCGACCCCTGACCGACGGGAACGCAGCCGAGATGGGTGCAGACGCCGATGACGACCAGCCATTCCCCGGCCGCGTCCGCGGTGCGGTTCTGATCGAGCGCCGGCACCGTCCCGGAATGGTTCGGATTCTCTCTTGCACCGTCGGTCTGATCCACGAGCGCCTCAAGCGGTGTCGTCCGCGCGGCGTCGATGGACGCTTGCGACCGGCGCCAGACAAAAACGGGCTTTCCCTGCCAGCCGACCGTGATGCGCTGTCCGCGCTCCATCCCGGACAGATCGACGCGCACCTGTGATAGGCTCAGGACATCTGCGGAGGGGTTCATCGCGTTGACCAGTGGCCAGATGGCGGCCCCGGTCGCGACTGCCCCGGCCCCGGCCGCCGCGTAGTAGAGGAAATCCCGTCGGCTCTCTCTGGTTCTGGGGTCAACTTCGGGTAGAGTTCCGTCGCTATCGGTCATTTCATTGGCTCCTTCGGTTTCAGGATCCGTCTGGGGTGTCGCAGCGCGCGGGAGGTCTGGCCCGGGCCGATCCGGGCCATCGCCTTGCGTTCCGCCGCTACGGCGGGGTCGTCGGCAGGTAGTGTTGCGGTCATGGCGGATCGTGTCGGCCATGGCCTGCACGGCACCCATCCACGGGTTGTAGCGCGCCGAAAACATGAGCCGGCTCCAGCGCATCGGGTGCATCGCCCGCAGAGCCTCGGCCGATTGCGGCGTGGTCATGGCCCTCAGCCACGGGCCCAGGAGCAGGTCGTATGCCGCCTCATTGATGCGCGAGACCTGCGCGACGTTCTGCAGCGCATCCTCGGGATGCACTTCGCCGATGTCCGACACGTCGCGCGGTTCGAAGCTGACCGAATAGGACGGCTTCCGGCAGTCGGGATCGCCGGTGGGATTGTCGATTTGCATCTCGTAGAGCCCGGACGCCCGCGCCTCGATCTCGTCGAGGTTTTCCAGGATTGCCCGGTGTTCGAGACGCGCCACCGACGCGGATACGAAGATGCCGAGATGCCCGACATGGGGGTTCACGAGATAGACGATCCGTTGGCCCGCCGCCTTCAGCGCGGCGGTGTCGGCATAGACCTTGGGGATCCAGCCCAGGGCCTGCGCCGGCGGGGTGATGTTGTCGCCTTTGGAGGCGAAGATCACGATCGGGTTCTGGATGCGCCGCAGATCGACCATGCAGCCCTCGCAGATCCGCATTTCACCGGACTCCAGCTTGTTGCCGATGAAGAGGTTTTCGGTAATCGCAAGGATCTCCTCGCGACTCAGCGTGTAGAAGCCGTTCCACCAGCGCTCGAATTCCAGGAACCGCTCGCGTTCGTCGTCGATATGGGAGAAGAGGTGGGCGTATTTGTCCCAGATTGCTTTTTCCGGCTGCAGCTTTTCGAAGTTCTGCGCCAGCCACGCCCCGTCGAAACGTCCGTCGCCGAGATCAGCGGCCATGTGCGCGGCCCATGTGCCACCTGCAAGCCCGCCCATCATCCGCATCGGGTTGGTTCCGGCTTCACCGGCCCAGTAGGAGAGCGGCGAGCCGTTCAGGACAATCGGACCGGAAAGCCCCTGGCAGTCAGCTGCCAGAAGTGTGATCGCCCAGCCTGCCTGGCAGTTGCCATAAAGAACGGGGGGATGGTCAGGGTGGCGCTTGGCGATTTCTTCGACAAAGCGGCGCAGCGCATGGTGCACATCAGCGAGGGTTCGCCCCCGTTCGGGTTCGGGAAAGAACACCACGAAGTAGACCGGGTGGCCCTCGTGCATGGCGATGCCCACCTCGCTGTCGCGTTTGAAGCCGCCGATGCCAGGGCCGTGGCCGGCACGCGGATCGACCACGATCACCGGCGGCTTGGCTTCATCGACGCAATCGTCCCAGCAATCGTCGCCGATCTCGGTGATCCTGAGAAGCGCGTAGTTGGCCGGTCGGTCAAAGTGGCGCGCGTCCAGAAGGGCTTCGTATTTGAAATCCAGAAGCGGCGGCATCCCCCGCCGCTCGTGCTCGATCATGTTGTCAGCACGTTCGCGCAACGCGTCCAGGAGCAGGACCCAGCGTTCAAACAGGTCCTGAGGATAAGTCGTGGCGGCAGCGGCCGGTTTTTCGACCTGCGCGGCCTTCGGTTTTTCGCCTATCGGGCCGCTTTGGTTGGCCGGAAAGACGACCGGTTCCGTCGTTACCGGATTGAGCTGCTGTTTGGGAAATCTGGCCGTGGCCATCACGCACTCCGTTCAGCGAAGAAGTTGAACAACGGGCCGAAGATCAGCGCGACGAACCAGCCGTAGAGCAGCGTTTCGGCGGCGCCCAGGACGTAGCCCTGGATGCTGATGCCATTGACCCATGGCAGAAGCGGGGTCCACAGGCTGGTCATGCTTTGGCCCGGAAAGACCAGGTCAAAGACGACACAAATCGTGTAGGTGATCGCGAAGAAAATGCTGAGGCTCCAGCCCAGTGCCTGAATCGGGATGCGCGGGGCATGGCGCGTTTCGCTGGCTGCGGCCATGTCATATCCTCCCCTTCAGGCGTGCGCCGGAAACGCTTGCATGGCTGCCGCCGCGCAGGCGCTTCGCCGCAGGGGCGTATTGCGCCCGGGCCGGAACCAACCGGAGCGGGCGTGCCGACAGAAGCGCTGTTGCCATGAAGGCCAGGATGATCAGCATTGCGGTCATGTCTCTTCTCCCTTCTCTCTGACGGTGCCTGCTGCGCCGTCACCCTGTAGACGCCGCGCGTGGGTTTTCGTTACAGACCGGCGGCATGAGTCGGCCTTGGGCGCGTGCCACAGGCGCAATCGTCGAAACCGTCCCGGCAGCAGGGGCCGCAATGGGCCGCAAGCGCGCCGCCCAGGGCCGCGCGGGCGCGGTGCAACCGCACGTTCAGCGTTCCGGGCCTGAGCCCCAGGTCGGCAGCCACGTCCGTCCGGGCGTCCTCGTCAAGGTCGACGCGCCGGATCAGGTCGGCGTCCGAGGGGCGAAGAGCCGTCACCAGCTCTCTGACGCACTGACAGATCATGGCCATCTCCTCGGCCGCATCTTCGCTTGTGACGCCGGTTGTTGCTTCTCGTGCCACCCCCTCCCTGAGGCGTTTCGCGCGGCCGGATGTCCGGAAATGGTCGGTGAGCGTCGAGCGCAGCACTGCGTAGAGCCAGGCATCCATCCGCCCCGCATCGCGCAGCTGGTCCATGTGGGTCAGAACCCGGACGCAAAATTCCTGTAGCACGTCCTCGGCCTCGGCCCGGTTTCCGAGCCGCTTGGCCAGAAAGCCGAGAAATGCCGGGCGCAGGTCGAGCAACCGGGTCTCGGCCGATGCAATGCGCTCAGTTGTGGTGCACATGCCTCCTCCTTTCTTGCGTCATGAGACCGGGCGAGAGCCTGTATGGGCCGGAGGTGCCGGCCGTCGCCAGGCATGCAGGATCAGCGCCAGCCCGACCAGGATCATGGGTGCCGATAGCGCCTGGCCCATCGTCAGCCCCCAGTCGCCGAAATGGATTGCGTGGCCAACCGGGTTTCCCGGTGCGACGAATTGCGCGTCTGGTTGGCGGAATAGTTCCACGAAACTCCGCGCGGCGCCGTAGCCCGCCAGAAAGGTTCCGGTCAGCGCGCCGGGCATCTTCAACCAGCCGCGACGCCAGGCGAGGTAGAGTAGCACCGCGCCCAGCAGCGCGCCCTCCAACAGCGCCTCGTAGAGCTGCGATGGGTGTCGGGCGCATAGCGAAACCACACCCGGACAATCCTGCGCCGCATCACCCGGAAAGATCACCGCCCAGGGAACATCCGTCGGCCGCCCCCACAGTTCGGCGTTGATGAAATTGGCGATCCGGCCTAGCAGCAGGCCCGGTGGGGTCGCCAGCGCCAGCAGGTCGGCGACGGCCGCAACCGGGGCCTTCTGGCGCAGGCAGAAGATGAGCGCCACCGTGACGACGCCTAGGAACCCGCCGTGGAAGGACATGCCGCCCTGCCAGATCTTGAGGATCTCCGCGGGATTGGCCAGGTAGTATTCCGCCTGATAGAACAGTACGAAGCCCAGGCGCCCGCCCAGGATCACGCCGAGGATGATCCAGGTGAGCAAATCCTCGATCTGGCGCCGGTCGAGCGGCGGACCCGCGCTGGACCACAGCGCCGGTCGGCTGACCGCCGCGACACAGATGCGCCAGCCCACCAGCAGCCCGACGATATAGGCCAGCGCATACCAGCGGAGGGAAAAGCTGAAACTGCCGATCTCGATCGTGAACAGCGCGTGGTTTATGTCCGGGAAGGGGATTGCAGCGTTCAGCATGGGCCGGATTCCGTTCTCTGTCGCAAAAGGCGGCGGGTTGACGGTGCAGGCCGGGAACGGCCCAAACGGCGGAGCAAGTTGGCGCGGAGGTCACTCATGGCGCAACCTGTTGTCTCGCCAGTCGCGCAGGCCCACTATCAGCAGCGGAATCAGCGTCAGCGCGCCCAGTCCGATCGCGGCCCAGGCGGCGCGGGAGGAACTTCCGCTCACCGCCTCCTCGCCGAAATGGGCCAGCACGAAACTGGCCGGGATGATCCCGGCGAGTGTGGCGAGCCCGAAGCGCCAGAAATGAAGGCGGCTCAGCCCCGCCGCGTAGCTGACCATGTCGAAGGAGATGAAGGGCAGCAACCGGCTGACGAATACCGTGAAGGTCAGGGCGTTCTGCGACCCGAGCCAGCCCTTGTCCACCTTCTCGCCAAACCAGCGCACCAGCAGCTCGCGGCCAAGAAACCTCGCCATCCCGAAGGCGATAAGCGCGCCAAGTTCGGCCCCGGCCACGATATAAACGGTGCCCAGCGTGTGCCCGTAAGCGGCCCCGGCCGCCAGTGCGATGAGGGCGCTGGGGATCGGCGTGGCCACGATCGCCACCGCCATCAGCCCGACGATCAGCAGCGGCCCCCATATCCCGGCGGCCTCGACCCAGCCCGCGATCCGGTCGCCGTCGAAGTCTTCCAGCAGATCCGCTGCCGGCCCGAGAAACAGGGCCGCGATGGCGGCAACCAGAAGCGCCGCGGCGATGGCCTTGAGGGCCGGACGGGATATTCGACGATCTGCCATTGCGCGCTACCGGTTCCGCCAGCGATCACGCGGCGTCCACGGCCTTGCGCAGCAGGTCGCGGACGTCGGCGGCGACCGCATGCAACTGCGCATTGTCAATGGCCTGCATGGACGCGACCGGGTCGATGGCGCTGATCTCGACGCCGCCCTCGACCTCGCGCAGGCGCACGTCGGCATCGTCGATATCGGTGCCCGTCAGGATGCGATCATAGGTATAGGCCATTCCGGTCTCCTTTCGCGTCTGTGCCCGGCATTGCCGCTGCCCGCTCGGAGGCGCGATAACGCCGGGGGGCAGCGGTGCCGATCTGCTCAGTTGTCCGTCATCATGCCATCCATTCCGGGTGCGGGGGCGTTGCCGGGTTGGGTCTGCATCATCCGCGCACGCATGTTCTTCATGCGTTCCATTGTGTCGGCGACGGCCGAGATCTCGTCCGCCGTCACCGACCCGTCGCCATCAGCGTCGAGATGCTGGAACCGATCCACCATCGTTTCGCGGATCATGACGCTGTGCAGGGTTTCGAATTCCGAGATCGACAGCGTGCCGTCGCCGTCGCTGTCATACTCGGTCAGTTTCGCCTGAAGCCCGGCGCGCAATTCCTCGGCCGTCACCGTCCCATCACCATCGGCATCGAACATCTGCATCACGGCGCCGTGCATCGGGCCCATTCCGCCCATCATGCCGCCGCCCATCATGCCGACGCCGCCCTTGGCCGCCATTCCTGCGGCGGTTCCCGGTCCGGGTTTAGCGCCGTGGTGGTTGGCATCGGCGAAAGCCGCGCCTCCGAGTGCGGTTGCGGCCAGCACGATTGCCGCCAACAGTTTCTTGCGTGACATGAAGATCTCCTCATCCTTGGTTTCGACAAAACGCATATGGACAGGGTTAGGGGTCATCGAAACACCGGGAAACGGGCGGTTTGTATCGGTGGGTCGCAAGCGCCGTTCCGGTTACATTTCGTGACAAATCTCTTCGGGAAAGCCGCGCTTGCGGCCGCTAAAAGGAGGCCATGAGCGACCAGCCGCATATCCTTGTCGTGGACGACCACCGTGAGATCCGCGAGTCCGTCACCCGGTATCTTGAGAAGAACGGGCTGCGCGCGACCTCGGCCCGCGACGCGGTCGAGATGGACGCCAAGCTGGCCCGGGGCCAGTTCGACCTGATCGTGCTGGACGTGATGATGCCGGGTGAAGACGGCTTGTCCGTCTGTCGCCGCCTGTCGGCACAGGGCGATATGCCCATCCTGATGCTGACCGCGCTTGGCGAAGAGACGGATCGCATCGTCGGGCTGGAAATTGGCGCGGACGATTACCTGGCCAAGCCGTTCAATCCCCGGGAATTACTGGCGCGGATCAAGGCCATCCTGCGCCGCTCGGCAACGGCCGAGTCGCTCGCCGGCCGGTTCTCGGGGCAACGCATCGCCTTTGCCCACTGGGTCTTGGATACCGACAGCCGGGTGCTGTCCGATGAGGCCGGCGCGCGAGTCGATCTGACCGGATCCGAACTGAAGCTGCTGGTCACGTTCCTGGAGCGCCCGCGCATGGTGCTCAACCGTGACGAGCTGCTCGACCTGACCGCGGGGCGCGCGGCATCGCCGCTGGATCGCACCATCGACAACCAGGTCAGCCGACTGCGCCGCAAGATCGAACCCGACCCGGCGCGGCCCCGCATTGTCACCACCGTGCGCGGCGGCGGCTATTGCCTGGCCTCCGACGTGCGGGAGCTGGAGTGATGCCGCGCCTCTTCGACAGCCTCAGGGGGCAGCTGGTCCTGCTGATCGTGGCGGCGCTGGCCGTGGCCCAGGCGGTAAGTCTGTTCCTGTTCGTGGACGAGCGCAGCTTGGCCGTCCGCGCCGCCTTGGGGTTCGAGGCAGCCGGTCGCGCGGCCAATGTCGCGCTTCTGCTCGAAGAAGCGCCCTCGTCCCTACATCAGGCGATCCTGCGGGCCGCGAATTCGCCATTGGTGCGGTTCGAGCTGTCGCCTGTCCCGGCCGTGGATCACGGCAGCCACGCCGATGGCGGCGCGGTCGAGACGCGGGTGCGCGGGCTGCTCGGCGGAGCGGCCGACCGCGAAATCCGGGTGGAGCTGCACGCGGTCGAACATGACATTCTGCCGATGCCGCATCTGGCCCCCGAGATGGCCGAGATGCATCTGGCCATGATGCGGGGCGAGGTCTCGGCCATCGAGATGCAGCTGTCCATCGCGCTGGCCGACGGGCAATGGCTGAATGTCGGCACCCGGTTCGAGCGCCCGCCGCTGCAATGGCCCTGGGTGTCCTTCGTCAGTTTCGGCCTCACCGCGGCGCTGATCCTGATCACCACTTGCTGGTTCCTGCTGACCCGGCTGATCGGCCCGCTTCTGCGCGTCTCGCGCGCCGCCGACCGGCTGGGCCGGGGCGAGGCCGTGGACCCGTTGCCGCTGATCGGCCCGGGCGAGGTGCGCGATCTGACACAGGCGTTCAACCGGATGCAGGCGCGGCTGACCCGTTTCGTAGCCGACCGGACCCGGCTGCTTGCCGCCCTGGGCCATGACCTGCGCTCGCCTCTGACCGCGCTGCGGGTGCGCGCCGAGATGGTCGACGAGGCCGAGACGCGCGACAGTCTGATCGCCTCGGTCGAGGAGATGCAGGAAATGGTCGACGCCACGCTGTCCTTCGCCCGCGGCATGGCCAGCGCCGAGGCTTACGAAACGGTGGATCTGGGCGACTACCTGCGACAGTTGCAGGCCGACATGGTCGAGGGTTTCGATCTCGACACCGGCGACCGGATCGAGTTGCGCCTACGGCCCCCTTCGGTCCGGCGCGCCCTGCGCAACATCATCGAGAACGCGCAGCGCTATGGCGGCGGCGCCTTCGTCACCTGCCAATCCGACGCAGAGGAGGTTCGGATCCTCATCTCCGACACCGGCCCAGGCATCCCCGAAGATCAGATCGAACAGGTGTTCGAGCCGTTCTTCCGGCTCGAGAAATCCCGCTCGCGCGAGACAGGCGGCACCGGGCTTGGCCTGTCCATTGCCCGTACGATCATCCGCGCGCATGGCGGTGAGGTGACGCTGGCAAACCGCCCCGAGGGCGGGCTTGTCGCGACCGTGACGCTGCCGTGCAAGGTCGCGCCCGGACCACAGGAAAGGAGCTTGCAATGACCAGATACACGATACTTGCCGCGCCGCTGGCCGGACTTGCCACGCCCGCACCGGCCCTGGCCGACAGCGCCGAGACCTGGCGCGACGGGTTCGGCCATATGTGGGGCGGCGGCTTTGGCATGGTCGGTGGCGTGATGATGCTGCTGTTCTGGGGCGGGATCATCCTCCTGATCGCGCTTGCGGTGCGCGGCTTTTCCGGCGGAAGCGAGGCCCGCCGCGGCCCGGACGCCCGCGTGATCCTGCGTGAACGATATGCACGCGGCGAAATCGACGAGGAGGAATACGAGCGCCGCAAGGCCAGGCTGGAGACGTAGTCCCGCCCGCCTTTCCGGTGGGGAGTGAGCTCCCCGACTCGCACCCGCGCAGGGTGGCCAGCAAAGGACCAAAGACAATGATACCTGAAATCGGACAATTCGCCCTTGCTCTCGCCCTTGGCGCCGCCCTGGTGCAGAGCGTGCTTCCCATGCTGGGCGCCACTCGGAACAACCTCCTTTGGATGCGTAGCGCCCGCAGTTCTGCCATCGCGCAGCTGATGTTCATCTCCATCGCCTTCGCGGCGCTGGTGCGGTCTTTCATGGTCAGCGATTTCACCGTGGCAAATGTGGTGGAAAACTCGCATTCGCTCAAACCGATGCTGTTCAAGATCGCGGGAAGTTGGGGCAGCCACGAAGGCTCGCTTCTGCTCTGGGTGCTGATCCTGGCGGCCTTTGGTGCCGGTGTCGCCCTTTTCGGGTCAAACATCCCGGAGGCGCTGAAGGCGCGCACGCTTTCGGTGCAGGCGTGGATAAGCACCGGGTTCCTGTCCTTCCTGCTGTTGACCTCCAACCCGTTCGAGCGGGTCTTTCCGCCGCCGCTCGATGGTCAGGACCTGAACCCGCTCTTGCAGGATGTGGGCTTGGCGCTGCATCCGCCGCTTCTCTATGTCGGGTATGTCGGTTTCTCCATCGTGTTCTCCTTTGCCGTCGCGGCGCTGCTTGAGGGCCGCGTCGATGCGTCCTGGGCACGCTGGGTGCGGCCCTGGACGCTGGCCGCCTGGATGAGCCTGACCGCAGGCATCGCGCTGGGGTCGTGGTGGGCCTACTACGAGCTGGGCTGGGGTGGCTGGTGGTTCTGGGATCCGGTCGAGAATGTCAGCTTCATGCCCTGGCTTCTGGGCACCGCCCTGCTGCATTCGGCGATCGTCACCGAAAAGCGCGACGCCTTCAAGAGCTGGACCATCCTGCTGGCGATCCTCACCTTCTCGCTGTCGCTGCTGGGCACCTTTATTGTGCGCTCGGGGCTTCTGACCTCGGTCCATGCATTCGCGGTCGATCCCGAACGCGGCCTCTACATCCTTGGGCTGCTGGGTCTGTCCATTGGCGGCTCGCTGGCGCTCTATGCCTGGCGCGCCCCGGCGATGGAGGGCGGGGGGCTCTTTACCCCGATCAGCCGCGAGGCGGGGCTTCTGGTCAACAACCTGCTGCTGGCGACCGCCACCGGAACCGTGCTCTTCGGTACGCTCTACCCGCTGTTCATGGAGGCGCTGACGGGCGAGAAGCTGTCGGTCGGGCCGCAATTCTTCAACGCGACCTTCGTGCCGATGATGCTGCCGCTGGTCCTGCTGATGGGCGCGGGGCCGTTCCTGTCCTGGAAACGCGCCGACCTAAAGGGCGTGCTGCAACGGCTGCGCTTTGTCGCGCTTCTCGCCGTGCTGGCTGGTCTGACCACCTGGTATCTGGCGCGGGGCGGGCCGGTGCTTGCCTATCTGTCGGTCGGTCTCGCCGCCTGGCTGCTGCTGGCGACGCTGCGCGAATGGGCGATGCGCATCCGGCTCCTCGACGTGCCCCTGAAAGACGCGATGCGGCGGGCGCGCAACCTCCCGCGGGCCGCGCATGGCATGACGATGGCCCATGCCGGGCTGGCGGTGGCGATGTTCGGCTTTGTCGGGTCCAGCGCCTGGAAATCCGAAGAAATCGTCTTCGTCCAACCCGGCACGGTGATCGAGATCGCCGGGTTCGATGTGCGGTTCGACGGCGTGGAGCGGCTGCCCGGTCCGAACTATGTCGCCGACCGGGGCACACTGGCGGTCAGCCGGGACGGCGCCTTCGTCACCACGCTCTACCCCGAGCGGCGGTTCTATCCGGTGGCAGACAGCAGCACGACGGAATCAGCGATCCGCTCGACCCTGGCCGGCGATCTCTATGCCTCGCTGGCCGAGCCTGCCTCGGACAGTGCCGCCGACCGGGGTGCGTGGACGCTGCGCATTCTCTACGAACCGCTGGTGAATTTCATCTGGATCGGTTCGGCGATGCTGATCCTCGGCGGTGCGCTGTCGCTCAGCGACCGGCGGTTGCGCGTCGGCGCCCCGCGCCGGGCAGCGGGGGCGCCCGCCGCCGCAACACCCGCGGAGTGAGCCCATGCGACGCCTGCTTGCCGCCCTGCCCGTCCTCGTCGCCCTGGTATTCGGCGGATTCTTCCTGTGGGGGCTGAACCCCGACCGCGATCCCAACGCCATCCCCTCGGTGCTGATC
>LUOO01000096.1 GCA_001626765.1 Maritimibacter sp. REDSEA-S28_B5
TGCGGTGCGTGTCGGCGGGCGCGACGAGCGCGAGGCCGAGGTTCGTGTAGGGCACGAAGCGGTTCGACAGCCACGCGGGTTTGCCGTTCTCGATCCCCAGCGTGTAGCCGCGCGGGAAGGAAATGAACGTGTAGGGCTTGGGGTTCACCGGGTCGTCGACGGTGAAATCCGCATAGCGCCGCAGCGCCGCCACGAAATCGCAACTCACCGCGTCGTCGTCGTCGAGCACCACCTGCGCCACGTTGTGGCCTGCGAATTTCCTGGCGATCAGGTCGCGGATGATATGCCCCGCGCTGCCCTCGGGCTTGAAAATCAGGCCCACGCGCTTTTCCCCCAGAGTGTCGAAACAGACCTCGCGCAGTTTCACCTTCCACGGCTCGGGCATGAGCGTCGAGGACAGGATGAGGTGCTGGAAATTCGGATCAGTCTGCGCGGCCAGCGAGGCCAGCGTGATCTCGCGGAAATACCTCAGGCGCTGTTCGAGCCGCGCCTCGTCGAACAAGAGCGCGGGGTCGGCGGCGGCCTGTGATTGCCAGCCGGATTGGCCGAAGAACGAAAAGCGGGTCTCGAATACGATGTGCATGGGGCCATGCTAGCAAAGCCAGCCGCCCGCGCTACAGTGAAACGTGATGCACCGCTCAGTTCGTCTTGCGCGTGGGCAAAAAGGGCAGGGGCGCAACAGGAATGCCGTCCTGCAAGAGCTCGATGGCGTCCTTTGCCGTCGCCTCGCCATAGATCGCACGCTCGGGGGCGTCGCCCTCGTGGATCGCGCGGGCCTCTTTCGCGAAGGACAGCCCGACATAGTCGCTTTCGGCTTCGACCTTGGCGCGCAGGGCGGCGAGCGCCTTTTCCTGCGCTTTGGACTCCTCGGCGGCCTTCGCGGCGGTTCTAGACGTCGAGACGCGGGGCGCCATCAGGGATTTCTCGACCTCGGTCGACCCGCAGTCGGGACAGGTCACGTGACCCGCGGCCTTGAGCGTGTCATAGGCTGCACCCGAGCCGAACCAGCTTTCAAAATCATGCCCTTGTGCGCATTTGAGCGTATAACGGATCATCGCCTGTATCGTGCCTGCGAAACTGTGACGTTTATGTAATCCCTTTCCCGCGCGCCGCAAGCGTGCGCCGGGGCAACGCGATCAAAGCTCGGTGGGCTCGAAGGCGCGCAGGATCTGCTTCAATTCCGGCTCGTCCACGAGTTTCGCGGCCTTCTTGCGCCCGACCCATTTGCGTTGCCGTTGCCCGCGTTCGGGCCAGTTCATCAGCTCGCGATGCACGAGCAGGGGAAACACCGCCACCACCACCGGCATGCGCCGCCCGTATTCCTTTTTCGAATAGGTGTAGAAGCCGATCACACCGTCATGGACGCGCCCCGTGACGCCCGCCTCTTCGTAAGCCTCGATCGCGGCGGCTTCGGCGGGGGTCGAGCGGTTCATCGGCCAGCCCTTGGGGATGATCCAGCGCCCGGTCCCACGCGACGACACGAGCATCACTTGCACCTTGCCCTCGCGAATCCTGTAGGGCAGTGCGCCGAATTGCGAGCGCACGTCTCTCTTGCCGACGTTTCGCAGCCGGAATGGCAGTTGTTGAACGGACATGAGCGCCTGCTTTCTCCCTCGCGCTCATGGTAGCGCGAGAACATCCGCAGGCAATCGGTTATTCCGCGCTTTCGCCTAAGTCCGCACGCCTGCGAATTTTTTCTGCCACTCCTCGCGCTCCTCGTCGGAAATTTTGGCGAAAAGCACCTCGGGCACCTCGAATCCGTGACCGGGTTTCAGCGCATCCAGCGCCGCGGTGACATCGTCGGGCCATGCGTTGTTGTTGGTCTTGAGCGCGGCCAGCATCGTGGCGGCGGCATCGGGAATGAAGGGGGCCGAAATCACGGCATAGACGCGAATGAGGTTCAACATGAGCCGGATGATCGCGCCTGCCTGCACGGGATCGGTCTTGAACACCGACCACGGAGCGGCGGCTTGCAGATACTCGTTGCCCACGGCCCAGATCGCGCGGAGTTCATTGGCGGCCTTGCGCACCTCCATCGCGTCCATCTGCGCCTCGTAGGAGCGGATGCGCGCGGTGAGGTCCGCGATGAGCGCCTGTTCCGCCTCGCCATAGGTCCCGCCCTCCGGCACGTGGGGCCCGATTTTGGACGCGCAGAATTTCGTGACCCGCGAGACGAAGTTCCCCAAGACGTTGGCAAGGTCGGTGTTCACGCTCGACTGGAAATTCTCCCAGGTGAACTCGGCGTCCGAGTTCTCGGGCGCATGGGACAGAAGCCACCAGCGCCAGTAGTCCGCCGGCAGGATCGACAGCGCCTGATCCATGAACACCCCACGCCCCTGCGAGGTCGAGAATTGGCCGCCGTCGTAGTTCAGGTAGTTGAACGACTTGATGTAATCGACGAGCTTCCACGGCTCGCCCGATCCCATGATCGTCGCGGGGAAGGAGAGCGTGTGGAAGGGCACGTTGTCCTTGCCCATGAACTGCACGTAGCGCACGTCATCCGCGCCCTTGTCGGTCCGCCACCAGCGTTCCCAATCCGCGTCCGTCTTGCCGTTCGCGTCGGCCCATTCGGCGGTGCCGGCGATATATTCGATGGGCGCGTCGAACCAGACGTAGAAGACCTTGCCCTCCATCCCCGGCCAGTCCTGATCGCCCTTTTTCACCGGCACGCCCCAGTCGAGGTCCCGGGTGATCCCCCGGTCCTGCAGCCCGTCGCCGTCATGAAGCCATTTCTTGGCGATCGAGGTCGTGAGCACCGGCCAGTCGGTCTTGGACTGGATCCAGTCGTCAAGCTGGTCCTTGAGCGCGGATTGTTTGAGGTAGAGGTGCTTGGTTTCCCGCACCTCGAGGTCGGTGGAGCCGGAAATGGCCGAGCGCGGCTCGATCAGGTCGGTGGGGTCCAGTTGCTTGGTGCAGTTCTCGCACTGGTCGCCCCGCGCCTTGTCATAGCCGCAGTTCGGGCAGGTGCCCTCGATATAACGGTCGGGCAGGAAACGGCCATCGGCGTTGGAATAGACCTGCTTTTCGCTCACTTCTTCGATGAGGCCCGCATCCGCCAGCCGCCCGGCGAAATGCTGGGTGAGCTTGTGGTTGCGTTGCGAGGACGAGCGCCCGAAGTGGTCGAAGGACAGTCGAAAGCCCTTGGCGATTTCGGCCTGAATCTCGTGCATCTCGGCGCAGTATTCGTCGACCGGCTTGCCTGCCTTCTTAGCCGCAAGTTCGGCGGGTGTCCCGTGTTCGTCGGTCGCGCAGATGAACATGACCTCATGGCCCCGCGCCCGGTTGTATCGGGCGTAAAGGTCGGCGGGCAGTTGGGAACCGACGAGGTTCCCCAGATGCTTGATGCCGTTGATATAGGGGATCGCAGAGGTGATGAGGACGCGCGACATGTAACTTCCTTGGGCCGTTTCGCGCCCCATGTATCGCAAGCGGTCCGCCTCTGCCAGTTACTTCAACAGGGCAGAGACTGCCCCGTCGAGCGCGTCGTAGTGGTTGGGGTCGAGGCATTGGTCCCATGTCGCGGCCCATGTCCAGCCTCCCGGCAGCTTGTGTGCGATGGCGCCCACGCCCAAGGCGCCCTTGTTCAGGCAGAGCCGTCCGTTGTGCTCGATGTCGGCCTCGGCACCGGCGCCGGTAAGATAGACGCCAAGCGCATAGGTGTTGGCGATGTGAGGGAAAGCGTCAGGATTTGCGACCCATGGCCGGCCGGCAGAGAACCAGTGGTCGTAGAACCGCACGTAATCGGCCGCCGAGATTTCCCACCCGGCGTAGGAGGACATCGAGCCGAGCCGCCCGCTGGTGCGCGCCGTCGTGACCCCCGCCGGGGTCAGGACTCGCTCGCGGCAGACGTCTTCGTAGGGCCGGCCCTCGAGCCCCTCGATCACCGTGCCCAGCACGGCGAAGTTGGTGTTTGAATAGAAGAATTCCCCCGGCGTGCCCTGAAGGGCGTCGTCCTTCAGCGCCTTCCAAGCATAGCGCCCGTGCATCCCCAGACCGCCATGCGTGGGTTTGGCCATGTCGCCCTGCGTCAGGTCGGGTTTCAACCCGCCCGTGTGGGTCACGATCTGGCCGAGGGTCAGCGCCTGCGCCTTGGCCCCGGGCAGGATGCGCATGGCGTCGAAGACCGTCAGCAGATCGCCGATTTTCGTTTCCCACGTGAACCCGTGGGCCGCCAGAACCTCGTTCGTGCAGATCGCCGTGATCGCCTTGGACAGCGAGGCGACGAGTTGCGCGCTGCCCTTGGGCTGATTGCCCATGCCCGCGTTCACGATGACCTTGCCGTCGAGTGCGATGGCGATGGTGAAGCCCTGAATCCCGTTCGCTTGGGTCCAGTCCTTGATGATCGTCGTCAGCGCCTCGGTGTCGAGGGGCGGCGCGACCGCCGGGGCCTGCGCCACATCCGGTCCGGGCGCGCCGGTGGCGGTGCCACGACGGCTTAATACGTCGCGCAGCGCCTCCGGCACTGCGACCCCGCGCGCATCCAGCGCCAGAACCACACCCCGCCAGTCGATCGCGGTCGCCATGGCGCCCATGAGGCCCAGAACCACCACCAGAAATATGATCCTTGCCGCGCGCATATGCCGCCCCATCGTCCTTGTCCTGCGGGCAATCTGCCTTCAGAACGCGGCCAGAATGGGACGGCAAGCGCGCGAAACGGGGGAAACTCAACCTCAGCGGGCGGTGTAGCCCCCATCGACGAGGTGATAGGACCCGGTGACGAAAGACGCCCGATCCGACAGAAGGAACACGACCAGCGCCGCGACCTCTTCGGGCGTGCCCATGCGACCCGGCGCGTGCAGGGCAGCAAGCCCCGCCTGCGCCTCATCATCGAGGTTTTCGTCCAGAAGCGGCGTATGGATGAAGCCCGGACCCACCGCGTTCACCCGCACGCCCTGCTTGGCGTATTCGAGTGCTGCGGCCTTGGTCATGCCGACCACGCCGTGTTTCGCGGTGACATAGGCGGGGCTGTTCTCGATCCCGACTGCCCCCAGCACCGAGGCGATGTTGACCACCGACCCGCCGCCCGCTGCGACCATTTCGGGGATCGCGTAGCGCAGGCCGTAGAAGACGCCGTTCAGGTTCACGCTCATGAGCTTCTGCCAGCCCTCGGGCGAGTTCTCCGCCGTCGGTGCCGCTTCGCCCGACACGCCCGCGTTGTTGACGAGCAGGTGCAGCGCGCCGGTCTTCTTCTTGGCGAAGGCGACCATCTTTTCGACCGCCTCCGCGTCCGACACATCCGCCGCGACGCCGTAAGCCGTGCCGCCCGCCTTGCTCACCTCGTCCGCCTTGCGTTCCGCGTCCTCGACCTTGAGGTCCGCGACGATCACCTTTGCCCCCGAGGCCGCCAGTTCATCCACGATGGCCGCGCCGATCCCGCTGGCGCCACCGGTGACGATAGCGGTTTTTCCGTCAAGTCTGAGGTCCATGTGTGGCTCCTTTCTCTTTGTCTGTCAAAGAGATGGGAGCAGAGTTGTCAGCCTTCATCCCCGACTGGCGCACAGGCGACGTGCAGAGGTGACGGGAACGGGTGAGGGCGCTTAGACCCACAGCACCAGCGCGACGATTGACAGGAGCAATAGCGCCATGCCCACGACCTCGCGCGCCGTGGAGCGGTCCTTGAAGAAAAACCAGGACACGACGAGCGAAAACACCAGTTCCGCCTGACCCAGTGCGCGCACATAGGCGGCGTTTTGCAGGGCAAAGGCCACGAACCAGCCAAGGCTGCCCAGCATCCCGGTCACACCCACGAGCACCGTGGTGCGCCAGCGGGCAAAGACCCGGCCGATTTCCCCCGGCTCGCGCAGGCGCAGATAGACCGACATGGCGAGCGTCTGGAACGTGGTCACGGCGGCCAGCGTCACCACCGCCCGCACAAAGGCGCTGTCCGATCCGATCTCGAGCGTTGCACCTCGGTAACTGATCGCGGCCACGGCGAAAAGCCCGCCCGCCAGTAGACCCAGCCCCGAGGCCCGGTTGAACAGCGCAAGCCGCCCGCCGCCGGTCTTCCACGACAGAAGCACCACGCCCAGAACCCCGATCAGGATCGCCACCAGACCATGCAGCGAAATCGCCTCGCCCAGCAGGACGAGCGAGAAGAGCGCGACGAGGATCGTCTCGGTCTTGGTAAAGGCGACGCCGACCGCGAAATTCCGTTCGGCGAAGAGGGTCACGGTGGCCATGGTCGCGACGATCTGGCTCAACCCGCCCGCCACGACCCAAAGCCAGAACAGCGGCGTGAACCCGGTTACCCCATGTCCCAGATACCCCAGCGCGACGCCCGAGGTGGCCAGCGCCAGCGGCGCGCCGAAGAGGAACCGCGAAAACGTCGCACCGCCCGACGACAGCCCCGTGCCCTTGAGCGACTTTTGCAGCGCGAAGCGGATCGTCTGGACCGCCGCCGCCGCCAGCGCGACGAGGACCCATGTCTCGATCATCGCAACTGGCTCACGTCATAGCCGTTCCAGCCAAGGATCTCGCGCACGACCCGCGCCCGGTCGGCGGGCAGAGCGGGGTCCTCGTTGAGAACAGTGACAAAACGCCCGTCCAGATCGCCCAGCACCAGCGTGCGGTAGGCGGTATCGACCCAGAGCACGCGGACTTCGCGCCCACCCAGCGCCATCCGCCCCGGCCCGAGCGGCGTCATCTCGGCGGTGATCCCCGGCGCTGTGACATTGAGGTCATTGCCACCGCTCAGCACCATGAGCCACTGCCCGCCCGAAGGTCGCCCGATCGCCGCCACCTCGGTCCACAGGCCCGCCGCAAGCTCCGGCTGGAACCCCACGACCGCCTGCATCGGCACCGAGGAATCGCGAATACCGCTGTCACGCGCCGCGCAACCCGCGAGCGCCGCGCAGAGGAGCAAAAGAAAAAAGGGCCGCATCATGCGACCCTTCTAGGCAGGTTCAGAGGCTCCTGCCAGCGCCTATTGCACGACGACCAGCGCCGATGTGTCGTAGCCGTTCTTCTCGAGCGCGGCCTTGGCCCGCTCAAAGGCGCTCTGCCGCAGCCCCGGCGACCGGGCCAGCACCCAGCCGTATTTGCCCGAAGGCTCGCCCACCACGGCCAGCGAATAATCCGGGTCCACGTAGAGCACCCAGTATTTCCCCACTCCGATCCCCGGCAATCACTGCACGAAATCCACGTCGAGCTTGCCCGGACCGACCGGCGTCGCCAGCGCCTCGCGCGACCGCCCGCCCGCACATTGGTTGAGCACGTTGATCGTGCCATCCGCGTTCTCGGTATAGGTCGCGGTCGGCGCCGGGCAGTTCTGCTCGAACCAGTTGGGATAGCGGGCGATTTCGTACCATTTGCCAAGGTAGCGGTCGAGGTCGACGTCGACCGCGGCAATCGGCACCGAGGTGTCGCGGTAGCTTTCAGCACTGGCTGGCAGGCTGGCCGCGAGGCCCGCGAAAGCGGCAAGGAAAAGAGAGGTCAGTCGCATGTCACATCCCGTATCTGTGTCTGTGCAGATCATACGGCGCAGCGGCGCGACTGGTTCTTTTCCCGAAGGCGGGTCCAACTTCTCTGGTTCATAAATATCCCGGGAGGGTCTGGGAGGGCAGAGCCCTCCCAGCTGGTCGGATTTCGCGCAAGCGAAATTCGAAACCTCAGAAGGGCATCGGATGGGCCCGGTGCGCGGCCTCGATGTCTTTCATCACCTCATCCGCCAGCACCACGTCCTGCGCCGACAGCGCCACCTCGAGCTGCGCCTCGCTCGAGGCCCCAAAGATCACCGATCCCATAAAGGGCCGCGCCGTGCAGAAGGCGAGCGCCATCACCACCGGGTCGAGCCCGTGTTTCGTGGCGATCTCCACATAGGCGTCGACTGCCGCCCACATCCGCGCGCCCACGCGCCCGCCGAGACTGTCGTTCACCGACCGCCGGCTGCCCTCGGGCGTCACGCTGCCGCCCTTGTATTTGCCCGACAGTAGCCCGGTGGCCAGCGGCGAATAGGCAAGGAGTCCCACGTCCTCGTTCACGCATAGCTCGGCCAGATCGCTGTCGAAATAGCGGCAGAGGAGCGAATATTCGTTCTGGATCGAGACGACCTCGGGCGCGCCCATCTCGCGGGCGAGGCGCAGCCATGTGGCGGTGCCCCAGGCGGTCTCGTTGGACAGGCCGAAGTGGCGCACCTTGCCCTGCGCCACGAGGTCTTTCATCGTGGCAAGCACGTCGCGCATGTGGGCCTCGGTCTCCGCCTTCGACTGGCCAGAGGGGTCATAGCCCCAGATCTGGCGAAAGTGGTAGGAGCCGCGCTGGGGGAAATGCAGTTGGTAGATGTCGATGTAGTCGGTCTGCAACCGGCGCAGGCTGTCCTCGACGGTCTGGCGGATGATCGTGCCGTCATAGCCTTCCTTGCGGACGTTGGACGAGGGGCCGGTGACCTTGGTCGCCAGCACGTAGTCGCCGCGCCGCCCCTTGTGGGCCGCGTTCCACGTCCCGATGATCTCTTCCGTGCGCCCCACGGTCTCACGCGCGACCGGGTTCACCGGATACATCTCGGCGGTGTCGACGAAGTTGACGCCATTGGCAAGCGCCATGTCGATCTGGGCGTGGCCCTCGGTTTCGGTGTTCTGGCGGCCCCAGGTCATCGAGCCCAGGCAAAGCTCGCTCACTGCCAGCGTGCCGCCGGCCAGTCGGTTCAGTCTTATGGATATGTTCCCGTATCGGTTCGGCGGGACTTTTGCGCCTTGGCGCGGGGATTGCAAGGCGGGGGAGGAAAGGGTCGCGGACCGGTGCGGAGGCGTTGAGAACATAAAGTGAACATGCTAGGCTCCGACCATGCCGCAGCATCCCGCCCTTCTTGACCGCCGCCCGCATCGCCCCGACCCCGGTCAGGGCTTTCTGGGGGACCTCACGCTCGCCCGGGGCCGGGTGCACGAGGTCTGCGGTCCCGCGCGCTGGAGCGCGGCGCTGATGATCGCGGGCGGGATGCAGGGGCCGATCCTCTGGGTCCGGCCCGCCTGGGACCATGGCCATCTGCACGGGGCGGGGATGATGCGCTTTCTCGACCCGGGGCGGGTGATCTTCGTCGACGCGCCGCGCGCGCCCGAGGTGCTCTGGACCATGGAAGAGGCGCTGCGCGCGGGAAGCCGCTGGCGGATGATCCCGACCCACGGGACCCAGGACACCGCTGCACGCGAGAACATCGAGGACCAAGCCGTGACCGGTATGCGCGTCTCGGGCGAAAGCTGGCGGCTGATCCGCGAACGTGACCGCAAACGCCCCCCGCAAGGCTGGCGTGTGGGGACGACCGGCACCGGCTTCGCACTGGGCGCAGAGGCCGAGGCGGCGGGAGCAGCGCCCGACAGAAGCGTGGCGAGGTCTGGCTTGGCCTGAGCCAGCCCTGAGCCGGTCAAGCACCCGCGCGTCCGCGACAGGATAGGGTGGACGGCGGGCAAGGGGGCTGCCTGGAACCTGCACGAAACCGGCGAAGCCCATCCTGCGGGTGACAGGACGCAGCCACATCGGACCCCCTCCGGGCGCGTCCTCTCTTGCGGCTTTCTGACAAGTCCCGCCGCTGACTTGCACCCGACTTGCACCTGCGAAAGATCGGCCTATAGACGGGGACATGCCGTTCCCGCACCCAGCCAGACCCATCCACATCGCCTTTACGGCAGCACTCCTTGTCTTTGGAGCGGGCGCGGGCTGGGTGTTTTCCCGGATCGGCACACCACTGCCCTACATGATGGGCAGCCTCCTGGCCTCGGCCGCCTTCACCATGGCCTTCCAGACCCGATTTCCGGGCGGCTACCAGTTTCCGCTCAATTTTCGCCACCTCTTCGTCGGCATCATCGGCGTGATGATCGGGGCGCAGGTGACGCCCGAGATCCTGTCGCTCCTGCCCAAGATGGCGGTCTCGATCCCCGCGATCCTGCTGTTCGTGCCGCTGGCCCATGCGGCGAACTACGCGATTTTCCGGCGCGGCGGCTACGACCGGCCCACGGCCTATTACTCGGGCGCGCCGGGCGGGCTGATCGAATCGATCAGCTTTGGCGAAGAGGCCGGTGCGGATATCCGCGTCCTCACGCTCATGCAGTTCCTGCGCATCATCGTGGTGGTCACGATCCTGCCCTTCGCCATCGCGCTCTACGAAGGTGCGCCGGTCGGTTCCGCCGCAGGGCTCGGCGGTCCGGGGGAGACATCGGATCTTGCCGACGTGGGCCTCGCCTTCCTCTTCGCCGCCGTGGGCGCGGTGATCGGTGTCCGGGTCAAGGTGCCGGCAGGGCAATTGACCGTGCCCCTGTTTCTCGTGGCCATCGCCAGCGGATTCGGCTGGATCGACCTCACGCTGCCCGGTTGGCTCATTGCCTCGGCGCAGGTTGTGCTCGGCGTCGGACTGGGGCTCAGGTTTACCGGCATCAGTCGGCGGATGCTCGTCTCGGGGCTCGGCCTGTCGATCCTGTCGGTCGTCACCATGCTCTTGATCGGGGTCGGCTTTTCCCTTGCGATCCACGCGATGACGGGCCTGTCGACCGAGACGATGATCATCAGCTTCGCCCCCGGCGGCGTGACCGAGATGAGCCTCATCGCGCTGTCACTCGCTATGAACCCGGCCTTCGTGACGCTGCATCACCTGGTGCGGATCATCTTCACGGTCGTTGAACTGGCCGTAGTGAAAAAGCTGGGGTGGATCCGGCCGTAAAGATCATTTGTTCGCATCGATCCAGCGACTCATCATCACCGCGTCGCGGAAACATTCGTCAGGGATCGCGCGGCGCTTGAGCCGAGAGAGCTTTTCGGCAAAGGCCACCTGCCGCGAGGTGGCCGCCGTGCCGGTCACGCTGGGCCGTGTCTTGTGGCGGTCGATCCAGGACGACAGCGCCTGCCGCGTCTCGAGGCTGCCACGTGGGATCGCCACGTCCAGTTTGCGGGCGATGGCACGGGCATAAGTGAGCTGCTTGTCCGTTGGCGGAAGAGGGGTCGTTTCATACATGTTGTGGTCTCCCGTGAGAAAACATCATGATCATGTAAGAACATATATAGAACATTTGTTCCCGCCTGGCGAGAACATTTTCGTGAACGTTAGTTGGGGGGGTGGAAATCGAACATGCGGCCGGTTGGCCGCCTGTGCTTTGTGAACTTCGTCTCGGGCACGACGCACGTCAGGGGCTCCGCCCCCTACACTCCCCGGGATACTTATGAACCGGAGAAGACGAGGGGCCGCCTAGCCGAAGACCTGCGCGAGGGCACCGTCCACCGCGTCGGTGATCGCGTCGATGTCGGCGGGCCTGGCAATGAGGGCGGGGGAGAAGCAGAGCACGTTGTTCAATCCCGGGACGGATCGGTTCGAGGCGCCGATGATCACTCCGCGTTCGGCGCAGCCCGCGACGACGGCGGCGATCTGGCTTTCGGCCACTGGGGTTTTCGAGTCCCGGTCGCTGACCAGTTCCAGTCCCTGGAAAAGCCCGATCCCGCGCACGTCGCCGATGACCGGGTGCTTTTCCTCGAGTTTCTTGAGGTTCGCGGTGAGACGCTCGCCCATCCTGGCGGCGTTCTCCACGAGCCCTTCGTCCTCGATGATCCGCATGTTCTCGAGCGCCGCGGCGGGACCGGCCGTGCAGCCGCCGAAAGTCGAGATGTCGCGGAAGTGGTTCAGGGGATCGGTGGCGTCGTCCTTGAACATGTCGAACACCCGCTCGGTGGTGACGCAGCAGGCGATGGCGGCGTAGCCGGAGGCGACGCCTTTGGCCATGGTCACGAAGTCAGGTTCGATCCCGTAGTGCTGATAGCCGAACCATTTCCCGGTGCGGCCCATGCCGCAGACAACCTCGTCGATGTGAAGCAGGACGTCGTATTTGCGGCAGATCTCCTGCACCCGATCCCAGTAGCCGGGCGGGGGCGTGATGACGCCGCCGCCCGCGGTGATGGGTTCGAGGCAGAGGCCGCCCACGGTTTCCGGCCCCTCGGCCAGGATCACCTCTTCTATCGCGTCGGCGGCGCGGCGGCCGTAGTCCTCGCTCGTCAGTCCCTCCCACTGCGCGCGGTATTCCATGCAATGGGGCACACGGATGAAGTCCGGCGCGAGGGGGCCGTATTGCATCACGCGCTCGTCCTGACCGCCCGCCGACATCGTGCCGATGGTGCCGCCGTGATAGTCGCGGTCGCGGTAGAGGATTTTTGTCTTCTTGCCGCCGTAGCGTTTGTGGGCGATCTGGCGGATCATCTTGAAGGCCTTCTCGTTGGCTTCGGAGCCGGAGTTGCAATAGTAGACGCGGCTCAGACCCGGCATTTTCTCGATCAGCTTCTCGGCAAAGATCGCGCCGGGGACGGTGCCCGCAGCCCCCGCGAAATAGTTCATCTTGATAAGCTGGTCCGCCACCGCCTTGGCGATGCTTTCCCGGCCATAGCCCACGTTCACCGTCCAGACCGCGCCCGACACGGCGTCGATGAATTCGCGGCCCTTCTGGTCCCAGACGCGGATGCCCTTGCCCTCGACGATGATGCGGGGTTCGCCCGTCTCGAACGGTTTGTGCTGCACGAGGTGGTGCCAGACATGGGCGCGGTCGGCCTCGACCACATGGGAAATGTCGTTGTCGGTGTAGCCGTCCATGGGGGTCTCCGGGGCTTTGCGTGTGGGCTGTCAGGCAAAGGTTTTGCCATTTGATCAAAAAACGCTACCGCGAGTGGCGGGCCCTGTCCATGGGGATGAGTGTTCGCCTTGTCGCCGAGGGGAAAGTTGCTAGGTTGCCCGCGATCCAAAGGAGCCAGCCGATGCAAGAGACACTTCCCGAAGGCCATGCCGTGTTGCGCACCGTCGCCATGCCCGCCGATGTGAATGGGGCGGGCGACATCTTTGGCGGCTGGGTTCTGAGCCAGATGGACATCGCCGCCGGGATCGTCGCAGCAGAGCGCGCGCGTGGCCGGGTGGCCACGGTAGCGATAGAGGCGATGAAGTTCATCCGGCCCGTGAAGATCGGCGACATCCTTTGCATCTATGGTGAGGTCGAGCGCGTGGGCACCACGTCCGTCGCGGTGCGGCTCGACGCCTGGGTGGTGCGCGGGGCGGCATCGCTTACCGAAAAGGTGACGGAAGGGGTCTTTACCTTCGTCGCCCTTGATGGCGAGGGCAAGAAGCGGCCGGTGGATCGCGCCTAGCGAGCCTACGGCGCGGGAACATTCCCTGAACACCTTCCCATCCTGCCCTCCAACGTCTATCTTGCCCGCCATGAGCAGTTTCGACGATCCCGACTCCTTTTACGCCCCCAAACCGCCAGGGGGTGGACTGGCCGCGCGCGCCATGGCGGGCGTCCATTCCGCCCGCGCCATGCCCTATCTCGACGGGCTCAACCCGGCGCAGCGCGCGGCGGTCGAGGCGCTGGAGGGACCGGTCCTCATGCTCGCGGGGGCAGGGACGGGCAAGACCAAGGCGCTGACCGCGCGGATCGCGCATCTCTTGACCACCGGGACCGCGCGCCCGAACGAGATTCTCGCGGTGACCTTCACCAACAAGGCCGCGCGGGAGATGAAGAACCGCGTCGGCGTATTGCTCGGGCAACCGGCCGAGGGGATGCCGTGGCTTGGCACCTTCCACGCGATCTGCGTCAAGCTCCTGCGCCGTCATGCCGAACTCGTCGGTCTCAAGACCAATTTCACCATCCTCGACACCGACGATCAGGTGCGGCTGATGAAACAGCTGATCCTCGCCGAGAACATCGACGAGAAACGCTGGCCCGCGCGGATGCTCGCGGGGATCATCGACACGTGGAAGAACCGGGCCTGGACGCCCGAGAACGTGCCTTCGGGCGAGGCGAGCGCCTTCAACAACCGGGGCACCGAGCTTTATGCCGCCTATCAGGCGCGGCTCAAGACGCTCAATGCCTGCGATTTCGGCGATCTTCTGCTGCATATGGTCACGATCTTTCGCGAACATGACGACATCCTGCGGCAGTATCAGACGTGGTTTCGCTTCATCCTCGTGGACGAATATCAGGACACCAACGTCGCGCAGTATCTGTGGCTGCGCCTCCTCGCGGGCGCGCACAAGAACATCTGCGTGGTGGGCGACGACGACCAGTCGATCTATGGCTGGCGCGGGGCAGAGGTGGGCAACATCCTGCGGTTCGAGAAGGACTTTCCGGGGGCCAAGGTCGTAAGGCTCGAACAGAACTACCGCTCCACGCACCATATCCTCGAGGCCGCGAACGGCGTGATCCGGGGCAATGCGGATCGTCTGGGCAAGGAGTTGTTCACCGAAGAGGGCGACGGCGAAAAGGTCCGGCTGATCGGCCATTGGGACGGTGAGGAAGAGGCGCGCTGGATCGGGGAAGAGATCGAGGCGATGCAGGTCGGCACGCGTGGGATGGAGCCGAAGTCACTCGATGACATGGCCATTCTCGTGCGCGCCTCGCACCAGATGCGCGCCTTCGAGGATCGGTTCCTGACCATCGGTCTGCCCTACCGCGTCATCGGTGGCCCGCGGTTTTACGAGCGGATGGAGATTCGCGACGCCATGGCTTATTTCCGGCTCGCGGTGTCGCCCGACGACGACCTCGCCTTCGAGCGGATCGTGAACACGCCGCGCCGAGGGCTTGGCGACAAGGCGATCCAGACGATCCAGCGTATGGCGCGGGCGCATAACGTGCCGCTCGTAGACGGTGCCGCCAAATGCATCGAGCAGGGCGAGATCAAGGGAAAGGGGGGCAAGGGCCTGACTGACCTTGTCCAAGGTGTCTACCGCTGGCACGCCCAGATCCGGGACGAGGCAGACACGCACGTCGAATTGGCCGAGATGATCCTCGAGGAATCGGGCTACACCGAGCACTGGCAGAACGACAAGACGCCGGAGGCGCCGGGGCGGCTTGAGAACCTCAAGGAGCTGGTGAAGGCGCTGGAAGAATTCGAGAACCTTCAGGGGTTCCTCGAACACGTCGCGCTGATCATGGACAACGACAAGGGCGAAGAGGAAGAGAAGGTCACCATCATGACCCTTCACGCGGCCAAGGGGCTCGAATACCCCGCCGTCTTCCTGCCGGGCTGGGAGGATGGGCTCTTCCCGTCGCAACGGTCGATGGACGAAAGCGGCCTCAAGGGCCTCGAGGAGGAACGCCGCCTTGCCTATGTCGGCATCACGCGGGCCGAGGAAATCTGCACCATCTCCTTCGCTGCCAATCGCCGGGTCTATGGCCAGTGGCAGTCGCAACTGCCCTCGCGGTTCATCGAGGAACTGCCCGAGGAGCATGTGGACGTGCTCACGCCGCCCGGTCTTTACGGCGGTGGCTACGGGGCGGCTGGTGGCTTCGGCTCCAGCCCCTCTGTGCTCGAGGAACGCGCGGCGCGCGCCGATGCTTACAACTCGCCGGGTTGGCGGCGGATGCAGAACCGCACCCCGGAACGCAGCATGGCTTCGCCGAACGAGGCGCGTGGTCTGACGATCAACGCGACCGCCGTGTCGTCCTTCACCCAGGGCGACCGGATTTTTCACCAGAAGTTCGGCTATGGCTACGTGATGGGGATCGAGGGCGACAAGCTCGACATCGAGTTCGAACACGCTGGGTCGAAGAAGATCGTCGCCAAATTCGTCGTCGCGGCAGAACGCGCGGGCGGCGGTGTCGCGGATGACGACGTGCCGTTCTAGCCTTCTCCAAAACGCCAAGAAACTCTTGGAAATCAGAACGCGACCGGGACCTCCCGCGTCGCGTTTTTTTTGGTCGCGGCCTGCGAGTCGTAGCCCCCAGACACAAAAAAACGGTGACGCCCGGGAGGAGGTGGGCGCCACCGTTCTTTGCAAGCAATCGGTCTCAGGGAGGAGGAAGAGACCTTTCGCACCAGTCCGGGTTTCCCCGGTATGTTCGCCCTTGGCCCCAGGGAGGAGGAGGGGCTACGGGCCACGGTCGCCTCGGGAGGAGGTGAGGCTTCCGATCTCTGGCCTGAGATCGCGGCCCTCCAGGGAGGAGGAAGGAGGGCCGCTCTCAGGTCTCGTTCCGCGTCAGGGAGGAGGAAGACGCGGTCCGAATTGTGGGCCCGGTCGCGTCAGGGAGGAGGCGACGCTTACCAGGCCATCGGTTCGCCTCGGGAGGAGGTGAGACGTTCCGAAACTTTGGCCCTTGTCGCGTCAGGGAGGAGGAGACGCTTCAGGGGCCTTCGGGAAACCTTAGGGAGGAGGAAAGGTTCCCCGGAATTGTGGGCCCCTAGGCGTCAGGGAGGAGGAAGACGCTGTCAGGGCCTTCGAACCGCTTCAGGGAGGAGGAAGAAGCGGTCCGAAACTTGTTCTTACTTCCCGTAAGCCGCTTCGCGGGCCAGGAACGGGATTTCCGAGCGCGAGATGCCGAGGTCGGCAAGGTCGCGGGCGTCGAGGCCGCGCAGCTCGTTGAGCGTGCGGTTGTAGATCTTGCGTTGGGCGCGGGCTTCGCCAATGGTCTTGAAGACTGCGGCGATCCGGTCGCCAAAGGTGCCAGCGGTGCGAATGTCGGTTGCGTAAGCCATGTGCTCGTCTCTTTCGTCTTGGCCCCTTTCGGAGCCGGGGATGCCCTTCCGCCTCTTGTGCGAGACCTCCGGGCCTTGGATCGCGCCGTTCTTGGCGCTAACGGCGCGGGGTCGTTCCCCGCTTCGGTTGAGTTGAATTTGGACCTTATGCTGCACTTGCACAATCCGACCATTGTTCAACGCCGCCATGCAGCAAATGCATAACGGTTGCTGACCTATCCAATCGGTCAAGTTTTCAAGGTGAAATGGCCGTTCATATGCCCTTTCGAGAGGGCGATTTTGCGGCAATTGTTAAGGTTTCGTGACGTTTTCCGCGGCCTTTTTGTCACAACTTGAGTCTCTTGCGCCCCGGTTTAATTCGCTCCGTAAATTAATTGAGACGGCCACCGCCGCGAATCCGCCCCGCGATGTGCGGTAGCGCGTGCCCCGGCTTTCTTTCGTGACTCTCAACCCCGTGATGTCGCGCGCCAGTCGGGGCTCGCCTCCCGGAGACCATTGCGCCTGGCCTATCGGGAATCCTGCAGGCGGGACGCATTGAAGCCTGACGTCCCCCGTGCCACATATCCCCGCGATAGCGCGCGCGTCGGGCATCTTGGGTAGACTTGGGTAGACAGGCCGTGCTGGACCACGGCGCGGCTCGGGCCACACGCAATCATTCGCGCGTATGAATAGACAGGAGGGCCCCATGGCCGACACGCAGATTCCCCGCGACCATGTCCTTGCCGCACTGTCCGGCGTGACGCTTCCCGACGGGGCGACGCTGGGCGCACGCGACATGGTGCGCGCTCTCACCATCGACGGCGGCAGCGTCAGTTTCGTGATCGAGGCCGCGTCGCCGGACGAGGCAGGGCGGCTCGAACCCGTCCGTCAGGCCGCCGAGGCCGCTGTGCGGGCGCTTCCCAATGTGGCCAAGGTGACGGCCATTCTCACCGCTCATGGACCGTCCGCGTCGAAACCCGCTTCGCAACCTGCCGCCGCGCCGCAGGGGCAGGCGCCCAATCTTCGCGTGGGAAGCCATCCCAAACCGCAGTCCGGCCCGCTGCCGATCCCCGGCGTTGCCCGTGTGATCGCGGTCGCCTCGGGCAAGGGAGGCGTGGGCAAATCCACGGTGTCTTCGAACCTCGCCGTGGCGCTCGCGGCTGCGGGTCGCAAGGTGGGGCTTCTGGATGCCGACATCCTCGGCCCCAGTCAGGCATTGATGATGGGCATTACCGAAAAGCCGACCTCCTCGGATGGCAAGAACCTCGACCCCGTCGCGGGACATGGGGTGAAGGTGATGTCGGTCGGCATGATCGTTGACCCGGATCAGGCGGTGGTCTGGCGCGGGCCAATGCTCATGGGGACGCTCCAGCAATTTGCATTTCAGGTGAACTGGGGCGATCTCGACGTGCTGATCGTCGATCTGCCGCCGGGGACGGGGGACGTGCAGCTCACGCTCGCCCAGAAGGTCGAGATGACCGGCGCACTCGTCGTGTCGACTCCGCAGGACGTGGCGCTGCTCGATGCGCACAAGGCCATCGACATGTTCGGCAAGGTCAATATCCCCGTGCTGGGTCTCATCGAAAACATGTCCTCTTATATATGTCCCAATTGCGGGCACGAGGCGCACCTCTTCGGACATGGTGGCGTCGCTGCCGAAGCGAAACGCATCGGCGCACCGCTTCTGGCGCAACTTCCCCTGTCGCTCGACGTGCGGTTGGCCGGGGACGCGGGCGTGCCCGTCGCTCTGACGGACGGCGCGGTGGGCGAGGCCTACCGGGCCCTCGCCGCCGACCTGGTGGCGCGCGGCATCGCCTGATCGGCAGCCGCCCGGCACACTCTCCATATAGATGTGCGGCGGGCGGGGATCGGCGCGCTATTTACGCTGCCCAGTCGTAAGACCGCGTCACGACAGGGTGCTTGGGGCTCGAGCGGGGCGCATAGGGCGGGAAACCCGCGTTTCCGGCCAACAAAGAGTCCTTTCGGGCCTGCAACTTGCACAAACCCGTTCCGAAACCCGGATCTGGGATTTCATGGGCCGACACGGTCCAGCGCCATGGGAAATCATGGTTCAACCCCCTAAGAGCCGTCGATCACGCCGCCGCGACTGCGAATCAACCCCGCGTGATTCGGCCCGACTCGGCCGATTCTGGCCGAAACTTTCACTTTTCGAACCGCGTTTACCCCTGTAAATGCCCGCATGGCCCCCTGTTTCGGGTGTCTGGCCGGGATTTTGTGGGCCGCGACACAAGTTTTTTCATCCGACTATATCTGGTGCTCGTGCCCCGAGTATTTCCTAACTGAGGTATTTTGTTCCCGGCCTGTTCGCACAACATCTTGTTTCAGTGCCCTGCCTGGAACAGCATCTGGGGGTGCGGTTCCAACATTTTCCATTGCGTACCATGATTTCCCATGGCATCCCTGTAACCACGATGAGGACGGGACATAACGGGGCGACAAAGAACCCCAGAAACAACTCCCAAGTCAGGTTTCATACAGGCACCCCGGCTCATCAGAACAAAGAGATCCGACGCGTTCGCGAGCAGACATCCCCCCAGGTGGCGCGCGTGATCGGACGAACCCAGAGATGGGACGAGGGCGGCGGATTGAGCGGTGGCAGCAGCTCGATCCGCCGTTTTCATATCTGGCCCGACCCCATGCGGGACGGCACGGAACGGTGAAACGAGGGATCAAGGAGCCGCGGAACGTGGCCAACAGGTTCAGAGGCGAAGGCACCCACAAAGTGGACGCCAAGGGGCGGGTCTCGATCCCCGCGACCTTTCGCCGTGTGCTGGCCGAAAACGATCCCGACTGGACCGAAGGCAAGAACCCCCAACTCGTGATCGTCTACGGCGACGAGACCCGTAACTACCTCGAATGCTATTCCATGCGCGCGATGAACGAGATGGAAGACATGATCGAGGACATGGAAATCGGTTCGCCCGACCGCGACTACCTCGAAGATTTCTTCATCGCCTATTCCCAGGACACCGCCGTCGATGAAACCGGGCGCCTCGTGCTCTCGGCCAAGCTGCGCGAGAAGGCCGGGATCGAGGGTGAGGCCTATTTCAAATCGCGCGGCGGCTCGTTCGAGATCTGGAACCCGGATCGCTACGACGAATACAAGGCCCGTCAGGCCGAGAAACGCGCCGACCGCCCGGTGGACTTCAATCCGAAGTCCCTCCTGCAAAAGCGGAGCGCAGAATGATGGCTGCTGCCGCCGCCCGCACGAACGATCCCCATATCCCCGTCCTGTTGCGCCCCTTGCTCGACCATGTGGCGCCGGTCACGGGTGTGTGGATCGACGGCACCTTCGGGGCAGGGGGCTATGCCCGCGGTCTGGTCGAGGCGGGGGCGGACAAGGTCATTGGCGTCGACCGTGACCCGCTGGCGCATGAAATGGCGGCAGGCTGGCTGGCCGACATGCCCGCCATTGACCTGCGCCTGGGCACCTTTTCCGACATGGATGAGATCGCCGGTGACAAGGTGGACGGCGTCGTGCTCGACCTCGGCGTTTCCTCCATGCAACTCGACCTCGCAGAACGCGGATTCAGCTTTCAGAAGGATGGACCGCTCGACATGCGGATGAGCCAATCCGGTCCCTCGGCGGCCGACTTGGTGAACACGGCGAGTGAAGAAGAACTCGCCGATATCCTTTACCACTATGGCGAAGAACGCGCTTCTCGCCGGATTGCGCGCAATATCGTGCGTACACGTATGAATCAGCCATACCGCACGACGCTCGAGCTGGCCGCGACGGTCGAGAAGTCGCTGCCGCGCGCCAAGCCTGGCCAAAGCCATCCGGCCACCCGCAGCTTTCAGGCGATCCGCATTGCGGTCAATGACGAGTTCATGCAACTGGCCCTCGGGCTCGAGGCCGCCGAACGTGCGCTCAAGCCCGGCGGCAAGCTCGCCGTCGTGACCTTCCATTCGCTCGAGGACCGGGTCGTAAAACGCTACCTGCAACTCGCGGCCTCCGAGGGCGGCGGCGGCAATCGCTATGCGCCCGAACTCGACATCCAGACCCCGCGCTTCGTCCTCACGCCGCGCCGTGCGATCGGCCCGGACGAGGACGAACTGGCCCGCAACCCCCGCGCGCGCTCAGCCAGACTGCGCGTCGCAACCAGGACCGAGGCGCCTGCCGAGGCCATCGACCGTTCCCAACTCGGGCTGCCCGCCCCCGTCTTCCGAGGCTGATCCAGATGCTGCGCTCGATCGTCTACGTCTTTGCCACGCTCGTCGTCGTCGGCCTGGGCTACTGGGCCTATCACGAGAACTACAAGACACAAGACAGCCTCAACGAGGTCGCGAGCCTGCAACGCGACATCGGCCGGATGCGCGAGGAGCTTGTCGTGCTGCGTGCCGAATGGGCCTACCTCAACCGGCCCGACCGGCTGCGCGAACTGGTCCTGATGAACTATGACCGCCTTGGCCTGCTGCCGCTCGCGCCCGAGCAATTCGGTCGCGTCGACCAGATCGCCTATCCGCCGCAGGACACGCTGCCCTTCCTGCCGACGGGAGAGTCTATCGACGTGCAGGGCGCCATAGAAATGGCATTGGAAAGCATCGACGACCTCGCCGCCACTTCAGAGACCGCCGAGACCGAGGGAGAGACATTCCCATGACACGGGTTCCGCTGCGCCCACTCGCCCGCATTCTCGACGCCCGCGCCAAGGGCGACGACCCCAACGCCATCGAGCGCGAGAACAAGCACCTCCGGCACGAGGAAATGCGCGACCGGGCCCGTCTGCGGGCCGAGGGCCGCCTTCTCGTGCTGGCTGCGCTGTTTTTCTGCGCCTTCATCACCGTGGGCATCCGCATGGGAATGCTCTCGGCGACCGAACCGATGGAGCCACGCGCGCAGGCGGGCGGCTCGCAGATCGTCGCGACCCGGGGCGACATCGTGGACCGCAACGGAAACCTTCTGGCGACGAACCTTCTCACCCATGCGCTCTACGCCCAGCCGCCGATGATGGTGGACCCGGAACGGGCGGCGAAGGAACTGGTCGCGATCTTTCCCGATCTCGAAGAGGAAAAGCTGATCTCGAATTTCACGGGCAAGCGCAAGTTCCTGTGGATCAAGAAAAAAATCAGCCCCGAACAGCTTCAGGCCGTGCATGACATCGGCGAGCCGGGGCTTCTGTTCGCGCCGCGCGAGATGCGGCTTTATCCCAACGGGGCGATTGCGTCCCACGTCATGGGCGGCGCGCGCTTTGGCAACGAAGGCGTCAATGCGGCCGAACTCGTCGGCACCGCAGGCATCGAGAGGGCGCTGAACGACCGGCTGTCGGACCCGGCGCAGGCGGGCGAGCCGCTGCAATTGTCGCTCGACCTCACCGTGCAGGCTGCGGTGGAACAGGTGCTCGCGGGCGGGATGCAGATGATGGGGGCAAAGGGGGCCGCCGCTGTTCTCATGGACGTGCACACCGGTGAGATCATCTCGATCGCCTCGCTGCCGGACTTCGACCCCAACGACCGCCCCAATCCCCTGACCCAGGGCCATCCCTCCGACAGCCCGCTTTTCAACCGGGCGGTGCAGGGGGTCTATGAGCTTGGCTCGACGTTCAAGATCTTTGCCTCCGCGCAGGCGCTCGAGCTTGGCCTCGTTACGCCCGACACCATGATCGACTCGCGCGGACCGATCGTCTGGGGCCGGCACAAGATCAACGATTTCCACGACTACGGCGCGCAGCTTTCGGTCTCGGACGTGATCATCCGCTCGTCCAACATCGGCACCGCGAACCTCGCCAAGATGATCGGGGTGTCGCGTCAGCAGCAGTTCCTCGACTCGCTGGGGTTCTTCCAGCCGACCCCCGTCGAACTGATCGAGGCATCGGGCGCCAAGCCGCTGCTGCCGCCGAACTGGTCCGAGCTTTCCACGATCACGATTTCCTACGGCCACGGTCTGTCGGCCTCGCCGCTGCATCTGGCCTCCGCCTATTCCGCGATCGTGAACGGCGGCACCCGCGTGACGCCCACGCTCCTGCGCAACCCGAACCCGGCGCCGGGTCCGCGCGTCGTGTCCGAACGCACGAGCGCCCAAAGCCGCGAGATGTTGCGCCAGGTCGTTTCGGCCCCCCATGGCACCGCGAGCTTCGCCGAAGTGCCCGGCTACAACGTGGGCGGCAAGACGGGGACGGCCAACAAACCGCGCCCGACCGGCGGCTATTATGACGACAAGGTGATCGGCACCTTCGCGAGTGTGTTCCCGGCCAACGACCCGAAATACGTGCTGACCGTGTCGCTCGACGAGGCCCAGATCTACATGGCGGGCGAGATGCGGCGCACCGCGGGCTATACCGCCGTTCCCGTCGCCGCCGAGATCATCAAGCGCATCGCGCCGCTCCTCGGTCTCAAGCCCGAGATTGAACCGCTCGCCCCGATCGGTGTAACACTCACCTCGAACTGAACGTTTGGGGGCAGCATGGCCGCGCGAGACAAGACACTTCCACTCTCGGCGCTGGGGCTCACCGTCCAGCACGGCGGCGATGTGGCCGTCACGGGCCTCGCCGTCGACAGTCGAGAGGTGCGCGAGGGGTTTCTCTTTGCCGCCCTTCCGGGGGCCAGAGTCCATGGCGCCGAGTTCATCGAATACGCGCTGCGGCAGGGGGCCACCGCGATCCTGACCGATCGGGCAGGGGCCAGGATCGCCGCCGATGTGCTCGCGGGCACCGACGCCTCGGTCGTCATCACGCAGGACCCGCGTGCGGCCCTGTCCTATGCGGCGGCGCTCTGGTTCGGCGCGCAGCCCGAGACGATGGTCGCGGTGACCGGCACGAACGGCAAGACTTCGGTCGCGACCTTCACCCGGCAGATCTGGTCCGAGCTTGGCCAGCTTGCGGTGAACATCGGCACCACTGGAGTCGAGGGCGCCTTCTCCGCCCCCAGCCCCCACACGACGCCGGAACCCATCACGCTGCACCGCCTGCTGGCCCAGATGGCGCGCGAGGGCGTGACCCATGCGGCGATGGAGGCCTCGTCCCACGGGCTCGACCAGCGCCGGCTCGAGGGCGTCCATCTAGCCGCCGCAGGCTTCACCAATTTCACCCAGGACCACCTCGACTATCACGAGAGTTTCGACGCCTATTTCGCCGCCAAGGCACGGCTCTTTACCCGAGTCCTGCCCGATGACGGTGTCGCCGTGATCAACGTGGACGACCCCAAGGGACGCGAACTCGAAGAGATCGCCACAGCCCGCGGGCAAGAGGTCATTTCGGTCGGGCGGAGCGAGGATTGCACCCTGCAACTGACCTCGCAGCGCTATTCCGCGACCGGGCAGGACATCCGCTTTCTCTACAATGGCCGCGCCCAAACCGCGCACCTCGACCTCATTGGCGGGTTCCAGGCGGAAAACGTGCTCGTGGCGGCAGGACTCGTCATCGGCTCGGGGTCGGACCCTGACGAGGTGTTCCAGACCTTTCCCTATCTGGCCACCGTGCGGGGGCGTATGCAGCTTGCCGCCCGGCGCGACAACGGCGCGAGCATCTTTGTCGACTACGCCCATACCCCCGACGCCATCGCCACCGCGCTCGAGGCATTGAGACCCCATGTCATGGGCAAGATCGTCTGTGTCTTCGGCGCGGGCGGGGATCGGGATACGACCAAGCGGCGGCTCATGGGCGAAGCGGCGCGCGACTATGCCGATGTGATCATCGTGACCGACGACAACCCGCGCACCGAGGACGCGGCCCGTATTCGCGCCATGGTGCTCGAGGGCTGCCCGGAGGCCAACGAAGTGGGCGACCGGGCCGAGGCGATCCTGCGCGGGGTAGACATGCTGGAACCGGGCGATGCGCTGCTCATCGCGGGCAAGGGGCATGAAACCGGGCAGATCGTGGGCGAGGACGTGCTGCCCTTTGACGATGCCGAACAGGCGAGCGTCGCGGTGGCCGCGCTCGAGGGCCGCCTCGCATGAGCCTCTGGACAGCGGCAGAGGCCGCAGCGGCGACCGGCGGTCAGGCGATCGGCAACTGGTCGGTGACCGGCGTTTCGATTGACACCCGAACCTTGGCGGCCGGCGATCTATTCGTCGCGCTGAAGGACGTGCGCGACGGGCATGACTTCGTGGCGCAGGCGCTGGGCAAGGGGGCCGGGGCCGCGCTCGTGTCTCGCCTCCCCGAGGGCGTGAAGCCCGACGCGCCGCTCCTGGTCGTGGATGACGTGCTCGCCGCCCTTGAACGGCTGGGCGAAGCGGGGCGCAAGCGGGTGCAGGGCCGCGTGGTGGCCGTGACCGGGTCGGTCGGCAAGACCTCGACCAAGGAAATGCTGCGCACGGTGCTCGCGCGTCAGGGCCGCTGCCATGCCGCCGAAGCGAGTTACAACAATCACTGGGGCGTGCCGCTCACGCTTGCGCGGATGCCGGTCGAGACTGACTTTGCCGTCATCGAAATCGGCATGAACCACCCCGGAGAAATCTCTCCGCTCGCGCGCCTTGCCCGGCCCAACGTGGCGGTCGTCACCACTGTCGCCGCCGCCCATCTCGAAGCCTTCGACAACATCGAGGGCATTGCATACGAGAAGGCTGCGATCTTTGACGGGCTGGAGCCTGCGGGCGTCGCCATCGTGAACGGCGACCTCGACGTGACGCCCATCCTCGTGGCGAAAGCCATCGAAAAGGCCGGTCGGTTCGAAACCTTCGGCGAACGCGGCGGCAACACGCTCCGGCTTACCCATGCGAACCTGACAGGCGATGCCACCGTGGTGCAGGTCCACATCGGCGGGGTCGATCATCTCGTCCGCCTGTCCACGTCGGGGCGGCATTTTGCGATGAACGCGCTCGCAGTTCTGGGCGTGGTGCGCGCGCTTGGCGGCGACGTGACACTTGCCGCCCGCGATCTGGCCCTGTGGGAACCGCCCTCGGGCCGCGGCACGCGCGAGGACATCCTCCTCGACCCCGTGGAACATTACGCGATCACGCTGATCGACGATGCCTTCAACGCCAACCCCACCTCCGTCGCCGCCGCGCTCGAGGTGCTGGCGGCCACAAGACCCACCGACGGCATCGGGCGGGTGTCGCGCGGGCGCAGGCTCGCCATCCTTGGCGACATGTTGGAGCTTGGCCCGGACGAGGTAAGACTGCACCGGGATCTCGGCAAGCTCGGCCATTTCGCCAAGATCGACGTGGTCCATTGCGTCGGCCCCCGGATGCGCGCGCTGTGGGAGACGCTGCCAGCCGACCAACAAGGCCACTGGACCGAAACCGCCGACGCCATGGCCGCCGAGATCCGGCACCTCGTCGATGCGGGCGATGTGCTGCTCATCAAGGGTTCCAAAGGGTCATATGTTAGCCGCGTGGTTGACGCGGTACGAAAACTGGGCCATCCGCAGGGCGTCTAGGGACATGACAAATTATCGCTGCATAACTGGCGGCGATCAGGGACTGAGGTCAGGGTAGAAGAATGCTGTATTGGTTGACCGAGCTTTCGGATGGCGGGGACTTCTTCAACCTGTTTCGCTACATCACCTTCCGGGCGGGTGCGGCGTTCTTTACCGCGCTGATCTTCGGCTTCGTTTTCGGACGGCCCCTGATCAATCTCCTGCGGTCCAAGCAGAAGCATGGCCAGCCCATCCGCCTTGACGGACCCGAGGGCCACCTGATCACCAAGGCGGGCACGCCGACCATGGGCGGTGCGCTGATCCTGGGGGCGATCACCGTCGCCACGCTTCTGTGGGCGCGGCTCGACAATGGCTTCGTCTGGGTGGTGCTGGGCGTGACCCTTTCCTATGGTCTGATCGGCTTTGCCGACGACTATCAGAAGATCACAAAGAACAACAATTACTCGGGCCTGTCCGGCAAAACGCGGCTTCTACTCGAGGGCATCATTGCGCTCGCCGCCGCCTATGTGGTGATGACGCTGCATCCGCCGGAACTCACCGGACAGCTTGCCTTTCCGGTGTTCAAAAACCTGCTTCTGAACCTCGGCTGGTTCTTCCTGCCCTTCGCCATGTTCGTGATGGTAGGGGCGGCCAACGCCGTGAACCTGACCGACGGTCTCGACGGTCTCGCGATCATGCCGGTGATCATCGCGGCGGCCACGCTTGGGGTCATCGCCTATGCCGTGGGCCGGGTCGACGTGACCGAGTATCTCGAAGTCCACTACGTGCCAGGCACCGGCGAACTGCTGATCTTTGCCGCCGCGCTCATCGGCGGGGGCCTCGGGTTCCTGTGGTATAACGCCCCGCCCGCCGCCGTCTTCATGGGCGACACCGGGTCGCTCGCCCTTGGCGGTGCGCTCGGTTCCATCGCGGTCGTGCTGAAACACGAGATCGTCCTGGGCATCGTCGGCGGCCTCTTCGTGGTCGAGGCCCTGTCGGTCATCATCCAGGTGCTTTACTTCAAACGCACCGGCAAGCGGGTCTTCCTCATGGCCCCCATCCACCACCATTTCGAGAAACGCGGCTGGGCCGAGCCCCAGATCGTGATCCGCTTCTGGATCATCTCCCTGGTGCTGGCACTCGTCGGTCTGGCGACACTGAAGCTGCGCTGAGGCTCCGCGCGGCCTAGCTGACCGCCACCCGCAACATCGGCTTTCCCGCCATGACGCTCCGTCGCGTCACGAGTGCGGGATCGACGAGAGGTTTCACGTTCTTTCGGTGCCGTCGCAGGAGTTCCTCGATCTCGCGACGGTTTTCCAGGATCGGCCGCGCCGGGAGCATCGGCCCCCGACCGAGGGCTGCGATGTCCTCCCCGGCGCTCGCAGAAAGCCCGCGCAAGGCCTCCTTGTCGGGCAACAGGCTCTCGGCGGGTGCGCCCTCGGCCCAGAGAATCTCATGCGCATCGAAGAGCAGGTGGCAATAGGTCACCCGGTCCATCTGCCGCTCCCGGATCACACCCGGCAGGCCCACAAGCTTTTTCACCGGCACCAGCACCTCGCGGCTGTCGAAAATGCGCCGCGCGATGGGCGAGGCGAGCATGACACGGTGCTGCGGCGACAGGAGCAGGTCGCGGGCCGGGATGCCGGGGCCAAGCGCCCCGCGGTTCACCCGGACCGGAGCATTGCGCTTTGCCCGCATCCGGTTGTCGAGCGGATAAACGTGGTAGCCGACCCAGCGCACGGGCCGAAATCCATGGTCGAGGGTCAGGACGAGGTCGCCGGCAGCCACCGTTTCGACCGCTCGCGGACCCGCCGCCGTCTCGATCAGGGTTCCGGCCGTGAAACATACGGTGATGTTGTTGTTCTGGCTCAGGGTGATCTGAAGGTCGTCACCCGCCGGGTCGAAGTCGATCGACCGGATCTGGATTGAGGTGATGTTGGGCATGTTGCCCACGCCATCGTCCACGGCGATGAAATACCGGGTCGCACCGCCCCCCTGCGGTGTCGCCATGATGAAGGCCACATCCGTGGTGCCGCTGCTGCCGGTCAGGTTCCGGGTCGACGCGCCCCAGTTGTAGGTGAAGGTGACATTGGTGTTGTCCGGGTCGGCCAACTGGATGTTGTAGGTGACCCCGTCGATGCGCAGGGTTCCGCTGTCAGCATCGGGCGTCTCGTTCAACTCGCCGATGAAGGACTGGGTGTTGTCGTGTTCGCCGTCTGTATATGTCGCGTTGTCGACAAAGCGAATGATGTCACCGCCGCCGCCCGGCGCGGTGGTGTAGGTCGTGTTGACCGTGAGACCCGATATTTCGATCAGGTCATAAAGCGGGGTGTTACTCGCACCCATCACACACTCCTGGACCAATGGTCCTGTCCACCCTCGGGGTTAAGATTGGTTCAAGGGCGGCGGAAATAAGGAAATCTCGCGTTAGATGCTGCTGTGTTACGGGCCGGACAACGGGCGGCTCCGCGCCGCCTTCGGGGACGTGGCCTCTGGCCAAGCCCGGCGCCGGGCGTTATCCCGTTGACGCGGCTTGCAGAGCAGTTCCAAGGAGAGACGCATGATCCCGGTGCGCGGTTACGAAGGTCAAAAAGTCGCGGTTCTGGGGCTGGGCCGCTCCGGTCTCGCCACGGCGCGTGCGCTCATGGCGGGCGGGGCGACGGCGCTGTGCTGGGACGACGGGGCCGAGGCGCGGGCGCGGGCCGAGGCGGCGGGACTCACGCTCCACGATCTGACCCGACACGAGGCTTTCGCGGGTGTCGCGGCGCTCGTCACGAGCCCCGGCATTCCGCATCTTTATCCGACCACCAACCCCCATATCGCGCGGGCCTATGAAGAGGGTGTGCCGGTCGACAACGACATCGGGCTGTTCTTTCGCTCGCTGGGTGGCGGCGAATGGGACGAGATGGACCAGCCGCCCCGCGTGATCGCGGTTACGGGGTCGAACGGCAAATCCACCACATCGGCGCTCATTCACCACGTCCTGACCGAGGCAGGACGGCCCGCGCAGCTCGCGGGAAACATCGGGCGCGGGGTGCTCGACATCGACCCGCCGCGCGATGGTGAGGTGATCGTGCTGGAACTGTCGTCCTACCAGACCGACCTTGCCCGTGCGCTCACCCCCGATGTGGCGGTCTTCACCAACCTGTCGCCCGACCACCTCGACCGGCACGGCGGCATGGGGGGCTATTTCGCGGCCAAGCGCCGGCTTTTCGCCGAGGGCGGGCCGGACCGCGCTGTCATCGGGGTAGATGAACCCGAGGGGCTGTTCCTTGCCGGCCAGATGGCCGAAGGGCCGGGGGACGAGCGGGTGATCCGCGTGTCGGTGGACCGCAAGCTGACCGGGGCGGGCTGGAACGTCTTTGCCCGCAAGGGATTTCTGTCCGAGACTCGCAAGAGCAAACAGGTGGCCTCGATCGACCTGCGCGGGGTCAAGGGCCTGCCCGGCGCCCATAACCACCAGAACGCCTGCTGCGCCTATGCCGCCGTTCGCACGCTGGGGCTAGCCCCCAAGGTGATCGAGGATGCCTTCCACAGCTATCCCGGCCTGCCGCACCGCTCGCAGCGCATCGGCGAGAAAAACGGCGTCGCCTATGTGAACGACTCCAAGGCCACGAATGTGGATTCAGCGCTCATGGCGCTGCTCGCCTTCAAGAATATCCGCTGGATCGTGGGCGGCTTGCAGAAAGAG
>LUOO01000097.1 GCA_001626765.1 Maritimibacter sp. REDSEA-S28_B5
CTTCAAAGCAACGACCCGAGATAGGACACGCCCTCGCCCGGCTGCATGCGCCCGATCTGGTAGACCGTCTCGCCCGCCGCCTCGAGTGCGGCCTTGGCCGCCGCTGCCTGCTTGGCATCGACCACGACGACCATACCGATCCCGCAGTTGAAGGTCTTGAGCATCTCGGCCTGCGAAATGGATCCGGTCTCGGCCATCCATTTGAACACGGGCGGCAGGTCCCATGCGTCGAGGTCGACCAGCGCCTGAAGACCCTCGGGGAAAACGCGCGGCAGGTTCTCGGTCAGGCCACCGCCGGTGATATGGGCCAGCGCATGGACACCGCCCGTCTTGAGCGCGCCCAGCACCTGCGTGACGTAAAGCCGCGTCGGCGTGAGCAGCGCTTCGCACAGCGAGCCCTCGCCGAAGGGGCAATCGGCGTCCCAACCGAGCCCCGACACCTCGACGAGCTTGCGCACCAGCGAATAGCCGTTGGAATGAACCCCGTTCGAGGCAAGACCCAGCAGAACGTCGCCCTCTTTCACACCCTTGGGCAGGTCCGTTCCCCGCTCCATCGCGCCCACCGCGAAACCGGCCAGATCGAAGTCGCCATCGTGATACATGCCCGGCATCTCGGCGGTCTCGCCGCCGATCAGCGCGCAACGCGACTGCGCGCAGCCCTCGGCGATCCCCTCGATGATCCGGGCGGCATCGTCCACGGCGAGCTTGCCGGTCGCGAAATAGTCGAGAAAGAACAAGGGCTCCGCGCCCTGGCAGACGAGGTCATTGACGCACATCGCGACGAGGTCGATCCCGATCGTGTCCACGTTGCCCGTGTCGATCGCAATCCGCAGCTTGGTGCCCACCCCGTCGGTCGCCGCCACAAGGACCGGGTCCTTGTAGCCCGCACCCTTGAGGTCGAAGAGCGCGCCGAACCCGCCCAGCCCCGACATGACCCCCGGCCGGTTCGTCCGCTTGGCCGCCGGTTTGATCCGGTCGACGAGCGCATTGCCCGCGTCGATATCAACGCCCGCATCGGCATAGGTGATCGAGGTTTTGCTGTCGGTCATAGGGGCCCCCATCTGGTTGCCCGTGCCCTAGCGCCAAGTGGCCCGGAACGCAACGGCAACTGCGCCCTGAGGCCGGCTTTCCCCGCAGGATCGGTGCGCGCGGCCCCCAACCCGCTTGACCGTTCCCGCCCCTCTGGCTACTCACGTCGCCATGGCGGCGGCCTTGCGCCCTGCCCATGGTGGGCCTGTAGCTCAATTGGTTAGAGCAGGGCGCTCATAACGCCTTGGTTGCGGGTTCAAGTCCTGCCGGGCCTACCATTATTGATTACTGTCAATGACTTAAATGAAAATCGGGGCTTCCAGTGACCGATCAGCTGCCGGAAATCTGGAACACGACCTTCACCGATCACACGATCAACGTTCGCAACATCGACTTTCACATCACGGACGGAACGACGAAACGCAGAAAGGCATGCGCGCATGCATTCCTCTACCCTGATGGTCAGCCCTTGACTGCGGACCTCGTCCCCGACTACATCTTCTTCAACCTCCAGAACCTCAAGGAAGCCTACAAGGCCAAGACACCTGACCTGGCGATGATCAGTGGCGGTCTATTCGTCATTTCAGAGACGTTCCGCGACCTTCTGGTGCCCTTCGACCTTGACACGACGCTTATCCATGAAGTGCCGTTTTACGAGGTCGATCAGAAGACCCCTCGCCCGGGTCGCTGGTTCATCATGCACATCACGGCGCACAAGCAAACGGTGATCCCGGAGCTTTCGGAGAACATCAAGGAAGTTGCGGCGGGCAGTGGGTATTGGAGGACCCGTGTCGCGCAAACGGATGTCCTTTCCGTGCGTGCCGATGCCGCGATCGGAGCGGACCTCTTGATTGATCCGCATTTCCGTGGCCGCATCTTTCTGTCCGACCGGTTGAAGTTGTCTCTGAAGCCTGCGGGCATCCGTGTTCTGCGTATGCCCATCCGGCCGTGCGAGGTCGTGGCCTGAGCAAGCGTGCCAAGAACCAATCTCTGAACCGGAGGGCAAACCATGCCAGTCGGACTTTGTATCCATCACGCTCTCACCCGCGAAGCGATGTCGATTCATGATGAGAGAATCGCTAGCTTGTACCAACTGGGTGGTCAGCCCTACTTGAGTGGTCCGGGTTGAGGCCAGTAGCATGACCGGCCGCGAATGTATCGGAACGATGGTTTCCGGGGCGGGTCAGGCTCGGCCGAACGCCAATGTTGCGTCGAGGTGGCGTTCCCGGCACATACGCCGGACAAAAAAAGAAGGCAAGAAACCATGAAGAGCAGAACGACCACCGCCCTCATCGCAACCCTGCTGGTCGCCGGATGCGGCGTCGGCAATGAAACCAACATCGGGTCGCGCACGACCGTACGCAACGTCGGATCGGACGACCTCCTCAAACTGCGCGCGGGTCCCGGCCTGAACTACGACATCCTGATGGGCCTGCCCGACGGCACCCCGCTGATCCGCCGGCAATGCGTGACGGAGGTCGGGCAGCTGTGGTGCAAGGTTGCCCTCGCGAAATCCCCCAGGGTCGAGGGCTATGTCTCGGCGGACTACCTCGCCCGGAATTGAGATCGGCTTGAGCAGGCCGGGCGCTCTGCGCGGGGTGGCCCGACCCCGGCAGCGCGCCCGCCCACGTTCTGCCCGCGCACCAGACGGGCGACCCCGTGGCAATCCCCCGGCGATCTCGACCCTGAGAGTCGTCAACCGCGCCGCCTTCGGGCGGATCACTTGCCGGGACATACGGCTTCGTAAAAATGCGGGAACCCCGTTGCTTTCAAGATTCGGGACTTTCGCACCGACGGCTTGCAGGACGGCGCAGGCCGCTGACTTCGCGGCCCTGCCGTAACGCGCGGCGCATTAACATTCCGGAACCAAATAACTGAAAACGCTTATAGACTCTCCCCTCGGGGAAGGTTTCAAGGATCGGCGATCCACCCAGTGATCCCTGACCCTCGCGCAACCAGCCTTTCTCCGGACGCGAATACGCAGCTTCGGCCCCTTGCCAATCCGCGGCCCCCGCGCTTCCATCGCGCCATGGATTTGCCTCACGACATGCCCCCGCACGGCGTACTGGAAACGCTCGAACCCGGAATCCGCCGGATCATCGCGCCAAACCCCTCGCCCATGACCTACTGGGGCACGAACACCTTCGTGCTGGGCGAAGGCGACGTGACCGTGATCGACCCCGGCCCGATGATCGAACGCCACGCGCAGGCCCTGCTCGCGGGGCTGGCCCCCGGTGAACGCGTGGCCCATATCCTCGTCACCCACGCCCATGTGGACCACAGCCCGCTCGCGCGCCCACTGTCGGATGCCACCGGCGCCGACGTCTATGCCTTCGGACCGGCGAGCGCGGGGCGCAGCGCGGTGATGGCCGCGCTCGTGGAGGGCGGCCTCACCTCCGGCGGCGAAGGCATCGACGCGGAGTTCTTCCCGGACGAGGCGGTCCCGGACGGGGCCACGCTCGACCTCGACGGTGTGACGGTCGAAGCGATTTGGACCCCCGGCCATCTGTCCAACCACCTGAGTTTCGCCATGGGCGACGCGGTCTTCGTCGGCGATCATGTCATGGCCTGGGCCTCGTCTCTCGTGTCGCCGCCCGACGGCGACCTCACGGCGTTCATGGAAAGCTGTCGCAGGCTCGCCGCCCGCGACGACCGCATCCACTACCCGGCCCACGGCCCTGCGATCCCCGACCCGCAGACGCGCCTCGCGTGGCTCATCGACCACCGGCTGTCGCGCGAGACCGCGATTCTCGCTGGGCTGGCCGACACCCACAGGCTCCCCGCTCTGACCCGCGCAATCTACACCGACACCCCGACCGAACTCCTCCCCGCCGCCGAGCGCAACGTCTTCGCCCACCTCATTGACCTCTGGTCCCGCGGCCACGTCACCGCGACCCCCAGTCTTACAACGGGCGCCAGCTTCCACCTGGCAAGGGACTGACGCCCCCGGAAATTTAAGCGGAACTTTACCCAAATTTCCCCCTTGCCCCCCCGGAATCACATTGCTATATCGCCCCTCGTGTTCCGGCGTAGCTCAGCGGTAGAGCAGTTGACTGTTAATCAATTGGTCGTAGGTTCGATCCCTACCGCCGGAGCCATAGACTTCCCCCAAAATGCTACGTAAACCCTTGTAAATAAAGGGAATTTGGGAAAGCCTCGCAAGAGGCTTGATTTGTCGTTCCGATTTCTGCATTACATCTTGTGTTACATTTTGCATTACATGGCGGGTAAATGTCGCATCTGGTCCAACGCGGAAAGAGCGGAACATGGCACCTATACCGGCGCGTTCCTTCACGATTCGCAGACCTTGAGACGGGACCGTTTTTCACCCGCTCCTTGAAGACCGACAGCCGCGCGATTTCCGACGAAAAGGCACGCGCCATCTGGGAATTGCAGCTCACAATCTGGGAAGCCCGGCGCGCCGGTCGTGATGACGACGCCGCCGCCCTGCACCGCCGACTTGTCGAGATTTCCGAACGGCGCGGCTTTCCCTACGCCAGCGCCGCCCAGATCGCCGCCGCCCCCCTGCCCGAAATCCTCGCCCGGATCGCCACCGCCCACGGTGACGCCCCAGAAGTCGCCGACGCTCTTCTAGGCACCCGCGAAGCGCCACCCGTGACCCTCTCGGCCCTCTTCGACGCCTACAAGGAAATCGTCGCCGTGGACATTCGCGGCAAGTCAGAGGGCCAGCGGCGCAAATGGGAGAATGACCGGCAGCACGCGACCACCTACGCCCGGCAGGTCTTGGGCGACGTGCCCGCCCTCACCATGACACGCTCCGATGCGATGAAGCTACGCAACGCCCTCGCCGCCCGGATCGAAGTGGGCAAGCTCGTGCCCTACTCGGCGAACCGCACGATGATCACGCTTGGCGCGATGATCAAGACGACCGCGCGCGCTCATGGCATCGCCGATCCCGAACCCTTCGCGGGCCTCTTGTTCAAAGACCCCAAGAAAAGGCGACGCCATGCCGACTTGCGGTCCTATCCGTCCGACTGGATCGCGGCCCACGTCCTAGCGCCCGGCGCGCTCTCGAGCTTGAATGACGACGCCCGTGCAATCTTGCAGCTTGTCGCCACGATCGGCGCGCGGCCCTCGGAAATCTGCAACCTGACCGCCGCCACAATCCACCTCGACGCCCCGGTCCCCTTTGTCTCGATCGAACCGGACGGGCGCGAGACCAAGACCGCCGCCGCCGTGCGCCGCGTGCCCCTGACCGGCCATGCCCTCGACATTCTGACCGCGCACCCGGCAGGCTTCCCCAGGTATCGCGACAAGGCGGCAGGATGGAGCGCCGCCGTGAACAAGCAGCTGCGCGAAAAGACGCCCCGCCCCTCGCCCGATCATACCGCTTACGATCTTCGCCACGCGTTCCGCGACCGCCTGCGCGCGGTCGGTTGCCCCGACACCATGGCGGATTTCCTCATGGGGCATGAAGAACAAGGCACCGCTTACGGCGAAGGCGCGACGCTTGAGACCTTGCGCCATTGGCTCGAGCGGATCGAAGTTCGTTTCTCGGACGCCGAAACCACGGCCTAGCACGAACTCGCATCGTGTCCGACTCTTGCCCACATTCACAGAGCTTTTCGCTGCGATCAGCTCGCGACTGCCATTGGTCCATGAAGAGGCGGCGGGAACGCTCAAACCCCTCGTCACGGGATTGAAATCTGCACTTTATCCCGCCCTTTGCACTGCTAATCTTAGAGCAGGGAAGAAATGGGCAGAAAGTGAATCAGGTTTGACCTTGACCTGCCTACGAAAACGCTGACTCAATGCTGCCGCGCACAGCATTGATAACGTTAGACGAACGGCCTTTCATTCCGTTCAATTGGGAGTGGCGAATGGAACTCAAATCATTTCGAGTAAGGAACTTTCGGTCCATAAACGATAGTGGTGTAATCGACGTTTCGCGCATAACCGCGCTACTCGGAAGAAACGAAAGCGGAAAATCTAACGTTCTTCGCGCGCTTCACAGCCTGAACCCGGCGGACGGATTTAGAGTACTTAAACCAATTAAAGACTTCCCCCGTCACCGTAAGCTAACGGACTGTAACGACGATACTCCCGTAGTCGACTCCACTTGGCATTTGAGCACCTTCGAACAAAAACGCCTTGGCGAAATCTGGCCCGCCGCCCAAGGCATTTCTGAAGTTACTGTTTCACGCGGCTACGGTGCCAAACGTTTCGTCGGTGTGAATGCCCCGGAAATCTCGTTCGACTTAGCCACCATTAGGGCCGAAGCGCGAAAAATTGACGCGGCTGTAAAGGCAATAGCGTCGAAGATGACCGATGATACCAAGTCAGAATTAGAACGCGCTTCGGGCAAATTCCTCACCGCAATCAGCGTTGGGGGAGATGCCGCAAAGTGGGCGGCTTTAGCGGGGCCGGCACTCGCCGAGCTGCGGCAAGCCCTAGCGGCGGCTGATATCGAACTCACTGAAAAACAAGATCAGAAAGTCGTCGCATTGGAGGAATTAGCCGAAGAAATTCCCGGATACGAGGCAGCTCACGCGCAGGCGCGCAATTGGATCGTTGAACGCCTACCAAAGTTCATGTTCCTTGAAGATTATCCGGAAATAAAAGGGCAACAAAACATTGCGCAGTTCCTTCAACGCAGGGACGAAGGAACACCCACTCCAGCGGACCTGAATTTTGAGAAGTTATGCAAGGTTGCTGGATTAAGCCCCGAAGAGCTACAAGACCTTCTAAAACGGAATGACCAAGAAACACGGGGACAGTTGGCTAATCGTGCTGGCTCCGTTGTAACGACGGCCATTCGCAAGCGTTGGAAGGACCGAGAATTGAAGGTCCGCTTCAACCTTGACGCACAGCACTTTGAAACGCTGATTTCCGACCCAAACAATACGTATGATGTTGAAGTGAATCTTGATGAAAGAAGCCGTGGCTTTCAATGGTTCTTCGCATTCTACATCGTGTTTGCTGCGGATACCGAAGATGGCGAAGCCGACGGCGCAATTTTATTATTGGACGAACCCGGCTTGTATCTTCACGCCCGTTCACAAGGCGACTTGCTTCGGCACCTTGAGGAAGATTTTGCAAATCAAATTATCTATACGACGCATTCGCCGTTCATGGTGCCAACGCATCAACTGGATTGGGTGCGAACCGTCAACATCAACGAAGAAGCTGGGACGACCGTATCCAATGATCCTACAGGTGATGCTCGAACCCTATTCCCGCTGCAAGCAGCACTAGGCTACGACCTTGCACAAAGCCTTTTCATTGGCCCGAATAACTTGGTTGTCGAAGGGGTCACTGACTTTTGGATCCTTTCCGCTGTCTCGGCGCATCTCAACGACCAAGGGAAAGCTGGCCTCGACAAACGCCTAACCATCACGCCCGCCGGTGGCGCGCAAAAAGTTCATTACATGGTAGCTCTGCTTACATCCGAGCAGTTGAAGGTGATTGTCCTTTTCGACGATGAAAAGGACGCGAAGGCAACACGTAACGATTTGGTCAAAGGCAAACTTCTCCGGTCGGATAATGTGGTGTTCGCCAGCGAAGCATTTGAGGCTCCGCCGAGCGAAGCTGACATCGAAGATATCTTGGACCCGGTGGTTTACGAGAAACTAATTCGTGAAGCCTACACCGACGAATTGAAGGGCAAGACACTGGAAATCAACACCCACGTTCCCCGAATAGCTCGTCGTTTTGAAGCAGCTTTCAAAGCGCTGTCCATCGACTTCCACAAGACGCGACCAACACGGCTTTTCTTGCAGAAAATGGCGACCGACCCGGCCTCAGTATTGCCTACAGAAAGCGAAGACCAGTTTGAACGCCTGTTTAAGGCAATCAACACAGCATTTGAAAAGCACCTTGCACAATGAACACGAAGATCGGAATAGTGCAACTTGCCCACCAAAATCAACGCGACGCGGCACCCGGCCATTCGCCAACCAGTTTGACGATAACTTCTTCTTGCCCGGAAGTCGCTCGTTTTTCAACCGCCCCAGACATGCCTGTGCAGGACCCACCGCCGGTGCGCATGATCCGCTTAGACCGCGCCTCTCCATCTCATTACGAGGGTTAGACTACACCATGAATCCGATTTCAAAGATGGATTGGGACATCATTGAGTCTAGGGTCACTAAGACCTGCAAGAAACATCAGTTCGCCAAGAAAACAGTGGGATTCCTAGCAATCGTCTTGGAGCAGATATTTCCTGGTCACGATGATCAATTGCAGGAAATTATCACGGATGGTCCTGACGATCGCGGGATTGATGCAATTCACATAATCGAAAGCGAAAGTACCGCTGAAGTCTTCCTATTCCAGTCAAAATATCGAGAGAGCCAAGGCACTTGTCACAAGACGATCAATGACACGGAGATTCTGAAGGTTTCCCTTTTCCTTAACGAGTTGTTCGAGAAGTCAGACGGATTGGCTAACTGTGGAAACTTTCGGCTTCAGGAAGCTGTGCTTCGGATCTGGGAACTCCACGACAAGGGCAAAATCTGCCGATATAAGGCTATCTTCTGTTCGAATGGCGCAGGTTTTGCAACCTCTGCCTTGGGCATCATCGAGAGCATCAAGGCGTCACATCCGTCCGTTTCGTTTGAATTTTATGGCGGCCACAGTGTTATTCAAGGCATGGCGGGCGAAGGTCGGACGCGCGAAGATGGGCAATTGCAGGTCATTGGCCGAGAAATCTTGGAGCGTTCGGACGGTGATGTCCGAGGGGCGATTGCGTCGATTGATGCAATATCCTTTGTTGAACTTATTACGGAAGACGATCGCGAGACCATCAAACGCCACCTGTTTGATGACAACCTGAGAGTGTTCCTCGGGGCCAAGGGTGGTTTCAATCAGGCAATTATCTCTACAGCTACATCGAACGACAGCTACCTATTTTGGTATCTGAACAACGGTATCACAATCACCTGCAACAGCTTTTCTTACAACAAGGGGCATACCAACCCGAGATTGGTTTTCAAAGATTTCCAAATCGTCAATGGTGCGCAAACTTCTCATTCATTGGTTGAGGCCGCGCGGACTGATCCTCAAGCCCTGTCTGATGTTGTTGTGATGGTGCGCATGTATGCAACCGATCGGTCAGACATCGCAGAAAGGGTGGCTGTTGCGACCAACAGTCAGGCACGGATTCAAAGCCGTGATCTCATGTCAAACCACGAAGTCCTGAAGAAGCTAGAGCTCGCACTAAAGGAGAAGGGCTATTTCTTCGAACGCAAGAAGAACATGCATTCTGACCAACCGGACGACAAGAGAATCGACGCACTGAAATTGGGGCAAATCATTTTGTCGTTTGATCTTAGAGAGCCTGATCGAGCGAAGACAGAGTCAGATTCAATTTTTGATGCACGTTTCCAGCAGATATTTGGCAGCCGCCAGAACGTCAATGAGCTGATCAAGCTCTATCAGATGTATGGGATCATCGAAGGGCTTCGCGATACCTATCAAGCAAATTTCGGATCGTCGCCCGAAAGCGGGCACGAGCATCAGTACCTAGTTTACGGGCACTGGTTTATTCTTTTTGCGTGTAAACTTCTCCATGTGAAGTCCCAAAAGGCCGAATTGCCCGAGGGAGACGCAGCAGTTGAGTTGGTTGAGGAGGCCATTCGTCGCGTGGCCGCAGCTTGCAGCCAACAAAAAGCGGTGGCTCACTACCAGATGTTTAGAAGTCCTAGGACCAAAGAACGCATAATTGGAGAAATCAGTGCCAAGCAAACAGATTTCTTCGATCTCTTAGCTGAATCTTAGTAAGTATTGGCGCTTGTGTGGGCCGCTTGGATTGTGCTTATTAACGTGAGTAGCTAATCCCGAAAGAACGGCATCTATTTTTCTCGGCAGACGGCGGGCCACAGTAGGCCCGCCAT
>LUOO01000098.1 GCA_001626765.1 Maritimibacter sp. REDSEA-S28_B5
GCCCGCGTCAGACGCGGACCGGACAGACCAAGGATCGTGGCGCCCGCTCCCATGGATCACCGCGTGACCACAGGGATGCAGTTCGCATTCCCGGCCATGAGCGCGGCGCAGAATCGGCGGGCATCGGACAGATCGTCAAAGCCCATGACCCGCAGGCGGTAGAAGGTCTTGCCCCCCGACGAGGCCTCTTCGATCACGCGCGACTTGCCGCCCATGTAATCCTCGAACCGACCTGCGAGCTGATCCCACTCGGCACGCGCGACATCCTGGCTGTCGTAGGCGCCGATCTGGACAAGACGCGTGCCCACGGGAATGTCCGACGCGGGCACTTCGGCAGCGGCGGACGACGTTGCCGCGAGCAGCGCATCGGTCGAAGGCGACGCCGCCGAGCGCGCCACGATATCCTCGGGGCGCGGACGCGGGCGCGGTGACACAGCGACACCCGGCGCGGAGGCATCGACAAGCGCCTCGCCGCCGTCGCTCAGGTTCAAATCGGCGGCATCCCCGGTCAGAGGCGTCGCCCCGTTCGCGATCTGCTCGGCCATGGCGAGAGCGGCAGCGCGTTCGGCCTCGTCGCCCGATACGGAGGCAGGCGTCACCACGGCCTCACCGGTTTCGGTCTCGAGCGGGGCGCTGCCTAGAGCGGCGGCAACCGCGGGCACGTCCTCGTCCGTCAAGCCGTCTGGCGACGGGGCGAGCAAAACCTGATTGACCGGACCTTCGGCAGAGCCGGTGGCCGCCACAGTGTTCACCGCCAGCCCCTGATGTGCGGCTTCGGACCCGCCCTCATCGTCGGGCGCCACGCGCATCGGACCTTCGAGCGCGGCGACGACCGGGATCTCGGTCACGTCCCGCATGGCGAGCTTGTAGCCCCAGACCGCGAGGCCCGCGACGAGCGCGATGGAGAGCACCGCGCCGATTCCGTTCATCGTGCGAGCGACCGCACCGGCATGGCCTGCGTCCTCCTCGAAGGGCGCGTCCTGCCAGCCACCCTGCGGCGCGGCGACATGGCCCTGCGGCGCGGGCGCATAGCCTGCCTGACTTACATTGCCATGCGCCGACTGCGGCCGAGGCTGCACCGGTCGGCCACGCACCTGCATCTGGGGCGCGGCATCGTGATAGCCCATGTGCTCAGACGGAACGGAGCCATGGACTTGACGCTGCGGCGCCCTTTCGGCCGCAGGATGCTGAGGCTGCGCGGCGCGTGGCTGCGCGATCTGGCGCTGCGCCGCCGCCGGGTGATGGTGATGTTCGCGGTAATGCCCGGCGACGGCAGCCTGAGACGGCGCAGGCTGATAGGGCGGCTGGGGCATCCCTTGGGGCTGCGGCGCGCCATGTCGGACCACTTGCGGCTGCGCAGGGCGCATCTCGCGACGATGGATCTGCGGCTCGAACGCCGTGCCGTGCTGCCCAGGTGCCGGGTGGTTGCCAGCCGGCGCGCCAGACGGATAGCCGGACGGCGCGGCACCCCGCGACGACGTCGCACCGTAGCCGTAGGAGTCTGGATAAGCGGCCCCCGGACCGCGGTATTCGGAACTTGCCATTGCCTGCCTCGCTCGACGTGTCGGACGCGTCCGTCCGGTCGCCGTTACTGCCGTTCTCGTCGTGCCCGAAAGTTCCGATCTGTCGCCGGATACTCTGTCGGACGCCTCATCCCGCGGTCAGGCGGCGCTTGTGCTCAGCGCATTTCCTCGACCGGAGTCACGCCAAGAATACCAAGGCCCGATGAAATCACAACGGAAACGGCTTTCGGCAGGGCAATTTTCGCCGCTGTTGCGAGAGGGTCACTCTCATTCAGGAAGCGAAGCTCCGGGCGATCATTGCCCTTGTTCCACAGTGCATGAAAGTCGCTCGCCAAGTCATAGAGATAAAAGGCGATTCTATGGGGTTCGTGCCCCTTGGCGGCGATCTCGACGAGCCGCGGCCATTCGGCGAGCGTGCGGGCAAGCTTCAGCTCCGCCTCGTCTGTGAGCGTCGGCGTCACAGGGTCCTTGACACCCATGTCGGCGGCCTTGCGCAGCACGGAATGGGCCCGCGCATTGGCGTATTGCACGTAGAAGACCGGGTTGTCCTTGGACTGCTCCAGCGCCTTGTTGAAGTCGAAATCGAGCGGCGCATCGTTCTTGCGCGTCAACATGATAAAGCGCGTGACGTCCGCGCCCACCTCATCCACCACATCGCGCAGGGTGACGAAGGTCCCGGCGCGCTTGGACATCTTGAACGGCTCGCCGTTCTTGAAGAGCTTCACGAGCTGCGTGAGCTTGATGTCGAGTGGCACGGCGTTGTCCGACAGTGCGGCCACGGCCGCCTTCATCCGCTTGACGTAGCCGCCATGGTCCGCGCCGAACACGTCGATCAATTGATCGAACCCGCGCGAGACCTTGTCATAGTGATAGGCGATATCGGGCGCGAAATAGGTCCAGGCGCCGTCCGATTTCATGATCGGGCGATCCACGTCATCGCCGAAGTCGGTGGATTTGAACAGCGTCTGCTCGCGCGGCTCCCAATCCTCGGGCAGCTTGCCCTTGGGCGGCTCGAGCGTGCCCTTGTAGATGAGCCCCTTGCCCTCCAGCGCCTTGATCGCGGCCTCGATCCGGCCGGTGCCGTAAAGGCTTTTCTCCGAATAGAACACGTCCATCTCGACGCCCAAGGCCTTCAGGTCGTCGCGGATCAGATCCATCATCCGTTCGGTCGCGAATTCCCGCACGGGTTCAAGCCAGACCTCCTCGGCCTCGTCCACATAGGCATCGCCTACCTTGTCCTTGAGCGCCTCGCCCACTTCGATCAGGTAGTCGCCGGGATAGGTTCCGTCCGCGAACTGCACCTCTTGCCCATGCGCCTCGAGATACCGCAGGTAGACCGACCGCGCGAGCACATCGACCTGCGCGCCGCCATCGTTGATGTAGTATTCGCGCGTGACGTCATAGCCCGCGTATTCGAGCAGCGCAGCGAGCGCGTCGCCAAAGACCGCACCGCGCGTGTGACCCACGTGAAGCGGCCCGGTCGGGTTGGCCGAGACATATTCGACGTTCACCTTGACGCCCTGCCCCAGTGTGCCGCGCCCGTAATCGGGATCTGAGAGTATTCCGTCCACCAACCCGGCCCAGATGCCGGGTTCGAGCCGCAGGTTCAGGAACCCCGGCCCCGCGACCTCTGCCGTGGCGATCCGCCCATCGGCCAGAAGCCTGGCTGCGAGCGCCTCGGCAATGTCGCGCGGCTTCATGCCCGCGGGCTTGGCCAGAACCATCGCCGCGTTGGTCGCCATATCCCCATGCGCCGCATCGCGCGGCGGCTCGACCGCCACATTGGCGTAGTCGAGACCCGCGGGCAGCACGCCATCGGCCACCAGCGCGTCCAGGGCATCCACGGTCAGCGCACGAATATCGGCAAAGAGGTTCATTTCTGCATCCATTAAGGTCGGAAAGATCAGCCGGGGTCTACCACGTCGCTCGCCAAGGTCAACGACAGGCTTTCAGGGCAACGCGAGTCGGCGGCGGGTCAAGGTTGCCAAAGGCACCGCGAAGCGGCTCGACCTTGACGCGCCGCCGACTCGCAATACCGTTGAAATAGCGCCCCTTGCCGCGCTTCCCCAGCGAGAAAATCGACGCTTGCAGCCTGCGATCTCGCCCGGCACAGGCGGCCACCGCGCCGGTTCGCGCGCAGCGCGAACCGGCGCAAACTTTGCGCGGGCGACAGCCCGCTCCGCTTACCTCGGGATCACAGACGCGACCGCACGTCGGCACCGCCGATGAACCGGGCATGGGTCTCGATCGCGAAACGGTCGGTCATGCCCGCGATATAATCCCCGACGATCCGCGCCAGCGCGGTTTCGTCGTTCGCCTTGCGCACATCCTCGCGCCATTCGGACGGCAGGTAATCCGGGTTCTCCATGAAGAGCGGGAAGAGCTCGTTGACGATCATCGTCACCTGCTCGCGCATCTTCACCACGGACGGCGCGCGGTAGACCTGCCGGAACAGGAACCCGCGCAGTTGCTTGAGTTCCTCCCACATGCCGGGAGAGAACCGGATGAGCTGCTGGCCGGCCTGCCGCACGTCCCAGGCACTGCCCGGATTGACCTTGTTCATCAGCCGGAAACTTTCGCCCAGCACATCCTCGACCATGAGGCCAAAGACCCGGCGCAGCGCCTCGTGAAATCTCCGGTTCGCATCCAGCGTCGGGTATTTCTGATCCACCTCGGCAAAACTGCGCGCCACCATATCGACGGTGCAGATATCTTTCTCGGTGATAAGCTTTGCCCTGATCGCATCATGCAAATCGTGGTTGTTATAGGCGATGTCGTCGGAAATCGCGGCCACCTGCGCCTCGGCACTCGCGTAGGTCTCCAGTTCCAGATCATGCAACTCGTTGTATTCCGACAGCGCGACCGGTAGCTCGCCTGTGACCGGGCCGTTGTGCTTGGCGATGCCCTCCAGCGTCTCCCACGTGAGGTTCAGCCCGTCGAAATCGGCGTAGTGCCGTTCGAGCGAGGTCACGATCTTCAATGCCTGCGCATTGTGGTCGAACCCGCCGTAGGGCTGCATGAGCGCGTCCAAGGCATCTTCGCCCGTGTGGCCAAAGGGCGTATGGCCAAGGTCATGGGCCAGCGCCACCGCTTCCGTCAGGTGCTCGTTCAACCCGAGCGTGCCCGCAATCGTGCGCGCCACCTGCGCGACCTCGATCGAATGGGTCAGCCGCGTGCGGTAGTAATCGCCCTCGTGCTCGAGAAACACCTGCGTCTTGTGCTTGAGCCGCCGGAAGGCCGAAGAATGGATGATCCGGTCGCGGTCGCGCTGGAAGGGCGAGCGGAATGCGCTTTCCTCTTCCGGATACAATCGGCCCCGCGAATTTGCCGGATCACACGCATATGTGGCTCCCATCCCTGACTGCTTCCCTTGTCGCCTGTTCCTCACCTTCATATATTCGGCTTGAACGCCAAGTAAAACAGGGTGCCCCTCATGGACCTCAATCTCCCTCCGAAAGTCACCGACCGCGCCTTTGCCCGGCTGGGCGAAATCGGCGCCGGCACCGATGGCAAGGCTCTGCGCGTGGCCGTCGAAGGCGGCGGTTGCTCGGGTTTTCAATACGAGATCACCCTGGCCGAACCCGAAGAGGGCGATCTCGTGCTCGAGGGCGCGGGTGAGAAAGTGGTCATCGACGAAGTGTCGCTGCCGTTTCTCACCGGGGCGACCATCGACTTTACCGAGGAACTTATCGGCGCGCGATTCGTGATCGAGAACCCCAACGCCTCCAGCTCCTGCGGCTGCGGCGTATCTTTCTCGATGTAGAGCTACCGCTGCCAGACCATCGCGGATAACCGTGGATCGTCAAAGGCATCGGGACCAAAGCTCATCCTGACATCCGGGAAATCGCACAGGGCCTGCGCGCCGTGTTGCGACAGCCGGATCCGCCAGGTCTGGCGCTCGCCGGGCGCCTTTTCGGCAAAGACCGCACAGTCCAGCACGGCGAGGTTCGCCCGCCCGTCCGGGTCACGCACGGACTGGTATCGGATAAGCCGCCCCCCCGCCGCACGCACCGCTTCCTCCAACGCCTGACAGGCAGCGTAGCTCGTCGGATCGGTCCAGAGTGCGGCATCCTCGACCAGTGGCGGGGCGGTCAGATCGACCGCCACTTCGGTGGCAAGCCGCACGCCCAACGCCGTGTAATCTGCGGTGTTCTGGGGCCATGGCGTCGCCGGACTCTCGGCATAGAACAAGAACCGGTAGAACACCATTTCCGCCACGGCGGCCTCGACGGCCTCGGCCCCATACCAGACCCCCGGCGTCATGCCCGCGCGGCGAAACCGCGAGCCGTGGGGATAAGGTCCGTCATACCGGAAGGGCGTGGCAAGCAGGTAGTCGAGGCCCTGACAGGGCGCGGGAACCGGAGGCTTCGACGCCTCGAGAATATCCTCGAGCACCGCCTGTTCATCGAGGCTGTCCACGAGTTTCAGCGTCGATACCCGGTGCTGCGCCTCGACCAGCCGCCAGCCGCACCCCCGATAGGCCCGCAGCTCAGAGCGGAGCGCGTCTGGCGTCCAGGTATTGCGTGACACGCACCAGCCCCTCCACGCTCAGGATCGTCTGGGCGGGCGCGGCACCGAAAACGGTATTCTCGGCCTGCAACCACGCCTTTGCCACCCGTTCATCCCCGCCCGTGATCGCATCGAGCGACCGGAAGAGACGCAAGAACAGCGCGGCGAGTTCAAAGGGTTTCGTCCCCTCCTCGAGCACCCAGGCGCCCTTGGACATGCGCGAGACGGTCGGTCCGGACACGCCGATCACCTCTGCCAGCCGCGCGCCCGTGAGGCCGAGCCGCCCGGACGCATTGAGCAAAGCCTTGGTCAGGACCGCGCCGCGATCTGGTCCGCTTTGAGGTCTGAGAATATGGACGGTCATGGCTGGCATCCTTTCACAGGGAAATATAGGGTCATTTCTTTTCACATGCAAGACCATGCGCAAAGCCGTGATGCCGCTTCCCGCCTGTCACAGGTCGCAGGTCATGCTTGCCCCCGGCGTCCTCCCCGATACAAAGGCGGCAAAGGAGCGCCGCATGTCCCAAGACGCCACCAAAGACCCTCTCGTCATCTTCACGCCCTCCGGCAAACGGGGCCGAGTTGCGGCGGGCACCCCCGTGCTGCAAGCCGCCCGCGCGCTTGGCGTGGATCAACGCAGTGGAAGAACGCTACGACCGCATCCGGGGACTGAAACCCGGTCGCAGACTGGGCTGTCAGGCGCAGATCATGGGCGACTGCGTGATAGACGTGCCCGCCGAAAGCCAGGTTCACAAACAGGTCGTGCGCAAGCGCGCCGAGGTGCGCGACATCACCCTGTCGCCCGCCGTGACGCTGAGCTACGTCGAGGTGGCGGAACCCGACATGCACCATCCCTCGGGCGATACCGAGCGGCTGCTCGAGGCGCTGCGGGCCCAGACCGGGCGCGACGATCTTGCCCTTGACTTCCATCTCATGGCCGGGCTGCAAAAGACACTCCGCGCCGGCAAGTGGAGCGTGACTGCCGCGATCCACGATGATGGCACTCTGCCGCCGCGCGTCATCGCGCTCTGGCCCGGGTTCTTCGAGGGGCCGGTGCACGGGCTTGCCGTGGACCTTGGCTCCACCACAATCGCAGGCCACCTCGTGCGCATCGACACGGGCGAGGTGCTCGCCTCGTCCGGCCTCATGAACCCGCAGATCCGCTTTGGCGAGGACCTGATGAGCCGGGTGAGCTACGGCATGATGAACCCTGACGGCGCGTCCGAGATGACCCGAGTGGTGCGCGAGGGGATCAATACGCTGGTGGCCGAACTGGTGGCCGAGGCCGGGATCGACGCCGCGAGCCTGCTCGACACGACCTTTGTGATGAACCCGGTGATGCATCACCTGTTCCTTGGCCTTGACCCCTACGAGTTGGGCCAGGCGCCCTTTGCGCTCGCCACCGGCACGGCGCAGCGCCTTATGGCCTCCGAGATCGGTCTCGCCATCGCGCCGGGCACCCGCGCCTATGTGTTGCCACTCATCGCAGGGCATGTGGGCGCCGATGCCGCCGCGGTCGCGCTCTCCGAGGCGCCGAACCGCTCCGACGATCTGGTCCTCGTCGTGGACGTGGGCACCAATGCCGAGATCCTGCTGGGCGACACCTCGGGCGTGCTCGCCTGTTCCTCGCCCACTGGCCCGGCCTTCGAAGGCGCGCAGATTTCCTCGGGCCAGCGCGCCGCCCCCGGCGCGATCGAGCGGGTCGAGATCGACCCCGTCACCAAGGAACCGCGTTTCCGGGTCATCGGCTCGGACCTCTGGTCAGACGATCCGGGCTTTGCCGAGGCGACGGCGGCCTCTGGCATCACCGGCATCTGCGGTTCGGGCATCATCGAGGTCGTGGCCGAGATGCGCATGGCGGGCATCGTGGACCCCTCGGGTCTCATCGGGTCGGCCGAGGCGACCGGGACCTCCCGCTGCATGCCGGAAGGCCGCACCTATTCCTACCTGCTGTGGGAAGACGCTGACCGCCGGATCACCGTCACCAACGGCGATATCCGCGCGATCCAGATGGCCAAGGCCGCGCTTTACGCGGGCGCGCGGCTGCTCATTGACAAGCGCGGCGTGGACAAGGTCGACCGCGTGGTGCTGGCCGGGGCCTTTGGCGCGCATATCAGCCCGAAACACGCGATGGTGCTTGGCATGATCCCCGACTGCCCGCTCGAGCGCGTGACCTCGGCGGGGAACGCGGCTGGCACGGGCGCGCGCATCGCGCTTCTCAACCGCGAGGCGCGGGGCGAGGTCGAAACCCTTGTCCGCCAGATCGAAAAGATCGAAACCGCCGTCGAGCCCAGGTTCCAGGAACATTTCGTCGCGGCCACGGCGATGCCCAATTCCGCCGATCCCTTTCCGATCCTGCGCTCGGTCGTCACCCTGCCCGAGGTGGATTTCAACGCGGGCGGCGGCGAGGACGGCGGTCGGCGCAGGCGACGGCGCGGATAGCCCTTGACGAAGCCCGCGCCGCTTCGTATCTCCGCCCTCACGCGGGTGTAGCTCAATGGTAGAGCAGGAGCTTCCCAAGCTTAAGACGAGGGTTCGATTCCCTTCACCCGCTCCAAACGTCCATCCGAATTCCTCACCGCAAAATGGCGTGCTCGATGTGACCGGCACGCGCAGCGGGGCCGTTTTTCGGACCGGCCCCGTCGTCCCATTCCTCGGTCAACGACGCGCCGTCCCGCGCCGCATGTGCCTGTCTCCAGAGGCTATCCCCAGACCGACCTATCCCCGCGCCCCGTGCAGGAAGTCAACCAGCATCCGCGTTGACCCATCCTTGCCGTCGGCGGGCTTTTCGCCCCGCACGATCGGCTCCAGCGCGAGCGCCAGTTCCTTGCCCAGCTCCACGCCCCACTGGTCATAGGAATTGATGCCCAGAAGCACACCCTCGACGAAGACCCGGTGCTCGTAGAGCGCGATGATCCGCCCCAGCATCCGGGGCGTGAGCGTCGGGTAGACAAGCGTGGTGGACGGACGGTTGCCCGGAAACACACGGTGCCGCGCCTGCCGCTCGAGTTCGGTTCCCTTGAGGCCCTTCTCCTTCATGATCTCCCGCGCCTCGTCGAGACTGCGGCCCTTCATCAGTGCCTCGGACTGGGCCAGGCAATTGGCCACCAAGAGCTGGTGCTGGGCGTCAAGCTCGGGTTCGTGGCCCCGCGCGGCGACGAGGAACTCGCAAGGCACGACCTGCGTGCCCTGATGGATCAGCTGGTAGAAGGCATGTTGGCCATTGGTCCCGGGCTCGCCCCAGACCACCGGCCCCGAGGGCACTTGCAGGTCGTCCCCGTCCATCGACACGGACTTGCCGTTGCTTTCCATCTCGAGCTGCTGGAGATAGGCCGGCAGCCGGGACAACCGTTGGTCATAGGGCAGCACGGCCCGTGTCGGATAGCCGCAGACCTGGCGATGCCAGACGCCGGAGAGCGCGAGCATGACCGGCATGTTCTGTGCGCCGTCGGCGGACTGGAAATGCACGTCCATGTCATGCCCGCCTGCGAGGAACTCGCGGAATTGCTTGCCACCGATGGCAATCATCAGTCCCAGACCCACCGGTCCCCAGATCGAATAGCGCCCGCCGACCCAGTCCTCGAAGCCGAAGACACGCGAGGGGTCGATGCCCCAGTCGCTGGTCTTGTCCACAGCGGAAGAAACCGCCGCAAGGTGCCGCCCGACGGCCTCGCCCCCCAGGGCCGACTTGAGCCATTGCCGCGCGGTTTCGGCATTGGTCATGGTCTCGATGGTCGTAAAGGTCTTGGAGGCCACGATCACGAGGGTCGTCGCCGGATCGAGGCCCTCGAGCGTGTCGTGGATATGCGCACCGTCGACATTCGAGACGTAATGAACGCGCGGCCCGTCGTGGTAGGGAGCGAGCGCCAGCGTGGCCATCGCGGGGCCAAGGTCGGAGCCGCCGATCCCGATATTCACCACATCGGTAAAGCGCCCACCGCCGTGGGGTCGCACGTTGCCCCGACGCAGGCCGTCGGCAAACTCCTCCATCCGCTCAAGCGTCGCGTGAATGCCCGGCATGACCGGCTCACCATCGACGCTGGGGCCTTTCTTGTCCGGGTTGCGGAGCGCGGTGTGGAGCACCGCGCGCCCCTCGGTCTCGTTGATCCTCTCGCCCGCGAACATGGCCTTGGTGCGGGCGGCGAGACCCTGTCCATCTGCCAGTTCCAGCAGCAGATCGCGCGCGGTCTCGTCCATCGTGGTTTTCGAATAGTCGAAAAGCATGTCCTCGAACCGGACCGAGAAGCCCGCCGCCCTCTGCTCGTCCTTGAGCATGGCGGGAATGGAAAGGTCGCCCTGCGCCGCCCGATGGGCTTTCACCGCGTCCCAAGTCATCTGCATCCCCCACACAATTAATCGGCCTTTCGCCTATCCCGCGAAAGGTCGCCATCTTTTCAAAAACTTGAACTCGAACCTCGAACCCTTACTCAGCCCAGTGAACGGTCGTGTCCTTGAGAACCGCGCTCACCGGTGCCTGCCGAGCGTCGTTCAATTTCGCAGCGCGTTCAAGCGCTTCACGCTTGGCCGCGCCGGTAATGACAAGGTGTTTCGACATTGCACCATTGAGGACCCGTGCACTCATCGTGATGCGGGGTTCGGGCGCGCCGGGTGCCCGCATCGCCAGGAGCGTCGGGGCCTGCGCAGAAAGCGCCTCGTCCAGAAGATCGGCTTCGGGAAAAAGGCTCGCGGTGTGCATGTCGTCGCCCATGCCGAGCACGACGACGGACAACGGCAGGAGCGCGTCGATGCCTTGGGACAGCCTGTCGAGGCTCTCCTCGGGCGCGTCCGTTCCATCGTAGAGCGGGACGAGCCGCGCCGCGGCGGCCTTGTCCACAAGGAGCCGTTCGCGCAGGAGCCGGGTGTTCGAGCGCGGACTGTCCTCGGGCACCCAGCGTTCGTCCGTGAGCATGACGTCAAGCCGGTCCCAATGCAGGTCCACCCCCGAAAGGGTGTCGAAGATCGGCCCCGGCGTCGTGCCTCCGGGAACGGCAATCGACGCACGCTCGCCGTTCCTGAGCGCCTGCCGCAATTCGCTCGCCACCCGGTCGGCGATGTCCATCATCATCAGTTCGCGGTCCGGGTATTCCCGGAAATCGTAATTCATGAGCGAAGCTCCCTCCAGCGGCGGCCATCCCGGTGCATCAGGATCAGCGCCTCTTCCGGCCCGATCGACCCCGGCTCATAGGCATGTGGGCGTTCTTCGCGCGATTCCCAAGCCTCGATCAAGGGATCGGTCCAGGCCCAGGCCGCCTCGACCTCGTCCCCGCGCATGAAGAGCGTCTGGTTGCCCCGGATCACGTCCATGATGAGCCGCTCGTAAGCGTCGGGCACATCCGCCGCCTCTTCACCAAGCGCCTCGGCAAAGGTCATGTCGAGCGGCACGTCGATCAGACGCATCCCCCCCGGCCCCGGCTCCTTGATCGTCACGGTCAGGTCCATGCCCTCGTTCGGCTGGAGCCGGATGGTAAGCTCGTTCGCGGTCTGGCCGGTGTCCTCTTCGAAAATCGAATGGGGTGGCTCCTTGAAACGCACGACGATCTCGGACACCCGTTCCTTCATCCGCTTGCCCGTGCGCAGGTAGAAGGGCGTGCCGTTCCAGCGCCAGTTCGCAATTTCGACCTTGAGCGCGATATAGCTCTCGGTGATCGAGCGCGGGTTTTCCACGTCGTCGATGTAGCTTTCCTTCTGGCTCTTGTATTGCCCGCGCACGATGTCGCCGGGTTCGACCGGCTGGAGCGCGCGGATCACCTTGAGCTTTTCATCCCGCACCGCGTCGGGTTCGAACTTCGACGGCGGCTCCATCGCGGTCAGGCACAGAAGCTGCATGAGGTGGTTCTGCACCATGTCCCGCATCGCGCCCGATTTGTCGTAATAGCCCCCGCGCCCGCCGACGCCGACCGTTTCGGCCACGGTGATCTGGATGTGGTCCACATATTGCGCGTTCCACAGCGGCTCGAAGAGCATGTTGGCAAAGCGCACAGCCATCAGGTTCTGCACCGTTTCCTTGCCGAGGTAATGGTCAATCCGGTAGATCTGCGTTTCGTGGAAATGCTCGGCCAGCGTCCGGTTCAGCGCCCGCGCGGTTTCGAGATTGTTACCAAAAGGCTTTTCCACCACGATCCGGCTGTCATCGTCAGCGATCTTGTATTTGTGGAGCCGTTCCGCGATTTCGCCGAAAAGGCTCGGACCGACCGAGAAGTAGAAGGCGCGCACCACATCCTTGCGCATTACCTTGGCCAGATCCTTCCAGCCATCGGTGCCCATCGCATCGACAGAGACATAGGTCAGATGTTCCAGGAAGGTCGCGACTTTTTCCTCGTCGTAGCGTTTCGAGACGAACTCCTTCAACGCCTCCTTGACGAACTGCCGGAACCCGGCCTCGTCCATCTCGGACCGGGCTGCCCCGATGATCCGCGCATCTTCGGGCATCTGGCCGTCGTAGAACCGGCGATAAAGCCCCGGCAGAATTTTCCGCCGGGCAAGATCGCCCGTGCCACCAAAGATCACGAGGTCGAAGGCTTCGACCGGAATGACGCGCGATACCATATCCGTCTCCTGTTGGCCGACCGTCCGACGCCATGCTGCGTTCTTCGTTAGCGCTAACCGGTCGCGCCCCGTGGATAGCCTCCCTGCCCCAAGCTGTCCAGCATCCATAACGAAATCACAACCGCGTTCCCGCGCTTCACAGCGCAGGACCTTTGGATTACGGCTAATGGCAAAGGGAGTGCCCAATGGACAAGCGCATCGAGCCCGCCAATCAGGGCAAGTTCATCGACCCGGCCGTTACGGCGGACGGCAGCGCGCGGGCGACCGTGGCCCTGACTAGGCCGACGACGCTGTGGTTCAACACCGGGACGCTGTGCAACATCACCTGCGAGGGCTGCTATATCGAAAGCTCGCCCACCAACGACCGCCTGTCCTATCTCACGGTTTCCGAGGTGGCCGACTATCTGGACCAGATCGCTGAGCGCGGCTGGCCGGTGCGCGAGATCGGATTCACGGGTGGCGAGCCTTTCATGAACCCCGACTTTCTCGCCATGATGCGCCAGTCGCTCGCCTCGGGCTACGAGGTCCTTGTGCTTACCAACGCAATGAAGCCGATGCAGCGCCCCCATGTGGCCGCGCAACTGTCCCGATTGATCGAAGAGGCCGGAACGAGGATTACTCTCCGGGTGTCACTCGATCACTGGACCGAAGAGGGTCACGACGCGGTGCGCGGCGCGGGAAGCTGGGCGGCCACCCTCGAAGGCGTCGATTGGATCGCGGCGCAGTCCTGCAAACTGACCATCGCAGGGCGTGCCCGCTGGCAAGAGACCGAGGCAGAGGCACGGGCCGGTTACGCCGCGCTCTTTGCCGATCGCGGCTGGCCCGTGGATGCGGCTCATCCCGGCGCGCTCGTCATTTTTCCCGAAATGGACCTGAGCGTGGAGGTGCCCGAGATCACGACGGCCTGCTGGGGCATCCTGCACAAATCGCCCGAGGACGTCATGTGTTCGTCGTCCCGCATGGTCGTGAAACGCAAAGGCGAACGGCCCTCGGTCGCCGCCTGCACGCTTCTGCCCTACGAAGCCGAGTTCGACATGGGCCACACATTGGCCGAGGCCGAGCGCCCCGTCGCGCTGAACCACCCGCATTGCGCCAAGTTCTGTGTGCTGGGCGGCGCGTCTTGTTCGGCCTGACGGCAGGCGCCGCGCACTGCGGACACCATTAACCTTGCCGTAAACCGGTTGCGCTATGTCTTCGGAGATTTTCCGAGGGCGCCCGTGCGGCGAAACAACCGTGGCAGACAACGTCTACTGGTCGACTCTCTATCTGGGCAATTTCGCCCAGATGGACACCAACGAGCTGACCAACTCCGTCGAGACTGCGACTCCGCTGTTGGCCACCTTTGGCGCAGGGGCCGGAAACGCGCTGGCTACGAATATCGTCAACGTCCGGACGGACGCCGGTTTCCTAGACAACACGGTAACGACGGACAACGACCTCCTCGATTTCGACACGGTGCATTACAATCTTGGCGCCGGAACGGTGAGCACCAAGCTCGACGCCGTCCTCATGATGAACGCCACCGTGACGTTCTATGACCAGACCACGCTCGAAGCTCAGATCGCGGTGTTTCAGACCCAGACCGGCGACACCTTTGCCGTCATCCGCGACAGCCAGCCCGAGCTTGCAAGCCAGGGGATCGACCGGATCACCTTCAACTCGGTCGTCTCCTCGAACTACACCGGCATCACGCAGGACGCGGCCGACACCCTCGACTTCGTCTGCTTCACCTCGGGCACGATGATCGACACGCCGACGGGCCCCCGCCGGATGGACCGGCTCCGGCGCGGCGATCTGATCCTCACGCTCGACAGTGGACCACAACCCGTGGTCTGGATCGGCAAACGCCGCCTGCGGTTCAAGGACAGGCCCCATCTGGCGCAGCCGATCCGGATCAAGCGCGGCAGCTTCGGCGACAAGCGGCCGAACCGCGATCTTCTGCTGTCACCCAATCATCGGCTGCTGGTCGAAACTTCGCCGGCCTTCGCGCTCTACGACCCCCTGGGGGCGTTGGCCCCGGTCAAGGCGCTCACCCGGATCGCGGGCATTCGCGCCCTGCCCGGTCGTCGGGAGATTACCTATTTCGCGCTGCTCCTGCCCCGTCACGAAGTCGTCATCGCAAACGGGATCGCGGCGGAAAGCCTGTATCCCGGACCCGAGGTCTTTGCCGCGCTGACCCCTACCGAACGTCTGTCATGGCTGCGTCTCACCGCACGCGGCGACCGGCTGACGGGTGCCGTGCCCGCGCGATTGCTTCTGTCGACGTCCGAGGCGCGGGCGGCCCACAAGGCGAGGCTCCTGACCCTGCCCGAAACCAAGCCCATACCGCTCACCTGGTCCCTGGCCCGCCATGCCCGCGCCCCGCTGCCTGACCACATTGCCAGGCGGGCCTGAGACGCTCATTCCTCGAGTTCGGCATCCCAGTAGAGGAAGTCCATCCAGCTGTCGTGCAGATAGTTCGGCGGGAACTTGCGCCCCATGTTGCGCATCTCTTCCGCCCCCGGCTGGCGCGGCGGCTTGCGCAAGGCGAGCCCCGACTGATGCAGGGGCCGCGAGCCCTTGCGCAGATTGCAGCGCGAACAGGCCGCGACGACGTTTTCCCACGACGTGATCCCGCCCCGCGCCCGTGGCACCACGTGATCGAAGGTCAGATCGCCCTTTGATCCGCAGTACTGGCAGCAGAACTCGTCCCTCAGAAAAAGATTAAAGCGCGTGAAGGCCACGCGCTTTTGGGGTCTTACGTAATCTTTCAGCACCACGACGGAAGGGATCTTGATCTCCATACTGGGGCTTCGGACCGTTTCCTCGTATTCGGCGATGATGTTCACCCTGTCGAGAAACACCGCCTTCACCGCCTCCTGCCACGGCCAGAGGCTCAGCGGATAGTAGGACAGTGGCCTGTAGTCCGCGTTGAGCACCAGCGCCGGGTGCGATTTGGGATGACTGTGATCCCTGACAAAACTGGTTCTGAAGTCGCCGTCCATGATGGTCTTCCGCTCTCGCCCTTCAACGCCGTTCCAGCCTTCCCCCGAAGGCAGGTTCCCGGTGCAGGGCGGGCCGGTTCCGCCACAAACTGGCCGCCCCGTCATGCTTGATACCTTGGACTATATCTGGGTTCGGATGCCAGACAAGCCCCATGATCTGGGCTCACTTTCGCGGCTGTCCATGTCAGCCATGTGACAGAATGCAAGATGGGCGGGTTTGTGGATAAGTGCCCGAAAAACGGGCACTTTCGGACCTGAAGACGCGCGTCTAGCCGCGCTCCAGCTCCACCCCGAGTCGCTCGGCGATGAAGGACAGCGCCGCGCCCAGACCGTCGGGGGCGATTCCATGGCCGGTGCCTTCCATGACATGGCCATAGACGGTGAAGCCCGCCTCCTGAAGGATCGCGCCCGCCTCGTGGAAATGGGTGAAGGGCACCATTTCGTCCGCCGTGCCGTGGGCGAGCAGTATTGGCGGACGCACCTTGACGTGGTCGGCAAAGGTTTCGGGTTCGAGGAGCCGCCCCGAGAAGCCGACGATCCCGGCGATGGCCTCGTCTCGCTGGGGAATGGTCTTGAGCGACATCATCGTGCCTTGGGAAAAGCCGACGACGATCAATTGCTCCGGCCCAATCTCTTCGGCCTGCATGACGATGTCGAGGAAGGCGTCGATGTCCTCCTGCGCCCGCGCGGCGCCTGCGGTCGCGGCCTCCTGCGACGATCCGTCGAGCCACGGGATCGGAAACCACTGGTAGCCGAAGGGATTGTTGGCGCATTTTTCGGGCGCGTCGGGCGCGTAGAAGCTCGTGTCGGGCAGGTACTGGCCGAGCGGATCGGCAAGGCCCAGAAGGTCGGCACCATCCGCGCCGTAACCGTGCAGAAACACCACCACGGAGGTCGTCGTGCCCGAGGCCGCGTCTTTTTTCTTGAAGTTCAATTCGCGCGCCATCACCGCACCCCTTCCCTTTGTTTGACGACCCGGTAATAGGCCCAGAGCAGCCGCGCCGCAACGCCACGCCACGGCGACCAGTCGCCTGCCATCTCGCGCAGCGCCCGTTCGCTTGGACGCGCGCCGAGGTCAAAGAGCACCCGCGCCGCCTCCCGCAGCGCCAGATCGCCCGGGGCAAAGACATCGGCCCGCCCGAGCGAGAACATCGCGTAGATTTCCGCCGTCCAGCGCCCGATCCCTGGCAGGGCAACAAGGTCCGCGATCACCACCTCGTCCGGTTTCGCCCTGAGAGCGTCGAAATCCACGCCCGCCTCCGAGAGCGCCAGCGCGTAGCGGATCTTTTGCCGCGACAGTCCCGCGCCACGCAGGCCGTCCTCGCCTGCCGCGAGGATCGCGGGCGGCGTGGTCAGCCCCGCTGCCTCCATCCGACCCCAGATCGCTGCGGCCGAGGCGGTCGAGACCTGCTGGCTCACGATCGCTGACAGAAGCTGGGCGAACCCTTCGGGCTTGCGCCGGAGCGGCAGCGGCCCCGTCTCCGCCAGCGCCGCGGCGAAGCGCGCATCCCGGGCGGCGAGCCACGCGGCGCCTTCCGCCACGCAGTCCGGACCCTCGATGATCCTCCCCACCGTCACAGCCGATTGACCCAGTCGAGCGCCTGATCCACCGTTTCGACCCGGTCGCCGGCGGGCGGCGCGGGGCGGTCAATCATCACGACCGGGCAGAGCACCCGCCGGGCGTCGAGCGGCCCGATCGCGTCCAGTGATCCGGGGCCGGTGCCAAGGAACACCACGTCATCCTGCGCCACCTCCTCGGCGACCTCGGCCTCGGTCGCCACGCTGCGCCAATCGTCGCCCGGTCCCGGCTGCCACGCCGGGCGCAGGAGGCCCAGATAAGGCACAGCCAGCCCCCGACAGATGTCGCTTGTGCGCGCCGAAATGCGCGCGGCGAATGGATGCGTCGCATCAATAACGGCATCGAACCCATTATCGAAAATGAACTTTTCCTGCTCTCTCTCGCCGCCAAACCCACCAACCCGCAGCTTGCCCTCGAGCGGCAGCGGCGACTGCGTGGCCCCGGCGAGCGACACGGTCAGGTCGATCCGCCCGTCCCGGTCGAGCTTTGCCGCCAAGGCGCGCGCCTCGGCGGTCCCAGCGAGCATAAGGAGCTTCATGGACCCACCTCTGCTATGATCTTTCCGCCCCGGTCCACGATGATCACGTCAAAGCCGATCTCGGTCCCGAACCGGTCCCGCACTTGGGCCAGCGCCCGTTCAGCAATGGTCATGGCCAAAGGTTCTCCAATTATTCCATAGGCTTCCAACGCCGTGTTCACGTATCGGATGCGATCCTCCCCGCTCCAGTCGGCCAGCAGATCCAGATCCACCTGCGAGCGTTTGGAGTGGAGGTCCCACGCCCCCTGCGCGAGCTTCGCGATCTTGCCGATGCCGCCGCCGATGGTGACCCGCTCGACCGGATGGGCCGCGAGATACTTGAGCATCCCGCCCACAAAATCCCCCATGTCGAGCATCGCACCCTCGCTCAGCCCATAGTGCGCGCGCACGGCCGCCTCGGACGTGGCTCCGGTGCAGCCCGCCACATGGGTCAGCCCCCCGGCCCGCGCCACGTCAATGCCCCTGTGAATGGACGCAATCCAGGCCGCGCAGGAGAACGGCCGCACGATGCCGGTGGTCCCGAGAACGGACAGCCCGCCCTTGATGCCAAGGCGCGGGTTCCATGTCTTGGTCGCGAGCGCCTCGCCGCCCGGGATCGAGACCATGATCTCGCCGTCCGGCGACTGCCCGAAACGCGCGGCAAGCTCGGTCACCTGCCCGACCATCATCTCGCGCGGGACCGGGTTGATCGCGGGCTCGCCCGGCGGGATCGGCAGACCGGGCTTCGTCACCGTGCCCACGCCGGGACCGGCGGCAAAGCGCAGGCCGCTGCCCCCCGGTGTCACCCGCGCGATGATCAGCGCGCCGTGGGTCACATCTGGGTCGTCGCCCGCGTCCTTGGTGATCCCGACCTCGGCCCAGCCCGGCCCCTCGGCCCGATGGGCGAGCGCGAAGGTCGGCGTCTCGCCGCGTGGAAGCGTGATCGTGACATCCTCGGGCCAGTCCCCGCCCCACAGGCGCAGAAGCGCGCCCCGCACCGCCGCCGTGGCGCAGGCCCCCGTGGTCCAACCCCGGCGCAGCGGGCTTTCGGTCGCATCCGTCATCGGCCCGACTATAGGCAGGGCGCCGGCAAAATGAACAGCACGAAACCCCGGCTTTTCCCGACCGGGTTTGAGGTGCATAAGACCCCCATGACGACGCTTTCCCTTCCCCCCGGCGACTGGCCGACGATGGAACCCGGCTGGGTCTGGCTCTGCGGGGCCGGCCCGGGCGACCCCGGTCTTCTGACGCTCCATGGGCTGAACGCCCTCGGACAGGCCGACGTGATCGTGCACGACGCCCTCGTGGACCCGCGAATCCTCGATTGGGCGAACCCGGCGGCCGAGCGCATCCACGCGGGCAAGCGGGGCGGCAAGCCGAGCGCAAAGCAGCGCGACATCTCGCTCCAGCTCATCGACCTTGCCCGCGCGGGCAAGCGTGTCCTGCGGCTCAAGGGGGGCGATCCTTTCGTCTTTGGCCGGGGCGGCGAAGAGGGCCAGACGCTCGTCCAGCACGGGGTGCCGATCCGGATCATCCCCGGCATCACGGCGGGCATCGGGGGGCTGGCCTATGCCGGTATTCCCGTGACGCACCGCGACGTGAACCAGGCCGTGACCTTTGTCACCGGGCACGATCGGACCGGGGGCACCACGGCGGTCGACTGGGCCAGCATCGCGCGCGGCTCGCAGGTCATCGTGATCTACATGGGCATGTCGAACCTGGCCGAGATCTGCGCTGACATAATGGCGGCGGGTCGTTCGGGGGACGAGCCGGTGGCCATCTTGGCCCATGCGACGCTGCCCGAGCAGCAGGTGCTCGAAACCACGCTGGCGAAGGCGGCAGAAGATGCAGCAAAGGCGAGCCTCGCCGCTCCCGCCGTCATCTGCATCGGACGCGCGGCGCTTCTGCGGCAGGCGCTCGACTGGCAATCGCTCGCGATGGGGCGCGAGCTGCGTGACCTCGACCCGCTGGGCATCGGTCGCCCTGCCGAGGATGGCTGAGGCATGCCCCAACGCGGCCTGATCCTCGCGGCGCCGTCCTCGGGCAGCGGCAAGACGACCCTGACGCTGGGGCTGCTGCGCGCGCTCTCGCAACGCGGCATCGACGTGCGCGGCGCGAAATCGGGGCCCGACTATATCGACCCGAGGTTTCACGAGGCTGCCTCGGGCCGCCCGTCGATCAACCTCGATGCCTGGGCCATGTCGAAACGCCAGATCCGGAGCCTCGCCCATGGCGAGGGGCTGCTCCTTGTCGAAGGGGCCATGGGACTCTTCGACGGTGCGCCCGATGGCGACGGCGCGACGGCGGACCTTGCCCGCATCCTCGACCTGCCCGTGGTGCTTGTGGTCGATGCGGCGCGCATGTCGCAGTCCGTGGCGGCCATCGTCCGGGGATTCGCGACCCATGATCCCGAGGTGCGGATCGCGGGTGTCATCCTGAACCGCGTGGGCAGCGCCCGCCACGATGCCATGTTGCGCCGCGCACTCGCCCCTCTTGGCCTGCCGGTGCTTGGGACTCAGCTGCGCGATCCGGCGCTGTCGCTGCCTGACCGCCACCTGGGTCTCGTGCAGGCCGGGGAACACCCCGATCTCACCGGCTTTCTCGACCGGGTCGCCGAACGCGTGTCCGAGGCCATCGACCTCGACCTCCTTGTCTCGCTCGCCCGTCCCGTCGCCTCGGTGCCCCCGTCCCCGGCCGCGCCCCGGCCCCGACGCATCGCCATCGCCCGCGATGTGGCGTTTTCCTTCACCTACCCGCACCAGATCGCCCGCTGGCAGGCAGAAGGCGCCACGCTCCTGCCATTCTCCCCGCTTGCCAACGACCCGGTGCCCGAGGCGGAGTTCGTCTACCTCCCTGGCGGCTATCCCGAGCTTCACGCGGCCCGGATCGCCGGTGCCGACCGGTTCCTCACGACCCTGCGCGAGGCCGCGAAAACGTCTGACATTTACGGCGAATGTGGCGGCTACATGGTGCTGGGCGAAACCCTCACGGATGCCGAGGGCACCACACACAAGATGGCCGGTCTGCTGGGCCTCGCCACGAGTTTTCAGACCCGCAAACTGCACCTGGGCTACCGCACCCTGACGAGCCGTTGGTCCGGCCTGCCCGGCCAGCACAAGGCCCACGAATTTCACTATGCCACGACGCTGTCAGCCCAAGGCGCGCCGCTCTTCGATGCCACCGACGCGCTCGGCGAGGCTCTGGCGCCTATGGGTCTGATCGAAGGCCGGGTCGCAGGGTCCTTTGCCCATCTGATCGAATGACCCCTTTTCCCGCGCCGTGGGAACATATAAGCGAATTTGCATGACTGATCTGACCCTCTCCCCGACCGACGACTCGAAGGCCAAACGCAACGTGGCGATCCTCGTGCTCGCGCAGGCCTTTCTCGGTGCGCAGATGCCGATGATCTTTACCATTGGCGGACTGGCCGGTCAGGCGCTCGCCCCCAACCCCTGTTTCGCGACGCTCGCGATTTCGGCCATCGTGCTCGTGTCGATGCTCTCGGCCAATCCCATGAGCTGGATCATGCAGCGGTTCGGTCGGCGGGCCGGATTCTGGACCGGAACGCTGGGCGGCACCCTTGGAGCGGGTATCGCGGCCTATGGCCTGTCGCTGGGCAATTTCTACGTCTTCATCGCAGGCTCGGCCTTTACCGGCATGTATATGAGCGCGCAGGGCTTTTATCGCTTCGCCGCCGCTGATACCGCGTCGGACAGCTTCCGGCCCAAGGCGATTTCCTATGTCATGGCCGGCGGCCTCGCCTCTGCGATCATCGGGCCGCAACTGGTCAAGGTGACGGCGGATGCCATGGTGGTGCCCTTCATGGGCGCTTACCTCGCGATCATCGCGATCAACCTGGTCGGCTCGCTCCTCTTCCTCGCCCTCGACATCCCCAAGCCCCCGGTCCCGGCCCATGACGCGCCGCGCGGCCGCAGCTTGTGGGAGATGCTCACCACGCCCGCCATCGCCGTTGCGATCATCGTGGCCATGGTGAGCTATGCGCTGATGAACCTGATCATGACGGCGACGCCGCTGGCCGTGGTGGGCTGCGGGTTCGAGAAATCGACCGCCGCCGACGTGGTCTCGGCCCATGTGCTGGCCATGTTCGTCCCGAGTTTCTTCACCGGCCACCTCATCGCGCGCTTCGGCACGCGCAAGATCATGGCGACCGGACTCGCCATCCTTGCCGCCGCCGGCATCGTGGGGATGCAGGGCGTCGAGCTGGAGAATTTCTTCATCGCGCTCGTGCTTCTGGGTGTCGGCTGGAACTTCGGCTTCATCGGGGCGACCACGATGCTCGCCGGATCGCACGCGCCGCACGAGCGGGGCCGGATCCAGGGCATGAACGACATGCTAGTGTTCGGCGGCGTGACCGTGGCCTCGCTTGCCTCGGGTGGCCTCATGAACTGCTCGGGCGGCACGCCGCAGGACGGCTGGATGGCGGTGAACCTCGCCATGGTGCCCTTCCTCGCGCTGGCCGGTGGCGCGCTGATCTGGCTGGTGATGCGCCCCAAAGACGCGTGATCCGGACCCACACGCATAAGGAGCTAGGCAAGCGCCAAAGTGCAATCTATGGATGATCCCATTTAATGGGGGACCAAATGATTCTAAGCACATACCCGCGCCTCGGCGCGGCAATCTCTGCACTTGCACTGTTGACAGCCTGCGCCGGCACATCGGGGTCATCGACGCCCGAGGGCGACCTCGCGCAGATGCTGGTCGACAACGCGCAGGCCATCGCGGACCTTGAGAATGAACAGGGGAACACGAGAACGACGATGCCCACGAGCGGATCGGCCACCTACACCGGCACCGTGACCGCCTGGGTCGCGGACAATGACACGGCAACCAACGCGCGTGTCTTTGCGGGCGAGGCCGAGATGACCGCCCGCTTCACCAACGCAGGCGGCAGCGTGACGGGGCGGTTCGACAATTTCCTCGCCAAGGACGACGTGAACAAGTTCGCCTTGGGCAACGCCATCGGCGCGGGCGACGAGGCCGGGGTTCGTGACCTTCTCGACGGTTTCAGCCAGGCCGACGGGTCGCTCACCCTGTCCAACGGCGCCATCGCAGCCGCCGAATTCACCGCTGACCTGTCGGGCACCCTTACTCATGACGGTGACCGGATCGCGTTCGGGGGCACTGGCGAAGGTCAGTTCGTCGGCAGAAATGCCGAAGGCGCCAAATTCTATGGCTCTACGACCGCGACTGGTGGCGGCAACCAGATAACCATCACCGAGAACGGCGCGGGGCGTGTCGGCGAGGTCTACGCCAACACGACACGCTAGCTACCACGTCCGGCGCAGCGTCTTCCACACGAGGGACGTGCGCCGGGCGAACTCGCTGCCGTCAGGGGCCGCTTCGGGATTGCGCAGGAACCGGCGCAACTGTCCGCCTGTGCGCCATGCCGCGCGGGCGGCGGGTGTTGCCCTGCCGAAATTCGTCGTTCGCAACGCGACGAGGTCGTCCAGCGCCGAGCGCGCCATGGCGGGCAGCAGGCCCGCATCGAGAGGCCTCCAGCCGTGGGCCGAGAGCTGCGGCAGCGCCGCGATGAAACTGGCAAGCCCCTGCGCCCTCCCCAGCCTGCGGGCCGCATCCGCGCCCTGAAACCCCAGCCCGGCACAACTCGCTACCATCAGACCGCCCGCGCTCTTTTCCAGATAGGACCACAGGAGCGCAGGCGCCTCGAAGGGCTCGCGCGAAATGTCCGACAATCGTGCGTCGATCATGTCGCGCAGCGCAGCCAGCGGAATGTTCCGCGCGCGGATCGCTTCGGCCAAGGGACGGGCGACCTCATGGGCGCGGGGAACGCCCCCCGCCTCGACCTCGTCCAGCACATCACGCCAGAACTGAAGCCGCATCTGCGCGATGATCGGCTCCTGCGTCATCCACGGCGCCTTGGCGATCTCGAGGTTGAAGGCGTAGAGCGGGAACAGCACCTCTCGGTCCGCAACCGGCGCGGTCATCGCGGATGCAAAGCGATCAGGGTCGCCCGCATGGACGATCTCGGCACAGGCCTGCACCGTCATTGGACAAAGGCGCGAATGGCTTCGACCGTCTCACGCCGGTCCACGATATCCAGATGCGCGGCCCCGTCCACGGTCAGGTAGCGGCCCTTGTCCGTCACCGCGGACAGCACCGGCTCATAGGCATCGGCCACCATCGCCTCGTCCAGGGCCCCCGCGATGAGCAGGAAATCCGGCAACTTCGCCACGTCGCCCCGCCAGTCGCGGCGCGGCGCGAACGAGGTGTTGAGACGCATGGAGTAGGCTGTCGTGGCATAGTCGCCCAATGGCCCGTCGAGCACCATCTGCGGCATGTTGAACTGGATCGCCGTCAGGTGGTCGAGCGCGTGAATACCCACGTTGTTGAGCATTGTAAGCCCGATGATCCGTCGCGTCAGGGGCCGTGCCCAACCGCCGGAATTGGGCCGCGTGGTGGGCGCGTCGTATTGCAGGAAGGGTGCGAGCAGCACCGCCCCGTCGATCAGCCCGCCGTGCGCGCCACCCGCAAAGCGCACGACCAGACCGCCGCCCGAAGAATGGCCCAGAAGGATGCGCTTGCGGCCTTCTGCCTCGGCCAGAAGGGCTGCGAGGTCATCTTCAAACTGACCGACGTAATCGACATCGCCCCGGCGCTCCGGGTTCGCCCCATGTCCGCGCAGGGTTACGGCCCGAACCTCGGCCACGTCGCCAAGCGCGCGGGCAAGCCCCTCGAACTGCCCGCCATACCAGCCCGAGCCATGCACCATGACGACCAGCGGCGCATCCGTGCCCGGCCCCGGCACATGGCCATAGGTCAATTGGGTCTCGTCGGGCGCGGTCCAGGTGCCTTGCGGCAGCGGCGCGATCTTTGTCTGGCGCAGCAGGCGGTCGAATGCCAGCCCGCCCTCGCCTGATAACGGGGCGGGCCGCTGGCTCAGGATCAGGCCAAGAGCGATTGCAAAATAGATGCCGACGGATATCCCGGCGATCATCAGGAGTTTGAACAACATCCCGCTCTCCTAGACCGGCGTGACCCGGTCGCGCACAAGTTTCCAGTTCACCGCATCGAGAAGCGCGGCGAAACTCGCGTCGACTATGTTGGCGGACACCCCGACCGTGGACCAGGTGTTCTCGGCCGCGTCCTGAAAGTCGATGATGACGCGCGTCTTGGCTTCGGTCCCTCCCTGGGTGATCCTGACCTTGAAGTCCTTGAGGAACACGTCCCCGTCGATCTTGCCCTCGTAAGGCCCAAGCGCGTCCTGCAACGCCTGCCAGAGCGCGTTCACGGGACCGTCGTCCTGCATCTCCTGGGCATGTTCGTTCTTGAAATAGGCAGTGCGCTCGCGCCCGTCGTTGGTGCGGATCGTCACCACCGCCTCGCTTTCCACCACGATCCGGCCCATGGCGTTGCGCCGCCGCTCGGTGATGACGCGGTAGCGTTCGACATCGAAGAAATGCGGCAGCGAGCCGAGAATGCGCCGCGCGACGAGTTCGAACGAAGCCTGTGCGGAGTCGAAGGCGAACCCCTCGTCCTCGAGCCGCTTCACCTCGTCGAGGATCTCGGTCATCCGGGCGTCGCCCTTCTCGAGCGTGATCCCCACCTCTTCGAGCCGCGCGCGCAGGTTCGACTGCCCCGCCTGATTGGACATGGGCACGACCCGCGCGTTGCCCACGATCAGCGGGTCGATGTGCTCATAGGTCGTCGGGTCCTTGAGGATCGCGGAGGCATGCAGCCCCGCCTTGTGGACGAATGCCGACGAGCCGACATAGGGTGCGGACTTCGTGGGCACGCGGTTCAGGATGTCGTCCAGCTGACGCGACACACGGGTAAGCGTGGACAGCGCCTCGTTCGGCACGGTCAGCTCATAGGCCGAGCGATAGGGCTCCTTGAGCATCAGCGTCGGGATCAGCGTGATCAGGTTCGCGTTCCCGCAGCGCTCGCCCAGCCCATTGAGCGTGCCCTGAATCTGGCGCGCGCCGGCGTCCACGGCGGCGAGCGAATTGGCCACGGCATTGCCCGTGTCGTTGTGGGTGTGGATGCCCAGATGATCGCCGGGCACCCCCGCCTCGATGACCGCCCGCGTGATCGCCTCGACCTCGCGCGGCAGCGTGCCCCCGTTGGTGTCGCAGAGCACCACCCAGCGCGCGCCCGCCTCATATGCGGCAGTCACGCAGGAGAGCGCATAATCACGGTTCGCCTTGTAGCCGTCAAAGAAATGCTCGGCATCGAAGAGCGCCTCTTTCCCCTCCGCCACGATATGCGCGACGGAGGCGGAGATGTTCTCGAGGTTCTCCTCGAGCGTGATCCCCAGCGCGGTGGTCACGTGGAAATCATGGGTCTTGCCGACGAGGCAGACGGCGGGCGTGTTCGCGTTCATCACCTGCGCCAGCACATCGTCATTCGCCGCCGACCGCCCCGCCCGCTTGGTCATCCCAAAGGCGGTAAAGGTCGCCCGCGTCTCGGGCCGCTGGGCAAAGAACTCGCTGTCCGTCGGATTGGCCCCCGGCCAGCCACCTTCGATATAATCGACGCCGAGTGCGTCGAGCGACCTGGCGATGGCGTGTTTCTCGGGGGTCGAGGTCAAGATGTACAAGGACGGCGTGGATCTGACGCCGGGCAAGGGCTTCGACCTGGCGAAACTCGAGGCGATCGACTTGCCCTGACCTGCGGAACC
>LUOO01000099.1 GCA_001626765.1 Maritimibacter sp. REDSEA-S28_B5
TTGTTCCTTGATAGACGGCGGCCATGAGCAAAAAAAGAAGCCCCGCTCGGATGAGCGGGGCAATCTCGGGCTTCGGTCTCAGTCGCCGTTGCGGCGGGACCAGATGAGGTTGTGGGACTTTCCGTCCTCGGCTTCGACCAGGCTGGCGTAGATCGGTGCCGGGAAGCTCGGATCGTCCAGCTTGACGGAAAGGTATTCGCGCTGCGTCTCGCGGGCGATCTTCTTCCAGGCCGCGCCGAACTCGGTGGCACCGGCGAAGATGCGGAAGTCTGGGCCGCGCTCGCTGTCGCTCTCGGTGGCGGTGAACTTGGCCTTGACGTTGAGGGTCAGGGTCTTGACCGCGCCGGTGAAGCCCGCGCCGTTCTCGTTCTGGGTGAAGGTGCCGATGGTTGCCATTGTCGTATTCCTTTTCCTGTCGGGCCGCACCATTGCGACCTCGATGGCGGTCGTGAGACCGGGGACGGTCGGCCCCGCACCCCTTGGGGCTGGAACATCGTGGAAGGCGGCCGGCGACAGCTTTTTTGTTTCGCGCTGCAACGCCGAAGGCGGCGGAAAAAAGCTGGCGGCGGACGTTGCGGGAAGACGAGCGAGGCGAAGCCGGTCTTCGGTCAGACCTTGCCAGATCGAGGATGCGGATGGAGCGCCCATAACAGGAAATCGCGTGGAATACGGCAATGGCGGCCGTCCTGCGCCGCGCCGGAACCGGGGACTCTCTGCGGGTTCATTGGCTGCGGTTTTCCCTGATCCGACCGATAAGGCAGGTTCGCCCTATCGCCAGCAGGGGCCTGCGGTGTGGTCTCGACTGATCTTTGCCGGTGCTGCCGTGTCCGGTGTGGCCGGAAGATCGCTTGCGGGGCGTTGCGCCATGCTCGGCCAGGTGGATGGTTTGGGTTTCCCGGCGCTGATCCGCTTGCCCGTTGGAGTGGATGGAAAGCCGAACCTCATGGGCCTGCCGGGGCGATCGGGATCAACGGCCCGGATCGCTCCAGTTTATCCGGGTGGGGCCTGCCGCGAAATGGCCGCCGCCGCCGCCGCTTTGCGTTAGGGATTGAAGCCGAATGGCGGAAACAAGCCAAGGGCGTGGTTCCGGCGCAGCCGAAAGCCCGGCCCGGAGGGCAACGTCCAAGTCTCCCTTACCGCGCACGTATTGACATTGTGGATACGATCACTCATGTTGCGATCATGACCAAAGCTCGTATCGCCCCTTCGGAATCTGCCCGTTCTGCGACCACCGCGGTTGCAGGTCGTGCCTCTACGGCTGACACCAAGGGCAGCATCAACCTGCGGATCGAGACAGGCACGCGCCAGCTCATCGACGATGCGGCGGCGGTGCTCGGCAAGACGCGCACCGAGTTCATGGTGGAAAGCGCCCGGCGGCAAGCGGTCGATGTGCTGCTCGACCAGCGCTTGTTCACGCTCGACCCCGAGCGCTACGACGCCTTCATGCAAGCGCTCGACAATCCGCCCGCGCCGGGGCCGAAGCTCAAGGCCCTACTGCGCCGGACCCCGGCATGGCAGAAATAGACGACACGCCCGACCATCCCGAATTGCCACTGTCTGCTCCTGTTCCTCTGACAGCAGAGCATGACCTTTCGGCATTTGATTGCGGTGAGCCTGCGTTGAACGACTGGCTGCGCCACCGGGCCTTGAAGAACGAAAGCCGATTCTCGCGCACTTATGTCGTGTGCGCGGGCAATCGGGTCGTTGGTTACTTTTGCATTTCGGCCGGGTCGGTCGAGCGCGGTGCGGCTCCCGGCAAGGTGCGGCGCAACGCGCCCGACCAGATTCCGGTCTCGATCATCGGACGGCTTGCCGTCAGCCTCGACCATGCGGGCAAGGGCCTCGGCGCGGACCTTGTATCGGACGCGCTGCGTCGGATCGCGCTGGCATCGCAGAGCATCGGCATTGGGGCCGTTATGGTCCAAGCGAAGGATGACGCGGCCAAACGCTTCTATCTGCGCTGTGCCGAGTTCGTCGAATACCCCGAAGACAGCCGGACGTTGTTCCTGCCTATCGAAACTGTGGTCGCGGCATTTAGCTAGAGTTTGGGGGAAATGCGATGGGTGAAGCCAAGCGAAAGAAGCAAGAACGGGCTGCTTGGCCGGATTCTGATCGCTACAACGGCACGATAGATCTTCACGTTCTGCCGGCGGCGGCGGAGATTGACGGAGCACGCATTCGCGAACTGACAGGTGATGATACAATACCGGACACGACGCAGGTCATCTTGCGCGCGTTCAGGGCAGTCGTTGGTGAGCGGACCTTCCATGTCGGATTCTGCCTCGGTGACGGAGAATCCTTCAGCGCTGTTGGTATCGCTGTCATCGAAAGACTGTCGATGGAAGCGCCGGGAGCCGCACTTCACATTGTGCCTATCGTTCACGACGACATCGCATGGGACATCGTGATGCGGCATATGCGCAGCTTCACGGGGCAGGTATTGTTGTTCGCATTCCCGAATTCAGATGTTTACGACGCGGGCACCGCTGAAGTTTCCTACTCGAAACATATCCGTCAGTTCGATCCAAGCGGCGCCTTGCTTGGCCGATTGACCGAAGCGCAGCGGCGCAAGATACGCGAACAAAAAGCTTCGATGCTCAATCGACCGCCGCCGCCCAGATTCTATCCAGCATCCGGTATCACGCAGGAAGACTCGCCATGGATATTCCGGGTTGGAACTCCTGCCGGAAAAGTCATCAGAACCGCCGTTTGGGATGGCCGTCGCAACTATGCGCATGAACTCCCTGAAAACATCGTGCGATGGGTTGGCGGCGACAGGATCGCCATCGTGCAGGTGGACAGTCCTGTTGGGGTCAATCGGCGGTCTTCACTCGACTTGACGCACAAGCTCGCCAAAGATTTCGATGGCGTCATTCATTGGGCGCGGGATACGGAGACATTTCAGTCGATCCTCAAATCATTCATCCGCCTCGATCTGGAATCGGTGAGTCCGCCGGAGCTTCCTGCCGGTTGGGAGCCTGAAATTGTAATCTTCGCGGCGAACGGTGACGATGCGTGAAAAAAGCTGAATGCGAGCAAGCTATCCGGCATTTGTGCCATCAATGGCGGAAAGAATGTGGCTTTTCGTCCACTCCGGCAGACCAGTTGAGCTTCGGCAGCTTCCTGTCATGGGTCCAGCAGGATTATTCATCCTATCTCAATTTTCGCACCACCACCTCCGTCTCTTATGACGTGGAGATGTGGTTTGACGATGAATTCAAACAGAACTGGCGAAGGTAGGATCAGCATCGCGCGACACGGCTAACCCGAGGGCTGGCCGACACCAGCCGCCAGGCGCATCCATGCCGCGATGCCGACGCATCCGCCCCCGACGATGCAGAAGATTTGCCGCCAGATTTCGGACGGCACGGTCTCCTTGGTGATGCCATGGACCAATGCATAACCGGCCACGGCGGCGGGCGCGGCGAAGACAAGCGCCACGATCAGGCGGATGATAGGTGTGCGGATCATCTCGAACAGCACCGCCAGGACGCCGAAGACGACGCCAGCCGAGAACAGCCCGACCAATCCCGCGCCGATCAGCCCGGAGCCGGTCTGATAGGCTAATTGCGCGGCGACAAGCCCGACGAAGAAGGGCAGCGCGTAGATGGCGAGCGTATAGGCGAGAACGCAAAGAAGCGCGATCAACGCAACGCTCATGAACATGACGGCGACCATGATCTTGTTCCTTTGACTTTACGGCACCGCCTTTCGTGCAGTCGTCAACACCGTCGTTGCACATCTTTATGGTGCCGTTATCGTTCCAATCTGTCGAGGTCATCCGGCCGCGCGCGGAAGTCGCGCGGCCGCGATTTTTTCTGATGGAAGACCGGGACCGCGTGCGCGATCCCGGCTTGCCTTTCATTCCGCCGCGACGGGGAAAGCCTCGGGCTGCTCATCGGCCAGCCATGCGGGCGGCTCGGTGCGCAGCACGGGCGGCAGCCAGCCGGTTCCGGCCAGAAGCCGCTCGGCGGCCTCCGCCATTTCCGGCTTCTTCCTGTCCGCGATACGCTCCGCCGCTTCGTCGCCAAGGGCATCGCGCACGGCGGCGAGGATTTGCGCCTTGGTGACGCGCCCGAGATAGGCGCCAACCGTGGGCGTCCAGTGCGCCGTCATGTCGAGTGCAACCGCTGTCGCCAGCCTGTCGGCGGTGGCAAGAGCATGGCGCTTGTGGGCTTCCCACGGCTGCTTGACGGCATTGACGGTCAGCGAAGCGCAATGGGCGAACAGGGCCATGACGCTGGCATGATCCAGTCCGGCGATGAAGCCCCAAAGCTCCGCCACGTCGCGCGGCATGTCCGCCGCCCATCCGGCGTGGCGATCCTCCAACGCCTTCGCCGCCGCTGTGTCCTCGATCCCGTCCGCGTGGCTGGCGAGGTAGCTGCTCGTCGGGCGGATTTCGAGGCAATGGGCATCCCCGCCGCCGCGATAGAAGGTCTGAGCGGCAAGCGCATGGGTGACGGCGATCAAGGCCATGTCCGGCTGCTCGCCAAGGGCGAGACGCAGGGCAAGGGTGCGATACGCGGTCAGGTCGCGGATGAGCGAGTCCGACAGCGGCTTACCGTCTTCCTCCGCGTCCTCGTCTTCCGGCCCATGGTCGGAGGCTGGATGACCATCGCCGTCATGTTCGTCACCGTCCATGACTTCGCCATCGGCATTGACGCGCACCCCGTTGATGACGGTGCTGCCGTCCTCCGCTTCGGATTCCTCCGGTTCCGGAGCTTCGTCCTCGGGCCGGATGAAACCGCGCTCGATGCGGGCTTCCCCGTCATGGTTCAGAACCACGAACACGCCACCGCGCGCGATCTCCTCGGCCTCATAGGCATAACGCTTGCCGTCGATCCGCTCGATTTCGGCTTCAAGCTCCGCAAAGCGCTGATCCACCTCCGGCGGCAGGTCAACGTCCGCGTCCTCCCATTCCGTCGACAGGCGTTCAAGTTCCTCCTGCGCGGCGTCGTAGGCGGTTTCGTCTGCCTCCGAAAGCTCCACCGGCTGCGGATAGGTGCGGCGCAGGCCATGGGCGTGGGGCCAGTCGATATGGGCCGAAACCCATTTCCACCCCTCGGCCTCGTGAACCTGCGCCGCGATGCCTTCCAGCTTGTCGAGGGTCAGCCGGTCCAGCAACGCGGCATCTTCATAGAAGCCGCCGCGATCCTCGGTGAACAGGTCGCGGATGATGGTGCCGCCCGCCTCCGTATAGGCTTCCGGGCCGACAAGGATCGCGCGCCGGTCGGTCGCGGCCACGTTGCTGGCGGTCAGGTCGCGGCGGATAATCCACGGCTCGCGGTTGTAGGACAGGTTTTCGTAAACCTGTTCCTGCCGGGCATGGTCCTCGGTGATGGCGAAGGCCATCAACTGATCCAGGGTCAGATCGCCGTCACGATAGACCTGCATCAGCTTGGGGCTGACCGCGCCAAGGCGAAGCCGCTGCTTCACCACATGCGCGGTGACGCCGAAGCGGGCGGCGATTTCCTCCGCGCCCCATCCGCGCGTTTCGGCAAGCTCGCGGAAGCGCTCGAACTGGTCGGCGGGGTGCAGGTCTTCGCGGGTCACGTTCTCGTCAAGGCTGATTTCTGCCGCATCGTTCGCCCTGTCGATGACGCAGCGGATCGGCTCGGTCCGCTTGATCTCCTTGCGCTTGGCGCGCAGCAACTGCGCCAGCCTGCGGCCTTCGCCGACGCTCACCAGATAGCAGCCGGTCGGCTCACCTTCCGCGTCAAGCTCCGGCTCGACCACCAGATTTTGCAGGATGCCCTTGGCCGCGATGCTCGCCGCCTTCGCCTCGATGGATGCCTCGCTGTGCGGAGTCTTCCGGGCGTTCTGCGGGTGCTTCTTGAGCTTGTTGAGCGGGATGAAAACCGTTTCGCCATGTTCGGGGACGGTCGAGGTCTGTGGTTTGGTGTTCATGGTCTTTCCTTTCATGGGCTTGGGTTGGAGCGCAGCGCTGCGCTGCAACCCTGCCCGTCGGCGAGACCGGGGGGTGCAAGGTGCAAGGGCGGACGGGCGGAGGGGGATCACCCGGCCTGCACAAGCGGATCGAAGTCATGACGAAGATGCGAAACATGTATCCGCGCGGAAGGCTGGGGATACCGCCCGGCCGCCCTTGTGCCGCGCCAGGGGGCAGCGCCCCCAAGCAACCGGCCCGGCCAGAGCAAAGCGGCGGCCGGGTGTATGAACAGGATCAGGATGTGGGAAACCGGAAAGCCGAAGGCCCTGACACCCTGATCGCCGCATAATGCCGGGCGAGGTCTTCACGTGACCATGCGGACGTGCCTCGTCCGTGGAGCAGGTCCGCTTCGCCTGGCAACTGAGATTTAGGCTCAGTCCTTTCTAAGCACCGTGAAATCGAATATCGAAATGATACTGCGGGTCGTGGGCAGACAAGGAAGAAGTGCGTGAGTGGGGCGAGCGACTTTGCCATGTTTGGGGGCGAGCAATGAAAATCTATTCTGTGGCCATCGAGAACTTTCGTGGCATCCGCACGGCTACCATCGTGTTGCCCGATCATGCGGTGCTCATCGGTGACAACAATACGGGAAAGTCGTCGGTGATCGAGGCCATCGACCTCGTTCTGGGACCGGATCGCCTCAACCGTCGTCCACCCGTGGATGAGCATGATTTTTGGCAGGGTCGTTATGTCGCCGCCGTGCCGGAGGGCGAGAACGCCGTCGAGGGCGATGCTCCCAAGATCAGGATTAACGTCACCATCGTTCACCTATCCATCGAACAGCAGGCGCGGTTCGGCGGACATATCGAGTGGCTGAAAGTCGAGACCGGCGATCTTTATGCAGAGGCTAACCCAGCAGGTGTCGATGCCGCCGCAATCGTGGCAGCGTTGCGCGTAACATTCATTGGCGAATACAACGTCGATGAGGATGATTTCGACGGCAACACCTACTACACGCGCAGTCTCACGGAGGACGATCCCCCAGCGACCTTCTCAAAGAAGGACAAGCAGCATTGCGGGTTCCTCTATCTGCGCTCGCTCAGGACCGGATCACGCGCTCTCAGCCTCGAACATGGCAGCCTGCTCGACATTATCCTGCGCCTAAAGGAAATCCGGCCGCAGATGTGGGAAGCAACCATCGCGACGCTCGCGGGCTTTGACGTGGCGAGTGACCCGGAGCTGGGGATTTCCGGCGTGTTGGAAAGCATCAACACGTCTTTGAAAAAATATGTCCCGCAGGAATGGGGAGCGAAGCCGCACCTCAAAGTATCCAGCCTCACCCGTGAGCATCTGCGCAAGGTCGTCACGGCTTTTATAGCCACGGGCGACGGCGACCATGCGGCACCGTTCTACCGACAGGGCACCGGCACCATCAACATGCTGGTGCTTGCGATGCTTTCGCAAATCGCCGAGGACAAGCAGAACGTGATCTTCGCCATGGAGGAGGTCGAGACCGCGATCCCTCCCTATGCGCAGAAGCGCATTGTGCATGAGCTGCGCAAGCTCTCCGCGCAGTCGATCGTCACCTCCCACTCGCCCTATGTGCTGGAGGAGTTTGGGCTGGAGCAAACCGTGATTTTGGCGCGCTCTGACGGCGGCGACCTCAGCCAAGCGAAGATCGCGCTGCCCGACAGCGTGAAGCACAAGCGCTATCGCCAGGAGTTCCGCACACGTTTTTGCGAAGGGCTGCTCGCCCGGCGGGTGCTGATCGTAGAGGGCGCGACCGAGGCGACCGCTTTTCCGGCAGCGGCGCGCCGGCTAGCGGAGTTGAACCCGGCAATCTATTCATCTCTGGAAGCGTTGGGGCTGTGCGTCATCGACGCCGGTAGCGAAAGCCAGATTGCCGATCTGGCGTTGCTTTACCGAGGTCTTGGTAAGCGGACCTTCGCGGTTTGCGATAAGCAGACCGATGCCGCCAAAGGAGCTATCGAGGCGCAAGTTGAGCATCTTTTCATGCACGAGGAAAAGGGTATCGAGGATCTGGTGCTGAACAACACAACGGCGGCCGCGCTTGGGCGGTTCGCAGAGATGCTAGATTGGCCGCCGCATCTACTCGCGCAATATCCTGATCCCAAAGCCCAAGCTGTCGCCGCTCTTAAGGCATATTTTGGCTGGTCCAAGGGAAATTGGGGAATTGCGGAGTTTCTCGCCCAATGCACGGAGGCAGAGATTCCGCAATGGATACGCGATGCCTGCATCGAACTGCGCAAGCGATGCGATCCTCCGCCGGCGCCGCCGGCGGCAGGCGCTAATGGTGGCGACCTGTTCTCTGACATTTTTGGCTAGAGTGCTCTGCTATGGTCGAGTTGACGAAGGCCCAACAGGATGTGCTTGTCACGGACGGCTATCAACTCGTCACCGGCGGCCCCGGATCGGGCAAGACCACGGTTTCTATCCTCAAGGCAGCGAAGATCGCGCGTGAGGCACTGCGACCGGAGCAACGTATCCTTTTTCTCAGCTTCGCCCGTGCAACCGTATCCCGCGTCCTGGAGGCCATGGATGAGGAAAGCCGGATTTCACGAGACGAAAAGCGACGTATTGAGGTGGACACCTACCATGCGTTCTTCTGGCGTATTCTCAAGACGCACGGCTATCTCGTAGGCTTTCCGCGCCGGCTGGCGATCCTGACACCACCTAACGAGGCCATCGCCCTATCAGCGGTGCGGAGTGGCTACAAGGCCAACTCCAAGCTCAGTGACGCGGAGAAGGCCGAAAAGGAAGCGCGCGAAGAGGCTGAACGGAACCGTCTGGCGAAAGAGGAAGGCCGGGTCTGTTTCGATCTTTTCGCCGACCGGGTTGCGACGTTGCTGCATGGTTCGGCGAAGGTTCGGACACTGATCTCAACCATGTATCCGTTTATCATCCTCGATGAGTTTCAGGACACTAGCGCGGATCAATGGCGCGTAGTCGAGGCGCTTGGCGCGAACAGCACACTAATCGCACTGGCTGATCCCGAGCAGCGGATATTCGACTTCATCGGTGCTGACCCCGAACGCTTGGATCATTTTCGCGCCGCGTTTCACCCCTCAGAACATGACCTGGCCGGGGACAACCACCGCAGCAAAGGCACCGAAATCGCCCTGTTCGGTAACGACGTGCTGAGCGGGAAATTCCGGCAGTGCAACTACAGTGGCATCGCTTTTCAGGGGTTTAAATCGAACCAGAACCAAGCCTTTGCTAGCTTGGTTGGTCATGTGCTCCAAGCACGCCAGCGGCTGATAGACAGCGGCAAACCTAATTGGTCGCTCGCGATCCTTGTGCCTACGAAGAAGATGACCCGGTTGGTGTCGGATGTGTTGCGTGAGCCCTTTGGGCAGGTGCCAGCAATCGGACATACGGCAGCCGTTGATATGGATGGGCCGATTCTCGCGGCGGAGGTCGTAGCCTTCCTGCTTCAACAGGGGCGTCATGCCGGCCATTTCGACGAATTCTCGGACCTGCTCTGTAGTTACTACCATGGCCGGGGTGGCGCAGCGCCGACAGCGGGCGATCTGACGGAAGCGGCGCGTCTCAATGCAGCGCTCGGGAAATGGAATCAGTGCTTGGCAGTGGGGAAGGCACCTCCCAAAAACTCCGTGCTGAACGCGACTGCGGCGGTTTATGCGACCGCCCTAGATGTTGGCCTGACCGGCGATCCTGACCGCGATTGGGCTGCGATCCGCGCTGCGTTGGAGGCCGGCGGTTGTGCGAGATTGCGGGCGATAGCTGGAGACGTTCGCAACGTCCGCCTGCTCGAGCGCGGCACCCAGCTTCGGCAGGGCTTAACTCAAGATTGGCGAGATACCGGCGGCTATCTCAATGCTCTTGCCATCACGCGGCAATCCTTTGTGCAGGAGCATTTTGCCACGGCGCACAAGCCGGAAACCGGCGTGGTGGTGATGAATATGCACAAGGCCAAGGGAAAGCAATTCGATGAGGTCATCATCTTCGAGGGATGGCCAAGGCGTGCAAAAGGCAAGGTCGTGGCCAACTTCGACCGGATCGTGCGTGAGAATATTGCTGCCGGGCCGATGGTGCAGGCTCGACAGAATTTCCGCGTCAGCGTTACACGCGCAAAGCTACGCACCACAATCCTCACGCCGGAGGATGATCCTTGTGTGTTGCTCACGGCATCTGGATAGGTCGCCGGTCTATTTTAGAGGGTCATGGAGGGCTATAGAGTAAACGTAGTTCTCATCGCTATCCGGCGTGCCCCGCCACAATGGCCTTCAAGTCATTGATTTTTAATAAAAATGTGAATTGCAACAATTCATCGCACCATCCTAGCCACCAACAAACACTCCATTGCGTCGCCACGTTATGCCATCGGCTGCAACATGACCTGCAGCGCATACGGTTTTCCTTGTCTTAGCGCGCGTGAAGCTGACCTGCCAAAAAGTTGTTACGTAGGAAAGTGAGCTCAACCGTCAGAATCCTAGATCTTTCGGGCGGCGTTCGTGCTATATTGAACCAATCAAGCAAGTGAACTGATCAGACGTCGTGGCAAGGTGTAATCCCCTCCACGGCGTAAATTTTTGCGCCCTGTGATGGAGAGGCTGAAGCATGAGCAAAGAAACCAAAGCACTGTATCTTTCGGTCGACCAGGTCGCTGAAAGGTTTTCCGTGTCGAAGCACTCGATCTGGCGCTGGAGGCGCGAGGGTGATTTTCCTGCGCCATACAAGTTGATCGGCACCACAGCGAGGTGGAAACTTGCGGACATCGAAGAGTGGGAGGGTGGACTTCGGAGCGGCCTTGCCACGCATCTCCTCTTCGACCTCGAGGAAGTCTTCGTTACCTAAAATGTCTGCATCTATCTAGACCCAACTTTCTACTGCCAAAACCAACTGTCGTGGCCCGCGTCTTTGTGCGCGGGGCGAAGCTGTATGTCCAAATAGGAGCCAAAATGGCGCTGTCGATTGCTTACAATGCAGACCAAGACCGCACAGCTCGAACTTCGGAAAATACGCGTCCACAAGATCCGAGTTTGATTTCACCCGAAGGCATCCCGACCGGGTTCTTACTCGGTGACGACGGAATTTATGAAGTTCGCAACGGAGGTGAGGAAGACGAATACCTCGTGAGAATTTGTTCTCCGATGCGAGTGAAAGGTCTTTGTCGATCAAAGGAGAACGGCGGTTGGGGGCACGTTGTGACTGTCAGGGATCCTGACGGTTGTTGGCACGATGTGGTAATGGAAGCGACCGCGGTCTCGCGCCGCAACATTGCAGCATTGGACCCCCTGTTTCGGGTAGGTTTTTCTCTTGGCGAAGGGGAAAAAGCGGCACGTAGTGTCACTACGCTACTAAGTAGGTGGCTGCCCAAGGCCCGGTATACGCGAGTCACTCGACTGGGTTGGACCGACGATACATTCAAAGCATTCGTGCTCGGAAATGGAACGGTCATTGGCGATGGCAAAGTCGTCACCGATGGTTTCAACGGCGCCGTCACTGCGTCGATGACGTCGCGGGGTAGCGAGGTATTCTTGGTCAGAAATCCCAGTCGTCGTCCTCGGTCGCGACGGTCTTGCCGATCACGTAGCTTGAACCCGATCCCGAGAAGAAATCGTGGTTCTCGTCCGAACCGGGCGAGAGCGCGGCCATGATCGCGGGGTTCACCCGGCAGGCCTCTTCCGGAAACAGCGCTTCAAATCCGAGATTTTGCAGGGCCTTGTTTGCGTTGTAGTGCAGGAAGGCCTTTACGTCCTCGGACAGGCCGAGCGGATCGTAGAGCTGTTCCGTATACCGCGCCTCGATATCGTAGAGATCGAAGATCAACCCGAAGGCAAACTCCTTGAGTTCGGCGCGCTCGCCCTCGGTCAGACGCTCCTGCGCCCGCTGGAACTTGTAGCCGATGTAGTAACCGTGAATTGCCTCGTCGCGGATGATCAGGCGGATCAGGTCGGCGGTGTTCGTCAGTCGCGCGCGGCTCGACCAATGCATGGGCAGGTAGAAACCCGAATAGAACAGGAACGACTCCAGGAAGACGCTGGCGATCTTCTTGCGCAGCGGGTCCGAGGTGGCATCGTATTCGTCGAGGATCAGCCGCGATTTGGCCTGAAGATGTTCGTTCTCGACCGACCAGCGGAAGGCCTCGTCCACCTGCGCGGTCTGGCAGAGGGTCGAGAAGACCGAGGAATAGGACCTGGCGTGGACCGCCTCCATAAAGGCGATGTTGGTCAGCACCGCCTCTTCATGCGGCGTCTGGGCATCGGGCATCAGGGCGGGTGCGCCCACGGTGTTCTGGATCGTGTCCAGCAATGTCAGCCCGGTGAAGACCCGGATCGTCAGGGTCTGCTCATCCTCGGTCAGTTGCGACCAGCTCTGGATGTCATTCGACAGCGGCACCTTTTCGGGCAGCCAGAAGTTGGCGGTCAGGCGGTTCCAGATTTCCAGGTCCTTGTCGTCCTGCAACCGGTTCCAGTTGATGGCGCGGGGGACGGGACGGGTGTGGGTGATGTCTTTCATCTTGTCGCTCCGGGCGCGTCGCGCCGTCTTGTCGTGTTCGCAGGTCTTCGAGGGGGGCGGACTGTCGTCTACAGCGTGCAGGACACGCAGCCCTCGACTTCTGTTCCCTCCAGCGCGGCCTGACGCAGGCGGATGTAGTAGATCGTCTTGATCCCCTTCTTCCACGCGTAGATCTGGGCGCGGTTGATATCGCGGGTCGAAGCCTCGGCCGGGAAGAACAGCGTCAGCGACAGCCCCTGATCCACGTGTTCGGTTGCGGCGGCATAGGTGTCGATGATCGCTTCCGGCCCGATTTCGTAGGCGTCGCGGTAGAACTCCAGGTTCTCGCCGTTCATGTAGGGCGCGGGATAGTAGACGCGGCCGATCTTGCCTTCCTTGCGGATCTCGATTTTCGAGGTGATCGGGTGGATCGAGGAGGTCGCATAGTTGATGTAGCTGATCGAGCCGGTCGGCGGCACCGCCTGAAGATTGCGATTGTAGAGCCCGTGCTCCATCACTTGCGTCTTCAGCGCAGCCCAGTCCTTCTTGGTCGGCAGCTCAATGCCGAACCGTTTGAAGAGCGCCTTCACCTCCGGCAGGTCCGGTCGCCAGCTTCGGTCGGTGTATTTGTCGAAGAACGAGCCATCCGCATAGGTCGAGGTATTGAACCCTCTGAACGTCTGCCCCTTTTCCTGCGCCAGTTTGCACGACGCGGTCAGCGCATGGAACAGCACCGCGGCGAAATAGGCGCTTGTGAATTCGACACCCTCGGGGCTGCCATAGTGGATGTGTTCGCGGGCGAGAAACCCGTGCAGGTTCATCTGGCCCAGCCCGATGGCATGGCTTTCGTCATTGCCCTTGCGGATCGAAGGCACGGAGTCGATCGCCGACATCTCGGACACCGCGTTCAACGCGCGGATCGCCGTGCCGACCGATGCCGCCAGATCGCCGCCATCCATGGCCCGCGCGATGTTCATGGACCCGAGGTTGCAGGAAATGTCGGTGCCCATCTGCGCGTAGGAAAGGTCGTCGTTGAACGTCGACGCCTCGTTCACCTGAAGGATTTCCGAACACAGGTTCGACATGGTGATGCGTCCCGCGATCGGGTTCGCCCGGTTCACCGTGTCCTCGAACATGATGTAGGGATAGCCGCTTTCGAACTGGATCTCGGCCAGCGTCTGGAAAAAGGCGCGCGCGTTGATCTTCTTTTTGCGGATCTTGGGGTTGTCGACCATCTCGGCGTATTTCTCGGTGACCGAGATTTCCGAGAAGGCACAGCCATAGACCTTTTCCACGTCGTGCGGCGAAAAGAGATACATGTCCTCGTTCCGTTTCGCCAGTTCGAAGGTAACGTCCGGGATCACCACGCCGAGGCTCAGGGTCTTGATGCGGATTTTCTCGTCCGCGTTCTCGCGTTTCGTGTCGAGGAACCGCAGGATGTCGGGGTGGTGCGCGTTCAGATAGACCGCGCCAGCCCCCTGACGCGCGCCAAGCTGGTTGGCATAGGAAAAGCTGTCCTCCAGCAGTTTCATCACCGGTATGACGCCGGATGACTGGTTCTCGATCCCCTTGATGGGCGCGCCGTGCTCCCGGATGTTGGTCAGCATGAGCGCCACGCCGCCGCCGCGCTTGGACAGTTGCAAGGCCGAGTTGATGCCGCGCCCGATGCTCTCCATGTTGTCTTCCAGCCGCAGCAGAAAGCACGACACGAACTCGCCCCGCGCCTTTTTGCCGGCGTTCAGAAAGGTCGGCGTGGCGGGCTGGAACCGGCCGGACAGAATTTCCTCCATCAGCTGCATGGCGAGCGTTTCGTCGCCCCGCGCCAGCGCCAGCGCGTTCATCACCACGCGGTCCTCGTAGCGTTCGAGGTAACGCTGCCCGTCGCGGGTCTTCAGTGTGTAGGACGTGTAGTATTTGAAGGCGCCGAGGAAGGTGGGGAACCGGAACTTCCGGGCAAAGGCCGCATCCCAGATCCTGTGCTGGAAGGCTTTGGAATACTGGTCCAGAACGCCGCCCTCGTAGTAGCCCTCATCGACGAGGTAGCCCAGCTTTTCTTCCAGTGAGTGAAAGAAGACCGTGTTCTGATTGACGTGTTGCAGGAAATACTGCCGCGCCGCCATCCGGTCGGCTTCGAACTGGATGTTCCCCTCATCGTCATAGAGGTTCAGCATCGCGTTCAGCGCATGATAGTCGAGACCTTGGGTCAGGCTGGCGTCAAGCATCGGGTTCCCCAGAAGGTTTGCAGCCCGTCGCGGACGCGGGCGATGTCAGTGTCTGTGCCTGCCAGCTCGAAACGATAAAGCACGGGCACGTTGCATTTCCGCGCGATGACCTGTCCGGCCATCGCGAAGGTTTCGCCAAAATTCCGGTTCCCGCTGGCGATCACGCCGCGCAGCAGGCTGCGGTTCGCCTCGACGTTCAGGAACCGGATCACCGGCTTGGCCACTGCGCCCCGGCCTTCGCCGTCTGCGTAGGTCGGACAGATCAGCACGAAGGCGTCCGTCATCACCGGCGGGACGGCATCGCCGCGCAGGGGAAGCCGTGTGGCGGGGAGGCCAAGACGCTCGACGAAACGGGCCGTATTGCCCGACCCGCTGGAGAAATAGACGAGGCCCCCCATCTCAATCCGCCCTCAGGACAGGCGGTTGATTATGTCGGGGCGGAAACCGGCCCAATGGTCGTCGCCCGCGACCACGACCGGCGCCTGACGGTATCCAAGCCCGGTCACCAGCTCCATTGCGGCCGCGTCCTCGGTCAGGTCGATCAAATCGAATTCGATGCCACGCGCGGTCAGGGCGCGGGTGGTCGCGGTGCATTGCACGCAGGCGGGTTTGGAATAGACGGTGATGCTCATGGTTTTGTCCCTTGCCAGTGGCTGCCTATGGACAGAGGGGACACGAAGACAGGGCCCACGAGCCCATCCACGCACCCGGGCCCTCCGCCGCGGTCGTCGTTCATGCCTTGGCAGGTCTCCTGACTTGCGGCTCGAACGCTTCTGGTCCGCCTTCCCGGCGCTGCCTTGCACCAGTGGATTGGACCGAAACTCGCCGCTTACAGTTGCGGGGGCAGTGCCGGAATTGATCGCATGATCGCACCGGTTTCCCTCTTAGCCTGCGAGTCACCTCGCAGGAACCAAAGCATCTGCATATTGAGGGAGTCGGGTGCTGACTGTCAATATGTTGGTTCTCGACTTGCATGGACAAGTCGAGGGAGCCGAGCAGGCCTCTGCATCATATGCCGTTCACAATGACCAGTCCCGAGAGGCATGCCATACGCCCGGCGGTAAGGAACCGAACCCGCGAAACCGGACAGTCGTCGGCCCCACGAACGTGGTTCCCATAGCCTTGTTGCCGTGTATCGGATTGAATCACCGAGATGAACTTCGTCGTTCCTATCTCGCCAGAAAAGCTGCCCGCATCCGAACGGGTCTGAGATCAATGGTCTCAGAGATTTGATGAAATTGCCTTGTTGCCCATGACACTAGACCTCAAGTATGGAGAGCTTGAATGACCCTCAGTCAAGTTTCATGATCGACACCCAACCCCTCGTCATCCTGCGCGAAATCGACCGGACCGGCAGCCTGACGGATGCCGCGGATCGGCTGAACCTCACCCAGTCGGCCGTCAGCCATGCCATCCGCCGCTTCGAAGAGCGCCATGGCGTGAAGCTCTGGGAGCGCGAGGGGCGCAAGCTGCGCCTCACGCCGACGGGGGAATATCTGCTGGGGCTGGCCGCCCGTGTCCTGCCGCAATTGGAGCACGGCGCGACGGTTCTGGAGGATTTTGCTCGAGGGCGGCGCGGTGCAATTCGGGTCGGGATGGAGTGCCACCCCTGTCAGGACTGGCTGATGCGGGTTGTCGATCCGTTTCTGGCCGACTGGCCGGATGTCGATCTTGATGTGACGTCCGCTTTTCAGTTCGGCGGGCTGGCTGCCCTTCTGGGGCACGAGATCGATCTGCTGGTGACACCCGACCCGGTGGAGCGCCCGGGTCTCGAATACCGGCCGGTGTTTAATTACGAATTGGTCCTGGCCGTCGCCGACGATCACCCGCTTGCGCGGAAGCGGCAGGTCACCCCCGCCGACATGGTCCGCGAGACGCTGATCACCTATCCCGTCGCGCGCGAAAGGCTGGATATCTACACCCAGTTCCTCGTGCCCGCCCACGCCCTGCCGCGCCGCCATCGCACGGTCGAGACCACCGACCTCATGCTGCGGTTGGTTGCTTCGGGGCGCGCGGTCAGCGCCACGCCCGACTGGCTGCTGCGGGGCGTAAAGGGCGTGACGGGGGTGCGCATCGGCGCCGGGATCCCCAAGTCCATCTACCTGGGCTATCGGGCGGGGGCCTTGCCGACCTTTATCGAAAGCTTCATGCAACTCGCGGAATCCGTCGAGATCTGACGGCTTGACCTCTGCATGCGCTTGGGGCGGAAGACCTCCCACCACATGACGCACAGTAATGTATTTCCGACAAGAAGTCATTTTTTTTCATGTCCCGATTGAGGCAGACGGGGGCAACGCCGCCGTCGGCGGGCCAGCTGCCCGACGCCACCGGCCCCATGACCCCTGACAGGAGACTTGACCGCCATGACCGAGCCCTTCGCATTCCAGATCAAGCGCCTTCGGTTCGACGAAAGCTACTCCCCGGACAGCTCCACGCGGCTGACCACCAATTTCGCCAACCTCGCGCGGGGCGAGCACCGGCAGCAGAACCTCGCGAACGCGCTGCGCATGATCGACAACCGGTTCAACGATCTGGTCAGCTGGGACAACCCGCAGGCCGACCGCTACGCGGTCGAGCTGGACATTGTCTCGGTCGATCTGGACCTCGACGGCAGCGGCAAGGCCTTCCCGGCGATCGAGGTGCTTCAGACCTCGATCCTCGACGGTAAGACCGGGACGCGGACGCCGGGCCTCGTCGGCAACAACTTCTCCTCCTATGTGCGCGACTACGACTTCAGCGTGGTGCTGCCCAAGCACAACGAGGGCCGCGACAGCTTTTCGCTGCCTGACGGCTTTGGCGAGCTGCATGGCCGCATCTTCAGAGCCTTCGTCGCCTCGGAGACCTACAGGACGCAATTCCCCAAGTCGCCGGTGATCTGCCTGAGCGTGTCGGAAACCAAAAGCTACGAGCGCACCGCGAACACCCATCCCGTGCTGGGGGTCGAATATGCCCCCAGCGGCGCGTCGCTGACCGAACAGTATTTCGGCAAGATGGGCCTTGGCGTGCGCTACTTCATGCCGCCGAAAAGCGTTGCGCCGCTCGCTTTCTACCACACGGGCGATCTGCTGAACGATTACACCAACCTTGAGCTGATCGCGACCATCAGCACGATGGAGGCCTTTCAGAAGATCTATCGCCCCGAGATCTACAACGCCAATTCCGTGGCCGGCCAGACCTACCGCCCCAGCCTGAAGCATCAGGATTTCTCGCCGACTCGCGTGGTCTATGACCGCGAGGAACGCAGCCGCCTCGCGACCGAACAGGGCAAATTTGCCGAGGAAACCTTCATCAAGCCACACGGCGCCCGGCTGGCCGAATGGGCCGCTCGTTCCGCCGCCTGACCCCACGACCATGAAAGACATGACCATGACCAGACTTCTCCCCACCTCTACCGCCGGCAGCCTGCCGAAACCCTCCTGGCTGGCCGAGCCCGAAAAGCTCTGGTCGCCCTGGAAGATGGAGGGCCCGGCGCTGGCGCAGGCCAAGCAGGACGCCCTGCGCGTGACGCTTGCCGAACAGCGCGTCGCGGGCATCGACATCGTGAGCGACGGCGAACAGACGCGCCAGCATTTCGTCACCACCTTCATCGAGGGGCTGGAGGGCGTCGATTTCGAGAAACGCGAAACGGTGCGCATCCGCGATCGCTATGATGCCAGCGTGCCGACGGTGGTCAGCGCCGTATCGCGCCCCCGCTCGGTTTTCGTCGAGGATGCGAAGTTCCTGCGCGCCCAGACCGATGCGCCGATCAAATGGGCGCTGCCCGGGCCAATGACCATGATCGACACGCTGTATGATGCGCATTACCGCAGCCGCGAAAAGCTGGCCTGGGAATTCGCCGTGCTTCTGAACGAAGAGGCGAAGGAGTTGGAGGCCGCCGGCATCGACATCGTCCAGTTCGACGAGCCCGCCTTCAACGTCTTCTTCGACGAGGTGAACGACTGGGGCATGGCGACGCTGGAACGCGCCATGGAGGGGCTGAAATGCCAGAAGGCCGTCCACATCTGCTATGGCTATGGCATCAAGGCGAATACCGACTGGAAGGCGACGCTCGGCTCGGAATGGCGGCAGTATGAGATGATCTTCCCGGCAATTCAGGCCTCCAGCGTCAATCTGGTGTCGCTGGAATGCCAGAACAGCCATGTGCCGATGGAGCTGATCGAGCTGATCCGGGGCAAGAAGGTCATGGTAGGTGCCATCGACGTCGCGACCAACACGGTCGAGACGCCCGAGGAGGTCGCCGCCACCCTGCGCAAGGCGCTGCAATTCGTCGATGCGGACAAGCTCTATCCCTGCACCAACTGCGGCATGACGCCCCTGTCGCGGCAGGTCGTACGCGGCAAGCTGGAAGCCCTGAGTGCGGGTGCCGCGATCATCCGGCGTGAACTCGGGACCTCTGCGGCGACATGACCTTGGTGGATGTCGACCCAGATGCGCTGCGCGCCTGCTGCGGCCGTTTCGCCACCGGCGTGACGGTCGTGACCACCCGCACGGCCCAAGGCGATCACGGCATGACGATCAGCGCCTTCATGTCGGTCTCGCTCGACCCGGCGCTGGTCTGCATTTCCGTGGGATGCGGGGCGCGGATGCTGCCCAGACTGCGCGCCTCCGGGCGCTATGCGGTCAACATCCTGTCCGAGGACATGCGCGCCCATGCCCTGCATTTCGCCGGACGCCCTGATGCGGGCTTGCGCGATCTGTTCGAAGACCGGCACGGCCTGCCTGTCCTGCGCGGGGCGGCGGCGGTTCTGGTGACGGATGTCGTCCAGACCATCGAGGCCGGGGACCATGTGCTGTTGATCGGCAAGGTCCGGCATATCGAACATGAGCCTATCGCGAGGCCGCTCTTGCATCACGCGGGGCAATTCGGCGTCGTCAGTGCCGTTGCTGCCTGAACCGGGTGTAAATCAACATCGGGCCCTGCCATGGTGCAGGCCCCGATGTATTGTGAAAGCCGTCAAACGGATTCCGGCACGACCGATGCGACGATACTCTGATCCAGCGCCTCGAAGTCATTGAGGCGGATGGTATCGTAAAGCTCTTTCCGGGTCTGCATCTGATCCAGCATCGCAGTTGTCGCCCCATCACGGGCCAGCGCGGTATAGAGCCGTTCCTGCGCCCTGTTCGCCACCCGCAGGGAGGACACGGGCCAGATCACCATGTCATAGCCCAGTTCTGCGAACTCTTGCGCAGTCAACGCGGGCGTGCGACCGAATTCGGTCATGTTGGCTAGCAGCTTGACGGCCGGAAGCGCGGCACGCATCTTGCGGAACATCTCGACACTGGTCAGCGCCTCGGGGAAGATCGCGTCGGCCCCGGCCTCGACGTAGAGTTTCGCGCGGGCGACGGCGCCCTCGATCCCCTCGGACGCTGCCGCATCGGTGCGGGCGATCACCACCAGGTCACGCGACGCCTTCGCTGCCGCCGCAACCTTGGCCGCCATGTCCTGCGGCGCGACCAGCCGCTTGTCGTTCAGGTGGCCGCATTTCTTGGGCAGGAACTGGTCTTCCAGATGAACGGCGCCGGCGCCTGCTTCCTCGAAGCTGCGCACCATGTGCATGACGTTCAGCGCCTCGCCATAGCCGGTATCGCCGTCGACGAGCAGCGGCAGGCTCGAGGCACGGGCAATCTGGCGGATGAAGAAACAGACCTCGTCCACCGTGATGATGCCAAGGTCCGGCAGCCCCATGGAGGCGGTCATCGCGGCCCCCGAAAGGTAAAGCCCGTCGAACCCGGCGGCCTTTGCCTGCAAGGCGGCCTGCCCGTTGTGGGCGCCGGGCAGGCGCAGGATGCCGGGACGGTCCAGAAGACTGCGAAACCGGCGGCCAGCAGTCTGGCTCGGCAAGTCGTCTGCGATCAGATAGGTCATGTGCTTACTCCGCCGCTGCCGACAGGGTGAAGCCGCGCTTGGAAAGCGGCACAAAGGCCCGGGTCTCGGGTCCGGTATAGTTGGCCGAGGGGCGGATGATCTTGTTGTCCTGCCGCTGTTCGATCACATGGGCGCCCCATCCGGCGGTGCGCGAGATCACGAAGATCGGCGTGAACATGGCCGTCGGCACGCCCAGCAGGTGGTAGGAGACGGCGGAATACCAATCGAGGTTCGGGAACATCTTCTTGGCGTCCATCATGACCGCCTCGATGCGTTCGGCGATGGCGAACATCTTCATCGACCTGCCCTCTTGCGAGAGCTGTTTGGCCACCCGCTTGATGACCACGTTGCGCGGGTCAGAGATCGTGTAGACCGGGTGGCCGAAACCGATGACGACCTCTTTCGCGGCGATGCGAGCGCGGATATCCTCTTCGGCGGTGTCGGGGTCGGCATAGCGGCGCTGAACTTCGAAGGCGACCTCATTGGCCCCACCATGCTTGGGGCCGCGCAGGGCGCCGATGGCACCGGTTACGGCCGAATAGACATCCGATCCGGTGCCCGCAATGGAGCGCGCGGTGAAGGTCGAGGCGTTGAACTCGTGTTCGGCATAGAGGTTCAGCGTGGTGTCCATGGCCCGGACCTGCGCCGCGGTCGGCGCTTGCCCGTGCAGCAGGTGCAGGAAGTGCCCTGCGATGCTGTCATCCTCGGTCTCGACCTCGATGCGCCGTCCGTTCTGGGTGAAGTGATACCAGTAAAGCAGCATCGAGCCCTGCGCCGCGATCAGCCGGTCGGTGATGTCGCGCGCGCCGGGCAGGTTGTGATCCGCCGCCTCGGGCAGCGCACAGCCAAGCGCCGAGACACCCGAACGCAGCACATCCATCGGATGCGCCGCTGCCGGGATCGCCTCGAGCGTGTCGCGCACCGCCCGTGGCAGGCCGCGCAGCTTGCGCAGATGGGCCTTGTAGGCGGTCAGCTCAGCCTCGGACGGCAGGTGGCCGTGGATCAGCAGATGCGCGACCTCCTCATAGGTGCAGGCCTCGGCCAGTTCGAGGATGTCATAGCCCCGGTAGTGCAGGTCATTGCCGCTTTGCCCGACCGAGCAGAGCGCGGTGTTGCCGGCTTTGACCCCCGAAAGAGCCACGGATTTCTTGGGTTTGGTGACGGTTACGCTCATGCTCTCGCCTCCTTAGCTGCGGTCAAAGATGCCGGCGGGGCGCGGCGCGCCCATCAGGCCGGGATCGACGGTGAAGTTCAGCTGGTGCAGATCGCCCGACTTCAGATCGGCCAGCACCTCGGCGCTGTCGAGGAAACGCTGTTGCTCCTGCGGGGCCAGAACGCCCTCCGACAAGGTAAGGAACTTGCGGACGTAGTTGGCCCGCACGAAGGGCCGCGCCCCGTCGGGGTGAGCATCGGCCAGCGCCAGCTCGTCGGTGATCTTCGATCCATCCTCCAGCGTGATGGTCACGCGGCCGCCGAACGCCTTCTCCTTCGGGTCGCGGGCGTGATAGCGGCGCGTCCATTCCGGGTTCTCAGCGGTCGAGATCTTGTGCCAGAGCGCCACCGTCTCGGGCCGCTGCGCTCGGTCGGGGGCATAGCTGCGCTCGTGGTGCCAGCCGCCGTCTTCCAGCGCGACCGCAAAGATATACATGATCGAATGATCCAGCGTCTCACGGCTGGCCTTCGGGTCCATCTTCTGGGGATCGTTGGCGCCGGTGCCGATGACGTAATGGGTGTGGTGCGAGGTCTCGATCAGGATCGATTGCACCTTTGTCAGATCGCCCACCTTCGGTCCCATACGCCGCGCCAGGTCGATCAGCGCCTGGGACTGGTATTCCGCCGAATGCTCCTTGGTGTAGGTGTCAAGGATCGCGCGCTTGGCCTCGCCCGCCTCTGGCAGGGGCACGTGATAGACAGCTTCCGGCCCGGACAGCAGCCAGGCGATGAAGCCATCCTCGCCTTCCCACGCAGGGCTTGGCGCCCCTTCGCCGCGCATCACGCGGTCGACGGCCTCGATCGCCATCTTCCCGGCGAAAGCCGGGGCAAAAGCCTTCCAACTGGAAATCTCGCCCTTGCGGGACTGGCGCGTGGTCGTGGTAACATGCAGCGCCTGCTGGACGGCCTGATAGATAGTCTCGACCGGCAGGTTCAACAGCGTGCCGATCCCGGCGGCGGCCGAGGGCCCGAGATGGGCGATATGGTCGATCTTGTGCTCATGCAGGCAGATGCCCTTCACCAGATCGACCTGGATCTCATATCCCGTCGCCAGCCCCCGGATCAGATCGGAGCCAGACAGGCCCAGGTGCTGCGCCACGGCCAGGATCGGCGGGATGTTGTCGCCGGGGTGGGAATAGTCGGCGGCCAGAAAGGTGTCGTGGAAATCGAGCTCGCGCACGGCGGTGCCGTTGGCATAGGCCGCCCATTCGGGGCTGATGCGGGCGCTTTCCACGCCGAAGACGGTCGCGCCGGGGGACATCGGATGGCACAAAGCCTGCGCGCGGGCCGAGGCCACGGGCCGCCGCGCGACAGAGGCGGCGGCGACGGCGGCATTGTCGATCACCCGGTTGATGATCATCTCGGTCACGTCAGGTTCGACCGCCACCGGGTCGGCGGCAACTTCGGCGATCTTCCAGGCCAGCTGATCTTCGAGGGCCAGGCGTTCGGCGGATTTATAGCTCCGCACGTCATGCGTCTTCATGGGTTTTCCTTTACGTTTCCGGGATCGCGCGGGGCCGGCCCGCGTCGTCCACTGCCACCATCACGAAACCGCCCGAGATGACTCTGCGTCCCGCTACCGTCCCGATGACCTCGACGGTCAGGGATGTCTGGCCGGTGCCAGTCACCTGCGCCGTCAGGTCCAGCAGGGATCCCACCGCCACGGGTGCGGTGAAGTCCACCTGCCTGACCGCCGCCATGACCACGGCGCCGCCGACCTGCCGGAACGCCGCGGCAAAGGCCGCCTTGGCCAGCAGGTCAAGCGCGTTGCCGCCGAAGAGCGTGCCGTAGTGATTGGCGTGCTCGGGCAGGATCAATTCGCTGGTGGTGGTGGGTTGTGTCATCCGTCTTCGCTTCGCAACATTTGCAACAGGAGCTTTTCACAAGGCACACCTTACCCTAAACTACTGAAAATGCGTGTTTTGGCGAAGACTTGCGTTGTAAATTGCGAATGTTGCGAAGGGGTGAGCGATGAAGAAGGCCTATATGGGCGTGCGCCTGAAACGTCTGCGCGAGGAACGCGGGATGACACAGGCGGCCCTTGCCAGCAGTCTTGAGTTGAGCCCCAGCTACCTCAACCAGATGGAGCGCAACCAACGCCCCCTGACCGTGCCGGTGCTCCTGCGGCTGAACGCGGTGTTCGGGCTGGACGTGCAGCTGTTCTCCGAGGCCGAGGAAGCCCGCCTGATCCCTGACCTGCGCGCGGCGCTTGCGGATCAGGGCGCGGGGGCGTCGATGGCCGAGCTGCGCGAGATCGCCTCGAACATGCCCAGCGTGGCCCGTGCGATCATCGACATGCAGACCCGTCTGCGCGAGACCTCGGAACAGATGGGCGTGATGGCCGGCCATCTGTCCGGAGAGGTGTCCGGCGATCCGGCCCCGTTCGAGGCCGTGCGTGATTATTTCTACAACCACCGCAACTACATCGCCGCGCTGGACGAGGCCGCCGAGGCACTGGGTCAGGGCATCCGCCCCGGGCGGATGGCCGAAGGACTGACGGATCGTCTGGGCGGGCGACACGGCATCAGGGTCGCCACAGAGGATGACGCGCAGGCGCTCCGCCGGTTCGATGCGGAGTCTGGTGTGCTCACGCTGTCGTCGCGCCTGACCGCCGGGCAGCGCGCCTTTCAGATGGCGACACAGTTGGGGTTCCTGGAACAGGACGCGCTGATCGATCAGCTGGGCCGGGACTCCGGCATGGCCAGCGACGATGCCCGCGCCCTTCTGCGGATCGGCCTTGCCAACTATTTCGCCGGAGCGGTGATCCTGCCCTATGGCGCCTTCCTTCAGGCCGCCGAGGCCGAGCGCTATGACATCGAACGCCTCGCGCATAGGTTTGGCGTCGGGTTCGAGACGACCTGCCACCGCCTGTCCACCCTGCAACGCCCCGAGGCGCGCGGCGTGCCCTTCTTCTTCATCCGGGTGGATCGCGCCGGCAATATCTCGAAACGGCAATCGGCCACGGATTTCCACTTCTCGCGGATCGGAGGCTCCTGCCCGCTGTGGAACGTCTACGAGGCCTTCTCGCGCCCCGGCGAGGTGCTGACCCAGATCGCGCAAATGCCGGACGGGCGCAGTTACCTCTGGGTGGCGCGGACGGTCAGCCATGGCTCGGGCGGCTTTGGCGCGCCGGTCAAGCGGTTCGCGGTGGCCCTTGGCTGCGACCTCGCCCATGCCGACCGACTGGTCTATTCGCGCGTGCTGGATCTACGGAACCCCGATCTGGCAACACCAATCGGTGCCGGCTGCAAGATCTGCGACCGCCGAACTTGTCCGCAACGCGCCTTTCCGATGACAGGGCGACCGTTGCGTCCCGACCCAAGCGTATCACGCCTTGCGCCCTATTCAGGCAGAGAGACCGGTTGAAAACGGGCTGACCTGTCTGCAGGCTCATGGTTTCCCACGCTAGCCGGAGGAAGTGTTCAGCCATAGGCCGCTTGACCGCACTAATAGTGTAGCCTTGGTTGACTCCGTGATTTGATCAACCGATCCCGACTGCATTGCTAACGCCGGAAAGGTCGCCTGATCAACAGCGTTGTTAATGAGGTCGTATGGCCGAAAGCGCTGTGAGCGGATTTGAGAGCCGCAATACTGGCGCCACCCGATCGCGGTATTTCCGTGTCGGCGTTGCTCTGCCCCACCTGATGACCTCGGCCTGCCAGACAATGCCGCACGTCGCCATGGATGACAATTTCGGAGAAGCTGCGACGCAGCGATGAGCCAGGTTGCAGATGTCAGCTTCGGGCCGTTCGTGAAGTCCCGGCGGTCAGGGCGGGAAACTGCCGTTCCCTCGTCAAGCACGAAAGGCTGCTTTTCCCTGGACTACCTTCTTCCCTTGAAATCCGAGCTCCACGCTTTTTCCACAGAACCGAGACCTCAAAGAACTGCTATGCGAAACCAATAGCAGCGCAACCTCTCGACGCCCGGCCAGGTCGATCAAGGCCCGCAGAAGGCTCTCCTGTTCGATCGCATCCAGTTGGGCGGTGATTTCGTCACAGATCAGCACCCGCAGACCCGGATGGAATAGCCGCGAAAGCGAGACCCGCGCCAGTTCACCGCCCGACAGTTGCGGCGGGCGACGGTTTGTCCACGCTTCGCGGATGCCAAGCGTTGTCAGCACCTCGGGGTCCGGGGCGGTGGCGTTCGCAAGGATCCTCCCGACGGTCCAGCGGGGATCGACCGCCAGCTCGGGTGATTGGGGGGCGTATTGCACTGGACCCGGGAGACCCGGTCTGGCCAGTTTGAACTTCGCTCCATCGAGCAAAACCTCGCCGTGATCGGGCGTGAACTGCCCGGCGAGGATCCGGCAAAGGGTCGTCTTGCCCGAGCCCGAGGCCCCGCCCAAGCCGAGCACCTCGCCCCGCGCAAGGTCGAAGTCGACGCCATTCAGGACCTGCCAATTCCCATAGGCATGGTGCAGCGCGCGGGCGGTCAGCATGGCGCATCCGGCGCAAGCTGGGCATTCCAGAGAGCCCGGGAAAAGGCATCGCGAAAGGCGGTTCCGGTTCCGGTGAATGCGTCCGCCGGGGCCGTTTCCACCTGTCGGCCCCGGCGCAGGATGACGATGCGTGACGAAATCTTGGCCAGACCACAGACGTCGTGCGAGATCACGATGATGCCGCGCCCGGTGGCGGCCAGGTCGGTGAACAGGGACAGCACCCTGCCCGCTGCGACCTCGTCCAAACCGACCGTCGGTTCGTCGGCGACGATCCAGTCCGCTCCGGTGGCGAGCGCTGTGGCCAGCAGGACGCGGCGCGCCATGCCGCCCGACAGTTCGTGCGGGTAGAGCCGGGCGGTGTCCGGCGGCAGGCCGACGCGGGCCAGCGCGTCGGGCACATCGACCGGTCGGCCGGCAAGGCGGGCAAACCTCAGGATTTGACGTCCAACCGGCGCCATCGGATCCAGCGCATCCAAGTGTTGAGGGGCCAGTGCAACCGTCCGGGGGGCGACCGGCGCATCGGCAAGGGTGATGCGGCCCGTGCGGATGGCATCCGGGGGCAGCGCGCCGACCAAAGCCTCGGCAACGATGCTCTTGCCCGCACCCGAAGTGCCGGTCAGCCCGACGACCTCTCCGCGGTCGAGCGCGAGGGACACGCCTTCCAGAACCGGGCCGGTCGGAAAGCTCACTGTCAGGTCTTCGATCCTGAGTGTCATGCTTCCTCTCCCGCCGGGTTCGACAGCTGACGCAATGCCTCGCCGAACCGTTCGAAGGTCAGGGCGACCAGCATCAACCCAAGGCCAGGCGCGGCTGCGACCCACCAGTGACCCGCCATGATCTCACGCAGGCTTTCGGACAGCATCACGCCGATCGATGGCAGATGAGGTTCGATCCCGAGGCCGATGAAGCTGAGCCCGGCCTCGTGCAGGATCGCGTGGGGGAAGATCACGATGAACCCGGCGACGATCTGCGGCACCAGGGGCTGCGCCAGGTGATGCCGGGCGACCCAGAGCCTCGACCGCCCGAGCGCACGCGAGATCGCCACATAGTCTGACGCGGCGATCGTCTGCGCCTCGTGCCGCAAGACTCGGGCGAGGCGCGGCCAGTGGGTCAGCGCGACGGCGACAACCACGCCGGCCGTGCCCCCGCCCATGGCAAAGGCGATCATGATCAGCAGGACGAAATGCGGCAGGCCGAGCGCGAGTTCGGTCAGCAGCCCGACGACGTGATCGGCCATACGCCCGAAGGTCGCCGCCAGCCCCAGCACGACCGCCATGATGGTCGAGGCACCGGCTGCCAGAAGACCGACCTGCACGCTCTGCGCCAGCGCCGCAAGCGTGCGGGCGGCGATGTCGCGGCCCAGCAGGTCGGTGCCCATCAAGTGCGCGGGTTGGGGTGGTTGCGCACGGGTGGCGGCGTTGACGGAGAGAGCGCCGTCGGGCAGCAGCACGGCCCCCGCCAGCACCGCGCCCAGTATTGCCAACGCAACGATCCCGTGTCTTTTCGCCCGACGCTGCGGGCGTCGCAGGTGCTCAGGCAGGCACAGGGGCAGCTTGGTAGCATCGCTCATGCGGGGCCCCTCAGTCGTGGGTCGGCCAGGCGGGCGGCGACGTCGGCCAGCAGGTTGCCCGCGAAGACGAAGAGCAGCGTCGCCAGTCCGATCCCCATCAGCAGCGGTGCATCCGCCCCTGTCGCCGCGCGCACGGTCGCCTGTCCAAGGCCCGGCCAGGCAAAGACCGCTTCAGCCAGGACAGAGCCGCCGAAGAGCTCGCCTGCCCCCGCGAGATGCAGGGTCAGCGCGACGCCCGCCGCGTGGCGCAGCCCAGGGCCGAATGCCAGATGCAGCGGTGTGGCCCCATGGGCCGACAGATGGCGCGCAGCGGGACTGTCGAGGAAGGCCACAAGACTCTGCCGCGTGTGCAGCACAAGCGGCGCGATGCCCACGACCGAAAGTGTGGCGACGGGCAGGACCATGTGCCGCCAGCGATCCGCCAGCGTCACCTCGGCGGCCAATTGACCGGGGGGCGTCGCGCAGCACGCGGGCAGCCAGCCCAGCCCGACCGCAAAAAACGCGACCAGCAGGATCGCCACCCAGAAGCCCGGGCTGGCGGCCATCACGACGGCGATGGTGCGGATCACCCGGTCGGGCCAGCGTCCGCGCGTTGCCCCCGCCACCAGCCCCAAGGCCGTGCCCAGAACGAAGGACAGCACAAAGGCCAGCCCGATCAGCGCCAGCGAGGCCGGCAGCCGGGCGGCAATCACCTGCATCACCGGCGCGTTGAAGGTGATGGATTGCCCCAAATCCCCCCGGGCCAGCTGACCGAGCCAGTTGGCGAAGCGTTCTACCGCGGGCCGGTCCAGCCCCCAGGCGGCGGCGATGGCGTCCCGCTGCTCGGGTCCGATCTGGGATGTTCGGCCGCCGACATAGGCCTGCACCGGGTCAATCGGCGCGAGCGAGATCAGCGTGAACAGTCCGACCGCCGCCAGGGGCAAGAGCCAGGCCAGCCGGATCAGGCGACCGGCCAGCAGGGCCGGAAGCCAGGCTTTCATCGGGCCCTCATTCGCAGGTCCAGCGCCACGAGGGCAGGTCATGGGTGATCGGGAAGCCATGCCCGTGCGGATGCACCTGCAACGGCCCGAGGTCCAGGCAGTCCGACACCCAGTAGGAATGGTCGAGGTTCACCATCCAGGCCCATGTCGCGTCGCCCTTCAGACTGAAGCCCGTTTCGCCGTCCCAGGCCGCGGCCTTCCATTCGGCCAGTGACGCGTCGAAGCTTGGCGCGGCCTCGGCAGCCTCGAGGTGCGCATCGACGGTCGGGTTCGCGTAGTGGCCGGTGTTGTAATAGTCGACCCCGGCATAGTCGCCATGGTGCAGGTAGAAGATCTCCGACGGGTCATGTGCGCCCCAGCCCAGCACGACAACCTCGCTGTGCATCAGGGCGCCGATCTCGTCCCAGCTGCTGCCGCTGGGCTGCGCGTCGATGCCGATTTCGCGCAACTGGTCCGACGCGCCAAGCGCCAAGGCCTGCCGTGTGCTGTCGCTGGCGGGGTAGAGCACCTGGAACGCCGCGCGCAGACCATCCTTCTCGCGGATGCCGTCGCCGTCGGTATCTGTCCAGCCGCCGGTTTCCAGTGTCTCCATCGCGGCGGCCGGGTCATTGCCGGGGATCGCGGCCTCCGGGTTATCCCACGGCAGACCGTCGGCGGGGCCGGTCGCAGGGCGCCCGTGGCCATTCAGGGCCAGCGCCACCAGCGCCTCGCGGTCGAGCGCCTGGTTAATCGCCACTCGGATCGCCCGGTCCGCCGTCACATCGTTGCCGATTGGCGTGCCTGCGGCGGTAGTCCCGCCTGTCCTGAACACCATCGGGAAGGCCAGCCCACGGTTGTCGACCGTATCGACATGCAGCACCTTCATCCCCGACGGGGCCGCATCTGCCAAGGACGGTGGCACGGCCACCAGGTCAGCGGTCCCCGTGCGGGCCAGCGCTTGACCGGCCTCTTCAGAACCGAAGACGAAGCTGACCCGTTCAAAGGCGATCGCGCCTCCATGCCAATGAGGGTTGGGCTCGACTACCAGCTGCTCACCCTCGCGCCATTCGACCATCTTGAACGGGCCGGAGCCGACGGGATACCGGGCATAGTCGCTGCCGTAGGACGCCGCGGGCACGATGCCGAGCGTGGCAAGACGGGAGACGAACGTGATCCGGGGCTCTGTCAGTTCCAGTTCCACGGTCGTCGCGTCCAGTGCGCGAGCTTCCTTCAGAACGGTGAGGTCGGCCAGTCCACCGGCGGCGCGCGCCGTGTTGTAGGTGAAGGCGACATCCTCGGCCGTCAGCGGTGTCCCGTCCGAGAACATGGCGTCGCCGCGCAGGCGCAGCTGCCAGACGAGGCCATCCTCAGACAGGATCCAATCCTCGGCAAGGTCGCCGATCAGGTTCAGCCCGGCGTCATACCGCAGCAGGGTCGACTGGAACAGCGGATTGCCATAGTGGCCCCAGCCCATGATCGGGTCGAAGCCGCCGTCGGGCTCTCCGCCAATGGCCAGGACCAGGGGGCGCGCATCGGCCTGCACCGGTAGCATTAGGGACAGGGCAATGGCCATGGTGGAAAGCGGACGGAACATCTGGCACCTCGCGGTATGAAATACCGACTCATATTTCATACTTTGATCATCAGCGGTGTAAAGCACGAACTTGCTTGCGACCGCCTTCCCATAGGACGATGTTTGTCAAGACAGCACGGAGAGGGTCATGCAGCGGATTACCATAGCCATCGAGGATGAGCTGTTGGCGGAACTTGACCAGCAGATGGAGCGGTCCGGTGCCACCAACCGGTCCGAGGCGATCCGCGACCTGCTGCGTCGAGCGCTGATACGGGATGCGCCGCAGAGCGCGGACTGCATCGGGGTCGTCAGCTATACGCTGAATCTCTCGACCCGCGATCTGGGCCGTCGGGTTCCGCAAACCCGCCATGCGCGTCACGATCAGGCCGTCGCGGCCATGTCGGTGCCGCTGGACCATTCCAACGCCATCGAGGTGACAGTGATGCGCGGCAAGGTGGCGGAGGTCGAGGACTATGCCCACGGTCTGTTTGCCGAACGGGGCATCCGCCATGGTCATCTGTCGCTGGTGCCTGTGGAGGACGTGGAGGAGATCCATCAGCATGGCGGCGGTGAGCCTCACAGGCACAGCCATCTCACCATCAAGGATGGGTTCTGAAACAAGAATGTGATCCGACGCATGTCTTCGGCTCAAGGTGCTACGAGATCGGAACGCGGCCGCAGCAATGAGCGTCATCTAAGGGGCGATTTGGGACGTGCTGCACTACTCTGCGAATGTCCGCAAAGGCCCGTAAGCGACGGCTTAAATACGCCGCTATCTTCGTCACGTAAGACCTCCCTGCGCTCAAGTGGTGATCGTCTTTGCTTTCTCAGAGGGCCGAAGTAAATGTTCATTGAACAGAGAGGCTTGCACGACCTTGCGCGCAATTCTGCGTCCGGAAACGCTTCGGTTGCGAAACGATCGTTCATTGCTGCCGCCGCGTCTTCTGCTCACCCGCTCCCAGATCGCTGACGAACTGACCGGATCGGGCAGAGGTGGCAATGCGGGCAGCAGAAAGGCGGCCAGACCGCTGAAGATCAGCATAAGAGGTGCCGCGACAGGCTCCTTTCGCGAGCATAGCCGGGGCAGCCAGAAGGACAGGATGATGACAAGGCCGACGAAGGTGAGCTGAAGGTGGTAGGGCTCGAAGGCGAAAAAGGACGACAGCTGGTCGATGCTCATCACGCTCAGCATCGCCACATCGGGGCGTTGATGTCTGGGGTGCTCATCGTTTCAAGGTCCTTTGCTGGAAGCTGGATGCCAAATCCAAACAGATCAGTCGCTTGCGGGTTCCGCTGTGGCGCGACAAAGAGAGATACTTAAGGCGGGGCCTGAATTTGCCCTGCCAGACTATGCTGGACGATGCCTTGAATGACGGGTTCGCGTGGCTGTGCCGCAGCGACGGCCTCGCTGGCGACTGCCGGGTTACACGCAGAGGCTTTCTGCGCAGCAGCGCACTGGCCGCGTTTGCCTTTGGCCTGAGTTGGCACGCGACAGAAGGCGTGGCTCAGACGCCGGACGCCCAACCCAATATCGTTTTCATTCTGGCCGATGACATGGGCTTTTCCGATCTGTCCGCGGATGGGGCGCGGGGCTACGAAACCCCGGTCCTCGACAAGCTCGCGAGCGAAGGGGTGCGGTTCACCCAAGCCTACGCCAATTCCCCCGTCTGCTCGCCCTCTCGGGTCGCCTTGCTGACAGGCCGCTATCCGGGCATGGCATGTTTCCGCAGTGCCGGAGTTCAACCCGACCAGATATGGCTACGACAGCTTCTTCGGGATCAAGGGCGGCAGCGCGGACTACTTCCTGCATCGCGCCAACCAGGCCCCCGACAAACCGATGACCGGGCTCTTCGAGAATGACATGCCCGTGAAGCGCGACGGTTACCTGACGGACATCATCGCCGACGAGGCGATCAAGGTCATTGAAGGGAAATCCGATCAGCCGTTGTTTCTGAGCGTGCACTTCACCGCGCCGCACTCGCCATGGGAAGGGCCGGGTGACGCCGACCGGGCGGCGACGATCAGCGCGACACAGGACAGGAACGGCGGTTCGGTCGAGATCTATGCGAACATGATGAAAAGCCTCGATCAGAATGTCGGTCGCGTCTTGGACGCTTTGGACGAAGCTGGTCTGGCCGAGAACACGCTCGTGGTCTTTACCAACGACAATGGCGGCGAAAGGTTCTCGAACAACTGGCCCCTGATCGGTTACAAGGGCGAGGTTCTGGAAGGCGGGATCCGCACGCCCACGATCGTGCGCTGGCCGGATGTGGTTCCGGCAGGCTCGACGACCGAACAGGTCGCCATCTCGATGGACATGATGCCCACCCTGCTCGCCGCTGCGAACGCGTCGATCCCCGAGGATATGGAAGGTATGAACCTTCTGCCGGTTCTGACCGGGGCGGGCGAGGTCACCGAGCGCACGCTGTTCTGGCGGATGAAATCCAACGGACAGGCGGCTGTCCGGCACGGCGATTGGAAATACGTTCGGATCAAGCAGTCCGAGCATCTCTTCGATCTGGCGGCGGATCAGCGTGAACGGGTCGATCTGGCCGTAGTCCATCCCGATATCCTCGCGGACCTGCGCCAGAAATTCGACGACTGGAATGGCCGGATGCTGACCTATCCCGAGGACAGCATCAGTTCGGACGTGACGAGATCCGGCATTTATGTCGACCGTTACCGCCCGGCAGGTCAATAAAACAGAAGTGTGATGGAGGGGTCGTCCCGGCCCCTCCATCCACGCACCATTCGGCCGGGGGAGGCGCATCCCCAGACCAGAGCGTTTGTCTTGCTGGGCGTGGTTTCACGGGGCAGGGCGCACTGATCCGCGCGGACTTTTCCAGAGCAACCATCATCCGTCCTTTGGCCTCTGCTAGGCGCCGCACCTGCCACGCACGCGCGCGGTGCGACCGGCTTTCGCCCCCCGATGTCGTCGCAGTTCCGCCCCAGTTTCGGCAAATTCAGTGTCCAAAGTAGTAACAACGAAGCGATAACCCGCAGTGTCGTTTCCCGAACCCAAGCCGGCGTCTGGCAAAGCCGCACGCCCTGCACATACGGACGGATACAATGAAGATCCTCGCTGTTGATGACGACCAGTTTGTGCTCCGGCCTCTCAGGACGATGCTTGAGCGGGCCGGATACGATAACCTGCGCACCTGCACCTCGGCAGAAGAGGCGCTCACCCTGATCAACAATGCCCGCAGGCCCTTTACCTGCTTCATCCTCGACATCCAGATGCCGGGCATGGATGGCGTGCAGCTCTGCCGCACGATCCGGGAAAACCGGCAACATGCCGAAACGCCGATCCTGATGCTCACCGCGATGTCGGAGAAATCCCACGTCGACCGGGCCTTTGCGGCCGGTGCAACCGACTATATCACCAAGCCGCTCGATCCGACCGAGATCATGGCGCGGCTCGGGATTGCCGAGGCGTTGAACCGGGAACGCAAGTCGCTCGCGGAAAGCGCTGGAGTGATCGACTCGCTGATCGAGGTGCTGGACCGGTCGACCCGGCACGACTTCGAGGACGCGATCGACCTGGGCAAGATGGATCGCCTGTTGCGTTATCCGTCGTTCGAAAACTACGTCTACCAGTCGGGGCGGGGGGCCATGTTCCGCTCGACCGTCTTCGCGGCCAAGCTGCGCGGAGCGGCGGACCTGCACCGCAAGTTGCCGCCGCTCGAGTTTCGTGACTTCCTGCGCGACACGGCCGCAACGATCATCCAGCGTTTTGCCCACGAGGACGTCCGTATCGCCTACCGTGGGTCCGGGGAATTCAGCGGTTTTCTCGCGCATCGCAATGGCCCGCTCTTGCAGCGGCTGTCCGAGGAGGTCCGGATCGACATCCTCGATTCCGAGGGCAGGGACGCCGCCAAGCTGCCCGCCTCCACCCGTCTCATCTTTGCGCCCGGCAGCAGCATTTGGCTTCCGACCCGCGGCGAGTTGAGCCGTTCGATCTGGACAGCGGTCGAGAATGTGCGGGCCAAGTCCGAACCGGTCGTGGTTCAGGGGTCAAGATGGTGGCCCTCGCGCAAACCGGAACCGCAGGCCGATGTGACGGACGAACCGAAGGCGCCGACGCGTCAGGAACTGCGCGCGGAATTCGCGCAGATGCTGCGCGACGAGGTCGAAACCGATGCCGACCGCCGGGTCCACAAGCCAAGCGTTTTCGCCACGTCCCCGGCGCGGCAAAAACCAGAACAGGCGCGCGAGCCTGTCGATCGGCTGCCGCGTGCCCGCGTGGTCCCCGGCGTGGAATCCGCGATGGATCCGGTTCAGCCACGCAAACGAAAGCGGCAGCCGGAACGGGCACAGGTCACCGCACAACCTGCCAAGCGCAGCGCGGTCGCCGATGGTCTGTCAAATCAGCACCCGGCCACCGCACCGCGCCGTCCGCAGACCGCGGTTCCGGCCCGTGCCGCGACGCCGGACGTGCGGACGCCGGACGCCGGCAGGTCGAGGCCTGGGATGACGGGGCGAGCCGATGAACCAGCCGCGAAGGCACCCAAAGAGATGAGCGTCGAACAGGCACTGGAGGCCGCCGTCAACAAGAGCCGGGGACAGTTCGTCGCCAAGCTCGCGGACTACCACAGGACGCTCGCGCAGGTGGCCAAATCGGGCGGCGATCCCGCCGAGACGGACGCGTCCATCGAAGAGGCCATGTTCGTCGCGCACCGGATCGCCGGCGTGGGCAAGACGTTGGGTTTTCCCGAACTTGGCAATGTCGCGCGAGAGACCGAGGCGACGCTCGCGGCCTATCGCCAGCAACGTGGCTCCCAGGAACTGCGCAAGGTTTCCGTGAGCAGCGCGGACCACTTGGCGCGGCTCGTGAAAGAGACCTGCGCAACCTATGGCGCCGCGACGGTCTAGGTCCTCACGTCAAAACATCCCAAGGGCCCGCACGTCAGCGTCGCGGGCCCTCATGGGGTGTCTTCCGCCCACTTGTTCACGCAAGAAGCGATATCTCGTGATCATGTTCGGCGCGGCTCGCCGCCGCTACATAGGAGGTCCGTGACCGCCCGACTTGGCTTCACCCTGCCTGGCGGCTCGCCCAAGCGGCTTCGATCCTGCCGCAAAGCTCTGTGATTTCAAAAGGTTTGACGATGACGGCCAGGGCGCCCTCGTCGATAAGGCTCTGGCCGAAGGTTTGTTCGGACTTCGCCGTCATGAAGATCACCGGCACGTGCTCGAATTGCGGGCGCTGCCGTAATTCCCGCCAAAGCTGAACGCCGCTCATGCCAGGGATCATGTAGTCGAAGAGGAACAACTGGACGTCCAGGCGATCCACCGCGGCAAGGGCAGCTTCTCCGGACATGAATTGATCGACCTTGTAATGCCCGATCAACTCGAGCGCCATCTTGGTCAGCGCGCAAATGTCCTCGTCGTCATCGACGTGCAGAATGCGTTCGAGCTGTTCCATCCACCCGGTCCTCCTCACACGTCGGATCGACGTCCGCTCGCCGTCTGGAAAGCGACGTGACCTAGGATAGTCACGGCAAAACGGTAAGGGAAACCCCCATACTCGCTTCCGGCTTGCACATTTTCAGGACCCTCCTCCCATACAACCCTAGTCGACGGACGGGCTCCGTATCAACAACAATTGACCGGTTGCCGGAATACCGGGCGTCCTGCCGCAAGGATCTTCAAGGCGCGACACGGCAGGAGGGGCAATCCCGGCGGGCGTTTTCCGCAATGTGTTTCCGGTTGAGCCAGTTGGGCTTTGCGTCAGGCCGACAGTTTGAACGCGGGCTCGGCGGTGTCCTCGACAAAGTCTGCATGGACCCGGTCGAATTCCACGTAGAAGTTCGTTCCGACGCCGTATTCGCTTTCGTAGTCGATGAGCCCCTTGTGGCGGTCCACGATCTGCTTGGTGATGTTGAGGCCAAGACCGGTGCCGCCTACCTTGCGGATGTCGGAGCTGTCCACCTGGCTGAACTTGTCGAAGACGCGATGACGCGCTTCTTCCGGGATGCCCACGCCATCGTCCTGAACGGTGATGCGCACCCGGTCCTCGGTCGCGGTAACATGAACCCGGACCGATCCGCCTTCGTTCGAGAACTTCAGCGCATTGGACAAAAGGTTGTTCATGACCTGAATGAGCCGCACCTGGTCGCCCTCGATCATCACGGGGTGCGGGAGCAAGGTTGTCGTGACCGGGACGCCCACCTTCGAGGCGTACCCATCGGTGGCTTCGACCGCCTCTTCGACCAGATGGTTCACGTCGATGGTGCGGAAATTGAACTCCATCTCGCCGGCTTCCATCTTTTGCAAGTCGAGCAGGTCATCAATGAGCAAGCTCAGGCGCTGGCTGTTCTTGGCCGCGATCGACAGGGCCGGTTTCAGGGTCGTCGGCACGTCGCCCAATACCCCGGTGCTCACGAGGTCGAGCGACGCCTTGATCGAGGTAAGCGGGGTGCGAAGCTCGTGGCTCACCGTCGAGAGGAATTGCGATTTCACCTCATAGGCTGCCTTTGTCCGCTCTGCCTCGCGCTGGATACGGCGCATCTGGTCCAGACGTTCCTGGTAGCTCTTGTAGAACTTGAGCGATGTGTCGGCGATGAAATAGAGCACGAAGATGATGGTGAAGACCTCGAGCCAGATGTTCGAGGACAGCTCCGGGCGGTAGCGCAGGACATCGAGGAATGCGATCGCGAGAAAGGTCAGCCCGTAGATCGAAAGCCGGAGCACAAGGATATAGACGAGCTGGCTGTTATACATGGCCGCAAAGAGCGAGGCCGAGAACAGGAAGAAGAGCGGCGTGAAATGTCCGCCCGAGGTCTGTTGAACAGCGATGCTGAGAACGAAGACCCCAATGGCGACGGAACTGAAGACGGTGTTGAACGTGATGCGCTTGAGCAGCCGGTTCCCGACCACGGGGTCCTTGCCGTCCCAGGCTTCGGCGCGCGCGCCGAGCAATTGGTCGAGCAGCTCGGACACGAACACGGTTGCGTAGCAGATCGAGGCGATGACGGGATCGAAATAAAATGCGGTCAGGAGCGCCGCCGCGAGGAAGCTCGCCTGTCTCTGCCAGATGAGCTTGTTGGACAGCGAGACATAGTCCTTGATCCGCTGTTCACGGTCAGTGGGATTGAACCAATCGCGTCGCCCTCGCCAAGCCGCACGGAGTCGTCTTTTCATGGGATGCCCCTAAAGTCACTTGTCCTGAGTTTACTCTAGGCAGGCAATAGGGTCGAAATCAGCCGATTTTCGGGCAATTGCGGTCCGGACGGGCAATTGTTGCAGACTGACACGGAATTGGCACAGTGCCACTCCGGCGTGATCCTCTGCGGCCTCGGTCAAGCCGCGTTGCACATCCGTCCCGAAGAGGGGGTATAGATACCCTTCAGCGAAGGGAAAGCGATGTCGGAATTGGGCAGTTCAGGGACCTTGCCAAAGAACGGATACCGCTCCAGCACCTCTGCGCGATGCTGGCGCACCTGGGCCGTGAGCAGGCCGACTGGCTTTTTCAGCCCCGGATACTGGCGCGGCTCGCCCGAATGTTCGTAGCCCAGATACTTGAGATAAAACGCCGAATGTTCGGTGCGAACCGGGGCCAGGGCGATGTCTGTCTGGTAGAAATCCGTGGCGAGGAACGGGATGCGAAGGGCAAGGTAATGCACCGGCAGGCGCAATTGCCGCGCGGTCGGATGCACGACGAACCGGGTGGGGTCCAGCAGCGTCTGTTTGGCCTCGACCCACGCGGCGATCTCTGGAAAGACTTCCATCGTTGGGGAGGCGTGATCGAGGCTCGACACCACATGCAGCCGCACGGCACCGACGAACATGTCGTTCATCCGGACCGCCACATGGACGCAGTTCTCGGCATCGTCGAAGGGGTCATACATCGTTCCGGACGCATTCTCCGGTATCGACTGCTCGGCACGATAACAGTCATAGCGAAGCCGGTAGACATGATCCAGGTCGTCCGAGCTGGTGAGCACAGCGTAACTGCACCGTTCGAGCGCATCCATGATCTGCTTGAGCATAGTGGTCCCCTTCAGTTCCTGCGCAACGGTGCAGCGCGGCACAGCAAAAGATCGCTGTAGCCGCGGTAAACGGTTTTCTGGGTCAGGATTTCAAAACCAGCCTGTTCGACTGCCGCGGCAATCTCGGTTTCGGAATGGGTCCAATATGTGTTGTCTTGCTGGGCCTTGAAGATCGCCTTGTTCTGTTTTGCGATCTGGCGGCCCTGCCAGAAAATATGAAGGGCCTTGGCTAGCCCCACTTCTTTGATGAGATGAGAGAAAAGATAAGAACGCCAGTCGGATACGTCCATAAGCCGCCCGAGATCGAGCAGGAACATCATCCCGCCGGGTTTCAGAAGGTCACGAAGCTCGTCCAGTCGCGCGTGTTGATCCGGCATGGCATAAAGGGCATGGGCGCAGACCACAAAATCGGCTTTGGGCAGACCGGCGGCGTCGAGCGGGCCAAGGTCCTGAAAGGGGCGGTCGATGTAGACCACATTGTCGTGCTCCGACAGCTTTTGGCGCGCCATCGCACGCATGCCGTCGTCCGGCTCGAGCAGGTGAATGGTGCTGTCGGGAAACGACCTTGCAAGGATCCGGGAATAGTTTCCGGTGCCGCCACCGACGTCGTAGATAACCGCAGGCTGACCGACTTGGGGCAAGATATTTTCGAACTCGGACAGGAGATCCTGATAGGCAGGATTATACAACGACAGAAGATCATATGACGCAGCATATGCATTCCAGTCAGCCTTGAGGGCCTCGCGCCGATTTTCGACCGCTGTCGACGAAAGATCGGCTGACGCCTGCGCGCGCGCGGCCGTTTCAGTTTGTGCTGACATACTTATTCACCCCATCCTCAAGGAAACCCGAAAACGTCACATCTCTGCGGCGTCCCGGGACCCTTGTCACCACGTTACATTGCGCGAGGGGGCGATCAAGGAAATTTCTCAACCTTTTTGTCGCCTTAGCCGATCCCTTGCAGAAAACTCACATCCGCTTGGCCCGTTTGAACCGAAGATCGACGTGACAAAGGGTGATTTCAGCAGCTTTTTACCTATTCTTTAGGCGAAACGCTGCAATTCGCCCTTTAGTCTTGCGATTGTCGCACCTATGCCAAAAATCATTACTTCCGCAATGAACCATGCGGTTCAAATCGAGTGTGCGCGCGGGTGGAGAGATTTGAATGCTGTTGCCGGGCTTTTGACATTCGGAAACTGATTCGGATGAAATCGATTTATTATGAAGAAATTGGAATAGTTAGTTCACAATTGCTTGGCGCCGAAATCAGGCTTGCACTGATACATTGTGCATCATTTTCGAGTGTCCAATCGCGTAAAGGGCACCGGATTTGCGTCATTTGTCGAAATAGTCGGGAAATGACAGAGCCCGGTCACATTTGCGCCCAAATTCAGGTCCCACCTGTTCGAAAGGATAGCGGAAAAGCTGTCTGACAGGCCAAGAAAGGACCGCAACATGAGAATGCTGGTTGTTGACGACGACACCGTGATGCTCGCGCTGCTGCAAGAGATCATTCGGGCCACCACGAGTTATGACGTGCTTACCGCTGGCAGCTCCGAAGAAGCGTTGGATATTATCAATTCCGTTCCCGCCGACTACTTCGACTGCTTCCTGCTGGACATCCAGATGCCGGGCATGAACGGGGTTGACCTGTGCCGGACGCTTCGCAAATCCGGACTCTTTCCCTTTACCCCCATCGTGATGCTGACCGCGATGCATGAAAAGCGGGACGTCGATGCCGCGTTCTCTGCGGGTGCCACGGATTACATCACCAAGCCCTTCGAGATCCACGAGATCAAAATCCGGCTCGATCACGCCCAGCGGCGTGTCGCCCAGCTCGAGGCCGCGCGCGCCTCGGACGACGGTTTGCACGCGGTTCCGAACTACGGTCTTTTCGACTTCGTACCGATCTTCGACGTGGACGGCGTGGTCGATTATGCCGCGATGGAGAACTACCTGCCGTCGCTGCCCAAGCAGTCGCGCAATGGCTCGGTGATCCTGGGCGTCCAGATCCGCTCGGTCGAGGCGCTTCATGCCGAGGCGACAGGGTTGCAGTTCTCGGGTCTCATCGAGGATACCGCCGAGGCGCTGTCCGATGCGCTCCACGGATATGCCTGCCTGATCTCCTATGCGGGCAACGGCACCTTCCTTGTCGTGATCGAAAGCGGCCATGTTCCCAACCGGGGCCTGCTTGCCGACCAAGTGAACCTCGCGCTCCAGAAACAGGGGACGCATCTGACGATGAACCGCGACACCCAGATCCGCGTGATCTGCGGCGAATTCGTCCGCCTCACCCATTTCGAAACCGGCAGCATCCGCGGCTACATGCAGGACGCCCAGGATTCGGCGCTGCGCGCAGCGACGGAGGTGGAGCGGAACCTCGAGAAATTCTGGTTCATGGGGCAGGTCGCTCACTGAGGCCCTGATACGGGAACGAAGGCTGTCTCCCGGCGCCCCGCGCCGGGAAGGGGATCCGCGAGGACATAAGCACGCAAGGCAACGATGACACGGGCGGCCATAACGGTCGCCCGTCGCGTTTTTCGCGCTCGCATGGTGTCGTTCGTGCAAAGAAAAATGGTGCTGCTGGACAGGATTGAACTGTCGGCCTCTCCCTTACCAAGGGAGTGCTCTACCACTGAGCTACAGCAGCACGCTGTCGTGTCCGTCCGGGTCGCCTTGCGGCCCCGTCTTGACCGTGGGCGGCTGATTAGACGCAAAAGGGATGGGGCGCAAGTCCTTTGGCGCGGGTTTTTTCGCCGCCCGTTCCGCCGCGCGACGCGCAGGGGTGCAAGCCCCGGAAAAACCCCCTATATGCACGCGACGAAAGCAGGGCAGCGTGCCCCGCAAACCGGGAGGAGACCCGATGGGCGACTGGGTCGGCGTTTGGGTCGAAAGCTACGGCATACTGGCCATCGGCATCGGAATTTTGCTCGAATGCATGGGGCTACCGCTGCCGGGCGAGACGCTGCTCGTGATCGGATCGGGCCTTGCGGGCACCGGTGAATTGCCGTTGTGGGAGCTTGTGGTGGTCGCCATCACCGCCGCGACGGTGGGCGACAACATCGGCTACATGATCGGACGCCTCGCGGGCCGCCCGCTCATCCTGCGCCACGGCGCGCGGATTGGAATCACCCATGACCGCTTTGCCAAGGTCGAGGACATCATCGAACGGCGCGGCATGTTCATCGTTCTCGTGGCCCGATTTATCGTGCTTCTGCGCCAGTTGAATGGTCTCGCCGCCGGCACCGCGCGGATGCACTGGATCAAGTTCTTTCTCGCCAATTTCGCGGGCGCGACGCTCTGGGTCGGTTTTTGGGCGACCCTCGGGTTTCACCTGGGTCCCGCGGCAGAAGAGATCATCCCCCATGCTCTGCGCTGGCTCGCCGCCCATGTGCTCGTCGTGGCGCCGGTCGCGCTGATCCTCGTGCTCGCCGCGCTCTGGGTCCTGCGAAACCGGCGCATCGTCCGCGCGGGCGCCAATCTGGACGCCACGGACGACCTGCGTTAGAGACGATCCATGGAAAAAGACCCCGCACAACGCGCAGCCCCGGCGGCCAAGCCGAAGCCGGTTCAGACCACCCGCGAGGATCGCCTGAAGGCGGCACTCAAGGCAAACATGTCCCGGCGCAAGGCACAGGCCGTGGGCAAGGCTCGGGCCAAGGCGTGCGAAGCAGGCAACGAGGAAGAGTAGGCAGTCATGGACAGTATCGTCGTCACCGGCGGAGGCGAACTTCGCGGCGAAATCCCGATCGCGGGGGCCAAGAACGCCTGTCTCGCGCTCATGCCCGCGACGCTTCTGTCGGAAGAGCCTCTCACGCTCACCAACGCGCCGCGCCTGTCGGACATCAAGACGATGACGACGCTGCTGCAATCACTGGGCGCCGAGGCCGCGTCGCTTCAGGACGGGCAAGTGCTCGCCATGTCGTCGCATGACCTGACCTCGACCCGTGCCGATTACGACATCGTGCGCAAGATGCGGGCGTCCAATCTGGTCCTCGGCCCGCTCATCGCGCGGCACGGCCATGCCGAGGTGTCGCTGCCCGGCGGTTGCGCCATCGGCGCGAGACCCATGGACCTGCACATCTTCGGGCTGGAAAAGCTGGGCGCCGAGATCGACCTGCGCGACGGCTACCTGCACGCCAAGGCGCCGAACGGGCTCAAGGGTGCCGAGATCCCGCTCACCTTCGCGAGCGTTGGCGCGACCGAGAATATCGTCATGGCCGCGACGCTGGCCAAGGGCACCACGGTCCTGACCAACGCCGCGCGCGAGCCCGAGATCGTGGACCTCGTCCAGTGCTTGCGCGCGATGGGCGCGCAGATCGAGGGCGAGGGGACGAGCCGGATCGAAATTCAGGGCGTCGACCGCCTGCATGGCGCGACCCATGCAGTCGTCGCGGACCGGATCGAACTCGGCACTTATATGCTCGCGCCCGCGATTGCGGGGGGCGAGGTGGAATGTCTGGGAGGGCGTCTCGACCTCGTCGGTGCCTTTGTCGAGAAACTCGATGCGGCGGGCATCGCCGTCGAGGAAACCGCGCGGGGTCTCAGGGTCAGCCGCAAGAACGGTCGCATCCGCGCGGTGGACGTGACCACCGAGCCTTTCCCCGGCTTCCCCACCGACCTGCAGGCCCAGATGATGGCGATGCTCTGCACCGCCGAGGGCACATCGGAACTGAACGAGACGATCTTCGAGAACCGTTTCATGCACGCCCCGGAACTGACCCGCATGGGCGCCCGGATCGAGGTGCACGGCGGCAAGGCCCGCGTGACCGGCGTGAACAAGCTGCGCGGTGCTCCGGTGATGGCCACCGACCTGCGCGCTTCCGTGTCGCTTATCCTCGCGGGGCTGGCGGCGGAAGGCGAAACGGTGGTCAGCCGGGTCTATCACCTCGACCGCGGTTACGAACATGTCGTGCGCAAATTGCGCGGCGTCGGCGCACAAGTGGAGCGGGTCAAGGCATGACGGACGCACGGTTCGAAGACGGCGGCGACAAGCCGCTCCGGCTCATGGCGGCGGATACTGACGACCTCGCGGTGATCGCCTCTCTCACGCAGGACAGCGTGTTCCCGGCGGGTGAGATGACTTGGCGCCCCGCCACAAGACAGTTCGCGCTGCTCCTCAATCGCTTCCGTTGGGAGGACGCCGAGACCGCCGCCAGACGGTCGCGTCCCGTCGAGCGTGTGCAATCGGTGCTGCTTTTTGACGATGTCGTAAAGGTGCAATCCCAAGGCATTGAGCAGGGCGACAAGGACATGGTGATGTCGCTTTTGTCTCTGTCGTGGGAGCCGGGTGAGGATGGCACGGGCCGCATGGTCCTGACGCTCGCGGGCGACGGCGCCATCGCGCTCGATTGCGAGGCGATCAACGTGACGCTCAAGGACGTGACCCGTCCCTATGCCGCCCCGAGCGGCAAGTCCCCCCATCACCCGGAGTGATCCGATGCCGGTCTTCCTAGACACCAAAGACGCCGATTTCGAAACGGCGTTCCAGCGCCTCCTGTCCGCCAAACGCGAGGACAGCCCGGACGTGGATGACGCCGTCGCCGCGATCATCGCCGACGTGCGCGCGCGGGGCGACGCGGCGGTGCTCGAGCTGACCAAACGCTTCGACCGCTTCGACCTGACCGCTGCGACGATGCGCATGTCGCCCGACGACATCGCTGCCGAATGCGCCAAGGTCACGACCGAGGAACGCGCGGCGCTCGAAAGGGCCGCCGCGCGCATCCGCGCCTACCACGAACGCCAGATTCCCGAGGATCAGATGTGGACCGACGAGGTCGGCGCGACGTTGGGCTGGCGCTGGAGCGCGGTCTCCGCCGCTGGCCTTTACGTGCCCGGTGGCCTCGCCTCCTATCCGTCCTCTGTCCTCATGAACGCGATCCCGGCCAAGGTCGCGGGCGTCGGGCGGCTCGTCGTCACGGTGCCGACGCCCGATGGTGTGATCAATCCGCTCGTCATGTGCGCCTGCCAGATCGCGGGCGTGGACGAGGTCTACCGCATCGGCGGTGCGCAGGCGATTGCTGCGCTCGCCTATGGCACGGACACGATCGCGCCGGTCGACAAGATCACCGGACCTGGCAATGCCTTCGTCGCCGCCGCGAAACGCCGGGTCTTCGGCAAGGTCGGCATCGACATGATCGCGGGCCCCTCGGAAATCCTCGTCATCGCAGACCGCGACAACAACCCCGACTTCCTCGCCCTCGACCTGATGAGCCAGGCCGAACATGACGAAAGCGCGCAGTCGATCCTGATCACCGACGACGTGAGCTTTGGCAAGGCCGTGGCGCAGGCCGTCGACAAACGCCTCGAAACCCTCGAACGCCGCGCCATCGCGGGGGCGAGCTGGCGCGACTTCGGCGCGGTCATCACCGTGCGCGACCTGACCGAAGCCGCCCGCCTGTCCGACCGCATCGCGCCGGAACACCTCGAGCTCTGCGTGGCCGATCCCGACGCCCTCAGCGCCAAGATCACTCATGCCGGTGCGATCTTCCTTGGCCAATACACGCCCGAAGCCATCGGCGACTACGTGGGCGGCCCGAACCACGTCCTCCCCACGGCACGCTCGGCCCGCTTTTCCTCCGGCCTCTCGGTTCTCGACTTCATGAAACGCACGACGCTGTCCAAGATGACACCCGCGGCGCTCAAGGCCATCGGCCCCGCCGCCGAACGCCTCGCGCAATCCGAAAGCCTCGAAGCGCACGGCCTCTCGGTCCGCGCGCGGCTCGACACACTGAACGACTGACCCTTCACTGCTTCAAGAATACCTCGGTGGGGGTCTGGGGGAGGCAGAGCCTCCCCCAGCCGGTCGGATTTTGCGCAGCAAAATTCGAGGTCACTCCAAGCTGTCGGATTTTGCGCAGCAAAATTCGAAACCACCTCGCCCGACGCGCCGGCACATTGCCCCACCCGTGATCCTTCGCTATCCCTGTTTCAAAGGGACAGAACCATGAACCGCATCACGAAAATCGACATCGACGATACCGGCCTCGCCGCGCCGACGCCGCAGATCGAGCAGGAGCGAAAGGTGGCTGTCTTCGACCTGCTCGAAGACAACAGCTTCACCCCCATCGGTCGCGACGACCGCCCGACACCCGAAGGCCCTTATGCGCTGGGCCTCGCGATCCGCGATAAGCGGCTCGTCTTCGACATCCGCACCGAGTCCGGCGATCCGGCGGGCGAGTTCCACCTCTCGCTCGGTCCGTTCCGGCAGGTCGTGAAGGACTACTTCCAGATCTGCGAAAGCTACTTCGACGCGGTCAGGAAACTGCCCCCCGGCCAGATCGAGGCGATCGACATGGCCCGGCGCGGCATCCACAACGAAGGGGCGCGGGTGCTCATGGAGCGGCTCGAGGGCAAGGCGATCCTCGACATCGACACCGCCCGCCGCCTCTTCACCCTGATCTGCGTTCTGCACTGGGGGTAACGCTTGCCCGCCACGCTCCCTCAGGCCGTTCTCTTCTGCTGCGACCACAACGCGGTGCGCTCGCCCATGGCCGAGGGCATGATGAAGAAATACTACGGCACCCGGACCTACGTGCAGTCGGCCGGGGTGAAGAGCGAACTCGACGTGGACGGTTTCGCCGTCACGGTCTGCGAGGAAATCGGCGTGCCGCTGTCCAACCACCGCTCGCGTAGCTTTGACGAGATGCAGGAATGGGGTGACGATCTTTCCCAGTTCGACGTGATCATCGCGCTTTCGCCCGCGAGCCAGCGCAAGGTATTGGACCTCACAAGATACCACCATCTGGACGTTGAATACTGGCCGGTGATGGACCCCACCGGGCTTGGCACCCGGCGCGAGGAAAAGCTCGATGCCTACCGGCAGGCGCGCGACCAGATCCGGGAGCGCATGATTTCCCGGTTCGGTCCCCCGGCGACACGATAAGGGCACAGCGCTTTACTAGCGGACGAAAAGGTCCGCGGCGCATTGTGCAAGTTCATCTCGTTCACCGACACATGCTGTCGCGTTACACCAAAGAGGGGAAAGCCTGGCGGTCGAGACCATGCTGATCTGCACCCTTACAAGATGACGGCGAACCGGCCCAGAGCCGCGGGCCAGAAGGTGCGGTTCCCGGTGTCCGCCGAGGTTGCCTTACGCGACGGCAAGCTCCCGTGCAGCCGCTTCGTCTATTCGCAGGCGGATGGGATGCGCATATTCAAAGGAAGAGCCGATGTGAAAGCAAGGGACCTGAAGGAAGGGGTGCGCGCATGCAGGACCAACTGAAGAAGATGACCGAGGCGGATATCCGCGAGATGAACGATCTGGCTTTCGCGGCGTTCAACGCGCGGGAGTGGGACAACCTGCTCGCCCTCGTCCATCCCGAATGCATCCTCGAGGTCGGGTCGCACGCGCGCAGGACAGGTTCGACCGGCGCCCGCGAGATCATCGCCTATTACGAACAATTCTACGAAATGCGCTTCGTCTCCTACCGGCACTTCGTTTCGGGCCATCGCACGTCGACCGAAGCGATGATGCGGGTAAGATACGTCGCGACCGAACCCGGCCTGCCGAAGGCCCGTGGACAGGTCTGTGACGTGCCCTTTGCCTGTTTCGGTGAGGTGCGGGGCGGGCGCTACACAAGGATCCGCATGATCTTTTCCTTCGTCGAATGGATCAACATCGTCTCATGACGGATGCTCCCGGATACGACCTGCGCGCCCTGACCGGGGCGGCGCTGGACCGGGCCTTGCCTGAGGTCGCGCGGCTTCGGATCGAGGTGTTTCGGGACTGGCCCTATCTTTACGACGGCGATCTCGCCTACGAGGCGCGCTATCTCGAAAGCTACCGGACCTCGCCCGGTGCTGTGGTGGTCGGGGCCTATGCGGGCGACCGGCTCGTGGGTGCGGCCACAGGCACCCCGATGGAGGATCATGCCGAGGATTTCGCCGCAGCCTTCGAAGCCACAGGACATGACCTGACCGATATTTTCTACTGCGCCGAGAGCGTGCTTGAACCCGCGTGGCGCGGACACGGCATCGGTCACGGCTTCTTTGACCTGCGCGAGGCACATGCCCGCGCATTGGGCCGCCGCTATGCCGCTTTTTGCGCTGTGATCCGTCCCGACGATCACCCGGCCCGGCCCGTGGACTACCGGCCGCTCGACGCCTTCTGGCGAAAGCGCGGCTACGCTCCGCTGCCGGGCGTGATCGCGACATTCACCTGGCGCGATCTGGGCGCGTCTAAGGACACGCCGAAACCCCTGCAATTCTGGATGCGAGAGCTATGAAGATCGCCGCTGCCTGTTACCCCCTCGACGAACTCGCCAATTGGGCGGCCTATGAGGCCAAGATTACCGCTTGGGTCGGCGAGGCCGCAGGGCAGGGGGCGGATCTTCTGGTTTTCCCCGAATACGGCGCGATGGAACTGGCCACGATCGAGGGTGCGTCGTCGCTCATGCAGCAGATGGTGTCGGTGTCAAATGCCTTACCGCAGGCATGGGGTCTGTTAGCGAGGCTCGCTACCGAGTATCAAGTCTACATTCTAAGCCCGTCCGGCCCATACTTGTTTGACGACGCCTTTGTAAATCGGGCGATGTTTCTCGGACCAGAGGGCGGCGCAACGCCAGTGGACAAGTACCTGATGACCCCTTGGGAGCGTAATCCAATGGGTGTCGAGGCTGGAAAGTTGCCCCAGCTCTTCGACACGTCCCTCGGCCTCATCGGCGTGCAGATCTGCTACGACTGCGAATTTCCCCTGCCCACGCGGGCGATGGTCGAGGCGGGGATGGACCTTCTCCTCATCCCCTCGGCCACTGAAACGCTCGCGGGCTATCACCGGGTCAGGATCGGGGCACAGGCCCGCGCGCTCGAGGGCCAGATCGTCACGGTTCAGTCGCCCACCCAAGGCAAAGCCGACTGGTGCGAGGTCGTGGACGTGAACCGGGGGGCCGCCGGCATCTTCTGCCCGCCCGACGTGGGCCTGCCCGATGACGGCATCCTGGCGCTGGGGGAAGAGGGCAAACCGGGCTGGACCTATGCCGATGTGGACCTCGCAGCACTCGCCCATGTACGCACCCATGGCAATGTGCGCACGAGGGCGGATTGGGGCGAACAAGCGTTTCGTCAAGACCTCATGTCGGCCAAAGGCAGCGCATCGCCCATCGTAATCACGCAGCTGCGCTAAATCCCGCTTGATAATCGGACCGATTAGGCCCATTTACCTGCCACCCGTGTCATGGCGGGTTGATAACTATGGAGTGAACATGGCCAAGGAAGAAATGCTCGAATTTCCCGGCGTCGTGAAGGAACTCCTGCCGAATGCGACGTTTCGGGTCGAGCTTGAAAATGGCCATGAGATCATCGCACACACGGCAGGCAAGATGCGCAAGAACCGCATCCGTGTCCTCGCAGGCGACAAGGTGCAGGTCGAGATGACCCCCTACGATCTGACCAAAGGTCGGATCAACTATCGTTTCCGGTAAGACCATCACTGGTCGACCCAGACTGATCCTCGGCTCCGGCTCGCCCCGGCGCGCCCAACTTATCGGCACGCTTGGCTTGACGGCGGACGAGGTGCGTCCACCTGACGTGGACGAAACGCCCATGAAGGGCGAACTGCCGCGCTCATATTGCGAACGTGTGACGAGCGACAAGATCGCCGCGATGACGCTGGCGGTGGGCGAGGTCGCGCTTTGCGCCGACACCACCGTCGCGCTTGGCCGCCGGATCATGGGCAAGCCTGCGGATGCGGGCGAGGCTGCCGAATTTCTCTATCTTCTGTCAGGACGCCGCCACCGTGTGATCACCTGCGTGGCGGTGAAGTCTGGCGACCGGGTCTGGACCCGGACCGTGGAAACGGCGGTCAAGATGAAGGTGCTCTCGGATGTCGAGGTGAACGCCTATCTCGCGTCGGGCGACTGGCGCGGCAAGGCGGGGGCCTACGGCATCCAAGGGCCGGCGGGTGCGTTCATCCCGTGGATACAGGGGAGCTATACCGCCGTCATGGGCCTTCCCGTGGCTGAGACCGCGCAGCTTCTGATCGCCGCCGGATTCCCGCTGCTGGAGGGCTGGGCATGAAAGGCACCGTGATCGCGCTGGACGAGGTCAAGGGGCGCAAGGCCGCTGCCCTGATCGTCGATGGCAAACTCGACGATTTCCTGATCGACCCTGTGGACGAGGCCGGACCTGTGCCGGGTGCCATCTACCGCGCCACCTGCGACCGCCCGATGAAGGGGCAGGGGGGCATGTTCCTGCGTCTGCCCGACGGGCAAAAGGGCTTTCTGCGCGCGGCCAAGGGCCTTGCCCCTGGTCAGCCGCTGCTCGTTCAGACCACCGGCTGGTCGGAGGAGGGCAAGGCCCCCTCGGTCACGCCCAAGGTGCTCTTCAAATCCCGCTACGCCATCGTCACGCCCGAGGCGCCCGGCATCAACATCTCGCGCTCGGTGAAGGACGACGAGGACCGCGTGCGCCTGCTCGAGATCGCACATGAGGTGATGGAGGCCACCTACTTCGGCCTGATCGTGCGCTCGGAAGCCTCGCACGGCTCGGACGACGACGTTGCCGCCGACATCGCCGCGATGCGCGACCTTGCCATCGCCGTCATGAGCGACGCCGAGGGGCGCGAACCGGAATTGCTGGTGGACGGTGCCGACGCCCATGACATCGCCTGGCGCGACTGGCCGACGCCCGAGGTGCTCGACGACCGCGACGGAAGCTTCGAGCGGCACAATGTCGATGACATGATTCATACATTAGCCAGTCCGCGCGTAGGCCTTGGTGCCGACGGATTTGCCTATATCGAACCAACCCGGGCGCTCGTGGCCGTCGACGTGAACACCGGCGGCGACAATTCCCCGGCGGCGGGACTCAAGTCCAATATCGCGCTCGCCAAGGATTTGCCGCGCCAGTTGCGCTGTCGCGGCCTTGGCGGCCAGATCACGCTCGACCTCGCCCCGATGGGGAAAAAGGACCGGCGGACCTTCGAGCAAGCGCTGAAATCCGCCTTCCGCCGCGACCCGGTCGAGACCGTTCTTGCAGGCTGGACCCCGCTCGGGCACTTTGAGCTGCAACGCAAGCGCGACCGCCTGCCCGTGAAACTCTGACCTGCAACGCCCGATCCGAAATGGCCTGCCCGATCTGTTCCAAACCCACGAACCCGGATTACCGCCCGTTCTGCTCGAAGCGTTGTGCGGATGTGGACCTGGGGAAATGGCTGACAGGTTCCTACCGTCTGCCCGGCCCGCCGCCCGAGGACTTGGACGAGGCAATCGACGAGCTGGAAGCCGAGCTTGAACGCCGGTCGAAAGACGACCTGCACTGAGGTCCTCAGACTTTACCCGACCCCGACAGCATGATCGCGATGGGCCGTGTCGCCTCGATTTCGGCCAGCACGATGACCAGCGTCGCGGTCAGCGGCACGGCGAGCACCGCGCCCGAGACACCCCAGAGCGCACCCCAGAAGGCCAGTGCGAGCAGCACCACGAAGGGCGACAGGTTGAACGCCCGGCTCATCATCCGCGGCTCGAGGAACCCGGCGACGAAAAGCTGCGCGATACTCAACGCCACGAGCACACCCGCCCCCATGTAGAGGGATCCGAACTGCGCGAGCGACAGGAGCACGGGAAAGAACACCCCGATCATTGAGCCGATGTAGGGGATGTAATTCAGAAGCCCGATCAGGATTGCCCAGAACAGCGCGAACTCGATCCCGAGCGCGAGCATGATCAGGAAGGACAGGCCCGCGAGGATCACGTTCACAAGAGTCTTGACCGAGAGGTATTCGCCGACCCGCGTGTTGATCCGTTCGAGCAGCGCCACGGTCCGGTTCTGTTTGTCCTCGTCACCCAGGGCGAGGGCGAGCTTGCCGGTCAGGTCAAGCCGTTCAGCCATGAGGAACGCGGCATAGAGTACGACGAGAAACAGCGTGCCCCCGAAGCCGCGCAGCGAGGTCAGCAGCACGGGCACCATGGACTGGATCTCGAAACGCCCGATGGTGGCGTCATAGAAACTCGACCAGGACGGCTGGTCCTCGATGCCCACCAGCGCGGCGGTGTTGACGATGAGCCGGTCGAGGTTCTCTTCGTATTTCGGCAGCGCGTTCACCACGGTGGCAAAGGTGTTGATGACATAGACGAAGAGCGCGACCACCCCCACGGTAAAGGCAAGCAGCACGATCACGCGCCTGAGCGCGACCGGCAAAAGGCCGATGACGGGGAATCGTCCCAGCGCATTGGTGGCCGATGCCAGCACGTAGAGCGAAATCATTGCGATCAACACGGGCAGAAGTACCCCCTGACCGACGCGCAGGATCCAGCCAAGCATGAGGATGATGGCCAAGCTGAAGGTCACTGTCCGTAGGTCGGGACGCATGAAGGCGAAAAGTCCGTGCGAAGTCGGGTGCAAGAGATTTCTGCCACGTTGACCGAACCCGCGGAGATTTGCCAGATACCGCAGCCCAGAAATTCGTGAGAATGGTTGAAAGAACATGGATTTGCGTTCCGCCCGAACCTCGTTTTGCGCCCGTCGCACGCTCCATGTAAAAAACCGCGATTTCCCTCTGGACACCGCCCCCGCCCCCGACTAGAAACCGCGCACCCGAACGTGATCGTTCACCCGTGCCCGGGTAGCTCAGGGGTAGAGCAGTGGATTGAAAATCCTCGTGTCGGTGGTTCGATTCCGCCCCCGGGCACCATCTTCTCCCTATGCGTCTCCTATTCCCGCCCGCGCCGCAAGGCGCTTCCGGCTCGGTTCGCTTTCGGCGCGTGACCATTGCCGGAGATGTCGGGGGACTGTCCTCGCTTGAACGCGCGGGAAGCGTGATCATGTCTGGGCGCTTCCTGGTCGGGGTCCAGACCGGGGCGGCAGCGTAGGGTTGAGCGTGTAAGCAACCGGCGGACTATGGCGCGGGGGCAACATCGGTGGTGGGTAGAAGCGTGATGTGGGCGGCGGTGGAAACGGTTTTTTCCGAGCTTTCTCATGGTCTTGGACGTGAGGTGGCAAGGTCGGACTCTATAACCCGGTCACATGTGGCCGCAGGGGGTGTCTTGCCCTCACCGCCTTGCGCGTGGGCGGACAACTGGCCATAAACGCTCCCGTGGGACGTGGATTCTCACCTCGATCCGCAGGGGGGGCTGGCGACGTCCGGTCGGCCCGTAGCGGCTGGCATAAGGGGACGGCAGGCATGGGTAAGGAGCAGCGCGGTATGCGGATCGCATCGTCACGGCTTCTCATTGCCCTCGTCCTGCCGTTTCTCGCGGCCTGCGCCTCGTTGCCGGGGCAGGGGCCAAGCCGGGTCGACATCATGCTGACCGAGGACGCGACACCGGAACAGATCGCGAGCCGTAGCTATACGACCATCGACCTGACCCCGGCCGTCGTGCGTGTCATCGGTCCGGGTCCGCGCGGCACGATCGGCGCCACGCTGGGCAACGGCGGGCGCGGCACACGCGCGGTGAGGCTTGGCGTGGGTGACATGCTGACCGTGCAGATCTACGAAAGCTCGCCCGACGGCCTCTTCGCACGGTCGGGCAACAACCAGACCGCCATTCCCACCGTGGTCAACGACGGCGGCGAGATCTTCATTCCCTATGTCGGCAACGTGCCCGTGCTGGGGCTTGGCATCGACGATGTGCGCGAGCGGATCACGGTCGGGCTAGAGGGTATCGCCGTCGATCCCCAGGTCGTGGTCCAGATGGGCACGCAGGGTGCGCAGACCGTGACCGTTGTGGGCGATGCCCGGACCTCGGGCCGGTTCGACATTCCGCCGAGCGGTCTCAGGCTTCTGGATGCCGTAGCGCTGGCAGGCGGCAGCCGCGAACAGGATTTCGACACTGTTGTGCGCGTCGTGCGCGACAGCCGCACCGCGCAGGCGCGGCTCGATGACGTGGTGCGCGACACGACGAACAACATCTGGCTCATGCCGCGCGATGTGGTGCAGCTCAAAGTCCAGCCGCGCAGCTTCACCGCTTTCGGGGCCGTGGCGAGCAACCGTCAGCAACCCTTCGAGACCGAAACCGTGACGCTGGCCGAGGCGCTGGCCCAGGCCGGCGGCCTGAACGGCGGTCTCGCGGACAAGGGCGGGGTGTTCCTGTTCCGCTTCGAGAGCGAACATCGGGTCAAGGCGGCCGGGGGGCGTTTGCCGCCCCGCGTCTATGCCCAAGGGGTTCCGACGATCTACCGGCTCGACTTCTCGAGCCCCGATGCCTTCTTCCTCGCCCAGTCCCTCGAGATTCGCGACAAGGACATTCTCTATGTGGCGACGGCCCCGGCGGTGGAATTCCGCAAGTTCACCGACAACATACTTCTCCCGTTCCTTGCGGTCGGGGACACGGCGGGTAACGTCGTGCCAGCATTGAATTAAACGAGACTTGACGCCCCATGAAATCTGTCCCTAAAAGCGTGCGGGGGCGTTGGATTATTGGAAAGAGCGTAGTAATTGGGCGACATTTCCGCCGATCATGAAGGTTTAATGACAACAGCATTGACCAATTTATGACTCTGACGGATATTCCCGCGGTGCATTCGGAAGGTCCTGCGCGTCGGGGAATGCTCGATGAAAAAAGCGCAAGGGACAACGGGGTAAGCAAGATATGAGCGCGAAATTTGGGTCAAAGCCGCGGTTCTACGGGGCGTGGCGACTGCCGGGCGAATTTCGGGTCCGCCGCCTCAACTTCCGCTCGAAATCCCTGTTTTCCGTTCCCTTTATCAGCCGCCTGCGCGGGCTGCTCGTGGCAGGCATGTATTTCAGCGTCGTCTCTGGCAGCGAGTTCGAGGTCGAACTGGACAAGGGCGAGGGCTGGTTTCGCCGTTTCAAGCTCTACCGCCGCCGCCGTTTCCCGCATTTCACCTTCGACAACCGCCGTGGCGATGCCGTCGCCGCGCTGATCCTTTTCGCCACCCGTCTGGGCGTGAACGAGACCAAGCAGGTGAGCCTGCGCGTCAGCCGTGATGGCCAGCAGAAGAGCTTCATCGTCGGGACCGTCATGGGGCACGAACATCTGCCGGTTCCGGCGGGCGACACGGCCAATGCGCTTGCCGAAGAGATCATCGCCCTCGGCGGCGAACCCAAGGGGCCGCGCGATCTGACCGCCTATGCCCGCATGGCCGAACGTCTGCGCAGCCTCAACGTGTCGCGCGAACATCGCAAGCGGCTCTTGGTTCTGCTCGACACCGCCTTCCGCGTGAACCATTGCATAGCAATCCGGGGTCGCAACAAGCTCAAGAATGCCGCCGTCGCGCGCGGTCAGGCGGACGAGTTCTCGGCCTTCAACGCGCTGCTCGACCGGGCCTGCGCGCCGCGCTTCCTCGGTCCGCACGGCTATCGACTCCCGGTCGGCAAGGTGCCGATCGAACAGGTCACCGCCGAGCTTGCCGACGTGATCCAGGAACTGCGCGGTCTCGGGATCGAGGCGTGGATTTCCTGCGGTGCCCTTCTGGGCTACGAACGCGAAGGTCGGCTTCTGCCTCATGACGACGACGTGGACCTGAGCCTTCGGGTGCCCGGCACCGACCTCACCGAGGTGGCCGAGAATTGGAAGGCGATGATGGAGCGCGTGGACGCCAAGACCAACGCCTTTCCCAAGAACGGCTTCATTGCGCTGGTGCTCCCCTCGGGGATCGAGGTCGATCTCTTCCCGCATTGGGACATCGGTGGCGTCGTCCACTCCTACCCGCACGTCAAGGGCGAGCTGCGCAACGAAGTCTTCTTCCCGCTTGTCGAGCGCGAATGGGCCGGTTCGCGTCTGCCGTTCCCGGCGCAGATCGTGCCGATCCTCGAACAGCACTATGGCCCCAACTGGCGCACGCCGGACCCCTACTGGAAGTTCAACTGGCTGCACAGCTCGGTGCGCTTCGCGCCCTTCATCAAGCGTGTCAAGAACTAGCCTGACCCCGAAAACATCTCCGCCAAGCGTGGCCCGCGCCGCAACGTTCCGAGACGGGGCCTGCGGCGTCGGACTTGAACAATTTGGTGACCAGGGCCAATTGTGTTCCCCTACGGACGCCGGGCGTTTACAAGGGCGCAGGCCAGCCTTGGCCGCGCGTTTGTTCAGGCCAGCCTTGGCCGGGCGTTTGGATGAGAACTAAGGAATATCTCGATGGCGACTAAACCGGGCCTTTCGTCGGTCACGCCGGCCACTTCGCACAAAGGCGACGCTGCCAAATCCGCCGACGCAGAGACGTCGGACGCGGACAAGACTAATGGGGGCGCGGCGCCTGTCTCCGATCCCGCGACTCCTTCCGACACAACGCCCGCGACGGCCAAGGCGCCCGATGCCACGCCTGAGACCGCACCTGCGGACGATGCCGCCAAGCTCGCCGCGAAAAAGGCCGCCGAAGCCGCCGCCGCTGCCGCCGCGACCAAACCGCGTGGCGTGCAGCCCAAGCCGCGCAAGGTTGGTCGCCAGCGCAAGCGCAAATGGGCGACGATTTTTTCCTTCTTCCTGCTCGTCGTGGTCCCCACGGTTCTGGGCGGCCTTTATTACGGCATGGTCGCGACCGACCGCTACGCCACAGGGGCCAGTTTCGTGGTGCGCAAGCTCGAACAATCCGCCGCGCCCGATATGCTCAGTTCCGTGACCGGCTTTGCCTCGAGCAACTCGACCACGTCGGACAGCTACGTCATCCGCAACTTCCTTATCAGCCCGGATCTCCTGCGGCGGCTCGACGAGGAACTGGACCTGCGCGAGGTCTATTCCGCCCCCGATGTCGATCCTCTGTCGCGCTTCAACGCATCGCGGCCCTTCGAGGACTTCGTCAAATACTGGCCGCGCCGGATGAAGACCTCCTACGACAACACGACCGGCATCGTGACCTTCGAGGTGCAGGCCTATGACCCCGAAACCGCCGTCACGCTGGCCGACACGGTGCTCGCGGCGACCGAGCAGCTGGTCAACGCGCTGTCCGAAGCCGCCCGCCGTGACGCGGTGAAATTCGCGACGAGCGAAGTCGAGCGCGCGGAAGAGGCGCTGCGGCAGGTGCAGGCCGACCTGCGCGAGTTCCGCTCGGTCAGCGGCTCGATCGACCTGACGACAAACGCCCGCCTCGATGCCGAGCTTGTGGCGGGGCTCGAGGAACGGCTCACCGAACTCAAGACCCGGATCGCGGTGCTGGCCCAGCAGGTCTCGCCCGATGCGCCTTCGCTCAAGCAGATGCGCACCGAAGCCTCCGCGCTCGAGGCCGAGCTTGTGGCCCGCCGCGCCGCCGTGGGGGGCACGAACACATCTGGCGACGGCAGCTCGACCGCCGAGGCGCTTGCCAATTACGAGGCGCTGCAACTGGAACAGACCTTTGCGCAGCAACGCTTTGCCTCGGCGCTTGCCTCGCTCGAAAGCGCGCGCATCGACGCAGACCGGCAGCAGCGTTACCTTGCGGTCTTCTCTCGCCCCGCCTTGCCGGAAGACGCGATCTATCCGCTTCGAGTGCGCGACACCTTCCTCATCGCGATCAGCGCTTTCCTGATCTGGGCGGTCGGGTCGCTGCTCGTGGCATCGGTGCGCGATCACATGCGGTAGTGCAATGTTTCAGACCCTCGTGATCCAGGCCCGGGTGATCGTCGCGCTCACCCTGCGCGAAACCCGTATGGCGTTCGGCACGTCGTTCATCGGATACCTGCTTCCGATCTTCCAGCCGATCTTCGGCGTGGGCTTCCTCGTCTTTCTCTTCTACCTCATCGGGCGGCACCCGCCCTTTGGCGAAAGCCTCGCGCTGTTCTTCGCGACCGGCGTGCTCACGCTTGACGTCTACAACAAGTCGAGCAGTTCGCTGATGAAGGCCTTCACCACGAACAAGGCGCTTCTGTCCTATCCGATGATCAACTTCGTGGACACACTTCTGGCCCGGCTGACCCTGATCGGCGCGACCTATGCGGTGGTCTTCGTCGTGTTCTTCTCGGGTCTCATGCTTCTGGACATGGCAACGATGCCCGCGCATCCCGAGCGCGTCATCATCGCCTTTATGGCCACGCTTTTTCTGGGTTTCGGCAAGGGGTCGCTCGACGCGGTGCTCTACCAGATGTTCCCTTCGTGGCAGAACGTGGACAAGGTGCTGTCGCGCCCGATGTATTTCCTTTCGGGCATCTTCTACGTCCCCGGCCTCCTCCCCCCCGAGGCGGTGGCAGTCCTGAAATGGAACCCGGTGCTTCATTGCGTGGAATGGGCGCGCACGGGCTGGTATCAGAACTATCCCGATGACGTGTTCAACCCGTGGTATCCGCTCGCCTTCGCTTCCATATTGCTTCTGATCGGTCTCTTTTCCGAACGGATCACACGCAAGCAGCGCGGAGGCATGGCATGATCGCATTCGATACCGTGACCAAGGTCTACACGGTCAAGAACGTGCGCAAGGTGATCCTCGACAAGGCGTCGTTCCTGTTCGAGAGCAATCGCAACATCGCCATCATGGGCCACAACGGGGCCGGTAAATCCACGATCATGCGGATGCTTTCGGGCATCGAACTGCCCACCTCGGGCGTGATTTCGCGCGATGAAAAGGTGAGCTGGCCCATGGGGTTCGCCAAGGGCTTCAACGGCAACATGACCGGCATCGAGAACGTCCGCTTCGTTTCGCGCATCTACGGCGAGGACCCGAACCGGGTGCTCGAGTCCGTGCAGGAATTTGCCGAACTGGGCAAGTCCATCGACCTGCCCGTGACCACCTATTCCAGCGGCATGAAGGCGCGTCTGGCCTTTGGCCTGTCGCTCGCCATCGACTTTGAAAGCTACTTGATCGACGAGATCACGGCGGTGGGCGACCGGCGGTTCAAGAAAAAAAGCAACGATGCGCTTCGGGCCAAGATCGAGAACGCGCGTGTGATCATGATTTCTCACTCCGAGAGCACGATCCGAGAATATTGCGACAGCGGCGTACTGGTCCATGGCTCGAAGCTCTACTATTACGACGACCTCGAAGGGCTGCTGGCCGATTACAACCGTTTCGCCTGAATGTGGTGTAAGAGGCTTTTGTTGGCGATCCCGGCCTTGGGTGTTACACTCCCGTTACGAGCAAGTCCCGGAAAACATGGGGCGCAGATAGACGAGGTTCAGTTCGCACCGGGACGGCGCTTTCGCCGCGGGAGAACGACGGAGGCGGGGCACATGGCGAAACAGTCCTTTTGGCGCAGGTTTGCGCGCGTCCAAAACGGTTTCGGGTCCGGGGCTGCACGGAACGTCCGCGAAATTCTCGTGGCCATCGGCGGGATCGGTATCGCGGGGCTTCTCGTTTCGGGCTGCGCGGGCCGCGCACCGCAGATGGCGCCGACGACCGCTACGCCGCAGGTTACGCGGGCCTCTGATGACCTTGGTGATGCAACTTCCTGTGGAACACGCAGCACGGACCCGCTGCTCCTGATGACTTTCAACATCCGCGTAGGGTTCGGCGATGAACGCCGGGGTGTGCGTCCCCAATACCTCGCGCTCAGGTCGAAGGACCTGGGCCCCATCGTTACCTCGATCCGTTCCGTTGATCCCGACGTGGTCGCGTTGCAGGAAGTGCTGACCTCCCGCCAAGGCCAGCGGATCGCTGATGCGCTCGGGATGCATTACACCTTTGCCTCTCATTTGGGCAACGGGCCGCTCTGGGGTGTGGCGATCCTGTCGAAATGCCCGATAACGGGCAGCGAGGCCGTGCAGGTCAGCAACGAGGCCGGCAACAAGCGCCGCGCGCTCGTGGCTTCGGTGGCCTTCGACGACGGGACCGTCGATTTCGCGTCTCTACACACCGATCCAGACGTGGACATTGACACCCAGCTTGCCGCTCTCTCACAGGCTGCCTGGCAGCGCGACGTCATCCTGATGGGCGATTTCAACGTGCCGCCCACAGACGACGGCCTCGACCGGTTCCGTCAGGGCTTTACCGACACCGCGCAGGCGGCCCCCACGACGTCCGCGCTCGCCGTGCGTGAACGCGGCACGATTTCCGGCCGGGAGGCCGCGAAACGCCGTATCGACTACATCTTCGTGCCCAAAGACCGCTTCGCGGTGCTCGACGCTGGACTATCGCTCGACGCCTATGCCCATGCCTCTGATCACCGGGCCTATTATACGCTGGTGCAAGTCGCGGGTGGCGACCCGGGCTGAGGTGTTCAAGGCCGGTCCGGATACGTTGTCACTTCGGCCTTTGACCCGCCGCGGCCCTTGTTTCACTGCAACATCTGCGCGCGCCCTTCCGCCGGTGATCCAGAAAAGCGGTAGACTCACCAAGGTAGTTGGGTCATATGAACCGAACGTTAAATTCCTTGAGTGCTAGCGCAAACATATGCTGTCTGCAGGTAAGTCAAACGAGCGGGGGCTACCGGTCTTTCACGCTGTGCTGAGTAAGCCCCTTGCGCGTCGCGTTCACCGTGCGAACCATCGCTCGCCATTCTTCGTAGCCTCGCGTCTTGGGCGTCTAAGTTCGGGCATTTTCATCTTTGCAGCCGTCTTGACCGTGCCGGGCACCTACGACCATGTCCTGCGCTACCGCGAGGACGTGAAGCGCCCTTGGCAGCTCCGTCTCTATCGCCGTCCGGGCAAGTTCCGTTTTGCCTTCTCCAACCGTCACGGCGACGCGACGCGCGGCTATCTCCTGGGCTTCCCCCGCGCGGGCAAATCTGTGCCCCGCAAGCTCGAGATCGAGGTTCAGGATACCATCGGCAGCACTCGCTATCCGGTCGGTGACCTGATTGGCTACCGCGGCGACTCCAAGTTGAAGCAGGACAGCGCTGCTGCGATCGCGGCCGAGTTGCGAAGGCTTGCCGAAGAACGCCGCCAGTCCGAGGCGGGTTGCCTTCCCGGCGCAGACTATGCGCCGCTTCTGAGCCGCATAGGCGCGGTCTCCGCCTCGCCCGAGGAGAAGCTGCAACTCAAGGTGCTGCTCGACACGCTCTACCGCGTGAACCACGTCCGCGCCATCGCCCGCCAGCGCAGGCTGCGCGCCCGGGCGGAGACGATGCCTGAATGGCAGGCGCAGCTTGCCCATTACGAGGCGCTGCTGGCCGAGATCTCCGCGCCGGAGTTCTTGGCGCCCCATGGCTACCGCCTGCCCATTTCGGCGATCCCGCTCGAAACCGTGACTGCCGAGCTTGGCGCGGTGATGGATGCGCTCGCCGATGAGGGCATGACCACCTGGATCACCTACGGCGCGCTGCTGGGCTATGAACGGCAGGGCGCGCTTCTGCCCCATGACGACGACATCGACCTGAGCATCCATGTGCCAGGCGACGATCACGACGCGGTCGTGACCAACTGGAAGCGCATGATGAACCGGATCAAGACCGGCTATCGCGGCTTTCAGAAGAACGGATTTGTCGCGATCGAGTTGCCCTGCGGTATCGAGGTCGACCTCTTCCCTTGCTGGGTCGTGAACGGGGTGGTAAATGCCTACCCCCATGTTCAGGGCGAATTGAGCGAGGACGCCTTCTTTCCGGTCGTGAAAAAGGACTGGGCCGGCACGGAGCTGCGGTTCCCGGCGCGCGTCGAACAGGTCCTCGCACAGGCCTATGGCGATACATGGCGGGTCCCCGACCCCTACTGGAAATTCGACTGGAAGCGGTGTCACGCCCGTTTCTCCGCGTTCCTGACAATGACCAGGACATGATCCACCAGCTTCCGGATTTGCCGGGGGCATGATTTGAAAGACCAAGAACGAAAATGGCGAAGAAAAAAATCTATGTCGGCATGAGCGCGGACCTCGTGCATCCCGGCCACATCAACCTCATCAACCGCGCCGCCGAGCTGGGCGACGTGACGGTGGGCCTGCTGACCGACCGCGCCATTGCCAGCTACAAGCGTGTGCCATTCATGAACTGGGATCAGCGCGCCGCCGTCGTGGGCGCGCTCAAGGATGTGGTCGCCGTTGTGCCGCAGGATACGCTCGACTACGTACCGAACCTGCGCCGCTACAAGCCCGATGTCGTGGTGCACGGCGACGACTGGCGCACCGGCGTGCAGGCCCGCGTGCGGCAGGACGTGATCGACGTGCTCGCCGAATGGGGCGGAGAACTCGTCGAAGTACCCTATACCGAAGGCATCTCGTCCTCCAAACTCAACGCCGCGATGAAGGAGATCGGCACCACACCCGACATCCGCCGCGCCGCCCTGCGCCGGATGTTGGCTGCGAAACCCATCGTCCGGTTCGCCGATCTCCATACGCCCCTGTCTGGCCTCGTGATCGAAAAGATCGGCGTGGACACGCCGAACGGCCGCCGTGAGTTCGACGGCATGTGGGCCTCGTCGCTCACCGATAGCACCTCGCGCGGCAAGCCCGACATCGAGGCCGTGGACACCACCCAACGGACCACAACGCTGGGCGAGGTGATGGACGTCACCACGAAGCCGATCATCTATGACGGCGACACAGGCGGCAAAGCCGAACACTTTGTCTTCACCGTACGCACGCTGGAACGCCTTGGCGTGTCCGCGATCATCATCGAGGACAAAACGGGCCTGAAGAAGAACTCGCTCTTCGGCACCGACGTGGCCCAGACGCAGGAAGACATTGCAACCTTCTCGGACAAGATCCGCGCCGGGAAAGCCGCCCAGCAGACCGACGATTTCATGATCATCGCCCGGATCGAGAGCCTCATCCTGAACCAAGGCATCGACCACGCCATGGAACGCGCCGAGGCATTTGTCGAAGCCGGTGCCGACGGCATCATGATCCACTCGCGCAACAAGTCGCCGGACGAGATCCTCGCCTTCTGCGGCCGCTACAACCAGCTCGATAACCGCAAGCCGCTGGTCGTCGTGCCGTCGAGCTTCAACACGATCACCGAGGATGAACTGGCCGCCCATGGCGTCAACATTGTGATCTATGCAAACCAGCTCCTGCGCTCGGCCTATCCGGCCATGGTCCATACCGCGCAGTCGATCCTGACCCATGGCCGTTCGGCCGAGGCCGACGCGAACATGATGCCGATCAAGGATATCCTCGAACTCATCCCGGGCACGAAATAATGATTGCACCCAGCGACTTCTACGCCGCCCTCGCCGAGGCGGGCGTCACCTTCATGACCGGCGTGCCCGACAGCCTGCTCAAGGAGTTTTGCGCCTATGTGGATGCCGAACTTCCGCCGAGCCAGCATGTGATCGCGGCCAACGAAGGTGCGGCAGTCGGCATCGCGGCGGGCTTCCATCTCGCGACAGGCAATCTGCCTGTCGTCTACATGCAGAACTCGGGTCTCGGGAACGCCGTGAACCCGGTGCTGTCGTTGTCGGACACCGCGGTGTACGCGATTCCGATGATCCTTGTTGTCGGTTGGCGGGGCGAGCCGGGGGTCAAGGATGAACCCCAGCACGTCAAACAGGGCGCCGTGACGCCCGCGATGCTTGAAGCGATGGGCATTCCCTACCGCGTTCTGTCGGGCAAGGCGGACGAGGCGATGGACATCGCCAAATGGGCGGCGTCCGAGGCGACCTCGACCTCTGGCCCCGTGTGCATCCTCGTGCGCAAGGGCGCCTTCGAGAAATCGACCAAGAAACGCCTGGCGGCCACGCCCGCGGCCAACATGCTGGCGCGCGAGGCGGCGATCGCCAAGATCACCGGCGCGCTGCCGTCCGATGCCACCGTGGTCGCGACCACCGGCATGATCTCGCGCGAGCTTTACGAACAGCGCGTGGCGCAGGATCAGGACCGTTCGTCCGACTTCCTCACCGTTGGCTCCATGGGCCATGCCTCGCAGATCGCGCTGGGCATTTCGATTGGCAAGCCCGAGGCGCGTGTCGTCTGCATCGACGGGGACGGGGCGGCGCTCATGCATATGGGCAGCCTTGCCATCACCGGCACCAACAAAGGCGCCAACATCCTGCATGTTCTTCTGAACAACGGCGTGCATGACTCGGTCGGCGGCCAACCCACCGTCGGGTTCGAGGCGTCCTTCACCGACGTGGCCCGCGCTTGCGGCTACCCGGTTGTCGAGGGACCGCTGGTCGACGAGGCCGAGATCACCGAAGCCGTTTCTCGCCTCGCTGCGATGACCGGGCCCCGATTCCTCGAAGTGCGGGTCAAGCCCGGTTCGCGTGCCGATCTCGGTCGTCCGAAAGAGACGCCCGCCGAGAACAAGGCGATCTTTGTCGAGCGTCTGCGGGGCTGACCCGGTGAGCGTCTGGAGCTTTCGCAACCCCGTCGATGTGCGCTTTGGCGCGGGCCGCCGGGGGGATGCCGCCGCGCTGATCGCCGGGAAATCCGTGCTGGCCGTCGGCACGAAACGGGGCAGGGGTCAGTGCGAAGCTGATGCGCTTCTCGCCCCCGCGCTCGCCGGTGCGGCATCGGTCACCTGGGTGGACAGCGTCATGCCGAACCCCGGCCTCGCGGATGTGCAGGCGGAGGTGGACCAGCACGCGGGCCAGTCCTTCGACCTCGTGCTGGCCTTTGGCGGCGGCTCGGCCATGGACGCGGCCAAGGCGCTCGCCGCCTGCCTCGCGCCCGGCATTGATACCCGCGACCTCGCGCAACTGATCGCCAGGCCCGGCGAGCTTGTCGGGCCCTCGGCCCTGCCCATCGTCGCGCTTGCGACCACCTCGGGCACCGGGTCCGAGGTGACGCCTTTCGCGACGATCTGGGACCACGCCAACGCCAAGAAACTCTCGCTCGCCTCGCCGCACCTGTTCAGTCGTGTCGCCATCGTCGACCCCGAGCTGACCCACGGCATCCCCATGGCGGCCACGCTGTCCACGGGCCTCGACGCGATGAACCAGGCGTTCGAAAGCGCGTGGAACCGCAATCGGTCGCCCGTCACCATGGCCATGGCCGCCCGCGCCATCGCGTTGGCCTTCGACGCGCTGCCGGTGCTGGCGCAAGGTGAGAACGCCGCAGCCCGTGCCCAGATCGCCGAGGCGAGCCTCCTCGCGGGCCTTTGCATCAGCCAGACGCGGACGGCCATCTGCCACGCCACGTCCTATCCGCTGACCGCGCATTTCGACCTCGCCCACGGCTACGCCTGCGCGTTTTCGATGAAGGCAGTGGCCCGGCTCGTCGACATCCACGCGCCCGAGATATTCGACGACCTCGTCGCGCTCGGTGCCGCGACGTCCCGCGCCAATCTGCTCGCGAAACTCGACGCGGTGCTTGCCGCCTCGGGTCTGGCCGAGGCTCTGAACGCGCATCTTCCCGACGCCGCCGCGCTGCAGGCGCTGGCGTCCGAGATGCATACGCCGGGGCGCGCAGATAACTTCCCGATCTCGATGGATGGCGGTCGGCTCGAAGCGCTTCTTGCGGACAGTCGCGCGGTCTAAGTCATATCAGCGACTGGAATATTTCCCTCAACCACTGGCGCGGGGCACCCCATTCCTGCCACCTTTGCCGTGTAAGCCCGATTCTCGACGCGGGGTTCTGCACGAAAGCGAAGCGCCAGAATGCGCATAGTCATGGTTGTCAGCGATTTCCCGAAGGTCACCGAGACCTTCGTTCTCGCGAATGCGCGCCATTTTCTGGCGCGTGGCCATGAGGTTGCGCTCTTTCACCTGAAACCTTTCCGCCATGGCGAAACGCTTCATCCCGACACCGCCCATGTGGTCGCGTGCGGCATCGACCTGCCATGGATCCGCGGAGAAAGCGCGCGCGGTCTTCTCTGGGGCCTTGCCCGGCCGCGTCGTCTGATCCCGCTTGTCGCGACCCTGATCAAGGCTTTCGGGACCGAGCCAAAACGCCTCGCCGCTTCGCTTGCCATCGTGCCCAAATCCCTGGCCATGGCCCGCCGCATCACGGGTGACGGCACCGATCACATCCACGCCGAGTTCGCGGGCTACCCCGCAACTGCCGCCTGGATCATTGCGGGGATGACCGGCAAGCCCTTCAGCTTTTCGGCCCATGCCCACGACATCTTCCTGACCCAGAGCCTGCTTGTGACCAAGGCCCGCGCAGCGTGTTTCGTGCGCGCCATCTCGAAGTTCAACAAGTCCTTCCTCGAGGCGCTGCCCGGGTTCCCCGCCGAGAAGGCCGAGGTCCTGCACTGCGGCGTCACGATCCCGCCCGACGCCCCGCTGCCCGCGCAGCAGTCGCCGCTGCGCCTCGTCTTCGTGGGCGCGCTCCTGCCGAGAAAGGGCGTTCAGCACCTGCTCGCCGCCCTCGACCTGCTGCCCGACAGCCTTGACTGGCGGCTTGACATCCTTGGTGGCGGCGCGATGGACAACGACCTCATGTCCCGCGCCGTCCTTCATGGCCCGCGCGTCACTTTCCACGGACCACAGGGCAGCGACTCGGTCCGCGCCGCGATGGCCGCCGCCCATGCCGTCATCGTCCCTTCTACGACCGGAGAAGGCGGCCGATCCGAAGGTATCCCGGTGGTCCTCATGGAGGCGCTTGCCCTGTCGCGCCCGGTGATCACCTCGCGGCTCTCGGGCATCCCCGAGTTGGTCATCGACGGAGAGACCGGCATCCTCACCGAACCGGGCGACGTGCCCGCCATCGCCCGCGCGATCGAGGCGATCGCCGCACACCCCGGCAAGGCCGCCGCAATGGGGCAGGCGGGCCGGGCACGGGTCATGGCCGAGTTCGACATCGACCAGACCGCCGCGGCACTGCTCCGCAGGATCGAGGAGACGACACCATGACCTTTCTCGTTGTCCTCTTCTGGGCCGCCGTCGGGCTCACCGCCTACACCATCTTTGGCTATCCGCTCCTGCTCCTCCTCCTCTGGCAGTTGAAACGCCCGCGCAGGCAGGCGGAAACGGTTTTGCCCAAGCAGGTGGATTTCCTGATCCCTGCCCACAACGAGGCCGCCCATATCGCGGGCAAGATCGCCAATACGCTGGGCCAGGCGAACCCTCATGGCCATCAGATCCGCGTTATCGTCGTCTCGGACGGCTCGACCGATGAGACCGTCGCCATCGCGCGCGGCACGGGCGATGCCCGCGTCACGGTCATCGAGACCCCCGGTCGCGCGGGCAAACTGGGTGCGCTCAACCTTGGCCTTGGTCATTGCACTGGCGATGTGATCGTCTTTTCCGATGCCAACGGGCTTCTGTCCGAAAACGCACTGTCCGCCCTCATGCGCCCTTTCGAGGATCCCCAGATCGGCGGTGTCTGCGGCAAGATCGAAGTAGCCAGGACCGGCGGGATCGCCAGGGCGGACGGTCTCTTCTGGCGCTACGATCAGGCCATGAAGCGGGCCGAGAGCGATCTGGGCGGCGTCGTCTCGGCGCAAGGATCGCTCTATGCCATCCGGCGGTCGCTGACATCCGCTTTGCTGCCCGGCTTTGCCGACGATTTCCTCATGTCCACGCGGGTCGTCGAACAGGGTTACCGCCTCGCCTTCGCGCCCGAGGCCATCGCGGTCGAAGAGGTGACGGAACACGCCGGCAACGAGATGGACCGCCGTGTCCGCTCGACCGTCATGGGCTGGGCGGGCCTCATGAAGATGCGTCACCTGATGAACCCCTTTCGCACCGGGGCCTATGGCTGGCAACTTTTCTCGCACAAGTTTCTGCGCCGCCTCGTCCCGGTCCTCCTCCTGATCGCTTTCGCCACGAACCTGCTTCTGATCGGCGCATCGCCCTTCTGGACGGTCCTGGGTCTCGCGCAGACGCTGGTCTATGCGCTTGCGATTGCCGCATGGGTCCGGCCCGAACTGCGGCGCGTCCCCATCGTCACCCCGCTCCTCTTCTTCATGATGTCGAACTTCGCCATGCTTCTGGGTCTTTGGCGCTATTATCGGGGCGAGCGCGTTTCGGTCTGGACGCCCGTGCGCGATGCGGCAGCAGATAGCACGCGGGACAGTCCGCGCGAGGCCGAGCGGTGAGGCCGCCCGTCTTTATCCTCGGCCTGCAACGGTCGGGGACCACATGGGTTGCCAATCAACTCGCCGCGCTTCCCGGCGTGGCGGCGGTCCAGCACCCGGACCATCAGGGCGTTCATGAGAGCGTCTTTTTCTCGCATTTCGCGCGCAACTTCGGTGACTGGTCGGATCCAGCCGCCCGTGCCGCCTTTGTCGAGGCTTTCGGGGCCAGCGATTATGTGCGCCTCATGGATCTGCCCACGGGCATGCTCGCAGTAGAAGCCCGAGGGGCGAAAAGCTATGGCGACCTGTTCGCACGGATCATGCACGATTTCACGACAAGGCAGGGGTGCGACCTCTGGATCGAGAAGTCCCCGCATCATACGCTCTTGGTTGAAACGATCGTCGCGGATATCCCCGAAGCGAGATTCCTGATGGTGGAACGCGGGCTGGTCGATCTGGTCTGGTCCCGGCTGCACGGTTTCGGTCGTCGCCCTGCGCCGGGCCTGCGGTTCGCGGCGGACACGCTGCGCGGCACCGTCGTCGCGGTGCTTCACCGCCGCGAGATGCACCGCCTGATGCGGGTCGTGCTGATGCCGGGGCAGGGGATGCTGGTGCGCTACGAGGATCTGACAGCCGACCCTGAGGACGGATTCAAGGCCCTTCGGGACTGGTTGGCACTTCCGTCCGACGGGGCAGCGGCGGAAACCGCCTATCCCCCGAACTCCTCCTTCGCGGGGAGCAAACGACCGGAGCCAGGCCCCGGTTTCCGGACCCTCGTCGGCCTGACCGCCGCGCTTGCCGCGCTTGTGCCCCTGCCATGGCTCCTTCACTGGCAACGGCGGCGCGATGCGGCGCGGGGGGCCGACTGGCCGGACTGGGTTTGGAGCCAGACGGGCTATGTCCCGCCTGAGAGGACCCCGTCGATCAAGGCGCCATAGGCGCGGGCCGAGGCGTCGAGCGTGTAGCCGCGCGCAACCTCCAAGCCCTTGGCCTGAGCCGCCGCCCGTGCGCCCGGATCATCGGCAAAGGCCCGGATCTGTGCCGCGATGGCCTCGGGGTCGCGGCTGTCGACAAGGCGACCGGCACCACGGCCCAGAAGGATCGCTGGCCCGTGCGGGCAATCGACCGACACGACCGGAAGCCCCAGCGAAAGTGCCTCGACGATCGCGTTGCCGAAGCCTTCCACCCGCGAGGTGCAGAGAAACAGGTCCGTCATGGCAAGCGCCTCAAGCGGATCGTCGGTTCGCCCGGCGAGCGTCACGCGCCCCGCGATCCCTGCCGCCATGATCTGTTTGGCAAGGGCGTCGCGTTCGACCCCCTCGCCGTGAATCGCGAGGGTGAAATCCTCGGGCAGGCGGCGCATGACCTCGATGGCCAGCGCGAAATCCTTTTCGGGACTGAGCCGTCCGAGGGTCACGATCCGCCGCGCCTCGGGGCGCAAGGGCATGGCCGAAACCCGGTCCACAACGGGGTTGGGCAGGCAGAAGGTCCGCGGGCAGGCCGCCCCCAGGAGCGCCTGATGCTCGTCCAGAATGGGCTGGCTCGGCGCCACCAGCGCCGCCGCCCGATGGTATAGCCGCCGCATGATCCAGCGCCGGAGCCAGGGATGCCTTCGCGTTTCGATAAAGGCCTTCAGGGGGATATGTTCGCCAACCACGATCTTGGGCGTCTCAGCGCCCAACCCCCGGCAAGCCAACAGCGCCGCGATATTGGTGGCATTGGTGGCACTCAGGACCACGTCCACCGGAGCCTTGCGCAACTGCGTCCTTAGCGCGCCGACGGTGCGACCCAGACCGGATGCGCCCAGATCGACGACCCGGCCCGCCTGTTCCAGCAGATCGCCATCGGCCCGCTGCAAAAGGAAGGTGACCACGTGACCCTGGGCCTCGAGACGGGGTGCGAGCCGGATCATGTTCCGTTCGATCCCGCCCGTTCTCAGGTGCGGCAGGAAGATTGCGACTTCGGCCAAGACGGCCCCCGTTCCAGATAACCTCTCGAGATGTCCCGACAGATGCCCCTCGCCGGGGCTCTTGCCCTTATTGGCCTGAAACCTTGGCCAGCACGAGGGTTTTGTCTGGGCCCTGCGACAGGGTGAGGGGCCGTTTCCAGCGTGGCGGGCGCGGGGCGATCACCGGGTCGTCCATGAGGTAACGGTCGATGAGATGCGACGCGATGTCGTTCAGCGGCTCCGCGCGATGGGTCATCCCGCCGGGGTTTGCGGCGATGGGCACCAGCCGGACCGCCGCCCGGCGCAGCCCGTGGCGCGTGCGGATCAGCATGTGGCCTTCGCTCACGAGCGTTCGGTGCTGCAATTCCAGCTCGAAACCCGCGACCTGCCAGATCGTGACGTCGAGACCCGAGGCGCAGGCGAACGACAGGTTCCAGTCGGCTGCCTTGCGGCGCGGGTTCACACCCACAAGCCTTTCGCCGATGAGCCGCAGCGACTTGCCGAGAACCGCGAGTGCCACGCTGACGAACAGCCGAACCTCCTGCCGGTAGTCGACCGGGTTGGTGCAGAGCTTGTAGTTGTAGCGCGCGCGCAGGCGTTTGGAGGTGCCGTGCGACATGTAGACCTGCGTCGGCCCGATCAGGCCCGGCTTCACCCGGAAGCGGATCGCGTAATGCGGGTTGCGCGCCTCTTCGATCGCGGCGAGTTCCCTGCGCACCGGGCGCGGCCCCACGATGTTCATGTCGCCTCGAACGATGTTGAAGAGCTGCGGCAACTCGTCCAGCCGGGACGCGCGCAGGTATTTGCCTATCGGAGTCTCGATCCCCGAGTTCTTGGGCAGCACCTTGGTTCCGGTGATCTCCTGGGCGAGACGGGCGTCCAGGGTGCGGAACTTGTAGATCTGGAATTCCTTGCGGTCGCGACCGATGCGCGTCCCGCCATAAAAGAATGGTCGGCCCTGCGTGAGGGCGACGAGCAGGGTCACGACGGCCAGGATGGGCAGAGCGAGCAGTAGAAGCACGAAGCCAACCGACCGGTTATAGATCGCGTGGACACGTTCGTTGCGCGGAACAAACCCGCTGGCGCAGGTCCGCGCGCCGAACGGCGCGGCATCGAGCGCGGTGCCGGCCACGCGCCGACGCGCACCCACATGCTGCGGACGCGAAAAAAAGCCACCCTCGACACCCTTGCGGGTGTCGTAGCCCAAATCGTCGTACATATTTTTCCCCAGGCTCTCGACACGAAGAGGTGGCGACCACGTCGGTGCCCCATTCGTGCCACAAAAAAGTCTAATTCTTAAATACGGGAAATGTTCGGGTTAAGGGAAGAAAAACCTTTCTATTGCAGCGTTTTGTCACCTTTCGCTTGTCCAAAATGGCAAGTATGGGCGTTAGACGCAGCCCATTGTTTCGCAAATTGGAACAATCATGAGTGGGTGACGTAACGGCAACATCGCGGAAAAGGTGAGTGATCGAATCAAGGCCCTGATCCTGATTTTCGTGGCTCGATCAACGCGCCCGGCGCAGGATCAGGCCATGCGCTTCACTTGTGCAAGCGGCCAATTCTGCGGCGCAGCATCGCAAGCAGGTCGGCCGTCTCGGGTTGCCCGAGCATCCGTCCGGTGCCGACGTAGGCGATGCCGAAGATCACGCCCGCCACGAGGAGCCGGGCGAACTGGAGGAGCTTGTGGGGATCGGACGCCCCCGGTCCCGTCCAGAGGAATGTCGAGCCGAAAGCGAGTGCCGCCGCGACGCCCGCCGCGAGAAGCACGGTCGCGCTTTCCGCTACCAGCCGCCGCCCGAGAGAGGGCCCCAACTCGCGGCGCAGGCGCAGCCCATGGGCAATGGTCTGGGGCAGGGTGGCGCCGATGGCCGCCCAACCAAGACCAGCCAGTCCGATGACCGGCACGAGCACCGCCATGAGCGCAAGACGCAGGATAAGCGCGGCCGCCATGGCCACTGCGAAATGCCGGGCCAGCGGCACGCGTGGCTGGGCCATGAGCGCGACCTCGAGGACGCTCGCGGGGGTCTGAAACAGTGACGAGAGTGCAAAGAGCGTGACGAGGCCCGCCACGAGCCTGACGCTCGTGTCGTCGAAGGCGCCATATCCCAGCAGGACATCGGCAATCGGTCCCGAAAGCACCGCGACAAAGAGGGCGAGCGGTGCGGTAAAGAAAAGCGCCCGCCTGAGGCCGCTCGCGATCTCGGCGATGGCTGCGGCGCGGTCGCCGGCAACCGCATGTTCCACGAAGCTCGTGTAATAGACGACCAGCATCGAGCGCATCATCTCGGTCACCCCGATAGAGGAAATGCGCTGCGCCAGCGTGAGAATGGCGATGGCACCAAGCCCGGCAATCGAGGCGTAGTAATTCTCGGCAAAGGTCGAGATGACGAAGAAGGTGGTCGCGATCGCCACCGCGCCGGACCGATGTGCCGTGCCTTTGCGGTCCTGTGCCCCCTCCGCCACCTCTGGTGGCAGGGGCACCGTCGCTTCGCCCATGTCTTGCACGACGCGCTTACGAACGCGGAAATAGACGGCCCAGACGACGATCTGCCCAAGGACCGAGGCCAGCGCGACCGCGGTGATGCCAAAGCCCAGCGGCACGGCGGCAAGGGCCAGAAGGATCAGAAGACGCGGGAGCAGGCGCAGGAGCACCGGGGCCGAATAGCGGCGCGTGGCGTTGAGAAAGGCCCCCGAAACCGAGGTGGCGGCGATCGCGGGCAAGGCGAGCCCGAGATATTGCAGAAAGTCCGACGCGAGGCGAAAGGCCTCGTCCGACAGGCCGGGGGCCATCGCGTCGGTGATCTGGTCGGGAAAGAACAGGAGCCCAGCCGCCAGCATCGCTCCACTGGCCGCAAAGCCGATCTCGGTCGGGCGTAGACGACGCAGTGCCTCGCGCGCGCCCAGCCGGGAAACCGCGCTCACGATCTGGGGCACCAGCGTCGTCTGGGTGATCGCATCCGCCACAAGGACCGCGTTCCCCATGAGACGACGCATGAGAAAGAAGGCATCCGAAGCGGCCCCGGCGCCAAAGAAGAACGCGACCCCCACCGCGATGACAAGGCTCATTCCCATGCCGAGGGCGCGCAGCAGAAACTGGATCAGAATACTGCCGACTCCGACGCGCGCGGGTTTCGGGGATATGTCGCTCACGTGGTCACCGGGTGAAAAGCTGGGATTTCATGTGTCAGGCTGCGGGTTTCCGGGCGCAGCGGAAACAGAGTGATGACCCGGTTCCGGTTGCGGCGCCTTTCTATCGCGGGTTAACCTTTTCGGAAAGGCGTGACGACCATGCGCCGGTTGCGTAAAGGCCCACCTCCCAATGGCCCCCTTCCAGTTGCGAAAAACGCCGGCGGTGCGGCCACATGGACCGACGGACTACGGGCGTTACCGTTGCGAGCGGATTACCGATCCGTTCCGGTTTCGCGATATCGCGGCCGACTGGGGGCGGTTGCACCGGCGTTCGGGCGGCTCGGTCTTTTCCCATCACGCGCTCCTCATGGCCAAGATCGAGACCTCGATCGAAAAGCGGCGCGCGCTGTGCGCCGTAACCTTGTGGGACGGCGACCGGCTGGTGGGCGCCGCCTGTCTGGCTCGTCGGCGGGAACGGATCGCGCGAAAACTGCGGTTTCAGGCCATGAAGCTGACCTTTCTCGACCAGTTCGACGTGGGCTGGAACGATGTGCTTCTCGACCCCGATGCCGAGGGGCTGGCGGATGTGATGGTGCGGGCCTCCTACGACGTGCCCGGCGTCAAGATCGCGGATTTCTTTCCACTTTCTCCCTACGCGGGCGGCACGGCCTTTCGCATGGCAGCGCGCCGGACAGGGCGGATGCTCGACGAACAGGTCGAGATGCTGTCATCGACCGTGGACCTCGAGGGCGGGCAGGAAGGTATCCTCGCGCGCCGATCCAAGAACACCCGCACCAAGCTAAGGCAGCTCATGCGACGGACCGAAGGGCCGTCGTTCCGATACCTTCGCAGCGGTAACGACGATGCCTTTACCCACGAGCTTCTCGACGAGGCGCTGGAGATGTCGTTTCGGTCGTGGAAGGCGGATGTGGGCACCAACATCGGCGCAAGAGGCGACGAGCGCAGTTACCTGCACCGGCTTCTGGCCGAGCCCCCCGAAGGTTGCCATTTCTACGTCGATCTTCTGCGCCGGGATGGCGAGGCGGTGGCCTTTGCCCTCACGCTGACCGACGGCAAGCGGGCCTGCGGACTGATCACCGACTATGACAAGGCCTATCAAAAGGAAAGCTACGGGCGCGCGGTCTTCATGCAGTCGATCTACAACGCGGCCGCCGACGGGGCCGAGATCTTTGACACCATGAGACTCACGCCGTTGTCCGAGAACATCCACGACGACCTCGAGGACCTCTGGCGCTGTCACCTGCGGCTGGGCTACGGGCTTGCCCCGCTCGTGGTGCGGGTCGAGGCGCTGCTCAGGGGGTTGCGGGACCGCACCGGGCTCAAATCGACGCGCGTGCATGGAAGACGCAAGTTTCAGGCACAGGAGTAGCGACACAGCGTTTCCCGCCGGGAAACACTTCATTCACCGCGAAGTCATTGCGGGATTTCGACCCTTTCCGCTAACGTGCCCTTGGGAAGCAAAGAAAATTGACGAAAACGATGTTCAGGCTTGAAATCGTGTCGGAGCCCGCCCGGTTTCGGGCGCTGGCGGACGACTGGACTCGGCTGCACCGGGCCTGCGGCGCGACCGTCTTTTCCCATCACGCGCTTCTGGTAGCCAAGATCGAGACCTCTGTGGAACGGCGCCGCGCGCTGCACGCGGTGGTGCTGTGGCAGGGCGAACGGATGGTGGGGGCCGCCTGTCTCGCCAAACGGCGCGAACGGATCGGGCGCAGGCTGCCGATCCGCGCGATGAAGTTGACCTTCCTCGACCAGTTTGACATCGGCAGCAACGACATCCTGCTGGACCCGCATGTGCCCGGCGTGGCCGAAGCGATGGCACGCACGGTCTACGAGATGCCCGATGTGGCGATCGTCGACATTTTTCCCCTCTCGCCCCATGCGGGCGGACCTGCGTTCCTGGCGGCCGTGCGCGCCGCCGGGCGGATGCTGGCGGAGCGGGAAGAAATGCAGTCGTCCCTTGTCGATCTGACAGGTGGTCCCTCGGCGTTTCTCGCCCGCCGGTCGGCAAAGACTCGCGAGACCCTGCGCAAGAAAATGCGGCGGGCCGAAGCGGCGGGGTTCGAATTCGTGCGCGCACGCGGCGGCGAGAAGAGCGCACATATGGTGCTGGCCGAGGCGCTCGAGATGTCGTTCAAGTCGTGGAAGGCGGCCTTTGGCACCAACATCGGCGCGCGGGCAGAGGAACGCGGGTTCCTGCATCGGCTCGTGGCCTTTCCGCCAGCCGGCTGCACGCTCTGCGTGGACACCTTGCGCAAGGACGGCGTTGCGGTGGCCTTTGCCATAACGCTGCACCACAACGGGCGGGCCTATGGGCTCATCACCGATTACGACGCGGCCTATTCGAAGGAAAGTCTCGGCCTTGTGGCCTGTGTGCAGGCGATCTTCGATGCGGCGGAGGCGGGTTGCGATACCTTCGACACCCTGCGCCTAACGTCGCTTTCCGAAAGCATCGGTGACCGGACCGAGGTGCTCAAGCGATGCCATATCCGCAGCCGCTGGAACATGGCGGCGGGCGTGATCCTGCTCGAAGGCCTCATGCGCCGCGTCAAGGATCGGGCGGGGCCACGGGCCAAGCGTTTGACGGGACGGCGCAAGTTCCTGTCGAGTGGGGTGGCGGAGCAATGACCCTCACCCTGCGCGCGCCCGTTCCGGGCGAGGGCCCGACCTGCCGGGAGGGCTATCCCATTCATCAATGCGAGGCCTGGACCCGGCTTGGGCCTCAGTCGTCTCGCCAGACCAACCTGCGCTTCGTGCTGGAGGGGCCGCTCCCGGCGCAGGGCATGGTCCGGATCACCCGTGTTCTGCCCGGCGTATCGGTCGCCGCGATCCAGCGCGGGCCGGTGACGCCAGCGCCCGAGGACCTCGCCGCCGTCCTTCCGCCGCTCGAGACTGCCTTGGCAGCGCGAGGCGTGGCGACGCTCACGGTGAACCCGGTCTGGACCGGTTCGGACGTGCCTCGTGCGCGCGCCGCGCTGGAGGCGCTGGGATATGCGCAGGTCCCCGCCGCGCTTCAGAATTTCCCGACCGCGACGGCGGGGCTCGACCTCACGCGCAGCGTGGACGAGATCCGGGCTGGCATGTCCAAGTCTGGCCGCAAGGATCTGCGCAAGGCCGCAGAGAACGGGATCGCGGCCCGGCCCATGGCCTCGCTTGCCGAGGCAGAGGCCGCCAATCGGGCCATGGCCGAGATGGCGGCTGCAACCGGGATGCAGACCGACGCGCAGCATGATTTCCGCCGTCATTTCGAGTATCTCACGGCTCATCCCGAGGAGGGCGTAATTCTCGTCACCACCCTCGACGGCGAGATTTTCGGGGGCCTCGTGAGCTATTGCGAGGGTGAGGTGGGCTATGGTTTCAACCTCTGCACCCGTCCCGGCATTTCGCTGCCGCGCACCCATGTGATGATGTTCGAGGCGGCGCTGGCGCTCAAGGCCAGGGGCATCCGGCGCTTCGACCTCGTGGGGTACGACAGCGGCGGCGACGCGCAGCGGCTCGGACGGTCGATGTTCAAGAAGCACTTCGGCCCCGAGATCATCGAGGTGCTGCCGATCTTTTCCAAACCCCTGCGCCCCGTGGTCCATCACGCGGTGCAAGGCCTGCGTGGGGCGGTGCGTCGGGCGCGGGGTCTGAAGCCTCGCGCAAAGGGGGTGTCGGATGCGTAGCTTGCTCGTCGGCTGCGTTGCGCTCCTTGCGAGCGCTGCCATGGCGCAGGACGCGCCCGGCCTGTTCACGCTCGACCTCGAACCGAACCCACGCCTGGCACTTGCCTTTCCCGGCAAGGACCCCGCCTATTATCCCCGGATCGCCGACATGGGCATCGGCGTCGTGCGTATCGGGGTCGGCTGGAAATGGCTTGAGCCGGAGCCGGGACAATACCGCTGGAAATCCCTCGATGCCCAGATCGCCGCGCTGGACGCGGCAGGTCTCATGCCGCTCATCACGCTCGAGTCCGACGCGCCTTGGGCGGTGGAGCATGGGGATCAGGTCAGGAATGGCACGCCGCGCGACATGACCTCCTGGGGTGCGCTCGTCGGGCAGGTCGTCGAACGCTACGACATGGACGGGCAGGGGGACGGCCCCGACCTCTCGCGCCCGGTGCGGCTTTATCAGGTGGCGAACGAGCCCTTGTCGGACAGCAACAGATCGGGCGGCTGGGCGGGCAGCGACGCGGCGCTGGTCGATTTCGTCAACACCGCCCATGATGCGGCCAAGGCCGCGGACCCGGAGCTCACTTTCATCCTCGGCGGTTTCGCCTCGATGAACCTCGACGCCTTTCTCGTGACCGAGTTCGGTGCGGACATGCCGGTGCAGCAGGTATGGCAGAACGGAACAAAGACGGTCCTCGACACCGGGGACGCGGGCATGATGGCGAGCCTCGCGGACGCCTATGACCGGATGGAGCGCCTGCTCACCGAGGCGCGCTATGACTTTGCCGACGTGCATCTTTATGGTCCCGAGGACCGCGACGAAGCCCGTATCGCGATGATCGCCGGGATGGCCCATGCCCCGGTCCTGTCTACCGAATGCGGCGGGCCGAGCCTCGACTACGGTGGGACCTATAGCGGGCAGGACCATTACCGCGCCGTGCTCTGGCGCAACCTGGGTGTGCTGGCCGAGGGTGCGCCCTTCTGCGCCTGGTTCGGGCTGGGCGAGGGGCTGGGTTCGACCTTTGGCAACAGCCGGGCGCAGCTTCTCGACGCGCAGGGGAATGAAAAGCCGGGCGTCCACGCCTATCGCCTGCTCGCACGGCTTCTTGACGAAAACGCGACCGTTAACCGCCTTGCTCCTGCCGTGTTCGAAGTCCAGACAGGGCGCGGACCCGTGCGCTTCGCGCTGACCATGGCGGGTATTACGGCGCTGGGCCAGATGGGCCCAATCCTGCAACCGGCGGTCTGCATCCGCGACGCCGAAACATGGGAAACCGATATGATCGTCTCTGTCGCGCCCTGTGACGGCTATTCCATCCTCCTCGCGGGCCCCGGCCTCGCGGGTCTTCTCTGACGAGAGCACCGATGTTCCAACACTACGCCGACCTCTTCAAGATCTACTGGTTCCGCATCCTGGTCGGCGCGGTCGTCGCGGGGGCGATCACGCTGGTCCTCTCCACGCTTCTGCTCGTCAAGTCGCCGTCCTACACGGCATCGGTCACCATGAACATGCAGCCCTCGGAACAGGCGCTGACCTTCAACCGTGAATTTCTGGGCCAGTCACAGTTCAACCCGGCCACGATCATCGCCCAGACCCATATCGAGCGGCTCCTGTCGCGACCCGTGGCCGAGCGGACGCTCGAAAAGATGCTGGCGCAGGCGGGTGACGAGGTGGCGGAGGAACCCTCGGGCCTTGCCGCTCTGAAGGCCTGGCTCTGGCGCACCTACACGCGGGCGAATTACGGGACGTTCAAGGAACTGTCCGAACACGACAAGATGGTGAACACCATTCTCGGGATGCTCACCGTCGAGGCGGTCGAGGGCAGTTACATCCTGCGTCTCTCGGCCACCTTCGATTACCCGGACGTGGCGGCGCGGATCGCGAATTTCCACGCCGAAAGCTATATCGAGATCGTGTCCGAAGAAGTCGCGGACCGCACAAGCACAAACGCGGTGATCATCCGGAACCGCATCGCCGAACGGCAGGGCGAACTCGATGCGCTGTTCGGCCGGCTCACCGAGATGCGCGAGAACTATGCCATTTCCGACCTCCAGACCGAGAGCGAAGTCACCATTCAGGCGCTCCAGGACGCGGTGACGGCCCGCGGGACCGAGGAAATCGACCTTATCCTCGCGCAGCGCGAGTTGAGCGAGCTGGAGCAGCGGTTCTCGAGCGCCGCGACCTCGCGCCAGGGCCCTGTGGAAGAGGCGCGGAACAGAGTTTCCGACCTGCAGGAGCGGGTGTCCTTCCGCGACGAGCAGATCGCAGGCTACAGGGCGCAGCTGGCGGACCTTGGCGCACGGCAGGCAGAGTTCGACGACCTCGATCTTCAAAGCCGCGCGGTGCAATCGGACCTTGCCGCCCTTCGCCAGCAGCTTCTCCAGTTCGAGCTTGGCGCGCAGGCGCAGGCCGGGCAAGTGCAGATCCTCGCCCCGGCGACGACGCCGGTCTACCCCTCGTCGCCCAAAGTGTTGGTCTATACCGTTTCTGCCCTCATCACCGGGGCGTTGCTCGTGGCGCTGGGCATCGTCATGCAGGACCTCTTCGGCACGCGCGTGCGCACCGCGTCGGACCTTGCCGCCATTGTCGGCGGCCGCGCGCTGCCCACCATCGACCGCAGCGTGACGCGCGGCGGGGGTATTGCCGGACGGTTCCGCGAGGCCCGTCAGCGGCGCATGGTCCGCCGCTTCATGGTCGCCTTCGGACAGAAAATGAGCGCCGAGGCCGGGTGGAAACGCCGAAACCTGCTCGTCACCGGGTTCCTGGAACCCAAGGAGCTGATCGAGGTGCGCAACTTTCTGGGTCGCGTCGTGCAGAACTCGGTCTACCTCGGCAATTCCGAGGACCCGTTCCGTGTCACATCCATTGGCCCGATCCATTCGATCAGCGATTGGGACAACCTGCCGGACGGGCAGGTCATCGTGGTCATGCACCCCTTGAAACAGAACGCCGCCGACCTCGATGGCCTCACGCGGTTTGGCGAAAAGAAGCCGCGCGAACCGCTTTTCGTGCTGTGGGAGTGACCCTTGGTCGACCGCCGGACCATCCGCAAACGCAGGCTCGCCCTTTGGGGAGGAGTGGCGCTGGCCGGGTTGGCGGTCGTGGCCCTGTCGCCCTGGGCCGGACTGGCGATCGTCGCCATTGCCCTGATCATGCTGGCGCAACGCCGGGGCGTTCCGATCCTTGTCTATCACTCGGTCTCGTCAGATCCCGGCTGGCTGCCCTGGGGGCATAACATCTCGGTCCGGCCCGAGGTTTTTGCCGCCCAGATGGAGCATCTGGCCGCGAGCCGCTGGCGCGTCGTGCCGACCCAGGCGGTGTTCTTGGGCGAGACGGATCACCGCTCGGTCGCGCTGCATTTCGACGATGCCTACCGCGATTTCGCCGTCGCGGCCGGGGTGTTGCGCAAACATGCGTTGCCCGCCACGGTCTTTGCCTCGTCCGATTTCATCGACCCCTCCATCGGCCCGCGACCGGTGGATGACGCACCGGGATACCTCAATGCCGACGAGCTGCGCGCGTTCGATGCAGAACCACTGTTCAACGTGGATTGCCACGGTCAGGATCATGCACGCGTCGCCGTTTCGGACAGGACGACGCCGCGTGATCCGAACCGTTGGGGGCCGGAGACCGCCTATCTCTGGTCGCTCCTGCCGGGTGACAAGTCGCGCTGGTTCGAAACAGAGCCACCGGGGGTTGCGCATGTGCCCGAAACGGAGTCCGCGCTGATTGCTGCCGCCGTCACCGACGCCGGGCTTGAGAGTGACAAGGCCCGCGACGCCCGTGTGACCCAGTCCTTGACCGAGGCGCGCACGGCCCTGACCGCCGTCCTCGGTCGGCCCGTCACGTTCCTGTGCTGGCCCTTCGACCGGGTCACGCCCCATGCCCTCGCTTCGGCGCGCGCGGCCGGCTTCACGCAGTTCACTGCGGGTAGAGCCGACAACCCCATCGGCAAGCGGACCGACATCCTGTCGCGCACTCATATCAATGACCGGGCCGCGGGCGGCGGGCCGATCTGGCTCGAGGTCCTCGTCTTTCGCGCAAGGCTCGAGGTCGCCGCGGGCAATCTCCTGTTCCTGCCTGTCACCGCCCTTGCCGCTCGGCTTCGCGCGCGCCGTTTCTCGATCCTGCATGGACCGGACGCGGGGGCGACGGCGTGATCCGGCGCGGCGTCATACCCATGCTTCACGAAGGCTGGATCGGGCTTGCCGTCGGTGTGCTCGGCGGACTGTTCACACTCGTGGTCGCACTGTCGGGCGAGCCGCTGCTTGCCCCCTTCGTGCCCATCGGGATCATGGTTGGCCTTGCCGCCGTGGTCCGACCCGTCTGGGGCGCGATGATGCTCGTGTTCTTCGCCTACCCGGATGCGCTGCTCGACAAGCTTCTCTTCATGGTGCCCGGCGCACCCTACAAGCTGCTCGCGCTCATGACCATGGCGGGGCTGGCGCTGCGCGCGCGCGATTACCGGATGCGGATCGAGGGCATCTTTCGCGGGCCCACCATGGTGGCCTTCGTCATTTTCGCGACCACGTGGGCCATCGCGATCCTCATGGCGCAAGACCGTGGCGCGGCGGTCAGTTGGGGCGGGGACCTTGCGACGACCTATATCCTCCTGCCGCTCGTCGCCATCGCCCTGTCCGAAACGCGGCTGGCCACCATCGGCATCTGGCTGCTGGCCGCCGCGACGCTGATCTCGGGCCTCGCGCTCATGGCCGACATCGTCACCGGGCAGCGGCTGCTTTCGACTTCGGATGCCGCCACCACGGCGCGCACTGCCGAGGGCTTTGACCGGTCCTCGGGCGCGTCCAACGCCAACCCGACTACTGCCGCCACGATGCTCCTGACCGGCACGATTGTGGCGCTGGTCCATGCCATCGAAACCCCGACCTACCGCAAGGCCTTCACGCTCGCGGCCCTCATCGGAACCCTTGCGATCCTCGCCTCTTTTGCTCGTTCGGCCATGCTTGTCTACGGGATCATCGCGGTGGCGCTCTGGGTCACCTACCGCAGCCACCGGCAGGCGGTGCCCATCGGCATCCTCGGCCTTTTCGGGCTGATGGTCGCCGTCGCCTTCATGCCCGCGAGCTTCCTTGACCGCGTGCTTTCGATTTTCGGCTTCGGAGGGGGCGATTGGACGCTTGGGCGCCGGATGACCTACAACATCATCGGCCTCGATCTCGTCTGGCGCTATCCGGTCTTCGGCATCGGGCCGGGCAATTTCTACGAGATGTTCACCGATCAGGATTACCGCTACCTGCCGGGGCGCACGCTTTATGGCCGTCAGCTTCACAACATGTATCTGTCGATCATGGTAGAATACGGCCTCCTCGGCTTTGCGGCCTTCATGGGCGTACAGATCACGGCCCTGCGCAGCCTCAAGCGGCTTTGGCAGACCGCGCCGCCCGACGTGGCCGCCGCCGCCAAGGCGCTGTTCTGGGGGATGCTGACCTACCTGGTGGTGAGCGTTTTCGTCCCCAATGAATACATCAAATATACGTGGATCCTGCCCGGGCTGGCCGCTGCGCTCTGGCTTTCGCAGCGCAGGCCGGGGTTTCACGACGTGAAATAGGTCTTTGGTCTTTCTTTGGGTTTCGTTCCGGTCCGGCTAAACTGACGGGAGAAGGAGGCCCCCATGATCCTGTCCGAAGGTTCCCATGTAAACGCCGCGATGTTCTGCGATTTCTCGCAGACCGGCTTTATCGATTCCGCGCTGGCACCCTATGATCACCGCTTTGGCCCTGTGGTGGTTTCGGATGACCCGTGGTTCCGGCCCAACGTGCTGCCCCATCGCCGGATATCGCCGGGGGAGGTCGGGCTGGATGCGGTGCCGTTGGACAGCGCGCGGACCACCCAGGCCCTGCGCACGGCGGTGGCGGCGCTGGAGGGGCCGACGGCGGTCATCGTGGACATGAGCTGGGGGCTTGATGCGCTCCATGGCTCGGACAGCTACGAGACATGGGGCGGGGTGAGCGAGGAGCTGGCACTTGAGCTCGGGATGCCCTTCATGTCGTTTTACAACAAGGAGCTGATGATCGAGGACCAGATGCAGGCCGCGTTTCGCGCTCATCGGCAGTTCCTCGCGCCCTCGGGTCTCTATCAGAACCCTTTCTGGCTGCCGCCCGATCTGGTCCGCGACGGCACGCTCGACGAACAACTGGGCTTCATGCTTGGCCGGGTCGTGCCCGATTTCGCGGACGGTCCGCTCTTTAAGCATATGGAGCGGGAGGCGGCGCGGGGCGCGACACCCGACTGGCTTGACCGGGACCGCGACCAGGTGGCGCTGAGCGTCGGCTCGGGGCGCTGGCAGATCCATTGCCTTGGCCGCCTGCGGGTGCTCACCGGCCAGAACCGCGAGGTGGACTGGCAGGTGCCGGGATCGGCGCCGAAAAAGACGCGCACGCTTTTCGCCTATCTGCTGCAATCGGGCGAAAAGGGTGCCCATGCCGACCGGATCGGTGAATTGCTCTGGCCCGATGGCGGGACCGAGGCGCAGAAACGGGCGCGTCTGCACCACACGGTCGCCATGCTGCGCCGGGCGCTGGGGGATCAGCGGGCGGTGCTCCGACAAGGCGACTATTACCGGCTCAACGCCCCCGTGGGGTCGTGGATGGACATCACGAGTTTCGAGCAGCTGTGCAGGCGCGGCTTTTCCCTTGCCCGGCACGGCGAACGGGAAGCGGCGATCCGGATCTACTTTGCGGCGGAACGGCTCTACGGCGGCGATCTGTTCGAGGACCTGCCACAGGATTACGTCGAGAACGATCACGACGACTGGTGTATGCCGCGCCGCATCTGGCTGCGCGACATGGCGGTGCGCCATCAATACGACTTCTCGAACGTGCTGCGCCAGTCAGGCCGGTTGGGCGAGGCGCTGGAGCATGTTCTGAAGGCGCTCTCCATCGACCCCACGTCCGAAGCTGCCCATTGCGAGGCGCTGCGCGTCTACTTTGCCCAAGGCCGGATCGAGGCGATGCATCGCCACTACCGCCAGCTCGCCAAGCGCGAGGGCGATGTGGATATCGAGGTGCAAGGCTCTGAAATACAAGAGGTTTACGAGAGCCTTTGCGACGATTTGGAGAACATGACGCCGGACCAAAGAAAAACCAAAGTGATGGCGCTACGGTGATTCCAATCCGCCAAGCCCGCTGTCAGAGGATGTCACCGGGCGCACCCGCGAGGGTGACGGCGATCTGGGAGGATACTGATGAACGTGATGCAAGGCGCCATGGCGCCTCAATCTTTCGACCCCTTTGACCTGAACAGACCGCAGCCCGTCTGGGCCGCGTTCCGTGAAAGCGCGCCGATCTTCTACCACGAAGCATCGGGCTATTGGGTTGTGTCGCGCTATGACGAGATCAAGGCGATCTTCGACGACTGGAAGACGTTTTCGTCCGAGAACGTGAACAAGCCCGCCGTAACCACCTGCGACGCCGCGAAGCAGGTTCTCAAGGATGGCAACTTCACCGCCTATTCGGGCCTCACCTCGCGCGTGCCACCCGAGCACACGCGCATCCGAAAGGTGGCGCAGTCCTGTTTCGGCCCGCGCCGCTTCAAGACGATCCAGCCGCAGATCGGCGGCATCGTGGAGCGTCACTTGGTCGCGCTCGAGGCGGCGGGCAAATCCGGCCCAGTCGATTTCTGGCGCGAGGTCGCCTATCCGGTGCCCGCCTTCGTTCTCTTCACCCTCATGGGTATCCCGGACGAGGATGTGCCCAAGATCAAGAAATACGGTGAAAGCCGCGCGATGCTGACCTTCGGTGATCTGGACGACGCCGGACAGATCGAGGCGGCGCATGACATGGTCGCCTACTGGAACTACATCGACGATCTGGTGTCGGCGCGCGAGGCCAATCCGGGCGACGACTTCCCCTCGGACCTGCTTCGGATGCAGGCCGAAGGCGCCGACATCAGCCGGGACGAGATCAAGGGGCTCATGTTCTCGACGCTCTTTGCGGGACACGAGACCACCTCGACCCTCATGGGCAATGCGGTCATCACCTTCATGCAGAACCGGGGAGCGTGGGACGCGATCAAGGACGACCCGGCCAAGATCCCCAACGCGATCGAGGAAATCCTGCGCCATTCGCCCAGCGTGACCGGCTGGCGGCGCAAGGCGCGGCAGGACGTCCAGATCGGCGGGGCCGACATCAAGGCGGGCGACGAGATCCTGATGATCACCGGATCGGCCAACCGCGACGAGAGCCAGTTCCCGGATGGCGAGACCTTTGACATTTCGCGCCCCAACGCGCGCACGCATCTGAGCTTTGGCTATGGCATCCACTACTGCCTTGGCTTCCAACTTGCCAAGATGGAGGGGCAGGTCGTTCTCGAACAACTGACCCAACGCTTCCCCGACATGACGCTGGCCGAGAACTTCGAGGCGCAGTTCCTGCGCAACCTGTCGTTCCGCGTGCCGACCTCGGTCATCGTGAACACCAACGCATGAGGGCTGACATGAACGCGCTTTTCACGCTTCCCTTTACCGCAATAGGCCGTGCCGACCATGACCGAGTCGGCGGCAAATGCGCCTCGCTCGGTGAAATGACCCAAGCCGGCGTCGCTGTCCCGCCGGGCTTTGCCGTCACAACCGACGCTTATGCCTCGATGCTGGCGAACCACGGTCTGAAGGACGAGATCGCGCGGGCGCTGTCGCGCGTCGATCCCGACGATTTCGACGCCGTGGACCGCGCCGCGCAGGCCATTCGCATCCGTATCCGCAGCCACAGGATGCCCGCCGATGTCGAGTCGGCGATCCGCGACGCCTATGCCGCCATGTGTGCGGAAATCGGCGCGGACATGCCGGTCGCGGTGCGGTCCTCCGCCACCGCCGAGGACATGCCGGACGCCTCCTTCGCGGGGCAGCAGGACACCTATCTCTGGGTGATCGGCGCTGATGCCGTGGTGGAAAAGGTTCGCGATTGCTGGGCCTCGCTCTACACCACCCGCGCGGTGGCCTACCGTGAGAAACAGGGGATCGACCACGGGGATGTGCTCATGTCGGTCGCGGTGCAAAAGATGGTCAACGCCCGAGCTGCGGGCGTGGCCATGTCGCTCGACCCCAATACCGGCGACCGGTGGAAAAGGTGCTGGGCGAGATCATCGATCGCAAGATTTCCGACAAGCATGTAGAGCTTGTTGGCGACCCCGCGCGCGGCGAGGCGGTCGAGCGCGAGGTGGACGCGGCCCGCCGCAAAACACCCTGCCTGTCGGACGACGAGGTCAAGGCCATCGCGCAACTGGCGAAGCTCCTCGAGCGCGAGAACAAATGCCCGCAGGACGTGGAGTGGGCCATCGACGCCGATCTGCCCGCCGGTCAGAACCTGCTCGCGCTGCAATCGCGGCCTGAAACGATCTGGTCGCGCAAGGCCAAGGAAAAGCCGCGAAACCCCTATGCCTCGGGCATGGCGGGGATCGTCCATACGCTGACGAACCCCTACGGCGCGAAACAGGCCAAGGCGGCGAACTGATCCGCCCGACCCTCAGCAACAAGATACAAACGCAATCCATTCCGGGAGGAAATCGAATGGACGCACAGAAGTCGTTGTTCCCCAGCCCCTATGACGCGGCCACCCCGCCGGGGGCCGAAGGTTGGGAAGACCTCTATCCCTACTACGTGAAATTCCAGCCCTCGCGCCGTATGGAGGAAGAGGGCAAGTTCTGGTTCTGTGACAGCCAGCATTGGCCGACGCCGTTCCGCCCCTTCGACATGTCGATGGTCGAGTTTGCCACCAAATGTCTTGGCCAATAGTTCCACAGTTCATGGAACGTGCCGGACATTATTTCGCCAATTGGGGCGAGATGCTTGAGAACTGGCACAAGAAGGTCGACCAGAAGATCGCCGAACTCAGCGCGCTGGAGTTTCACGAGCTGCCGGACGTTGTGCCGCTCGAATGGATCACCAGCGGCAAGGGGCTCGACAACACCACCGACCTCATCGACAGCTACGACCGCGCGATCGAACTGATCTACAAGGTCTGGCAATACCACTTCGAGTTCCTGAATCTGGGCTACGCCGCCTATCTCGATTTCTTCGGCTTCGTGAAGGAGACCTTTCCGTCCATCCCCGATCAGGCGATCGCGAAGATGGTGCAGGGACAGGATTCCGTCCTCTTCCGCCCGGACGACGAGATCAAAAAACTCGCCAAGCTGGCCGTCGAACTCGGCGTCGCGGACACGCTGAAATCCGGCAGCGTGGACGAGGCGCTCGCCGCCACCGCCGCCGCGCCGAACGGCCAAAAATCGAGCGGCTGGAAGATGGCGACGAGATCATGCGCCCGACCGAACGGCTCATTGCCGAACGCGACCGGATCACCGCCGAATACCGCGAGATGATGGATGATGAGGCGCAAGCGATCTTTGACGGCAAACTGGGCCTTTCGCGCGTCGTGTTCCCCTATGTGGAAGACCACAACTTCTACATCGAACATTGGTCGGTGGGGATCTTCTGGCGCAAGATGCGGTCGCTGTCGGAACTGCTCATGCGGCAGGGGTTCTGGGACGAGCCCGACGGAATGTTCTTTCTCAACCGCAACGAAGTGCGCGACGTGCTCTTTGACTACTCGTCCGCCTGGGGCACGGGTGGCCGGGCTCAGGGCACCGACATCTGGCCCGCCGAGGTCGAGCGCCGCCGCGCGATCATGGAGGCACTGGGCAAGGAAAGCCCGATCCCGGCGCTGAACAACCCGCCCGAGGTCATTACCGAACCCTTCACCATCATGCTCTTCGGCGTGACCAACGACTCGATCCAGTCGTGGCTCGGGCAGGACGACGACGCGAGCAAGATCACCGGCATGGCCGGTTCGCCGGGCGTGGTCGAGGGGATCGCCCGCGTGCTGCGCTCGCCCGACCAACTGGGCGAGCTTCAGAAGGGCGAAATCCTCGTGACCCCCGTCACGGCGCCCTCGTGGGCGCCCGTGTTCGGCAAGATCGGCGCCGCCGTGACCGACATCGGCGGGATGATGAGCCACGCGGCCATTGTCTGCCGAGAATACGCGCTGCCCGCCGTGACCGGCACCGGCAACGCGTCCAGCCGGATCAAGACCGGGATGCGTCTGCGCGTCGATGGCAACGCCGGCACCGTCGAAATCCTCGACTGACCACTCCTCCCGACCGGGGCGGGCTGTCATGGCCCGCGCCATTCCTCGAGAAAAGACCAAGGCCCCGATGACCGATCCGCAAAGATACGCGACCGTCTGGAAACGCATGGCCCCCTATATGGCGGCGCGGCGCAACGACATTCACCTGCCGCTCTGCTTCACCTGGGTGCAGAAACTCTGCGATGCCTATCCGGATGCCGACCGCGACATCTGCTCGCTCGCGATCATGCTCCACGACATCGGCTGGTATTCCATCGACAACGACCGGATCATGGAAGAGGGCTTTCGCTCCGAGAACTATATCCAGTCCGACGTGCGCTACCTGCACGAGGCCGAAGGGGTGCGCATGGCGCGCGAGATCCTCTCGGGCACCGAATGGGTGCATCTGACCGATCCCGTCTGCACCATCATCGACGGTCACGACACCCGAACGGCTCCGCGCGACCTGAACGACCGGGTGGTGCGTGATGCCGACAAGCTCTGGCGCTACGAACTGGCGGGGCTTTGCGTGTCCGCCGAATGGTTTCAGGACGATCCCAAGGCCTACATGACCCGCATAACCGGATTCCTGAGGTTGTTCGAAACCGACGAGGGCCGCGCGATGGCCGAGGCCGAGATGGCCCGGACATCCCAGGCCCTGATGCTTCATATCCTCTGAGGTCGCCCATGCGGATGTTCATCGACGGAAGCTGGTGCGACGCGGACGGGGGTGAAACCTTTGCCGTCTTCAACCCGCGCGACGGGTCCGTGGTGGATCACGTGCCGCTGGCGGGCCCGGTGGACGCCGACCGCGCGATCCGGGCGGCGGAAGCGGCTTGGGCGAGCTGGCGCGCCACGCCGATGACCGCGCGCGTGGCGACCCAGAAGGCCTGTGCGACGGCCATGCGCGACCGTGCGGACGAGATCGGCGCCTTGCTCCACGCCGAGCTGGGCCGCCCGCTCGCCGCCTGCATAACCGAGATCAGTCGTTCCGCCGACCTCCTCGACATCTATGCCGAAGAAGGCCTGCGTCTGTCAGCCCAGATGTCGCTGGGGTCCGCACCGGGCGAGCGCACCGTGGTCACCCGCGACCCGGTGGGCGTCGTCGTCGCGATCACGCCCTTCAACTATCCCATCACGCTTCTGATGTTCAAACTCGGCGCCGCGCTCATCGCCGGTTGTCCGGTGGTCGCGAAACCCTCCGAGGATACGCCGCTGTCAACACTGAAGCTGGCCGAGGTTTTCCACGACGCGGGCCTGCCCAAGGGGCTATTCAACGTCGTCACCGGCAAGCGTGACCTGGGCGAGGCGCTCGTCGCCCATCCGGTCCCGCGCAAGATCGCCTTCACCGGGTCGGTGCCCGCGGGCAAGGCCATTGCTGCCGCCGCCGCGGGCACGATGAAGCGCCTGACCCTCGAGCTTGGCGGGCATTCCGCCGCCGTGGTTTGTGCCGATGCCGACATCGACAAGGCGGCGACCGCCATCGCCCGCCATGGCTTCGCGAACTCCGGCCAATTTTGTTACCGCGTGAACCGGGTCTACGTCGAGAGCTCGGCCTACGACGACTTCCTGTCCCGACTGGCTGCCCGCGCAGAAGCGTTCACGCTCGCGCCTGCCGGTGGGGACGGGGACCTGGGGCCTCTGGTAAACGGTAAGATTTTCTCGGTGTCCGAGACCCAGGTCACTGACGCGCGGGCTCGCGGGGCCCGCATCCTGACGGGTGGTGTGCGGCCGATGGGGGAGGGGTTCCGGAAGGGCCATTATTTCCCCCCGACGGTCGTGGCCGACGCCACCCCTGACATGCTGGTGATGCGCGAGGAGACCTTTGGCCCCGTGATCGGCGTCGCCCCTGTGGATACCCCGACCGAGGCGCTCGCGCTCGCTAACGACAGCCCCTTTGGCCTCGCCGGTTTCGTCTTTACCGGCGACTTGGCCCGTGGCCTCGCGCTTTGCGAGGGGTTGGAGGCGGGCTCGGTCTGGCTCAACGACATCCAGCGCTCGTCGCATCACGTGCCTTTCGGCGGCATGAAGGAAAGCGGTCTGGGCCGGGAAAAGGGCCGCTACGGGGTCGAGGCCTACCTCGAATACAAGACCATGTATCTCTCGTGGGAGGTGCCCGCATGAGCGAGGCGAAATCCTACGAGGTCCTGCTCGAGGACGGCGTCTTCCTGCCCCGCGATCTGCCCCTGTGGGAGGCCGCGAAACCCTACCTCGACGTGCGCAACAACGACGAACACACCGTGGGCGTCTATGCACTTGCCCGGATGTTACTGCGCGACATGCCCGAGGCCGATGAAAGCGTCGTCCTGCCCGCCGTCGTCCTTCATGACGTGGGCTGGAAAACTGTGCCCGAGGAAGAACTGTTCAACGCCATTGGCTCGGCCCCCACGCGGCTCGACCTCGTGCGCGAACACGAGGTGCGGGGGCGCGAGATTGCCGCCGAAATCCTCGACCGCGTGAAACCCGAGGGCGTCGACATCGACCACGTGCTCGCCATCATCGACGGCCACGATACGCGCGACACGGCGATCAGCCCCTCGGACGCGGTGATGAAGGATGCGGACAAGGCCTGGCGGCTCACGCCCAACGGCATCCGCCTGATCAAAGAGTGGTATGGCGACGAGGCGACGGACGCCTGGTTCGTCGAAATGGTCGAACGTCGCTCGAACCCGAAAATGCTGACGCCGGTGGGGATTGCATTCGCCCGCGCGATTACCGCCTCGCTCAAGGCGGACATGATGCTCGATAGATATATGGGAGGGTCACATGCGTGATCTTGGACTGAAGGACAAGCGCGTGATCGTCACCGGTGCGGCCGGTGGCCTCGGCCGCGCCTTCGCCCGCGCCTTTGCCGAGGCGGGCGCGCGGGTCATGGCGGCGGATATCGTGACCGCAGGGCTCGAAGTCACGGCCTGCGAGATCGAAAAGGCGGGGGGGCGGCCCTACACCGGACAGCTCGACGTGTCCTCTGCCGAAAGTTGCGCGGCGCTGGCCGATCAGGTCGGGCGCGAGATGGGCGGGCTCGACGTGCTCGTGAACAATGCGGCCCTCTACGGCACGCTCGAACGCAAACCCTTCGAGGACATCGACGAAGCGGTCTGGGACCGGGTCATGCAGGTCAACATCAAGGGCGTCTGGCAGATGTGCCGCACCTTCGCGCCGATGCTCCGGCAGGCAAAGGCAGGCTCCATCGTCAACGTCGCGTCAGCCACGGTGTTCTCGGGTTCGCCCGAATGGATGCACTATGTCACCTCCAAGGGCGCGGTGATCGCGATGAGCCGGGTCATGGCCAAGGAGATGGGACCGGACAATGTGCGCGTGAACGCGATCGCGCCGGGCTTCACACTGACCGAGGCAAGTCTCGGCCAGATCGAAAACGCCGTCGAATACGGCGTGGGCCGGGCCGCCATGCGGCGCAACGCCCAGTCCGAGGACATCACCGGCGCCGCGCTTTACCTGGCGTCGGACCTGTCGTCCTTCATGACGGGGCAGACCCTGGTCGTGGACGGCGGCAAGCAGTTCATCTGAGGAGACACAATGGTCAAGGTCACCTTCATCGAAGCGGACGGCACCCGCCGCGACATCGACGCCAAGGAAGGCGAACCCCTGATGTATGCGGCCAAGGACGCAGGCATCGCGGGCATCATCGCGGAATGTGGCGGCTCGGCCATGTGCGCGACCTGTCATTGTTATCTCGCCTCTGCCCCGAACGGCCCACTTCCCGACATCGAGCCCGCCGAAGAAGACACTCTCGAGTTCACCGCGCATGAACCGACAGACCGCTCGCGGCTCACCTGCCAGGTCATCGTCGATGACCGCTGCGAGGGGGCGGTGTTCGAGGTCGCGACAGGCCGCTGAACTGGAGCTGACCCAAGGCGAACGCCTCACAGCGGCTCCTTCACTGCTTCATAAATACTTTGGTGGGGGTCTGGGGGAGGCAAAGCCTCCCCCAGACGGTCGGATTTCGCGTCAGCGAAATTCGACCGCCTGCGCCCTAGCTGGCCGCCGACAGACGCCGCGCGGCAAAGCTCGCGAACCAGTCGAGCGCGTGGGGGTTCTTGGTCGCATCCTTCGAGGCGACCTTGTCCGGGTTCTCGCCCAGAAGCATCCGGCGCACCGGGACCTCCATCTTCTTGCCGGTGAGCGTCGTCGGAATCTCGGGGGCGTGCACGATGACATCGGGCACATGTCGCGGGGAACGCTCGGTGCGCAGGCGACGCACGATGTCCTTTTCGACCTCTTCGGTCAGCGCCTTGCCCGGCTGCATCTGCACGAAAAGCGGCATGTAGTAGCCCCCGTCCTTTTCCTCGATACAGACGATCAGGCTGTCGGCCACTTCGGGGATGCTTTCCATCGTACGGTAAATCTCGGCCGACCCGATCCGCACGCCAAAGCGGTTGAGCGTCGCGTCCGACCGGCCCAGCACATAGGACCCGCCCTCGGGCGTGAACCGCACCCGGTCGCCATGCCGCCAGATGCCGGGGTATTCCGCGAAATAGCTGTCCGTGTAGCGGGTGAAATCGTCGTCCCCCCAGAATTTGAGCGGCATCGAGGGCATCGGCTGGCGCACCACCAGTTCGCCCACACCACCTACGACCGGTTGCGCCGCCTCGTCATAGGCGACCGCGTCGCAGGCGAGACAGGGCGCCTGTATCTCGCCCGCGTTTGCAGGGAGCAGGCAGGAGCCGCCAAGGATACCCGAACACAGCTCGGTCCCGCCCGATTGCGAGGTGGCATAGATGTCGGCCTTCACCGCCTCGTGGATCCAGGCGAGGATCTCGGGGGTCGAGGGCGATCCGGTGAGCAGGATCGTCTCGAGTGCCGAGAGGTCGAATTCCTTGCCCGGCTCGATGCCCTGTGAACGCACCATCTGCATGAACGTCGGCGACACGCCAAAGGTCGTCACGCCCGTATCTGCCATCAACCGCCAGAGCGCGCGGGCGTCGGGGTAAGTCGGGTGCCCATCGTAAAGCACCACGCGCCCGTTCTGCATCGGGCCCTGCATGAGCGTGTTCCAGACCATCCAACCGGTCGTGGAATAGCAGAATTGAACCGCGCCGGGGTGCATGTCCAGATGCACGGCGCCGGATTTGTAGTGTTCGAGCACAATCCCGTGGTGGCCCTGCACGATGGGCTTGGGCAGCCCCGTGGTGCCCGACGAAAACAGGATCCACAGGGGATGATCCGATGGCACGCGGGCATAGGTGAAATCCTCCCGCGCCACCTCCGGTCCGGCGAGTGTTTCGTTCCAGCCATGCGTATTGCCCGCAAAGGCCGGCGCACCCGCATCGGGCAGGTAGTCGAGTAACACGAGACATTCTGCCGAAGGCAGGTAGCCCAGAATGTTGGACAACTCGCTCGTGCGGTCGAAATGCTTGCCGCCGTAGCCATAGCCGTTCACGGCAAAAACGAGCTTCGGCTCGATCTGGCTGAATCGGTCGATCACGGTCTGCGCTCCGAACTCGGGCGCGGCCGACGACCACGTCGCCCCGATGGCGGTGGTCGCGAGCATCGCGATGAAGGTCTCGGGGATGTTGGGCATATAAGCGACGACCCGGTCCCCGGGTTCGACGCCGACCGAGCGCATCCAGGTGGCGAGCTTGCGCACCTTGCCCGCCATCTCGCCCCAGCTCATCTCGGCCAGTTCGGGCCGCAGTTCCGAGGTATGCGAAATCATTGTGCGGGCAGGGTCGCCGTTCGTTTCGTTGCGCAGCACGTGTTCGGCGTAGTTGATCCGGGTGCCCGTGAACCAGCGGGTGCGCGGCATGGGATCGTCGGTCATGACCTCGTCGATCTCGCCGTCGTGGATGATGTCGTAGAAGTCCCAGATCGCCTTCCAGAAGCCCGGCACGTCATCGACCGACCATTGCCACAGGCCCCAGTAGTCCGAGAAATTCTTGCCCCGCTCGGTGGCGAGCCAGTTCATGAAGCGCGTGACCTCGGCGTTCTGCTTTCGGGCGTCCGTGGCGCGCCATAGCTCCTGGCCTTCGGTCACTGTGGTGATGGCTGTATCGGTCATGCAAAGTCCTCCTGGCAGGCAGAGAGGTCGAAATCTTCGAGCGTGTCCAGCACGATATGCGCCCGCGTCTCGGGCGACATGGCATCAAAGGCGGCGCGGTCGCGCCCCCCGGTGGTGACGCCCAGAGCAAAGGCCCCCGCGCGCCGCGCCATGAGAAGCTCGAGCTTCGGGTCGTCGCCGATCACGATCATCTCATCGGGTCGGGCCCCTGTCAGGTCTGAGACCATGGTCAGCCCCGCGACCGACGGCTTGCCAAAAAGCGTGTGTTCGACCCCGGTCGCGTTCTGTAGCCCCGCCACCAGCGCACCCGAAATCCCCATCATCTTGCCCTTGGCCGAAGCGAAGTAGGGCGCGACCGAGGTGGCGTAAAGCGGCGCACCGTTCCACAGCGCATCCGCAGCTGCCTCGAGCATGTGAACGTCGAAATCCCGCGTCCAGCCGACGAGGACGGCATCGACCGCGCCCGCGCCTTTCTTCGGCGCGACGATCTCGACCCCGGCCTCGCGCACAGGCTCCACCACCCCCTCGGCGGCAAGCACCATGACGCGCTTTTGGCCGAGCCGCGCCAGTTCATGCGCGGCGACCACGGCGGGCGTCATCATGTGGCCGGGCTCCAGTTCGATCCCGGCGCGGGCAAGGGGGGCGTAGTAGTGCTCGGGCGTGAAAATCGTGCCGTTGGTATAGGCGACGACCGCCATCCCTGCCGCCTTGCAGGTGTTGATCGCCTCGATGGCACCGGGGAGCGCGGTGAACGCGCCGGTTTCCTTGTCCATCATCGCGAGCGTTCCGTCGATGTCGAAGACAGCAGCCTTGAAGGTCATCATGCGCCCCCTTTCAGTTCGAGCTTGAAGCCCGGTTTCTCGATCTTCACGTCGCCCAGACCCCGGCGCGAGGTGATCTCGCGCATCAGGTCCATGACGGGCTTCGACTTGGGGTCATAGCCGCGCCTGGCCGGACCATGGGCCACCATCGCGTCCACCTGATCGGCTGGCATGACGGCGCGGAGGATGAACTCCTCGTCCGACAGCCCCTTGCCGTGTTTCGCGCGCAGCTCGTCGAGCGACGCCATATGCGGCTCCGCCTCCAGCTCCTTGGCGCGTTTCGACGACCGCACCCGGTCTTCGACTTCGCCGTTCATCGGGAGCCACGGCTTGCCGAATCGGCCCAGCACATAGCGCGTCACCTCGTCGGGAATGGTCTTGTAGCGTTCGCCCGACACGACATTGAGCAACGCCTGCGTGCCAACGACCTGCGAAAACGGCGTAACCATGATCGGATAGCCCAGATCGGCGCGCACCTGCTCGACCTCTTCGAGAACCTGTGGAAGCAGGTGCGACCGCTTCGTTTCGGCCAACTGCCGTTTGAGCGTGCCCATCATGCCGCCGGGCATCTGGTGGCGGAAATAGGCGCGGTCAAACTCGCCCGGTGCGCCGTGTTGCAACCCTTCGGTCGCGGCCAGCGCGGTGAAATAGGCGTCCATCTCGGCCACGGCCTCGTCATCCACGTCCACCGTGAACCCAAGGTCGCGCAGGTTCGCGATCACCGGGGCCTGCGCTGGCTGCGACGTGCCGTTCGCGGCGGAGGACGACGCCGTATGCAGGCACGTCGCGCCATGCTGGGCCGCTTCCAGATAGGAGAACGGCCCAAGCCCGATGGTGCAGTGGGAATGAAACTCGAGCGGCAGATCACCTATGGCGGCCTTGAGCGCGGGCATCAGCGTCTTGGCACGGTCCGCCGTCACCAGCCCGCCGGGGTCCTTGAGGTAGAGCTTGTCGTAGTGCCCGCCTTCCGTGAGCCGCTTCGCCGCGTCCGCAAAGAACGCGTCGTCATGGGCCGGCGAGAGCGTATAGGGCAGGGCGGCGACCACCTGGTTCGCGCCGGCCTTCCGCGTCACCTGTGCCATACGCACCATCGCGTCCACGTCGATCATCGGGTCCATGATCGCGAAGCGCTCCATCCCGTTGTTCACGAGCGTGCGGAAACAGAACTCCATGAATTCTTCCGACGCGATTTCCCACGAGATGAACCGCATCCCCGTGGTCAGGAACGACAGGGGCGTCGTCGGGGTCTTTTCCTTGAAGAGCCGGATACGCTCCCACGGATCCTCCTGCTTGAACCGCACCGCGACGGCCATATGGGTGGAGGAGATAAAGTCGATGGACTCATATCCCACCCGCTCCATCGTCGGCGCGATTTGTAGCATCATTCCGGTATCGAGCCCCGTGGCGCCCCAGTTCGACTGGTTGCCGTCGCGCACCGTCGTGTCCATGAGCGTGATGTTTTTCGTCATTCCGCAGCCTCCTTCGCGGGCGCGATGCGGGCCAGCAGACCCGGCAAGTAATTCGTGTCGACGCCGCCGGCCTGAAACGCGGCGTCGTCCATGATCGCCATGTGGAGCGGCGCGTTGGTGGTCACGCCCGTCAGTTCCGTGACCCTGAGCGCGGTCGCCATGACCTCCACCGCCTTTTCGCGCGTCTCGCCAAAGGCGATGAGCTTCGCGACCATGCTGTCGTAATAGGGCGAGATCATCGCGCCGGGCTGCATATGCGTGTCCACGCGCAGGCCGGGGATCGGTGGGAACCACGCCTGCGTCACCCGACCGGGCGAGGGCATGAAATCGCGGTCCATGTCCTCGGCATTGAGCCGGCATTCGATGGCGTGACCGGTGAGGGTGATGTCGTCCTGGGTAAGCGCGAGCGCTTCGCCCTCGGCAATCGCGATCTGGAGAGCGATGAGGTCAAGGCCCGTGATCGCCTCGGTCACGGGATGTTCGACCTGCACACGGGCATTCATTTCCAGGAAATAGAATTCCTCGCGTTCCACATCGACGAGAAACTCTACCGTGCCCAGCGAGACATAGTTGATGTGGCGTGCGTATTTCACCGCCGCATCGAGCAGACCCTGCCGCAGCTTCGGTGGCAGACCCGGCGCGGGGGCCTCTTCCACCACCTTCTGATATCGCCGCTGGACGGAACAGTCGCGCTCGCCCGCGTGGATTACGGTCTCGCCGTCCGAGATGATCTGCACCTCGACGTGACGACCCACGGTCACGAACCGCTCCATGTAGATGCGCCCGTCGCCAAAGGCGGCCGATGCCTCGGAAATCGCCATGTCGATCTGCTTGGGCAGTTCCTCCGCCGAATTGACACGCTTCATGCCGCGTCCGCCGCCGCCCGAGACGGCCTTGATGAGCATCGGAAAACCCACGTCCTTGGCAATCGCGAGGCCCTCTTCGGCGGTCTCGATCGACCCGCCGGGGACCAGCGGCACGCCGGCCGCTTCGGCGTGGTTTCGGGCCGTCAGCTTGTCGCCCACGGCGTCGAGGTTGTCGGGAGACGGGCCGATGAAGACGATCCCTTCCTTGGCGCAGGCCTCGGCCAGGCGTTTGTTCTCCGAAAGAAAGCCATAGCCAGGATGCAGCGCGTCGCAACCCGTGCCCTTGGCCGCTTCCACGACTGTCTCGACCTTGAGGTAACTTTGCGTGGCCGCCGCCGGTCCCAGACAGACGGTTCGCGTGGCCAGCTTTGCGCCCAGCGTGTCGCGATCGGCCTCGGACACGCCGAGAACGGTTTCGATGCCAAGTGCGCGCGCCGTGCGGATCACGCGCACCGCGATCTCGCCCCGGTTGGCGATGAAGATGCGTCTGATCTTGGTCATGGGCTCAATCCGGCTGGATGCGGATAAGCGTCTGGCCGTGTTCGACAAGCTCGCCGTTGGGCGCGACGAACTCGACCACGGTCCCCGCGATCCCGGCTTCGACCGAGTTCATCAGCTTCATCACTTCGATGATCCCGATGACGGTTTCCGCCGTCACCCGGTCGCCGGGTTTGACGAAGGGGTCAGCGCCGGGTTTGGGCGCGTGGTAGAAGGTGCCTAACAACGGCGCGGGCACTTCCGAGCCGCCACCCGATGCCACGACAGGCGCCTGCACGGCGGCGGCGGTTTTTTCGCTCGCCGGGGTGGCGGGTGCCGGCGCCGGAGGCGTCGATCAGGCGTAGAATATCGTCGATGTCGGAGCGCGTGAGGCCGCTCATGGTGTCTCCTCCCGAGGCACTTGTCTGGATTTACCCGGACGCTACGGGGGAGGGGCCACGCGCTCAATCGTGCGGGGGCAAAGGTTTCACTTGATGAAACTAGCCGGGAAGCTACCCGGAAAACCGTGCCGCGATTTCGGCCGCGGCCGCCTGCGCGGGACCGGAAAGGCGCGGAACCGCCTCGTCGCGCAGGTAGGCGCGTTTGGACCATGTGATGTTGATCGTCGCGGGCACATGGCCGGTCAGCCGGATCGGCACGGCGATGGAATCCCGTCCGTCGTCCACCACGTCGCGGCCCTCGTCGTAGTCGCCCCCGAAATCCGGGTCGCGCAGGGCGTAGCCCGCCGCCCGCGTTTCCGTCAGCACCCGCTCGATATAGGCGTCGGATTTGGCGATCCGGTCGCCCTTGCGCTCGGACCGGCGAAGCGCGTCGAGCATGGCGGCGCGCGTCGCGTCGTCACAGAACGACAGGAAAGCCCGGCCAGAGGCCGAACGCAGGATGTTCACCTGATAGCCGACGGGACCGACCGCGATATGGTCGAAGTAGGACCGCGTGACATTGGTCTCGAGCACCTCCATATGAGTGAGCCGCGGCACGGCAAGGACCGAGGGCCATTCGATCCGATCGGTCAGCGCGGCAAGCACGGGCCCCGCCGTTTCGACCAATGCCACCTCGCGGTCCATCCGGCCCGCCAGTTCCGCCAGCGAATAGGACGGCATATAGGCCCCGTCCACCATCCGCTGCCAGACGACGCCCTGTTCCATCAGCGTCTTGAGGATCCTGAGGAGCGACGCCTTGGGCAATCCCGTTTCCCGGTGCAGGTCCTGCAACCGCTGCGCGCCCGCGCGTTGCAGAAGCTGCAACACGTCCAACCCGCGCGCCAGCGCCCGGATCGTCTTGACCTGACTTTCGGCCATCTGCTCCTCCGTTTCACCAGACGTTACTGGCGGACATCTCCGGTTGCCAGAGCCCGTGCGCCACGGGCAGTCTTCGTCGGACGAGGGAGGACGCGATGCAGGACATGACAGGCGATCAGGCGCATGAGATCCACGAGGGCGGCTGCCACTGTGGCGGCGTGCGCTACCGCACCACGGGCCGACCGCACAAATCGGCCATCTGTCATTGCCGGTATTGCCAGACCCGGACCGGCAGCGCCTTTGGCGTGTCGGCCTATTTTGACGCGGCCCAGGTGACGGTCCTGTCTGGCGATCTCAAGAGCTATGCCTTCACCACCGAAAGCGGGCGGTCCTTCGAGACACAGTCCTGCACGACCTGCGGGCAAGCGTGTTCTGGACGCTGGGGATGTGGGACGACGTGATCGGCATAGCGGGCGGAACCTTCGATCCGCCCTCGTTCTGGTTCGATCCACGGCGCGAGGTCTTTGCCCGCTCCAAGGCGCCTTTCGTGCAACTCGACATGGATGAGAGCCACGAAACGACGGCGAGCTACGCGCCCGTCGCCGACGATCTCACGCGACTCAGCGGGGAATGATCCGGGGCGCGCGCGTCTTTCCGGCAAAAGGTCGTTTTCGGATGACATTGCGCCGCGCCACGGCGCGTGGCCGCACGGCGCTTGGATTTGATGAGCGCCAGACGGGAGGAACGGGTTTTCCGTTGCGAAACGCCGATGTCACCATCGGAAACTTGTGACCCGAAAACCGCCGCGGAATGCCCAAAATGAATGGGCGAGACGCGGATTTGAGCTTAACGCCCCTGCGCGCCCGTGGAATGGAGCGCAGGGTAAAAAGACCGGGCGCGAACCGAGAGAACGAAAGAAGAGAGCCGCATGTCGAAATATGTTCTGACTGTCACCTGCAAATCCACGCGAGGGATCGTTGCCGCGATTTCGAATTTCCTCGCCGACCACGACTGCAACATCACCGACTCGAGCCAGTTCGATGATTTCGAAACCGGCAAGTTCTTCATGCGGGTGAGCTTCGCCTCCGAAGGCGGCGTTGATCGCGATGTGCTGGAAAAGGATTTCGCCCCGGTTGCCGCGCCCTTCGACATGTATTTCGCCTTCCATGACGAGGGCGAGAAGGTCAAGGTCGTGATCATGGTCAGCCGCTTTGGCCATTGCCTGAACGATCTGCTCTACCGCTGGCGCATCGGGGCGCTGCCGATCGACATCGTGGCGGTCATCTCGAACCACATGGATTACCAGAAGCTCGTGGTGAACCACGACATTCCCTTCCACTGCATCAAGGTGACGAAAGAGAACAAGCCGCAGGCCGAAGCCCAGATCATGCAAGTGGTCGAGGACAGCGGCGCGGAGCTCATCGTGCTGGCGCGCTACATGCAGATCCTCTCGGACCAGATGTGCCAGAAGATGTCGGGGCGGATCATCAACATTCACCACTCGTTCCTGCCGTCCTTCAAGGGGGCGAACCCCTACAAGCAGGCCTTCGAGCGCGGTGTGAAGCTGATCGGGGCAACGGCCCATTACGTGACCGCCGATCTCGACGAGGGTCCGATCATCGAACAGGACACCGTGCGCATCACGCACGCCCAATCCCCCGACGACTATGTCTCGCTGGGCCGGGACGTCGAGGCGCAGGTGTTTTCCCGCGCGATCCACGCCCATATCCACCGCCGCGTGTTCCTCAACGGGAACAAGACGGTGGTCTTCCCGGCCTCGCCGGGCGGCTATGCGTCCGAACGGATGGGCTGAGGCCGCAGAGGAAACAGGGAGGGGCGCTCAGGCGCCCCTTTCCTTTTCTTGCTCCATGTCCGCGCGCAACCGGGCGCGAAGCTCGGTCTTGAGCACCTTGCCGTAGTTGTTCTTTGGCAGTTCGCCCACAAAGACATAGCGTTTGGGTTTCTTGAACCGCGCGATCCGGTCCGCGCAATGGGCGTCGAGCGCCTCAGGCGTGGCGCGGCCCACAACGAAGGCCACGACGATTTCGCCCCATTCAGGATCGGGCGTGCCGACCACGGAAACCTCTGTGACGCCCGGATGGGTCAAGAGCGCCTCTTCGACTTCGCGTGGATAGATGTTGGACCCGCCCGACACCACCATGTCCTTGGCCCGGTCGTGGAGCGTGAGGTAGCCGTCGGGGTCAAGGTGACCGACATCGCCCGTGAGGAGCCAGCCGTCGCGGATCGCCTGCGCGTTGGCCTCGGGTGAGTCGAGGTAGCCTTTCATCACGATGGGGCCCTTCACCGCGATTTCGCCGACCTTGCCCGCCGGCAGGGGTTCGCCCTCGGGCGACAGGATCGCGACGGCGGCCACGCTTTGCGCCCGCCCGACCGAGGCGAGGCGGCGCTCCCAATCCGGGTGGTGGCGGTCCGCGATATCCGCGCGAGAGAGCGCCGTGATCGACATCGGTGCCTCGCCCTGACCGTAGATCTGCACGAACTTCGGACCGAAGGTGTCGAGCGCGGCCTTGATGTCGGCCACATACATCGGGCCGCCGCCATAGACGATTGTCTTGATCCCGTCGCCATCCGCGCCCGTGTCCCGCGCCGCCGCGACCATGCGCTTCACCATCGTCGGCGCCGCGAACATCGACACGTCCCGGTGTTGGGCGGCGAGGGTGAATATCTCTGCCGGATCAAACCCGCCTGATCGGGGGATCACGTGCCGCGCGCCCATGAGGACATGGACCAGCGCGTAGAGCCCCGCGCCATGCGACATGGGTGCTGCATAAAGCGCTGCGTCGCCCGCCGTCACACGGTCCACATCCGCGAGATAGGCAAGGCTCATGGCCGTCAGGTTCGCGCCGGTCTGACAGGCCCCCTTGGGCTTGCCCGTCGTGCCCGAGGTGTAGAAAAGCCAAAGTGTGTCGTCGGGGGCCGTGACGGCGGGGGCGGGCAGGGGATCGGTGCCGGTCAGGGCGGCAAAGGCCCCTGACCCTGGTTCAATGAGCGGCAGGTCCACGTCATGCGCCGTTTTATCGACGACGAATGCAAGCCGTGCGCCGGATGCGCCAAGGATATAGTCCACCTCTTTCGGATGCAATTTCGCATTGATCGGCACGGCCGTCGCGCCCGCGTACCAGATGCCGAAAAGGATCGGCAGCACTTCGGGACTGTTGGGCAGAAAGAGCGCCACCCGTTCGCCGGGTCCGATACCCCGGGCGCAAAGTCCCGCTCCGATGGCGGCGGACTGGCGGTCAAAGCCCGCGTAGGTCAGGACGAGGTCCGTCCCGTGAAAGATAGCCGGGGCCTCAGGTGTGCGGATCGCGGTCCGGGCGAGCCAGAGCGCCGGGTTCATCGGGTCGCCTCGCGGGGCTGTCTTGCTGTCATGAGGTCCTCCGCCGCCAGAATAGCTGAGCCTCTGACCGGGTAAAGTGGCGGGTCGTGCCGAGGGACAAGGGCCGGGCGGCGCGCGCACCGTCCGGCCCCTTGGGTCAGGGCGTCGCCGTAGCGGGCCTTGCGCGTCCGGACATGAAGTTCAGCCCAAGGACCAGCGCGATCACCGCAGCGCCGGCGGCTTCGACGGGAACCGACTGCCAGAACACCGCGACCACGGCGGGCACCAGCAGCACGCGCTGCCGGATCGGCATCGGCGCGAACAGGAACCCCTCGAGCGTGGCGGCAAAGGCTACCAGCGCCATGATCACGATCAGCCCGTTCCACAGGACGAGCGGCAGCGGCCCGCCCTCGATGATGACCGGGTTGAACACCATGAAGAGCGGGATGAGATAGAGCCCCTTGGCGTATTTCCACGCCTGCACCGAGGTCTCCATCGGCGAGGATCGCGCGATCGCCGCGCCCGCAAAGCCCGCCAGCGCCACGGGTGGTGTCACGTTGCTGTCCTGTGACCACCAGAACACCACGAGATGCGCGATGAGCAGCGGCACGCCGAAGTCTTCGGTCAGTGCGGGGCCGACGAGGATGATCAGCACGATATAGGCCGCCGTCACCGGCAGACCCATCCCGAGGATGAGCGAGGCGATGATCACAAGCAGCAGGGCGAGGAGGATGTTGCCGCCGGAGAAAGCGAGCATCATGGCCGAGAACTTGAGGCCGAGGCCGGTGAGTCCCACGACACCGACCACGATCCCCGCCACGGCACAGGCCATGGACACCGCGACCGCGTTGCGCGCGCCCAGCTCCAGCGCCTCGCCGGTCTTGATCACCCCCGCCTTGGCGAGCGCGATGAGCCCCTGCATCGACGCGCCTTCCGAGATCCAGTTCAGCACCCCGCGCAGCACAGCGGCGGCGATGACGGCAAGGATTGCGTAATAGCCCACGCGCATCGGTGAAAAGCCCTGCACAAGGAACCAGACCAGCGCGACGAGCGGCAGCAGGAAATGCCAGCCTTCGGCCAGCACCTCGCGCACCTTGGGAAGCTCGGCGGCGGGGATGCCGGTCATGCCCTGTTTCACGGCGGCGATATGCACGAGCAGGTAGACCGCACCGAAGTAAAGGATCGCCGGGAAGATCGAGATGAGGACGATGTCGATATAGGGCGTGCGCGTGAACTCGGCCATGAGAAAGGCGCCCGCGCCCATGAGCGGCGGCATGATCTGCCCGCCGGTCGAGGCCGCGGCCTCGATCCCGCCCGCCTGCGCCGGGCGGTAGCCAAGTTTCTTCATGAGCGGGATGGTAAAGGCCCCGGTGGTCACCACGTTGGCGATGGCGGACCCGGAGATCGACCCCATGCCAGCCGACGCGATGACGGCGGCTTTCGCGGGGCCGCCGCGCTGGCGCCCCGTCGCGGCATAGGCGAGGTCGATGAAAAACTTGCCGGCCCCGGTGACTTCAAGAAACGCCCCGAAGAGCACGAAGACGAAGATGAAGGTCGCGGCGACGCCCAGCGGCAGGCCGTAGACCCCTTCGGCCCCCAGCGTAAGCTGCGAGGCGAGGCGGTCGAGCGAATAGCCGCGGTGGTTGAGGATGCCGGGCATGAAATCGGCCAAGAACGGAAGCTCGCCCCGGTTGCCGGCAAAGGCATACAGGATGAACACCACGCCCACGATGGTCATGCCCAGACCGATGGCGCGCCGCGCGGCCTCGAGCACCACGAGTACCGTGACGATCCCCACGGTCACGTCGACCTGGCGCGGCACGATGGCGTTCGCGATGGCGTCGATATTGGCGGGCACCCAGTAGCCCACGAGCCCCCCGCAGAGAATGAGCGGCGCGTCGATGAGCCAGCCGATCACGCCGCGTGGACGGCTGCCCGTGACCGGGAACATGAGGAAGGCGAGAACGAGGATGAAGCCCAGATGGATCGGGCGCTGGAAGAACAGACCGAGCGGCTGGATGCCGGCGGCATAAAGTTGGAAAAGGGAAAGCGTGATGCCGACAATGGTGATAATGCGCATGACATACATCGGTTGCGTGACATAAGCCGGGCCGTCCGAAGGGGCGTCAACAGGGTCTGTTTTCTGATCCGTCATCCTAATCTTCCAGTGAAATGCGCACCCTTTCGTGCGCCGCTTGAGACGAGAGCGAGACCTCTCCGCTCGCGGCAGAGAGGCGGTGATCGACCTTCATCGTTCCGGGGCGCAGGACATAGGCATCGCCGGGCACCGGCTCGTCGATGTCCTCGATCCAGTAGCCGCCTTGACCGTCCGAGGTCTGCCTGCCGCGCCCCTCGATATGGCCGAGGCCCGCGGCGAAATCCGGTTGGTGGGACCGGGCAAGGACCATGTGGCCGCCCCGGTTCTCATAGCAGTCCTGCACCTCGAAGCCCTTGACCGAGTGCCGCCACAACACGCACCAGCCGGTGCCCTCGGGAACGTCGAGACGGGCGATTTCGGGCCCGTCGGGCAGCACCGTCGCGACGAGCGACCCGGCTGCTACAGGAAAAGAGAGGAGGGCCAGAAGCCCCCCTCCCAACAGTCTTGTCCAGACCGGTGAGGGCATCACTCGCGCAGCTTGTCCGGGATGGTTGCGCCCGCTTCCTCGAAGTAGCGGATCGCGCCGGGATGCAGCGGAACCGGCGTCGCATTCATGGTGAACTCGACGGTGGTCTCGTTGGCCGCCGGGTGGATCGCCTGCATCTCGGCGATGTTCTCATACATCGCCTTGGTGATCAGGTAGACGGTTTCTTCGTCCATTTCCGATGACACGACGAGCACGTTGGGCACGCCCACTGTGGCGATCTCGCCCTCGACGCCGTCATAGGTGCCCTCGGGCAGCGACAGCGCCGCAAAGGTCGGATCGGCTCCCATCGCCGCCTCGACCTCTTCCGGCGAGAGCGAGACCATCGCGATGTCCTTGGTCGTGGCGAGGTTCAGGATCGACGACGTCGGCGCGCCGACGGACAGGAAGCCCGCGTCGATGTCGCCGTTGTTGATCGCGTCGGTCGTTTCGTTGAAGTTCAGGCGCTGGGCGTCGAGGTCGTCAAAGCTGATGCCGTTGGCTTCGAGCAGCGTCTGGGCGTTCACCTCGGTGCCCGACCCCGGTGCGCCCACCGACACGCGCTTGCCCTTCAGATCGGCGATCGTGGTGATGCCGCTGTCAGCGAGCGTCACGATCTGCACCATGTTGGCGTAAAGCGAACCAACCGCGCGCACCATCGGCAGTTGCTGACCCTCGAACCGGCCCGTGCCCATGTAGGCCTGCTGCACCGTATCGGCGAGCGCGATGGCAAGATCGGCGTCGCCGGTGGCTATCAGACCCATGTTCTCGACCGAGGCGCCGGTGATTTCGGCGGTGGCCGAGTATCCCTCGACATGGTTGTTGATGACCTCGGCAAGGCCGCCGCCCATCGGGTAATACACACCGCCAGTGCCCCCCGTCGCGATGGACAGCTGGGTCTGGGCCGAAGCTGCGCTCGCGCCAATGGCCATGGTTGCCGCCAATGCGGCGGTTCTGATCATGTTCATGGTATCCTCCCTGTTATGGCGTTTACGCTAACAGGCGAGTCCTTTCATGCAAGCCCTTTGGCATTGCTTTGGGCACCCTGCTGCCGCCAACGTGGGGTGCCGCTACGTCAATCGTGATCCCGTGGGTGGAGGGTCAGGGTCGGCCGGGAATATCCTGCCCAATCAATGGGCAGTCGGGTCTGAATACGGGCGATCTGGCCACCCGAAAATTTTTGAACGCAAGGTCAAATCCCGGCGAAATTCCAAAATCTATCAAGTGTCTTGCAAAATCCCGTGCTACGCTTTCGCATGATCCCAGGGGGAATCGCTGCCAGGCGCTTTGGTGCGACGTTGTCGGTTACCTGTAAAAAAATACACAACCATCCCGCCCAACACGTCAGGGCGAGGACGACATGGAGGATTACATGACGTTTCTGAGCAAACTTTCGGTCCGCACGGGGCTTGCCGCCGCACTCATGGCAGGCACCGTGATGACCGCGTCCGCGTTCACCGCCTGCCAGGTGACCGACACCGGCGGGATTGACGACGCGGGCTTCAACCAGACCGCGTGGAAGGGCGTGCAGGATGCGATGGCCGCCAACAGCGAAGTCGAAGGGCGCTTCCTCGAGTCGCAGGCCGAAACCGACTACGAAGCCAACATCAACTCGCTCATCTCCGAACAGTGCGACGTGATCATCACCGTGGGCTTCCTCATGGGCGACGCGACCAAGGCCGCCGCCGAAGCCAACCCGGACGTGAAATTCTCGATCGTCGACTTCGCCTATGATCCGACGATCCCGAACGTGCTGGGTCAGGTGTTCGCCACCGATCAGGGTGCCTTCCTCGCGGGCTACCTGGCTGCGGGCATGTCCACCACCGGCGTGATCGGCACCTTCGGCGGGATCAACATTCCGCCGGTTACGGCATTCATGGACGGCCTCTACTACGGCGTTCAGTATTACAACGAACAGAAGGGCACCGACGTGCAGGTTCTGGGCTGGAACCCGGAATCGAAAGAGGGCCTCTTCACGGGCAACTTCGACAGCCTCGACGACGGCCGTGCCTTTGCCCAGAACCTCTACGACGAAGGCGCGGACATCGTGATGCCGGTCGCCGGTCCCGTGGGCCTTGGCTCCGCCACGCTCGCCAAGGAGCTTGGCCCGGAAGAGCTCAAGATCATCGGCGTGGACGCCGACCAGACCCAGACCGACCCCGAGAACGCCGACGTCTACCTGACCTCGGTCCTCAAGCGCATGGATTCGACCGTGACCCAGGTCATCGACATGGCGATGGCGGACGAGTTCGAGGGCGGCCTGACTGTCGGCACGCTGGAAAACGACGGCGTCGGCCTTGCCGGTTTCGGCGCCTTTGACGGCGACGTGCCGGACGAACTGAAAGCCGAGCTTGAAGCCGTGAAAGCCGGCATCATCGACGGTTCGATCAAAGTCGGCATGTAATCCGACCCTTGGCCGCTGCCGGGTTCACCTCGGCAGCGGCTTTTTTCCGTTTAGAGTTCCGAACACATAAGGGTGGGGTGCCGATGGACGTCGAACTGCGCGGGATAACCAAGCGTTTCGGGCCGGTCGTGGCCAACGACAAGGTGGACCTGCATATTCGCGCGGGCGAGGTGCTGGGGCTGCTTGGCGAAAATGGCGCCGGTAAATCCACCATGATGAACATGCTCTCTGGGCTCTATACGCCCGACGAGGGCGAGATCCTGATCGACGGCAAGCCGGTGGTCTTTGACGGTCCCGGCGATGGGATCGCGGCAGGGATCGGTATGGTCCACCAGCACTTCATGCTCGTGCCCGTGTTCACCGTGGCCGAGAACGTGGTGCTGGGCGTCGAGCCGACCGGCACGCTCGGCTCCCTCGACATCAAGCGCGCGCGCCGTCAGGTCGAGGAGATCAACGAGAAATACGGGCTGCATGTGCCGCCCGACGAATTGATCGAGGACCTCCCCGTGGGCATCCAGCAGCCCGCAGGAGGTGCGCGAGTTCTTCGGCATCGTCGAGAGCCTGAAACAGGCGGGCAAGGCCATCGTCTTTATCACCCACAAGCTGCACGAGGTTCTGGAAATCTCGGACCGGATCGCTGTTCTGCGGCAGGGGCGGATCACCGGGCACGGCGACCCCAAGGAACTGACCGAGGCCGATCTGGCCGAGATGATGGTGGGCCGCCCGGTGAGCTTTACCGTGGCCAAGGAGCCGGCCAAGCCCGGGCGCGACATGCTGGTGATGGACAATGTCACCATGCTCGACGAGACCGACGAAAAGGTATTGGACCACGTGTCGATCCGCGTCCGCTCGGGCGAGGTGGTGGGGATCGCAGGGGTGCAGGGCAACGGCCAGACCGAGCTTGTCGAGGCGATCACGGGTCTCGAACGTGTCGCATCCGGCAAGATCACCTTCGACGGCTCCGATATCACCACGGCCAGCGTGCGCGAGCGGCACAAGTTGGGGATGGCCCATATCCCCGAAGATCGGCACAAATCCGGCATGGTCGACAGCTTCACCGTGGCCGAAAACATGGTGCTCAACACCTATTATTCCGAGGAATATTCGAAAGGCTGGGCGATCGACTGGACCAAGGTCAACGAGACCGCCGCCAAGTTCTGCGTCGAATTCGACGTGCGCACGCCAAGCGTGTTTCTCGAAGGCGGTAGCCTCTCGGGCGGCAACCAGCAGAAAATGGTCGTGGCGCGGGAACTGGAGCGACAGACGAAGCTCGTCATCGCAAGTCAGCCCACGCGCGGGGTCGACGTAGGGTCCATCGAATACATCCATAAACGCCTGATCATCTCGCGCGACGAAGGCGACGGGGTCGTGATCGTGTCCTCGGAACTGGACGAGATCATGGGACTGGCCGACCGCATCTACGTCATGTTCGACGGGCGCATCGTGGCCGAGTTCGACAACACCGGCGGCAAGGCCGACCGCAACGCCGTTGGCCTCGCCATGGCCGGGGCGCATGAAGGCGACAAGCAGGACGGGGCGGCGGCATGAGCGATACGCTGAAAGACGTGAACGAACGGATGCGCGGGCTTCTGGCCCGCACCTCGCATGGCCGCGACGATTTCGAGGATCTCGTGATCGTGCCACTTTTTGCGGTCGTCGCAGCGCTCGTCATCGGGGCGCTGGTGATGCTGGCCACCGCTGTTGATCTTCCGACCATCGGGCGCAGTTTCGTTGCGCTCGCGGTCGGAGCCTTTGGTTCGGTCAACGCGATTTCCGAAACGCTGACAGCCTCGATCCCGCTGGTCCTGGCGGGGCTTGGTCTTGGCCTGCCGTGGGTCATCCACCTGCCGCTCGCGCTGCTCGCCGGCATCCTCGTTGGCGCGGCCTATGCAGCCATCGCGGGCATCCTCAAGGCCACAACCGGCGCGCACGAAGTCATCTCGACCATCATGCTCAACCTCATATCCTATGAACTGCTCAACTGGCTCCTGCGCCAGCCCTGGATCCAGCGCGAGGGGCGGTCCGACCCGATCTCGAAATCCGTGCCCGACACAGCGCAACTGCCGCGCCTGCTTACGCAACTCGACCCGAACCTGCGGCTGCACGCGGGCATCCTCGTCATGCTGCTCGCCGTCGCGCTGATCTACTGGCTGCTGTTCAAGTCGAAACTGGGCTTTGCCTTCCGCACCTCGGGCGAAAACCCCTCTGCCGCGAACTACGCCGGGATGAAAGCGGGGCTGGTTATCGTGCTGGCCATGGGGGTCGCTGGGGGTCTTGCCGGTCTCGCCGGTGCCTCGCAGATCACCGGCGTTCTGGGCCGCGCCTCGCCCGGCTTTTCGGCCGGTATCGGCTTTGACGCCATCGCGGTCGCGCTTCTGGGCCGAAGTCACCCCATCGGCATCCTCTTCGCCGGCATCCTCTTTGGCGCGCTCGAAGCGGGCGGGCGGCAGATGCAGGTTTCCGCTGGCGTGTCCATCGATCTGATCGGCATCATTCAGGCACTCATCATCGTGTTCATCGCGGCCCCGCTCCTGGTCCGTGCGATCTTTCCCTGGGGCTTCCAGCGCAAGAAAGGCGGTGCCGCATGACCGACATGACCGCTCACGAAGTCCGTTCGGAAAAGCTCGAAGGGGCTGCCGCCCGCAAGGCCCGCGTGATGGGTGTGATTCTCATTCTTCTGTCGCTGCTCGTCCTTTTCGTCCTGAATGTCGCCCCGGGTGAAAGTGCGACCTTCAACCTGACCACCCGGCGTGACGCGATCCAGCTTCCGCCGCTGGTTGTGCCGGGGGCGTTCAACATGATCGCCGCCGCGCTGCTTGCCTTTCTCGGTGTGCGCCAGTTCCTGAGGGGCGGGGGGCGCTGGACGGCGCTGTCCCTGGGCCTCGGCCTGCTCTTGCTCGTCCTCGCGTTCCTCGTCTGGGCGACGGCGGGCAAGTCCTTCAATCTCACGGGGATGCTGCAGGCCACCGTGGTGCGCGCGATCCCGATTGCGCTGGGTGGCCTAGCGGGCGTGCTGTCCGAACGCGTCGCGGTGGTGAACATCGCCATCGAAGGAATGCTGCTCGCAGGCGCCTTCACCGGCGCGCTCATCGGGTCGCTCATGGGCGGCTGGGTCGGACTCGTCGCTGCCGTCATCGTCGGCGGGTTCTTCGGCCTGCTCCTCGCGCTTCTCGTGGTGCGCTTTCGCATGGACCAGATCATCGCAGGCGTGGTGATCAACCTCTTCGTGCTCGGGGTGACGAGCTACGTCTCGAGCCAGGTATTTTCGCAGTACCGCAGCCTCAACAACGCGCCGGTGTTCCGGTCGTGGGAGATCCCGATCCTCTCGGACATTCCCGTCATCGGGCCGATGCTCTTTGACCAGAACATCTTTGTCTACGGGGCCTTCATCCTCGTCGCGCTGTCGACCTACTATCTCTTCCACACCAAGAACGGCCTGCGAGCTCGTGCCGTGGGCGAACACCCCCGCGCCGCCGATACGCTGGGCATCGACGTCTACCGCACCCGGTATGTCCACGTGACGCTCGCCGGTATGGTCGCGGGCTTTGGTGGCGCGTTCTTCACGCTGGGCTCGGTGGGCCGGTTCGAGGAAAACATGACCAACGGGCGTGGCTACATCGGGCTTGCCGCCATGATCTTTGGCCGCTGGCATCCGGTGGGTGCGCTTTCTGCCGCGCTGGTCTTTGGCTTTGCGGATTCGCTCCAGCAAAAACTGGCGTTGCTCAACACGCCGATCCCGTCGGAGTTTCTCGCCATGGCGCCCTACGTCGCCACGATCATCGTGGTGGCTGGCCTTGTCGGTCGCGCGCGTCCGCCCGCAGCCAACGGCAAACCCTACGTGAAGGAATAGTGGAGGCCCCGGGTCGAGAGGTGAATCCTGCTGACGGGTGTTGCGTGACCGTGGATCAGAAGACCGAAGAAACCCGGCCCGAAGCGCTCCTGCGACGCGCGGCTGGGGTCGAACCACTACGAAGAACCCCGGTTAACGCGAACCGCACTCGACGCTAACCGGCAAGCCTCCCGGACGGAAATGGTGGGAAACCACCATGTTCCGGCCAAGGGGCTGATATAGCACGGAAAGTTACCAATGACAGATGTTACGAGATGCACTGGTGACCGCGAATTTCTGAAATCTCTCTTCGACGAGGCGATTCGGGCCGCAGATCCGGCGACGGCGCTTGCTTCGGCACTGCCCGAGGTGCCCAAGGGACGGACGGTTGTCGTGGGCGCGGGCAAGGGTGTCGCGCAACTGGCGGCGGCTTTCGAGGATCTCTGGCCCGGTGACGTGACCGGAACCGTCGTGACACGCTATGGATACGGCGCCGAAACCCGGCGGATCGAGGTGCTGGAGGCCAGCCATCCGGTGCCGGACGCCGCCGGCGAAGCCGCCGCCCGCCGCCTGTTCGAACGGGTAGAGGGCCTTGGTCCCGACGATCTTGTCATCGCGCTGGTGACTGGCGGTGGATCGGCGCTCCTGCCAGCGCCACCCGAAGGGTTCACGCTGGCCGACGAACAGGCGCTTAACGAGGCGTTGCTGGCCTCGGGCGCGCCGATCTCGGCGATGAACGCGATCCGGAAGTGCTTTTCGCGGATCAAGGGCGGACAACTGGCCGTCGCTGCCCATCCGGCGCGGGTCGTGACGCTCGTGGTGTCGGATGTTCCGGGCGACGACCCGGCGCAGGTCGCCTCTGGCCCCACCGTCCCGGATCGCTCGGGGGCCGAAGCCGCTCTGGCCGCGATCCGGGCCTATCGCATCGACCTGCCGGATCGCATCCTGTCGGAGATTTCCGCAGCCATGCCGCCCGATCCCGCGGCCCCGGCGTTTCAGGCCAACGATGTCCGCGTGATCGCCTCTGCCGCGCTGTCGCTCGACGCGGCGGCGCGAGCGGCAGAGGCTCTGGGCCTGCCTGCCGTGATCCTGTCCGACGCTATCGAGGGCGAGGCGCGCGACGTGGCCCGCGTCCATGCCGCCATCGCGCGGGAGGTTGCCTCCAAGGACCGGCCCTTCAAGAAACCCGTGGTGATCCTTTCGGGGGGCGAGACCACCGTGACCCTGAGGGGCAAGGGAAAGGGAGGCCGCAATACCGAGTTTCTCCTGGCTTTCGCTCTTGCCATCGACGGTATGGACGGCATCACCGCGCTTGCCGCCGACACCGACGGCATCGACGGATCAGAGGACAACGCAGGTGCCTTTGCCGACGGCCGGACCGCCAGACAGATTCGCGAGACGGGGCGCGATCCGGCCGATATGCTCGCCGAGAACGATGCGTTCTCCGCCTTTGCGGCGATCGGCGGCTTGTTTTCGCCGGGGCCGACCGGCACCAATGTGAACGATTTTCGGGCCATAATCGTTCGTTAAGCTGCTGGATAGGAACGGTATTCGGTGTGGGGCAGGCGTCATCATCGCGCGCGCCAAGGTCCAGATTGCGCCCGGCGCCTCACAACCGAGACTCCATGTGACAGGTGGCGGCGTCCCGTGCTATGGTGGTCCATAGCAAGTGGCAATCTGAGGTCCACTTATGTTTACACTCGTAGATTCTGCCGATACCGCACATGATCTCGTTCTGGTCAGCCGCCATTGGCGGCCCCTCGTGCGCGAGATACGGCGGGCTGGTCTCTTGCGCGACGAACGTGCGAAGGCCATCGGATACCATGATCTTACTGCGGTCTCGCCCTGCGAGGCCAAGGCGATTTCCGATCATTTCAAACGGATGCTGGACGAAGCCGGCCTGCCGCTGGACGTCGACCTCGACACGGCGGAGCGCTTTTCGGTGTTTGCGGCACAGAGCCAAGGGTTCGAGATCAGCTGAAACGAAAAGGGCCGCGCGGAACGCGCGGCCCTTGGATCATCCAATACTGGATGGCTCAGCTCTTGAAGCTCTTCTCGATCTTGTCGAGCGTCTTCATCGCGGGCAGCACTTGGGCCACCGCACCATTGGGTTCCCGGCCTTCCTTGATGGCCGAGACGAACTCGCGGTCGATGAGCTCGATCCCATTGTTCGACACGGCCACGTCCGACAGGTCGATCGGATTTTCCTTGCCATCGAAAAGATCGTCGTAACGGGCGATATATGTGCCGTTGTCGCAGATGTAGCGGAAGAAGGTGCCGAGCGGCCCGTCATTGTTGAAGGACAGCGACAGAGTGCAGATCGCGCCCGAAGGGGTCTTCATCCCGATGGACATGTCCATCGCGATGTCGAGGTCCGGGTGATGCGGCCCTTGCAGGCCGAACGCCTCCGACACGGTCTCGCCGGTCTGATACTGGAACAGATCGACCGTGTGACAGGCATGGTGCCACAGCAGGTGATCCGTCCACGACCGCGGTTCGCCCTTGGCGTTGGTGTTCGTGCGCCGGAAGAAATAGGTCTGCACGTCCATCTGCTGGACCTTCAACTCGCCCGCGTCGATCTTGTTCTTGATCCACTGGTGCGAGGGGTTGAAGCGACGCACCTGGCCCGCCATGGCGACCAGCCCGGTTTCCTTCTGCTTCTCCACCACCGCGATGGAATCGGCAAGGTTGTCGGCCATCGGGATTTCGACAAGCACGTGCTTGCCCGCATCCATGCAGGCGATGGCCTGCTCGGCGTGCATCTGGGTGGGGGTCGACAGGATTACGGCGTCCACGTCGTCGCGCGCGAGACATTCGTCCAGCGACGTCGCCCAATGGCCAACCCCGCGGTCCTTGGCGAAGGCTTCGATCTTTTCCGCCGTCGGCCCCATGACCGAGGTGACTTCGACACCCTCGATATTGGCGAGGGCGTCCATGTGCTTGATCCCGAAGGCGCCGTAAGCGCCTGCAACACAAATCCGCATGTGGTCTCCTTATGCGTGGTTTTCGAGGATGAGGTGGCCGACCGCCGTGTTCGAGGCAGGCACGTGATAGTGGCGATGCACTTCGGTGACTTTCTCTTCAAGCGCCCCGCGCATGACCAGCCACATGACCATCTCGATGCCTTCCGAGCCGGTTTCACGCAGGAACTCGAGGTGCGAGATCTTGCGGGCCTTTTCGGGCTCGTTCACGAGAATATCCATGAACTGCTGGTCCCAGGTCGCGTTAATCAGCCCGGCGCGCTGCGCCTGCAACTGGTGCGACATGCCGCCGGTGCCGTAGATGTGGACGTTGATGTCCTCGGGCCAGCTTTCGACGGCGCGTTTGATCGCCTGACCCAGCGCATAGCAGCGGTTCGCCGTCGGGGCCGGATATTGAACCACGTTGACGGCGAGCGGGATCACGAGCGTGCCCCAGTCGTCCTCGGGCGTCTTGTCGCCGAACATGACTGACAGAGGCACGGTCAGACCGTGGTCCACTTCCATCTCGTTCATGATCGTCATGTCGAACTCGTCGAGGATGAGCGATTGCGCGATGTGGCTTGCCAGTTCCTGATGGTTCTTGACCACCGGCACCGGGCGCGCACCCCAGCCTTCGTCGGCGGGCGCGAACTCGGCCGCGCAGCCCAAAGCAAAGGTAGGGATGCAGGAGGCGTCGAACACCGTGCAGTGGTCATTGTAGACGAGGAACACCACGTCGGGCTTGTTCTTCTTGTTCCACTCGCGCGAGAACTCGAAGCCCTCGAACACGGGGACCCAGTAGGGCTGTTCGGTGATGTGCTGGTCCATGGCCACGCCGATGGCGGGCACATGGCTGCACGCGATACCTGCTGTGATCTTGGCCATTATTTCTTCTCCCATTCGGATTTGTAGCGGTTGCCGTCGGGGCTGCGGCCCCCGGCGACCATCATCGCGCGATAGTCGTCGCGGCTCATGCCCGACATCATCGCGGCGAGGTCCTGAAACACGATGCCGTCGAAGGCGCCGAGCTTGGACGTGTAGTAAATGTTGCCACCCAGTTCGAGCAACCGGTTCCAGTCGCGGTCGCGGACGGCCTGTTTCTGTTCCTCGGTCATCTTGAACTTGGCCATATGCGCTTCGGGGTCGTCCCGGAACGCCTGACGGTTCGCTTCCTTGCCGAGCGAGATGCAGAATTGATTGAGCCAATAGCCCTGACGGGACCGGTCTGCGTCGAAAACGTAGGTGCCGGGAATGTCGTCGTATTCCTTCTCCGCCATGAGTTCCTCCTGTTACGCGTGTTTGAGTGTGTCGGTATCTGTAAGGCCAAGTGCGGCCAGAACGGCATCGGCGCGGGCAGCGAGGTCTTCGGGGCCGGGGGGCAGCCCCAGCGCGCCCATGTCCGCTTGCCAGTCCACCGTAGCTTGCGCCATTCGGGGCGGCAGGCCAAGAGCGGCGACGGTCTTGGCAACCTCCCGCATCTCGGCGGCGCGGCGGGTGCCGTGGGTCGTGGTGCGTTCTATGTTGTAGGCGGCGCGCTTCGCCCAATCCCAGCCGGGCATCGTGTCGTCGAGGGCCGCCACGATGTCATCTTCGCAGCCGGCGGCACGGGCCGCGAGCAGGCTCTCGAGCGTCAGCGCCTCGATCCCCTTGATCATCACCGAGCGCAGCATCTTGACGGTAGACGCGCGACCGACGGAGCCGGGCATTACCTGCGTGTCCATCGAATGCGCCTCGGCGGTTCTCAGTGCTGCCTCGGCATGGGGACCGGACAGCAGCATCCGCGTCTGGTGCAGCTTCGGATGGATCGGGGCCATGATCGCGCAATCCACGTAGCGCGCGCCCGCCGCCTCAATGGCTTCGGCAGCCTCGCTCTTGGTGCCAGGCGCGCAGGAATTGCCGTCGAAATAGAGCGCGTCAGCGGCAAGCAAGCCGGCCGCAGCCCGCGCCACGTCCCCCGCGCAATCGGCGGTTACGACCGAGAAAACCACAGGCGCCCCCGCCAGCGCCTCGGCAAGGCTTTCGGACCCCTCGACCCCAAGGCGCGCATAGTCCGCGCGCTTAGCCTCTGCCGTCTCGGGGCGGGCGGTCTTGATGTCATGGGCGGTGATGCGCAGACCTGGCACATCGCGCAGCCAGCCCCGGGCGAGGGCCTGACCCGCCTCACCGAATCCGATGAGCGCAATATGTCCGGGGTTCATCTGCATTGAGGGTCATGTAGGTGCGGCACCGGGATTTGTGAAATTCGTTGCCCGGATGCGTTATTCATTCTGGGTATAGAGGCGCGGTTTCGCCGAGGGTGGCCGCAGCGCGGATCAGGTCGATAAATCGGGCCTGCGTGGCTGTTGGCACCCATCCGGTCCGTGTGGTCAGGCCGATGGGCCGGGCGCTTTCGGGCAGCGCGATGTCGAGCGGCACCATGTCGCCCCGCGCGATCTCGACCGCCGCCTGATTGGGCGACAGGATGGTGAGGTAGTCACCCCGTGCCAGCAGCCCCCGCACCAGCACCATGGACGAGGACACGATGCGCACCGGTGTGCGCCTGAGATCCCCGATACCCAGCGTGCGATAGAGGAAACTGCCCCCCGGCGTTTCCTTGGGCGGGGCGATCCAAGGATAGTCGAGCAGTTCTTCGACCCTCACGGCCAACCGCGTGGCCAGCGGATGGGCAGGACCGGCCACCACACTCAGGTGGTCCTGAAACAGCACCGATTGCTCCACATCCTCGACCGGCACCGGGTCGCGCAGCGCCCCGATCAGCACGTCGATCTCGCCATAGCGCAGACCTCGCAGAAGCTCGGTATAGGGTGCGTCGATGGTACGGATCTGCACGCCCGCGCTTTCCTGCAAGAGCGCATGGATCGCGGTCGGCAAAATATGGGTGCGCGACAGCGGCATCGACCCGATGGTGATGCGCGTGGAATCCCGGCCCGCGAGCCGCGTGAGGTCGTCGAACCCCTGCTTCAACTCGGCCTCGGCCAGTTTGACCGAGCGGGCAAAGGCTTCGGCCTGCTGGGTCAGTTCGATCCCCCGCCGGCCCGCCACGAAAAGCGGCATCCCCGAGAGCTTTTCCAGATCGCGGCCCGCCCGGTGAATGGACGGCTGGGAGATGTCGAGCATTCGGGCGGCGAGCGAGAAATTCCCCGCCTCGCGGATCGCGATCAGGGCGCGAAGCTGCGCCGCTGTCACACGGCTGTGGAAATCCGCGATCGGCTTGCCCTCACGCCGTGCGAGCCGCACCGCGAGCGCGCCGCCATGGGCGAGATGGGCGAACATCCGGCGCACCCGCGCGAGCAGAAGTTCGCCCGCATCCGTGGGAAACATCCCCTCGGCCCGGCGGTCGAAGAGCGCGGTGCCCAGCCGCTCCTCCAGCCCCGAGATCGCCTGCGTCACGGCGGGCTGGGACAGGTGAACCCGGTGGGCCGCCGCCGAGATGCCACGGGCGTCGGCGACCTCCATAAAAGCCTTCAAGTGACGGAGGTTCGGAAATTCAACAGTCATGTCAGGTGGTTGACCTTTGTGAAGTGACTCGGGTCCATGCCAAGCTATAGCAAATATTTATGATGACGCGCCGCATTTCAAATGGTCTCTTTGTCCGTGGGGACTTATCCGATGCGCAAAGTGCAACCGACCCTCAGGGAGACGTCATGTCCGACAAGAAAACCGCCCTCGTCATTTCCGCCCATTCTGCCGACTTCGTCTGGCGGGCCGGCGGTGCCATCGCGCTTCACCAGGCCAAAGGTTACGAGGTGACGGTGGTCTGCCTGTCCTACGGCGAGCGCGGCGAAAGCGCGAAGCTGTGGAAACAGGAAGGCATGACGCTGGACAAGGTGAAGGCAGCGCGTCGCGAGGAGGCCGAGAACGCCGCCGCCGCGCTGGGCATCAACGACATCCGGTTCCTCGACCGGGGCGACTACCCGCTCGATCTGGGCCGCGAGACCGTCGACATGATGGTCGACATCATCCGCGAAGTGCAGCCCCGGTTCATGTTCTCGCACTCGAAATGGGACCCCTACAACACCGACCACATGCGCACGACCGACTTTGCGCTCGAGGCCCGGATGGTTGCGCAGGCCTGGGGCCACAACCCCGGCCAGAAGGTGCTGGGTGCGCCGCAGCTTTACCTCTTCGAGCCGCATCAGACCGAACAGATGGGCTGGAAGCCCAATGTCTTCCTCGACATCACTGAGGTTTGGGACAAGAAATGGGCGGCGATCCAATGCATGCAGGGGCAGGAGCACCTGTGGCATTTCTACGAGAACGTGGCCGAGAACCGCGCCAACCACTTCAAGCGCAACTCGGGCGGCCAGTCGGGCGGCAAGAACGCGAAATACGCGGAAGGCTTCGAGGCGATCTTCCCGCGCACCGTGGAGGAACTGGACTGATGACCTATCAGCCGGGCACCACGGGGATCGTGGTTCAGAACATCGAACGTGCTGATCAAGCGGTGATCGACGGGCTCGCGAAATGCGGCGTCGCCACGGTGCATGAGGCGCAAGGTCGCAAGGGGCTTTTGAACAGCTACATGCGCCCGATCTACCCCGGCGCACGCATTGCCGGGTCGGCGGTCACGATCCTCGCCCCACCGATGGACAACTGGATGATCCATGTGGCCATCGAGCAGTTGCAGTCCGGGGACGTGCTGTGCCTTGGGACGATTTCGCCGTCGGACGCCGGGTATTTCGGCGACCTTCTGGCGACCTCGGCCATGGCGCGGGGCTGCCGCGGGCTGATCATCGACGCGGGCGTGCGTGACGTGCGTGACCTGACCGAGATGGGCTTTCCGGTCTGGTCCAAGGCCGTTGGCGCGCAGGGCACGATCAAGGAGACGCTGGGCTCGGTCAACGTGCCGGTCGTCTGCGCCGACGAGCTGGTGAACGCCGGTGACATCATCGTGGCCGATGACGACGGCGTGGTCGTGGTGCGGCGCGAGGAAGCGGCGGATGTGCTGAAGAAGGCGCAGGCGCGCGAGGCGAACGAGGGCGAGAAACGCGCCAAGTTCGAGGCGGGCGAGCTGGGGCTCGACATCTACAAGATGCGCGAGCGGCTGGCCGAGAAGGGCCTCAAGTACGTGTGAGGTTTCGCCCCGGACTGTCGTCCGGGACGACCGGCTGGGGGAGGCTTTGCCTCCCCCAGACCCCCTCCAAGGTATTTATGAAGCAGTGAAGGAGCGGCGATGTCTGACGGTGTGCGGTGCATGTGGATGCGGGGCGGGACGTCGAAGGGCGGGTATTTCCTGTCTGACGACTTGCCGGTGGACGAGGCCTCGCGGGACGCGTTTCTGCTGCGCGTCATGGGGTCGCCAGACGTGCGCCAGATCGACGGGATGGGCGGGGCCGATCCTTTGACGGCGAAGGTCGCGGTGGTGAAAAAGTCCGAGCGCGAGGGGGTCGATGTCGATTACCTGTTCCTGCAGGTCTTCGTCGATCAGCCCATCGTTACGGACAAGCAGAACTGCGGCAACATGCTCGCCGGTGTCGGCCCCTACGCCATCGAACGGGGACTTGTCGAGGCAACCGGCGATGTGACCGAGGTTTCGATCTACATGGAGAACACCGGTCAAGTGGCGATTGCTTCGGTGCAGACGCCGGGCGGGATGGTCACTTACAAGGGAGACGCGCGGATCGACGGGGTTCCGGGGACGTCGGCGCCCATTCCGCTGGAGTTCAAGGACACCGCGGGATCGTCCTGCGGGGCGCTCTTGCCGACCGGGAATGTGGTCGATGTGGTCGAGGGTGTCGAGGTCACGATGATCGACAACGGGATGCCCTGCGTGGTGATGCGGGGTGCGGACCTTGGGATCACGGGCGACGAGACGCCGGAGGAGCTTGAGGGCAACAAGAAGTTGCGCGCGAAGTTGGAGGCCATTCGGCTCGCCTGTGGCCCGATGATGAACCTGGGCGACGTGACCGAGAAATCCGTGCCCAAGATGACCATGGTCACGGCCCCGAAGAACGGCGGCGCGATCAACACGCGCACCTTCATTCCGCACCGCTGCCACAAGACGATCGGCGTGCTGGGCGCGGTGAGCGTCGCGACCGCCTGCCTGCTCGACGGCTCTCCCGCCGCCGAACTGGCCGATGTGGGCGAGGGCGATGAGCGCAGCCTGTCGGTCGAACATCCGACGGGCGAGATGACTGTCATTGCGAAACTCGATAGCAACGGAACCCCGGCGTCCGCCGCCATCCTGCGCACGGCGCGCAAGCTGATGGACGGCATGGTTTTTGGAGACTGATATGACCGAAGTGCAAGTGAAAGACGCCGACTGGCTGGATTTCCACCCGAACCCCTCGAAACCGGCTTTCACGCTGCCCGAGGGCGCGGTGGATGCGCATTGCCACGTGTTCGGACCGAGCCCCGAGTTCCCCTTTGCGCCCGAGCGGAAATACACGCCGTGCAACGCGGGCAAGGACGAGCTCTACAAGCTGCGGGATTACCTTGGGTTTTCCCGCAACGTGATCGTGCAGGCGACCTGTCACGGCAAGGACAACCGCGCGATGGTCGATGCCTGCCGCACTGCCGGTGACCTTGCCCGTGGGATCGCCAGTGTCGGCCCGGACATCACCGAGGACGAGATCCGCGAGATGGACGCGGCGGGCGTGCGCGGAGTGCGGTTCAACTTTGTGAAGCGCCTCGTCGATGCGACGCCGAAAGAGGTCTTCCTGTCGATTGCCGAGAAGATCAAACCCTTCGGCTGGCACATCGTGGTCTACTTCGAGGCGCAGGATCTCGAGGAACTCGTTCCCTTCCTCGAGCAGCTGCCGACGGTGATCGTGGTCGATCATATGGGGCGGCCCGACGTGGAAAAGGGCGTGGATCACCCGGACTTCCAGCGCTTCCTCGACCTGATGGCCCGCAATGAGAACATCTGGTCGAAAGTGACCTGCCCGGAGCGGCTGTCAAAGGTCGGGCCGGACACCTATGACGACGTCGTGCCCTTTGCGAAGAAGGTGGTCGAGATGTTCCCCGACCGCGTGCTCTGGGGCACCGACTGGCCGCATCCGAACATGAAGAGCCATATGCCGGATGACGGCAAGCTCGTGGACTTCATCCCCCGGATCGCGCCCACGGCCGAGGAGCAGCAGAAGCTGCTCGTGGACAACCCGATGCGGCTTTACTGGGCGCGCTGAGGGCCGGATTGAATTCAGGTAGGGGAGGGGTCGCGGTCAGCGGCCCCTTTCGCGTTTTGGGCATGCGGGACTGGGGCGCCTGCGTGACGGGTTATAAGATTTGCGTTCACCTCATCCAAACCGCGTGCCCCGCCACGCGGCTTGATCCACGTCAAATTCCATGCCTCCGGTCCGTGGCAAACAGCCTCAGGACGGATAAAAGGAGGAACCGGCGATGCATGACATGCCGAGCCACGATTACCACATCGACATTCCCGGAACGACGATCTTCGACGGCAAGCAGGCCATGAAAGGCTATGCGCTGAACAAGATGTGCTACGACTTCAACAAGGCTGAGAACCGCGAGGGTTTCCGCGCGGACGAAGAAGCCTGGATGGAGAGATACGGTCTCAACGATCAGCAGAAGGCTGCCGTACGCGCGCGGGACGTTCTCGGTCTGATCGACGCGGGGGGAAACATCTATTACCTCGCGAAGTTCGCCGGCATCTTTGGCCTCGGTGTGCAGGACGTGGGCGGGCTGCAGACCGGTCGCACCAAGCAAGAATTCCAAGATTACCTTTTGAGCCAAGCGTAAGGGAGCGGACCATGGCCAAGATTCTCGGCGGGATCACCACCTCGCACATCCCCGCAGTCGGAAACGCGATCCAGAACGGTTTGCAGGACGACCCCTATTGGAAGCCCTTCTTCGACGGTTATCCGAAGGTTCACCAGTGGATCCGCGACACCAAACCCGACTACTGCATCAACATCTACAACGACCACGGGCTTGGGTTTTTTCTGGACCGGATGCCGACCTTTGCGATCGGCTGTGCGCATGAATATCGCAACGAGGACGAAGGCTGGGGCTTGCCTGCGCTGGACCCGTTTCCTGGCGCGCCAGAATTGTCGTGGCACATCGCGGAATCGATGGTGGCTGACCACTTCGACCTGACCACCTGTCAGGAGCTTGCCGTGGACCACGGGTTCGTCGTGCCGATGCAGCTATTCTGGCCCGGTGCGCCGCACCATCCGGATATGCCGAAGACGGTGCCGATTTCGGCCAACACCGTGCAGCATCCGATCCCGACGCTGGCGCGCGCGCTGGAGTTCGGGCGGGCGCTGGGCAAGGCGCTGCGGTCCTTCCCCGAGGATGCGACCGTCGTGGTTCTCGGCACTGGGGGGCTTAGCCACCAGCTCGATGGGCAACGGGCGGGCTTCATCAACAAGGAGTTCGACCAGTATTGCCTCGACAATATCGTGTCCGACCCGGATGCGCTGACCAAGATCACGCGGATGGAGCTGGTCGAAAAGGCCGGGGCGCAGGGGACCGAGTTCCTGATGTGGATGATGATGCGCGGGGCGCTGGGTGACAGCGTGACCGAGATCACGCGTAATTATCATATTCCGATCTCGAACACCGCTGCTGGCACGCTTTTGCTGGAATGCGCTGCCTAGATCGAACAATCGCGTAGGGTGGGGTTCAACCCCATCCTACGATACGTTCCGCTGTCTCGCGCAGGGTCGGCTCCGACAGATCAGGCAGGTCCAGCACCGCGCGCGGCTCGACATCGCCGCGGATGCGTTTGTAGGCGGCGTCGTAGTGCGTAGCGATCAGGTCGGAGGCGAGGGCCATGCCGTCCCGCGCGGTCGCAAGTGCTTGCCACCCCTCGACCTTGGCGTGCCCATGATAACGGGCGAGCTTCTCCAGCGTAGCCGCCAGCCGCTCGGGGTCCTCGGCGATGTCCGGGTAAGCCTCGATCAGATGCGCCGCACGGGCGGCGAGGGGGGCCTGAACTTCGTAGTAGTCAGCCGCAAGCATGGCTTTCCAGAGCGCCGGCGGAATGAGCAGGCTTCCAATCTTGGAGCTTTCCGCCTCGACATAAACCGGTCGCGCCGGGTCAAGGGCGGTCAACTCCATGGCGATCCGGCTCTCGAAGGTTTTCTGCGCGGGCTGTGCGCCACCGACGAGACCGAAGAGCGACCCCCGGTGCTCGGCCATGGCTTCAAGGTCGATGACCTGCCCGCCCGCCGCCGCGATATGATGCAGGAGCCTGGTCTTGGCAGTCCCGGTGCCGCCGTCGATCAGGATCGGGCGAAAGTCGAGCGGCCTGTCGTGGAGCATCCCGACCACCAGCCGCCGGAACGTCTTGTAACCGCCCTGCACGGTATCGGCCCGCCAGCCGATGTTCTGCAATAGCGCGGCAAAGGAGCCGGACCTTTGTCCGCCGCGCCAGCAGTAGACCAAGGGACGCCAGCCGCCGGGGCGGTCCGCCAGCGTTTCCTCCAGATGCCGGGCGGCATTTCGGGCGACCAGCGCCGCGCCGACCTTGCGCGCCTTGAACGGGTCCTCTTGCACATAGATTGTGCCCACGATGGCGCGTTCCTCGTTCGACAGCACCGGCAGGTTGATCGCACCGGGCACATGATCCTCGGCGAACTCTGCGGGCGAACGCACGTCGATGATCTCGTCGAAGGGCAGAGCAGCGAGGGCGTTGAGGCTGTCGAGTGCGATGGGCATGGCAATTCCTGATCGGACGGGAGCGTCGCCCTTCTAGTGCGCAAGGCGCCGAAGCCCAAGCGCAATCGCCTCAGGCGTAGTCGTCGTAGTCCGCGCGCACGGCCGCCTGCAGATCCTTGAGGAAATTCGGGTCCGCCGCGTGAACGCGGTTCCATGTCGGAATGAACGGCGTCTCGTGCGGGTTGTCGAGAAAGACATTTCCCGCGCGGATGATGTTCTCCGCGAAAAGCTCGATCGACTTTTCCTCAGAATGTCGGTCGAGGATCAGCCCGTTCATCTTGGCGTCGTTGTAATAGCCGTCGAGCAGATCCAGGGCGGACCGGTAGTAGGTGGCCTTGAGCGTGCGGAACACGTTGGGCGTGAACACCGTGCCATCGGCGGCAAGCTTGCGAAAGATCGCCTTGCAGATGTCGGTGGACATGCGCGACAGGCCCGTGGTCGCGTCCTCTGTGGACAGGTCCTGATGCTTGTGGTCATAGGCGTCCGAGATTTCCACCTGACAGACGCTCTTCGGCGCGAGGTTGCGCCAGGCCTCGGACAGCACCCCGATTTCCAGCCCCCAATCGGACGGGATGCGCAGATCAGGCAGGATCGCGGTGCGCATGGCGAATTCGCCCGACAGCGGGTAGCGGAACGAGCGCAGGTAATCAAGGTAATCGCGATCCCCGATCACGCGCTTCAGGGCGATGAGCAGCGGCGAGACGAGCAGCCGTGTGACCCGCCCGTTGAGCTTCCCCTCGCCGATGCGCGGGTAGTAGCCCTTGGCCACCTGATAGGGAAACGACGGGTTCGCGACCGGGTAGACGAGGCGTGCAAGCATCTCGTTCGTATAGGTGACGATGTCGCAGTCATGGATCGCCATGACTGCGCTGTCGGCGCAGCCGATGAGATATCCCATGGATGTCCAGACGTTCTTGCCCTTGCCCGGCTCCTGCGGCGCAAGCCCAAGTTCACCGAGCCGCTGTTGCAGGGCGATCATTCGGGGACTGTCATTCCAGATCACCACGTGGTTCTGGTTCAGATCCGCGAAAAACGCACGCGCGTGGCGATATTGCGCCTCGTCCGCGCGGTCGAGGCCGATGACGATGCGGTGCAGATAGGGGACCGGGGCCAGTTCCTTGACGATATTGGCAAGGGCGGGGCCTTCGAGTTCGGAATAGAGCGAAGGTAAGATAAGGCTGATCTTGCGGGTCTGGGCAAAGGCGGCCAGTTCGTAGTCAAGCTCATCGACCGAGCGGGAACGCAGGTTGTGAAGCGTGGTTATGTTGCCGTTCTGGTGAAAGTCAGCCATGCCGCGCCTCTTCTGGATTATGACATGTCATCAATAATTTGCTGGATGGCCCGGTTCCAGCCGACCGGTCCGGGCAGGGGTTCGCGCCACACTCTGCCTGTTTTTTCACCACTCAGGGGGGCAAGCGGCGCGTGATCGGGATTGCGAATGACGATCCCGATGTCGCCGGCTTCGAGCATCTCGACATCATTGGGTGCGTCGCCCAGCGCGACGGTGAGGGCAGGGGCAAGGCGGGCGGTGATCGCCGCCATGGCATCCGCCTTGGTCCGACCGAAAGACAGGGTAAGGAATCGGCCTCCCATCCTCGCGCGGATGCCCTGCGCCTCGAGAGCAGCGATGAAGCCGGCGCGGGCCTCCTCCGGACCGGTCCAGACCCCCGGCTCGGAAAAGCTGCGCATCTTTGCCCGACGCGCGGCCGGCAGGGACAAGCCAGTCGTCCGCGCGACCTCTGGGTCGGTCATGTCACCGAAGCCCGTGAACTGCCCGCGCAGCGATCCGGGCAATGCGTCAAGGGCGGCGCGAATGGCGGCGTAGTCTGGCGCGTCGGGCAGATCGTCGGATCCGCCGGCCAGCGTGCCCGCGCCGTTCTCCACGATCGCGGGCCAGTCGGAGAGGCCCATCTCGGACCGCAGTTGCACGACTTCCGGCGCGGTCTTCGACGTGGCGAGGATCACGCCGCATCCTAGGGCAGCGAGCCGATCAAGCGCGGGTCGTGCCGGGTGCCAGTCGTAGCTGTGGTGATCCAGCAGCGTGCCGTCGAGATCGGTGAATATCAGGATCGGCAGGCGGCGCGAGTCGGTCATGGGGAAAGAATGGCAGGTTCGCGCGAAACCCGCACCCTGTTTTCTGCAATGCAGCGAGGCTTGACTGGGTCCCCGGCCGGACGTTTTCCTGGCCTGCTACCGAGGGTCGCGCCCGGCCGCCTGCCCGGCCGCTTTGGCGAGAAGCGTCACGAGCGTCTCCGCCTCCTCCGGCGTGAGCCCACCCAGCAGCTCGTCCTGCAGGTCGCGGACCGTTGGTCGCGCCCGGTCCAGAAGCACGGTTCCGGTCTGGGTGAGCCGTAACACCTTGGCGCGCCTGTCGATTTTCGAAGGCCGCCGATCCACCAGCCCCTTGGCTACCAGCCGATCGACAACGCCGCCAATCGTCACCTTGTCATAGGCGACGAGGACCGCGAGCTTGGCTTGATCCGTCTCGCCCACCTCATCGAGTGCGGCAAGCACCGCGAACTGAACCGGGGTCAGGTCGAGGTTCATGGCCCCCATGCGGTCGCGAAACAGCGCGGTCACATTCTGGTTCATCCGGCGGATGAGATGGCCGGGCATGGCCCTGAAATCGGCATCGGTCGCGGCGTAGTCCATTGTGCGAGCCTAGCACGGGACGCTCATCTGGCAAGTATGCTTACGTTTTCCCCTTTCCCTCTCATTCGGCCTGGGGAATCATGGAGCATGACCGATTACCTTTTCGACCCCGCGCCACCCGTCTCGCTGCCGCTTTCGGGCACCACTGTCCGCTACCCGGTGACAAGGATATTCTGTGTCGGGCGCAACTATGCCGCCCACGCCGCCGAAATGGGGGTCGAAGTCGATCACGAGGCGCCGTTCTATTTCACAAAGACCCCCGCGCATCTCGTGGAGAGCGGCACGACGCTCGCCTATCCCCCCGGGACGGCGAAGCTCCATCACGAGATGGAGCTGGCCTTTGTCATCGGCGCCCCGGTGTTTCGCGCCGATCGGGACCGGGCAGGCGCCGCGATCCACGCATATGCCACGGCGCTCGACATGACCCGGCGTGACCTGCAGGACGAGGCCAAGGACAGACGCAGGCCCTGGGACACGGGCAAGGACTTCGAGGGCAGCGTGGTGCTGTCATCCTTGGTCCCCGCGACCGTCTTCACCCCCGGTGACCAGCGCATCCGTCTCACGGTGAACGGGCAGGGGCGTCAGGAGGGTCGGCTGTCCGACATGATCCACGACTGCAACGGAATCGTGGCGCATCTCTCGACGCTCTACCACCTCGCCCCCGGCGACCTTGTCCTGACCGGCACGCCCGAAGGCGTGGGGCCGGTTGTTGCGGGGGACAGGATCACGGGGCAGATCGAGGGGCTGCCTGACGTGCGCCTTGCTTACAGCGCGGGGTGAGTGATCCCGGAATGGAAAACGGGGCCACAGGGGCCCCGTCGAAAGTCATCGCTCAGGTCCGGTCCATTCGTCGCCGGACCTAGTCTTCACCAGCCGCTTTCTTCGGTGCAGCTTTCTTGGCCGGGGCTTTCTTTGCGGCGGTCTTTTTTGCGGGCGCCTTCTTGGCCGTCGTCTTCGCTGCCGCCTTTTTCGGCGCGGCTTTCTTCTTGCCGCCCTTCGTCGCCTTTTCCGCGATCAGCGCCACGGCCTGTTCCATGGTCAGCTCTTCGGGCTTGATGTCCTTGGGCAGGGTCGCGTTGACCTTTTCCCATTTGACATAAGGCCCGTAGCGCCCCTCCATCACGTTCACGGCGCCGCCGCTCTCGGGATGTTCGCCCAGTTCTTTCAACGCCTTGGCCGTCGCCCCCCGGCCACGCCCCGGATTGAGGCGTTTCTCGGTGATCAGCTCGACCGCCCGGTTCATCCCGATCTCGAAGACGTCGTTCGGATCCTTGAGGTTGGCATATACCGGTTTGGCCTCATCGGGCAGTTGGTGCATCAGATAGGGCCCGAAGCGTCCGAAGTTGGCCGCGATCGGCGCACCCTCGTGCACCCCGATCTCGCGCGGCAGCGACAGGAGACGCAGCGCCTTCTCGAGGTCCATGTCGTCGGCAGACCAGCCCTTGGGCAGGCTCGCGCGCGGCGGCTTCTTGTTCTCCTCGGTCACTTCGCCTTTCTGGACGTAGGGGCCGAAACGGCCCGAGCGCAGGCTCACGTCCTCGCCGTCGACCTGTCCAAGCACCCGGTCGCCGGGCTCGTCGCCGCCGCCGATGGGACGGGTGTAGCGACATTCGGGATAGTTCGAGCAGCCGATGAAGCCCCCGGTCCGCGAGGTCTTGAGATGCAGGTCGCCGTTGCCGCAGACCGGGCATTTGCGCGGGTCGGTGCCATCCTCGCGCGGCGGGTAAAGCTGCGGGGCAAGCGCCGCGTCGAGCTTGTCGAGCACCTCGGAAATGCGCAGTTCCGAGGTTTCGGAGATTGCCGCCGAGAAGTCGCGCCAGAAGCGGGCGAGCACCTTCTTGTAGTCCAGATCGCCCGCCGAGATTTCGTCGAGTTCTTCTTCGAGTTCGGCGGTGAAGTCATACTCCACGTAGCGCTTGAAGAAGTTCATCAGGAAGATCGTGACGATCCGCCCCTTGTCGTCGGGGATGAGCCGGCCCTTGTCCTTATGGACGTATTCCCGGTCCTGAATGGTCGTGACGATCGAGGCATAGGTTGACGGGCGCCCGATCCCCAGCTCCTCCATCCGCTTGACGAGCGTCGCCTCGGTATAGCGCGGCGGCGGCTGGGTGTGGTGCTGCTCGGGCGTGACGCCGGTCTTGGCCGTGGCCTCGCCCGTTGACATCTGCGGCAGGCGGTTGCCGTCATCCTCGTCGTCGGAGACGATGTCGTCGCGGCCCTCTTCGTAGACCTTGAGGAACCCGTCGAAAAGCACGACTTGCCCGGTGGCCCTGAGCACGACCTGACTGTCCGAGGATCCGATGTCCACGGCGGTGCGTTCGAGCCGCGCGCCCTCCATCTGGCAGGCGAGCGTGCGCTTCCAGATGAGGTCATAGAGCTTGCGCTGATCGGGTTCGAGCTTGGCCAACTGGCCCGCGTCCACGCTCATATCCGTGGGGCGGATACATTCGTGCGCTTCCTGCGCGTTCTTGGCCTTGTTCTTGTAGACGCGGGGCGAGGCCGGCACGTATTCCTTGCCATAGCGGCTCGCGATCTCGTCGCGCGCGGCGGCCACGGCCTCGGGCGCCATGTCAATGCCGTCGGTCCGCATGTAGGTGATGTAGCCCGCTTCATAAAGCCGCTGCGCCGCGTTCATCGCCTGACGCGCGCCCATGCCGAACTTGCGGCTCGCCTCCTGCTGGAGCGTCGAGGTCATGAAGGGGGCAGAGGGGTTGCGCGAGGCAGGCTTGGCCTCGACAGACAGGACAGCGAGATCACGTTTCTCGATCGCGGCCACGGCGAGGTTCGCGTCCTCTTCGGTGGCGAGGTCGAAACGGTCCAGTTTCTTGCCCGCGAGAGAGGTGAGCCGCGCCTCGAAGGTCTGTCCGCGCGGCGTGGTCAGTTCCGCCTTCACGCTCCAGTATTCCCGGGCATTGAAGGCCTCGATCTCCATCTCGCGCTCGACGATGAGGCGCAGGCAGACCGACTGCACCCGACCGGCGGAGCGGGCACCCGGCAGCTTGCGCCAGAGGACCGGCGACAGGTTGAAGCCGACGAGGTAATCGAGCGCCCGGCGCGCGAGATAGGCATCGACCAGCGGCTGATCGACCTGGCGCGGGTTCTTCATTGCCTCGGTCACCGCCGTCTTTGTGATCGCGTTGAACACCACGCGGCTCACGGACGTGTCCTTCTTGATCGCACGGCGTTTGCGCAGCGTTTCTTCGAGGTGCCATGAAATCGCCTCGCCCTCACGATCAGGGTCGGTGGCGAGGATGAGGGTATCGTCATTGGCGAGCGCATCGGCGATGGCCTTGACGTGCTTGCGGCTGTCCGCGCCGACCTCCCACGTCATGTCGAACTCGTTGTCGGTATCGACCGAGCCGTCCTTGGGCGGCAGGTCCCGCACGTGGCCGTAGGAGGCCAGAACGATGTAGTCGCTGCCAAGGTACTTGTTGATTGTTTTGGCCTTGGCCGGGCTTTCGACGACTACTACGGGCATCAAATCCTCACGACTCGAAAAGGGGTGCTTCGGGGGCTGTAGATGGGTCGCGGTCGGGGGGCTTGTCAATGCCAGCCGGGGAAAGGGTGTCTCACGAAGGGGTCAGGGGGGCGGCGATTGGCCGGGGTTTCGATCAGAAAGGGCAGCGACCCCGACGGCGGGCCGGTCGGATGGGCGGAGCTATCGGAATGGCCCACGCCCGAGGTCCGGCAGACCCTGCTTGCAAGGTCGGTCGGGTTGATTGGCCGGGGCGAGGACCCTGATGGCGCCGGTCACGTCTGCGGGTTCACAGGCGGACCCTGCCAGTCACAGGCGCGTGGTGGATCAGAGGGTTCATGTGGGTCGCGCACTCCATTCGCTACATGCGGCTCTCACCGGTCGTGCGGTCCTTGTGGAACAGCGGCGGCTCGTAGATCGCGCGGACCATGCAGATCATGGCTATTTCACCGATCACGCAGACGCCGTTGTCACTCTGGCCGATCCGGCGTCCGCCCCCACTGATGCTCTTCCTCGCGGTTGCTCCGCCACGCACGATGCCGTCTCCCAGCCGCCGCTCCAGTGGTCTTCGGCTCGACCCCGGCTGGCCACGCGCCGCGCCGCGCTATTTGCAACGCACGAGCGTTCCGCCCGGTCCGCGCGCGATCATCCCTTCGAGCTCCAGCGTGGTCAGCTCCGCCGCCACGTCCCCGGTTCGCAGCGACACGTCACGCAGGATGAGGTCCTCCTGCACCGGCGTTGGCCCGAGCCGCGCGAGAATCTCCTGGTGCAGCTTCCTCGTTTCCGCAAGGGTGCGCCGCTCTTGCGGGGCGGGCGGGATCGTGACGGGCGCTCTCGCCGGAGCGCACTTCTGCGTCCTTGGCTTCGCGGCTTTTTCCTTCGGTCCCGGTCGGGGACCCTCTGCCACGTCCTGCGTCTGCACCGGCGCCACCGATGGGGTGGCGGGTGCATCCGCCACGGAGTCCGCAGTCTGGGCCACCTCGGGCACGGACTCGAGAACATCAAGCACATCCCGCGCCCCGCGCAAGAGCGCCGCTCCGTCGCGGATCAACCGGTTGCAGCCTGAAGCCCGCGCGTCGAAGGGATGGCCGGGAACGGCAAAGACCTCGCGCCCCTGCTCGAGCGCCATGTCGGCGGTGATGAGCGAGCCTGACTTGGCTGCCGCCTCGACCACCACGACCGCGCGCGACAGGCCCGAGATGATCCGGTTGCGCGCCGGGAAATGCCGGGCCTGCGGTGACAGACCCATCGGCCCTTCGGACAGGCGCAGCCCGCGCCGGCCGATTTCTTCGCCCAGAACGGTGTTCTCGGACGGATAGATCACGTCGACCCCGCCCGCGAGCACCGCGATGGTCCCTGTCGCAAGACCGGCTTCATGGGCCGCCGTGTCGATGCCGCGTGCGAGCCCCGAGACGATCACATGGCCCTCGCGCCCCAGGTCCTCGGCCAGTCGGCGAGCCATGCGGATACCCAACGACGAGGCATTTCGCGCACCCACGAGCGCCACCGACGATCTCTCGAGCAGCCCGAGGTCACCGATTGCCCAGAGAACCGGCGGGGCATCGACGAGGTCGAGCAAGCGGCGCGGATAATCCTTGTCCCCGTAACACAACTGGACCGCGCCGCATTTTGCCGCCCAGTCCATTTCCTGTTCGACGACGGGCAGGGGGCAGACCTGGTAATCGCGCACGCCCGCTTCGGCGGCGATCTCGGGGAGCACTGCCAGCGCCGCCTGCGCCGTGCCATGTTCGCCCATCAGTCTGAAAAACGTGCTCACGCCGACGCGGCGGGAGCGCAAGAGACGAAGCCAAGCCACCCTGTCTTCCGTGCTTTGGGGTGGGGTGAGGGGGTGGGTGGAAGGGAAAAGTTCCAAGGGGTCACCTGATTCCGTCTCTTGCCCCTTGACCATGCGCCCGATTGGTTAATGCCCCGTGAATCCTCTCGCACAAATCGCGAACGTCCCTCGCTTCTCTGGTTCATAAATATCCTCGGGGGAGTGTGAGGGGGCAGACAGCCCCCTCATCATGGGGAGCTTGAGGGGAACGAGTTCCCCTCAAATTCCACCGCGACGCGCGACGCGCGGCGCAAACCCTCAGGTCTGCGATCCACCTACGGTCAACCCGCCGATCATCAGCGTCGGCTGACCGACGCCCACCGGCACCCACTGACCGGCCTTGCCGCAATTGCCGATACCGGGGTCCAGGCGCATGTCGTTGCCGACCGCACGCACCTGCTTCATCGCCTTGGGACCGTCGCCGATCAGCGTGGCGCCTTTGACCGGTGCCCCCACGACGCCGTTCTTCACCCGGTAAGCCTCGGTGCAGGAGAACACGAACTTGCCGTTGGTGATGTCCACTTGGCCGCCGCCAAAACCGACGGCATAGATCCCGTCCTTCAGGTCCGCCACGATCTCGGCCGGCGAGGCATCGCCTCCTTCCATGATCGTGTTGGTCATCCGCGGCATCGGGGCATGGGCATAGCTCTCGCGCCGACCGTTGCCGGTGGCCTCGACCCCCATCAGTCGGGCGTTCTGCCGGTCCTGCATGTAGCCCACGAGCACCCCGTCCTCGATGAGCGTGGTGCGACCCGAGGGCGTGCCCTCGTCGTCCACCGTGATCGACCCGCGCCGGTCGGGGATGGTGCCGTCATCGACCACCGTGACCCCCTTGGCCGCGACCTGCTGACCGATCATTCCGGAGAAGGCAGAGGTGCCCTTGCGGTTGAAATCGCCCTCGAGCCCGTGGCCCACCGCCTCGTGCAGCAGGATCCCTGGCCAGCCGTTGCCCAGCACCACGTCCATCTGGCCCGCAGGCGCCGCCTCGGCCTCGAGGTTGACGAGCGCAATGCGCAGCGCCTCGTCCACGCTCGCCTTCCATTGCTCGGGCTGGATGAGCGCGGTCAGCCCCGCGCGCCCGCCGCCGCCGTGGCCGCCCGCCTCGCGCCGCCCGTCCTTTTCCACGATGACGCTCACGTTGACGCGGGACATGGGCCGCACGTCCGACACCAGTGTTCCGTCGGGCTGCAGGATGAACACCTCCTGCAGGCTCGCCGCGATGGTCGCCGAGACCTGCACCACGCGGGGGTCTTTCCCACGCGCATAGGCGTCGATCTCGCGCAGCGTCTCGACCTTCACCGGAAAGGCCGCGTCGGTCATCGGGTCATTGTCGGTGTAGAGCCGCCGGTTCGTCCTGGCCGGGCTGTCCGCGAGCACACCGCCCCCTGCACCGACGGCGAGACGCGCGGTCTCGGACGCGCGTATCAGCGATGCCTCGGAAATCTCCGTCGAATGGGCATAACCGGCGGTCTCGCCGCGCACGGCGCGCAGGCCGAACCCCTCGGAGGCGTCATAACTCGCGGTCTTGAGCCGCCCGTCGTCGAACACCAGCGCCTCGCTCCGGCGACGTTCGAAGAACACTTCTCCGTCATCGGCCCCGTCGGTCGCGGCCCGCAGCACGGCGAGCGCGCGGCCTTCGTCCAGATGGGTCTCGAAGGGGCGGAAGGGGGTCTGATCGGTCATGTGATCCTTTCGTCCTGCTTTGACATGGCTCAAATAAATGCAATCAACTGCATCCGTGCGGCTCCATGTCGCAGGAATTATCTTGTTCCTAACAGACTAATATGGTTTGAGACCGGCGGGAGACAACGGGATTCCCGCAACAATACGGCGAACCCTCGATTGGGGCGCGGAAACGCGCCAAACAGGAAGAAACGGAATGCAAGCAATGATGAAAGCCATGCGGCCCTTGACCCTTCTGGCGGCGACCTTCCTCGGGGCCGGCGCCGCCTTTGCTCAGACGGCCGCAGAGGTCATCGGGAAACCGATCCCCGGCGCCACGGGCTTCCAGCCCGCCGCCACCGATATTTCGCAGGCGACGTTCGCGCTGGATGATCTGCTGCTCTACATCATCATCGCCATTTCGGTTTTCGTGGCCGCTCTCCTGCTCTGGATCATCGTGTTCCACAACGCCAAGATGAACCCGACGCCCAAGACGTTTACCCACAACACCCCGATCGAGATTGCCTGGACGCTTATCCCGATCCTGATCCTCGTCTTCATCGGTGCGAACTCGCTTCCCGTCCTGTTCAAGCAGCAGGAAATCCCGGAAGGCGACGTGGTCATCAAGGTCACCGGTTATCAGTGGTACTGGGGCTATGAATACGTGAACGAGGAATTCGGTTTCGAGAGCTTCATGATCGGCCAGGGCCTGCCCGAAGAAGAGGCGAAGGCCGAGGTCGAGGCAGCCGGCTACACCCCCGACCTGTGGAAGCTCGCCACCGACACCGTCGTGGTCGTGCCCACCGGCAAGAAGGTCGTGATGCAGGTCACCGGTGCCGACGTGATCCATTCCTGGACCATCCCGGCCTTCGGCGTGAAGCAGGATGCGGTTCCCGGCCGTCTCGCCGAACTTTGGTTCACCGTCGAGCCGGGGATGGAAGGCATCTACTTCGGCCAGTGCTCCGAGCTGTGCGGCAAAGATCACGCTTACATGCCGATCACCGTTCAGGCCGTGACCGAGGCCGAATACGAGGAATGGCTCGCCGGTGCGAAAGAGGAATACGCAGGTATTCCGCGCACCTTGACCGTTGCTTCGGCCGAGTAAGCCGCCGTTACGACAGGGCAGGGGGCGCGGCGCGTCCCCGGTCCATCGACCAGACTGAAGACCGACTGAAAGCCGGGCGACCGGAATAGGCAGATGAGCGACAGCACCTTCACCACCGATCAGGACCGCGAGGCGGGCTTCGGCGATTACTTCGCCCTGCTCAAGCCGCGCGTGATGTCGCTCGTCGTCTTCACCGCCTTCGTGGGGATGCTGGTGGCGCCTGCCCCGATCAACCCCTTCGTGGGACTCGTCGCGATCCTCTTCATCGCGATTGGTGGCGGTGCCTCGGGTGCGCTCAACATGTGGTGGGATGCCGACATCGACGCCAAGATGAAGCGCACCCTCAAACGCCCGACCGTGACCGGCAAGGTCACGCCCGACGAGGCCAAGGTGCTGGGCTTTGCCCTCTCGGGCCTCTCGGTCATCATGCTCTTTCTTGCGACCAACTGGGTCGCCGCCGCGCTGCTTGCCTTCACCATATTCTTCTACGTGGTCATCTACACCATGTGGCTGAAACGCTGGACGCCGCAGAACATCGTGATCGGCGGTGCCGCGGGCGCTTTTCCACCCATGATCGGCTGGGCCGCTGCGACGGGTGATGTCACGCTCGCCTCCGTGCTCATGTTCGCGCTGACCTTCGCCTGGACGCCGCCGCATTTCTGGGCGCTCGCGCTCTTCGTCAAGAATGACTACGCCAATGCCGACGTGCCCATGTTGACCGTGACCCACGGTCGCCGGGTCACGCGCAATCATATCCTGGGCTACACGATCGTCCTCGCCGCCGTGGCCATCGGGCTTGGGCTGACCTCCATCGGCGGTCCCGCATACATGGCCGTTGCGGTCGCGATGAACGCCTGGTTCATCAAGGGCGCGGTGGACATCTGGCGCCGCGACGATGCCGACAGCGAGGCCGACAATCACCTCACCGAGCGCAAGTTCTTCAAGTTCTCGCTGCTCTATCTTTTCCTGCACTTCGGTATGCTGCTCGTCGAGCACACGCTGATGCGCTTTGGGCTGGGAGGCTGGTAGCATGGCAACCACACCGATCCGCGCTACGCATGAAATCCACACGCGCCGCTTGTCCCGTAACCTGGGGCTGGGCATTGTGCTCGTCCTTTTCGTGGGTCTCGTCTACGGGCTGACCATCGCCAAGGTCGGCACCGACCCGCGCGACGATCTGGGGGCCGACTGGGCCGCCGGTCAGGAAAGGGCCGCGAAATGAAGATCGAGGCGACCACCAAGTCCGCAATGAAACTCGCCGGTGTCGTCGTGTTCATGGGCGCGATGGCTTGGGCTGCCGTGCCGTTCTACGACTGGTTCTGCCGCGTGACCGGCTTTGGCGGCACCACGGGTGTGGCCGAGGCCGGGTCTGACACGATCCTCGACAAGACGATCAAGGTCCGCTTCGACGCTTCGGTCGAGCGCGAATTTGCCTGGGATTTCAAACCCGTGCAGCGCGAGATGACCGTGCGCATCGGCGAGACGGGACTGGCCTTCTACGAGGCGACGAACCCCACCGACCGCCCGATTGCGGGCACGGCGAGCTACAACGTCGCGCCCTACAGCGCCGGCGGCTATTTCACCAAGATCGACTGCTTCTGTTTCGAGATGCAGGTCCTTCAGCCCGGCGAGACGGTCATGATGCCCGTGACCTTCTACGTCGACCCCGAGATCACCCAAGACAACGACGCGAAGTTTGCCAAGGTGATCACGCTCTCCTACACTTTCCATGAAACCGACCTGCCCGAGGACGACGTGGCATCGCTCGACGATGAAACGACCCCGACGGTGGGACAGAACTAAGATCAGGGATGGAACCGATGGCCCACGCCAAGAACCATGACTACCACATCCTGCCGCCGTCGATTAACCCGCTTCTCGCGTCGGTCGGTGCCTTTGTTATGCTCTTCGGAGCCGTGAAGTGGATGCACGACGCAGGCCCCTGGGTGTTCCTCGCCGGCCTTCTGATCGTGCTCTACACGATGTTCACCTGGTGGTCCGCCGTGGTCCACGAAGGACAGACGGGCGATCATACGCCGGTCGTGCGCATCGGTCTGAAATACGGGTTCATCCTGTTCATCATGTCCGAGATCATGTTCTTCGCGGCATGGTTCTGGAGCTTCTTCAAGCACGCCATGTATCCGATGGGGCCGGAAAGCCCCGCCGTGGACGGCGTCTGGCCGCCCGCCGGGATCGAGACCTTCGATCCCTGGCACCTGCCGCTGATGAACACGCTGATCCTGCTCCTTTCGGGTGCGGCAGCGACCTGGGCGCACCACGCGCTGGTGCATGAGAACAACCGCAAGGACGTCAAGACCGGCTTGATCATCGCGATCCTGCTCGGGATGCTCTTCACCGTGTTCCAGGCCTATGAATACTCGCACGCCGCCTTCGGCCTCTCGGGCAACATCTACGGTGCGAACTTCTTCATGGCGACCGGCTTCCACGGCTTCCACGTCATCATCGGGACGATCTTCCTCTTCGTCTGCCTGATGCGCGTCTATGCCGGTCACTTCACGCAGGAACAGCATGTCGGCTTCGAGGCCGCCGCCTGGTACTGGCACTTCGTGGACGTGGTCTGGCTGTTCCTCTTCGCCGCTGTCTACATCTGGGGTCAGTAACCCCCGCCGCAGGGCAATCAAGATGACAGACGGGCGGGGGAGACCTCGCCCGTTCTGCATTTGTGCACAGCCAATCCCCTCGCACCCCGCGCTCGACGGGTGTAGATGACCCCCATGAAAAAGCAGATCGTCACCGGTTTCCTCCTTCTCGCGGGCTTCGCGGTCTTCGTGAGCCTCGGCGTCTGGCAGCTTCAGCGCCTTGCTTGGAAAGAGGGCGTGCTGGCCGAGATCGAGGCGCGCATCGGCGCCGACCCCGTGCCGCTGCCCGAAGAGACCGACCCCGAGGCGGACCGCTACCTTCCCGTGACGGTCAGCGGCACGATGGAGGAGGGCGAGCTTCATGTGCTCGTGAGCCATGTGGACTATGGTCCCGGTTTTCGCATCATCTCGCCCTTCGTCAACGAGGATGGCCGCAAAATCCTGATCGACCGGGGCTTCGTCCCCGACGCGAAAAAGGCTGACCCTCACCAGACAGGCGAAATGACCGTCACCGGCAACCTGCACTGGCCGGACGAGCGCGACAGCTTCACGCCCGCCGACGACCCGCAGGCCAACTATTGGTATGCCCGCGACGTCGACGCGATGAGCGCCGCACTCGACACCGACCCGTTGCTCGTGATCGCCCGGACCGAGACCGATCCGGCGATCCTGCCGCTCCCCGTCACGTCGGAGGGGATCCGCAACAAGCACTTCGAATACGCGATGACATGGTTTCTCTTCGCTGCCACATGGGTCGGGATGACAGGCTTTGCGCTTTGGCGTATACGGCGCCGACCCACCGCGCAGGGAAACTGATCCGGGCGCGTGAACAAGAACAAGGACGAGCGGATGAAATACGTCTCCACCCGTGGCGCGGCACCCGTGCTGAATTTTGAGGAAGCGATGCTGACGGGTCTTGCCCGTGACGGCGGCCTCTATGTGCCCGAGGCCGTGCCGACCTTCGCGGTGGACGAGATCGCCGCCATGGCGGGCCTCAGCTACGAGGACACGGCCTTTCGCGTCATGCGCCCTTTCATAGGAGATGAGTTTTCCGACGCGGAACTGACCAGCGCGATCCGCAAGGCCTATCAGGGATTCGGCCATGCCGCCCGCGCGCCGCTCGTGCAACTGGGCCCGAACCATTTCCTGCTGGAGCTTTTCCACGGCCCGACGCTCGCGTTCAAGGATTTCGCGATGCAGCTCATCGGCCAGCTGTTCCAGACCGCGCTCGAACGCCGGGGTGAGAAGATCACCATCGTCGGCGCCACCTCGGGCGACACCGGCTCGGCGGCGATCGAGGCGTTCCGGGGCCTCGACAACGTCGACGTCTTCATCCTCTTCCCCGATGGCCGTGTGTCCGACGTGCAGCGTCGTCAGATGACGACGCCAGTTGAAAAGAACGTCCATGCCCTCGCGCTCGACGGCGACTTTGACGACTGCCAGGCCAAGCTCAAAGATATGTTCAACGACTTCGAGTTCCGCGATGCCGTCGGCCTCGCCGGTGTGAACTCGATCAACTGGGCGCGGGTGCTGGCGCAGGTCGTCTATTACTTCACCTCCGCCGTGGCCTTGGGTGCGCCGCACCGCAAGGTGAGCTTCACCGTGCCCACGGGCAACTTCGGCGATATATTCGCGGGCTACATCGCGAAACAGATGGGCCTGCCCATCGAGAAACTGGTGATCGCGACGAACCAGAACGATATCCTGCACCGCACGATGGAGACGGGCGCCTATACCAAGGCGGGGGTCACTCCCTCGATCAGCCCCTCTATGGACATTCAGGTGTCCTCGAACTTCGAGCGCGCGCTGTTCGATGCCTACGGGCGCGATGGCAACGCAGTCGCCGGCCAGATGACCGACCTCGCCTCGGGCGGGTTCGAGATCAGCCAGGGCGCCTACGACTTCCTCAAGGATCACTTCGCCTCGGGCCGCGCGTCGGAAGAGGAAACCATGGCGACGATCAAGTCGACCTACGACCGCACTGGCGAAGTGCTCTGCCCGCATTCCGCCGTGGGCGTGAAGGTCGCGGACGACCACCTCGGCGCCACGCCCATGATCACGCTGGCCACCGCCCACCCGGCGAAATTCCCGGCGGCGGTGAAAGAAGCCTCGGGACGTGACGCAGCGCTCCCCCCGCGCATGTCCGACCTCATGAACCGCGAAGAGCGCGTGACCAAGGTGCCCAACGACCTCAATACCATCGAAATGCTCATCCACAACGTGACAGGCCGCTGACCCCCATGACCATTCGCTTCGATACGCTTCCCAACGGCTTCCGCGTCGTGACCGAATCCATGCCGGGGATCGAGAGCGCCTCGTTGGGCGTCTGGATCACCGCGGGTGGTCGCCATGAGCGGATCGAGCAGAACGGGATCGCGCATTTCCTCGAACATATGGCGTTCAAGGGCACCACGACCCGCTCGCCGCTCCAGATCGCGGAAGAGATCGAGGATGTGGGCGGCTACCTCAACGCCTACACGGGCCGCGAAGTTACCGCCTACTACGCCCGCGTTTTGAAAGAGGACGTGGCGCTGGCCTTGGATGTGGTGTCGGACATCGTGCTCAATCCGATCTTCGATGCCCGTGAGCTCGAGGTCGAGCGCGGCGTGATCCTGCAGGAAATCGGTCAGGCGCTCGATACCCCCGACGACGTGATCTTCGACTGGCTGCAGGAAGCGGCCTACCCGGAGCAGGCCATCGGGCGCACGATCCTTGGCCCCGCCGAGCGCGTGTCGAATTTTTCTCGCGATGACCTCGCGGGTTTCGTGGCCGAACACTACGGCCCCGAGCGCATGATCCTCGCCGCCGCCGGTGCGGTGGACCATGACGAGATCATGCGGCTCATCGAGACGACCTTCGGTGCGATGACGCGCAAATCCTCGCCCCTCATCCAGCCCGCCGGGTTCATCGGCGGCGAACGGCGCGAGATCAAGAAACTCGAGCAGGTCCATTTCACGCTGGGCTTCGAGGGGCCGAGCTATTCCGACGACGCGATCTACACCGCGCAGGTCTATGCCAATGCGCTGGGCGGCGGCATGTCTTCGCGTCTCTTCCAGGAAGCCCGGGAAAAACGCGGGCTCTGCTACTCGATTTACGCGAGCGCCGGGGCATGGTCGGACACCGGCCTCATGACGATTTACGCGGGCACCTCGGCGGGCGAGATCGCGGGGCTTGCCGAACTGACCGTGGACGAACTGCGCCGCGCCGCCTCCGACATGACGGTGGCCGAGGTCGACCGCGCCCGTGCCCAGATGAAGGCGGGCACCCTCATGGGGCTGGAATCGGCTTCGTCCCGCGCCGAACGGCTTGCCCGGCAGGTCGCCGTCTGGAACCGCGTGATCCCGATCGAGGAAACCGTCCAGCGCCTCGATGCCGTCGACCTCGCCGCCGTGAAAGCCTATGCTGAAAAGACCGTGACCGAGGCCCGCGCCGCCATGGCGCTCTACGGCCCCGCGAAAAAGGCACCGGCGCTCGACATCCTCACGGAGCGTCTGGCGGCCTGATGTTCGGACGAAGCAAGACGGTTCGGATCTCCACACCGCGCCTCCTGCTGCGCCCGCTTGTCCATGCCGATTTCCCCGCCTGGCGCGAATTGCGCATCGCCTCGCGCGACTTCCTCACGCCGTGGGAGCCTACATGGGCGGCCGATCACCTCGACCGCAAAGGCTTCACCAACCGGGTGAACTGGGTGAACCGGTCGATCGGCAACGGGTCTGCCGTTCCCCTCGCCATCATCGGGGCCGGGGACAACGTGCTCTTGGGTGCGATCACGCTCGACAATATCCGCCGCGGCCCGGCGCAATCGGCCACGGTGGGCTACTGGATCGGCGAACCCTATGCCCGCATGGGTTACATGCGCGAGGCGCTCTCGGCGGTCGTCGATTACGCCTTCCGCGACCTCGATCTCTCGCGGATCGAAGCAGGGTGCCTCCCGGAAAACACCGCCTCGCGCGGGGTTCTCGAGAAATGCGGCTTCAAATACGAAGGCGTCGCGCAAAGCTACCTCCAGATCAACGCCCGCTGGCGCACCCATGTCCTTTACGCCGCGCTGCGCTTTGACCGGCGCGGCAGAACGGATGCGGGATAGGGGATGATGGGCAGGGGACGGATAGCCCGGTGGATTCGATTCTGAAAGGGCGCTCGTGATGCCTTGTGTCGCGACGATGGAACGAGACGGCAGACCTGAAGGACGGGGCGGGGCGCTCGGGCATGGCGGGCATCTCCCGCCATTGTGACCCGTGCAGACGCGCCGGAACCCGCGCATGCCCGTCCGCGAGGCTTTTCATGCCCCCCCGCTTTCGCTAAACTCCCCGCAAATCGCACGCCATAGGTGCGGATACGGGCAGAGCGGCGGCAGGTCGCGATCAGGGGCAAGACAGATGCACAGCGGGACCACAGGTTTGGCCATTGCGCTCGGCGCGATATTGGCGCTTTCGGGATGCGAGGACGGGAACATGCCCGCTTTTCTGCAAGGTTCCGGGGGCGGGGCCGAGAACACCTCTTCCGCGAACCGCTCGACCCGCTCCGTCGAACGCGACGTAGAAGCTCCCGAGATCTTTCAGGTTTCCGACAAGGGCCTTTGGGACGGCCGTCCGTCGCTGGGCGGCGTCTGGGTCGCGCACCCCGATGCGACCAACCCCGAGCGGGTGATCATCCGCAACGAAACCAATCAGAAATTCGTCGTGGGCGTGCTTTACCGCCCCGAGCGCCAACAGCCCGGCCCGGCCTTTCAGGTCTCGTCCGATGCCGCTGATGCGCTCGAGATGCTCGCGGGCAGCCCCGCCACGATCAGCGTGACCGCACTCAAACGCGAGGAAACTGCGGCCGAGCCGGATACCCAGGTGGCCGCTGCCGGGACCGACGCCGATGCGCCCACAGCCACCACAGCCGCCGCGCCCGACGTGTCGACCTCGGCGCTCGATCCGGTCGCGGCCGCCTCGGTCGCGCTCGACCGGGTAGAGGGTCGCCCGGGTGCCGTCACCTCGCCCGACGCGATCTCGGCAAGTCTCGGAGGAACCACCGCGGCACCGGCCACGCCGACCGTGCCGCCGCGCGCGGCAGCCCCGGCAGCGACGGCGCCTGCGGGCAACCTGTCCAAGGCCTACATCCAGATCGGTATCTTCTCGGTCGAGCAGAATGCCAACAACACCGCCGAAAGCATGCGCCGCGCGGGCATGGTGCCGACCGTGAAACCCGGCAAGACCAGCGGCAAGGATTTCTGGCGCGTGGTCGTCGGGCCTGCGAGCTCCACCGGTGAACGCGCGCAGCTCTTGAAGAAAATCAAGGACCTGGGTTTCAACGACGCCTACTTTGTGT